>JAFWPH010000039.1 GCA_017509605.1 Bacteroidaceae bacterium | reverse complement strand
GGCTATATGTGTCTTATGGATTCATATCTCGAATGGAATCCAAAATAGGAACCGCCGTATGCCGAACGGCACGTACGGTGGTGTGAGAGGTCGGAAAACGAAAGTAGGAAGAAAACTACTTCGTTTTCCTCCTACTCGATTGATGGATGTATATTTTTAAGTTACCATTTCTGATCCCAATTAATCTCCTCTTTTCCATCTTCGTTAATGTCATTTCTGACATTGGTGTCTGCCCAGTCATCTTGAGAAAGGGTACATAGCGCGCCCTTAACTTCTAATACGAAGACAGTCATCTGAGGTTTTTGGTATTTTATCTTCTTCATATTCTTATATAGATATATACTTTGAGTTGCAAAATTATTAGATTCGTTTCAAATAACCAAACTTTATTGACAAAAAACTCCATATCTAGAAAATAAAACAGTAATAGTAGGTTTATAACTACTTTTTCTTCTCATTTTCTATCTTTAGGTAACTTTTTGTGCGATAATTTTGCCATGTGAGGAATTATCTATAATTTTGTATTTTTCAAAAGAGATATAGTTCTTATAGCATAAAGCTCAGCTATCATTGATAAGGAATAACATAAAAATCAAAAAATATGAAATTTAGGACTTATATTCTGTCCGTCATCATGGTGATGACAGGAATGGCACAAGTTTTTGCCCAAAGTGGTGGTACTACGGGTACAGACATTTTCATTGATGGGGTGAGTTGTACAACTTTGTACTCTGACTTACCATCTGGAAACGCAGGTAAGTATTTCCAGTACCTGCGCCACAATCAGGTGCCGGTACAGATTCTCAATGCCAATCCTATGGGAGGTGCTGGTTATGCCGCTCTCCTTACTGCATCTGGTACAGGAACAGGTTTCTTTGCTCCAACACACATGGCTAATAACATGGTTTTTGCTGACAATCAGTTGGAATTCTACAACTATAGAAGCAATTATGACGGACAGTGCTTTGCCATCATAGCCCCTAAAGGCTATCGTTTCACCCAATATTATATGGATATCCGTAGCACTCAGTATTCCAACCCAGCATCAGCCAATTCTGGTGCTCCCAATGCAGTGATTGAGCGTTATACTTATAATGAGGGTTCTACATACAATGCCACTACTTGCAGTGGCGAATCCATGACCCTGACGGGAACTAATTCCCAGGTGTTCAACCACTCACTTGGATCAGGTTCCAATATTCTCTATTTCAAAATCACTTATACGGATAAAAATACACAGTGGTGTGTGCACATGAATGAATTGAGGCTGACCTATGTTATGGACAATGCTGTGGAGGAAATAATACCCAATAGCGATGGAACATCTGTTCATACAGGTATCGTCAATCTTGGTGAACTTACAGACCACTCGGCAGATGGTAAATACTTCTTCCGCAAGGCCAATGTCACTGACCTTGAAAATGTGAATATTATAGCCGATGACCCTAATGCCAATATCACTGTCCAAGACGGGTATATTCAAGTGGGAAACGGTACCTATTATATAGAGTCGCCCAAGAACTACCGCATCACAGGGGCAACTTTGAATTTCGAAGCCAGAGGTGATGGATCAGTGACTTATACAGCGCTCAATTCCATTGATGAACTGGTTTCTGGCGAGAAATACCTGATTTCAACCGTGTATAACGGCACGACGTATTATATGAGGAGAAGAGGAGGCACAGCAACAAATGCTAATAATTTATACGGTAATGGTAGTAACAGTACCAATCCAGCCGATGCAACTCAATGGACCATCACGAAGTTGAGCAATGGTGCCTACACCATCTATTCTGAATCTGATGACAGATATTTATACCATATCAATACTACAAGTAACGGCGAGATCTCAACAACACAAACATATAGTTCCTCCACTTGTGATTGGCTGTTTGACGAAACTCAAAAATCATTCTATTATACGTGGACAGAAGGTCTCTTCTGGACTACTACACGTTATTCCTATATTCGTAATAATGGTAATTGGAACAGCTCCAGTAGCACTAATGGTTTGACCATTTCTCGTGTGGTGTCAGCCCCCAATGCTTCAGGCTTCACAGGTTCTGTTTATAGTCCTGACGGAAATACGGTCCAAGGTTCTGCCAGTTTGACGACAGACAACGCAGGTAGTAAATGCTCAGTGCCAGTCAGTGGATATAATAACGACGCCATTAAGTTTGCTGTTTCTGGTCTTCAGATTGGTAGCGCGGCTTCTTTCACCGTCAATCTCACTTTTGCACCGCTCGACCCGTTTATCACCAATATTGAGGTGGGTTATTTGCCTAATGGCAGTAGTACAGCCATTAACAAGGTGCCCGTGTCTGTCACAGATTTCAAGTTCAATAACGGCAACACTATCGTAGTGCCAATACCTAGTACAGCGCCAGAAAGCACTTACCAATTGGTATTCAGAAATGCAGATAACGAGAACAAGTCAAGTTGGTATGGCACACCATCGGGCAATGGACTCTCATACTTCTATCTCCCAGGAAGTCCATTTGAACTCTCTGGTGCCACCTCACCCGCTCCCGATAGCAAGGTGAACACCGACCAAGCAGGAACAGTGGAACTCAAGACTTCCAACATCGAGACCTTAACGAACACAGGAGGTTGGTTGACAGAATACGAATTCAACAAGTCTTCGGCTCGATATGAGGACATTAAACTGGCCAACAACGCTACAAAGACTGTATATGTCTATAGTATAGACAAGCCTTTGCACAACATCTTGCCTGCAAGCAAGAGGACCAACAGTCATGAGGAGTGGGCGTATTATAGAGCCATTGTGCAACCCTCGAAGGTGATTGAGGAGCCCGTAATAGAAGTGACACCTATTTATACTTCAACCCTTAAGGTAAAGAATGTCAAAGGTGGCATCGCCGATGACAATGACCTCGATGAGACGCATACTTTCTATGGAGTGAAAGTCACAAGCAGGGTGGTCAGTGGTTCTGGAACCGCTGAGGGTTATCTCCCTCTCAACCAGATTATTGAAGCTATACAGGCTGAAATGGTGAAGGATACCTACAGTGCCACTACTTATAGTGGTGACCCACTGCGTACCATCCTCTATGTGGATATGTCGGCTCTGACTTCTGTCTCGTCTTCTGATGAGGATGATTCTTTCACGACCCTGCAAAATGCAACAGCAGACAACTGCTTGTTCTTCATGCCATCCGGATTCAGTTATTCTATGAACAATATGGTAGCAGGTGGTGAAGGTGGCCTTGCTGTCAGTGACATCACCATTTACGACCAGCAGCCGTTCTACACGCCATTCAGTTTCCGTACCGGAACACGAAAGGTTCATTACGAGCGCAAGATTACAGCACCTGCTGACCATGGTTTGACCACTGTGGCACAAGCCACCATCATCATGCCATTCAATATTTCACTTGATCCCAACGGACACTTCAAACCCGCTTCAGACCAGGTGGATGAGAATCTCACTTTCTATACAATTAACAGTATTGGTGAAGAATATACAGACGAAGAGAAACGACAGCTTGATATTTACGGAAAGGCATACAAATTAGTGGCTAACCCTGTCTCTACTGGTATAGCGAGAGCCAACACACCTTATCATGTAACATCATCAGAGAAAACGGATGCTACCTCGTTTGTTGTGGAAGCTACAGGTGTCAACTTCGTCAAGACGAACTCACCTACAGCGATGACAGCCACCACTGGAACCATGACAGGATACGGTAATTTCAATGGTGTACGCAAGGATAAGACCGACAATATTTTATATTACTCTAAGGAATACTTCTGGAATTCCTCTACACTCCAAAAGAGCAATACAGTGAAGATCGCTCCATTCCGTGTGTATTACACCACGACGGAAAGTGTTGACGCCAACATGTACGGACTCTGGTTCCTCGACGATTCCGTTCTCAACAGTGTCACAGCTCCCGCAGTGAAGAATCCTGTGGATTTCAGTGTAACTGATGGCAGTGTCAATGTCGTATCAAATAATGATGTTGACATTCGTATCCACGATATTTCTGGCCGTTTGGTTGTCACTGACCATGTAAGCGCTGGTAGTAGTCGTAGCTACAACCTCGCTCCTGGCATCTATATCATCGGTGGTAAGAAGGTTATCGTGAAATAAATGTCATTATAAACCTATCTCAATATGATAAGAAACAAGGCGGTCGGGTTAGCTCGGCCGCCTTGTTTTTTGGGGTATATGTCCCAAGTTTCCTTTGTCATGTCGTTTTTTTGCAGTAATTTTGTATCATCAGTGAAGAGAAAGACTGTTTGTCCAACCACCAACCCTTAGTATTTCATCCCTCCATGTTCGTAGATGTCATTCTTCCCTTGCCATTGGCCGATAGTTACACTTACTCGGTGCCGGCTAACCTTACCGCAGCTGTGGCTGTGGGGAAGAGGGTTGTTGTGCAGTTTGGTGCGAAGAAGATATATACCGCCATTATCCTCTCTGTGCACGACGAGAACAACAGCGGGGTGGAAGTGAAGGATGTGATGGAAGTGTTGGATGCGGCTCCTGTGGTCACCGGTCAGCAACTGCGTTTGTGGCGGTGGATCGCTGACTACTATATGTGCTCTCTTGGCGATGTCTATAAGGCGGCTTTGCCCGCAGGCATGAAACTGGAGAGCGAGACTGTCATCGTGGTCAACGAGGACTTTGAAGCGACCAGTCTGCTGACGGAGCGCGAGAACATCGTCTTCAATGCCGTGGAGAGGGAGAAGGAGATCAATATCCTCGCCCTGCAGAAGGCTTGTGGTCTTCACTCTGTGTTGCCAGTGGTATCCTCACTCATGGCCAAAGGACTGGTAAGCGTGAAAGAGTCGCTCAGGGTGGGTTATCGCCCGAAGACCGAGACAATGGTGCGTCTTGCTGGCGATTTGCGTCCCGAGCGTGTCAACACCTTGCTCAATGCCCTCCAACGTTCAGTGAAGCAGCAGGAGATGGTGGTGGCCTACTTGCAGTTGTCGGGCTATATTGAGAACAATGATGTCACAGGCGCGGAGCGATATCCGGTGCGCAAGAGCGAACTGATGAAGAAGACAGGTGCGGCGGCCAGCGTGTTCAGTGCTTTGTTGCAGAAAAAGGTGCTGATACAGTATGAGATCACCACATCACGGCTCGATAACGACGGGAAGGATGACGGAAGACGCGAGATCCACACGCTTAACCCACAGCAGCAGACAGCCTTGGATGCCATTTGCTCAAGTCTCACGATCACCCCACAGACCTTGTTGCATGGTGTGACATCGAGTGGCAAGACTGAAGTGTATATCCACCTCATCAAGAAATACATTGACGAGGGGAAGCAGGTGCTCTATTTGTTGCCTGAGATAGCCCTTACCACACAGATTACCGATCGCCTCCGTCAGTTCTTCGGCAACGACATGGGTGTTTATCACTCCAAGTTTCCCGATGCCGAGCGGGTGGAAGTGTATAAGAAACAACTGTCGGACAGACCCTACAAACTGATTCTCGGTGTTCGTTCCTCTATCTTTCTGCCATTCAATAACTTAGGATTGGTTATTGTGGATGAGGAGCATGAATCCTCGTACAAGCAGCAGGACCCTGCCCCCCGTTACCACGCCCGTTCGTGCGCTGTGATGCTCGCCCACCAATTAGGCAACTGCCAGGTGCTTTACGGCACCGCCACTCCCAGTGTGGAAACCTATTACAACACTACTCTGGGAAAAGCCAACTATGTGGCGATGACCGAACGCTACCAGAATATTGAACTGCCTGAAATCCATATTGTTGATATCCAACGTCTGCGTCAACAGAAACGGATGAAAGGCCCCTTCTCCCAGGAAGTGATAGATGCCATCAATGCAGCCCTCGACCGCCATGAGCAGGTTATCCTCTTCCAGAACCGCAGAGGCTACTCCCAATACGTGGAATGCAGGACTTGCGGATGGGTGCCTCGTTGCGAGCATTGCGATGTGAGCCTTACCTATCACCGTTCGGTTCATCAGATGACCTGCCATTACTGCGGCTACACGTATCAAATACCGGCAGCATGTCCCAATTGCGGTGAACGCGACCTCCGCGGTATCGGTGTAGGCACAGAGCAACTCGAGGATCTCATCAGCAAAATCTTTCCCGAGGCCAAAGTCATGCGCATGGACCTCGACACCGCCAAGACCCGCAAGTCGTATGAGCGCATCATCACAGATTTCTCCGAACACAAGGCCGACATTCTGATAGGCACCCAGATGGTGACCAAAGGGCTTGATTTCAGCGGTGTGAGCGTTGTATGCATTCTCGACGCCGACTCGATGGTCAATTATCCCGACTTCCGCAGTTATGAACGCGCCTTCCAGATGCTGGTACAGGTCAGTGGCAGAGCTGGACGCCAGGGACGTCGCGGGAAGGTCATCCTGCAGACGAGAAAACCTGACCATCCATTGTTCTCGCAAGTGAAAAACAACGATTTCATCGGGATGTTTGAGAGCCAAGTGGCTGAGAGGCGTCTTTTTCATTACCCTCCCTTCTACCGTCTCATCTATATCTATGTGAAACACCGTGAAGAGGCAACAGCCGACAAAGTGGCGCAGGAGATGGCCGCTCAGATGCGCGCCTCGTTCGGTCTGCGTGTGCTGGGTCCTGACCGGCCGGTGATTTCACGCGTGCAGTCGCTCCACATCCGCAAGATTATCCTTAAAGTGGAGGCTACCGCTTCTGTGTCGAAGGCCAAGCAGATTCTCCATATCATTCACGACAATATCCATCAGAAATACAAGAGCGCCATCATCTACTTCGATGTAGATCCCATGTAGAAGAGGCTTTAGGCTTTAGTGGCCATTCGGGTGATAACTCGCAGGCTGGCAGCCTGCGTACCCCCATGGACTAGACTTTAGGCTCTCGACCCGACAATATAAGGTCGGCCTTCGGCCTCAAAATGATAAGAAAATTAGATTCAAAAATTTTTTTATTCAATTTTTCTATAATTTTGAGCGCAGCGACCAATGAAAAAGACTCTATACTCTCGGCTTTAGGCTCTCGGCTTTAGGTTTTAGCTCTTAAAAAATGGGGTGCAATAGACGATATTCATTAGAAAAGTCATAACTTTGCATTTCAAAATGCAATTTTGACAATAGACCAACTAAAAACAACAGATTATGGAACAGCCACTATTGATTTACAACACCTTGACACGCAGGAAAGAATTGTTCAAACCAATCAACGCCCCTCATGTGGGAATGTATGTCTGTGGACCTACGGTCTATGGCGACGCCCATTTGGGTCATGCGCGGCCTGCCATCACTTTCGATGTGGTGTTCCGCTATCTGCAGCACATCGGTTACAAGGTGAGATATGTTCGCAACATCACCGATGTAGGTCATTTGGAGCACGATGCAGACGAGGGTGAGGACAAGATCGCCAAGAAGGCTCGTCTGGAGCAGCTTGAGCCGATGGAGGTTGCTCAGTACTTCACCAACCGTTTCCACGACGCCATGGATGCGCTGAACGTGTTGCGTCCGAGCATCGAGCCACATGCCTCTGGGCACATCATCGAGCAACAGCAGCTTGTGCAGGAGATACTCGACAACGGCTACGCTTATATCAGTAACGGTTCGGTGTATTTCGATGTGGAGAAATACAACAAAGACCATCATTACGGCAAACTCTCGGGGCGTAATCTTGACGACATCATCAATAACTCACGTGAGCTTGCTGGCGTGGATGAGAAGAAGAACCAGGTTGATTTCGCCCTCTGGAAGGCGGCTCAGCCCGAACATATCATGCGCTGGCCCTCGCCTTGGAGCGATGGTTTCCCAGGCTGGCATTGCGAGTGCACCGCCATGGGCCGTAAGTATCTTGGCAACCATTTCGACATCCACGGAGGAGGCCTCGACCTCGTGTTCCCGCACCATGAGTGTGAGATCGCCCAGTCGGTGGCGAGCCAGGGCGACGACATGGTCCACTACTGGATGCACAACAACATGATTACCATCAACGGCCAGAAGATGGGCAAGAGCCTCAACAACTTCATCACGTTGCCGCAATTCTTCAGCGGAGACCATCCCGCATTGGAACAGGCTTACACCGCCATGACCATCCGTTTCTTCATCCTTCAGGCTCACTACCGTTCAACCGTGGATTTCAGCAACGATGCCCTTAAGGCCAGCGAGAAAGGTCTGGAGCGACTGCTCGATGGCTACCGCGCCCTTGATGCCTTAGAGACTAAGAAGGGTGGCACCATCAAGATGGAGTATGTGGAAGAACTGCAGAAGAAGTGCTACGAGGCCATGAACGACGACCTCAACACGCCTATTGTCATCAGCAACCTTTTCGATGCTTGCCGTGTCATCAACTTGATACAAGACAAGAAGGAAAGTATCACGGCGGATGCTCTTGAGGCGCTCAAGACGGTGTTCCATACCTTTGCCTTCGATATTCTCGGTCTCAAGACCTCATCGGGAGAGAACAACCCCGCTCGTGAGGAGGCGTTCGGCAAGGTAGTAGATATGTTGTTGGAGCAGCGCGCCAAGGCCAAGGCCAACAAGGATTGGGCCACCTCTGACCTCATCCGCGACAACCTCGCCCAACTCGGCTTCATCGTGAAGGACACCAAGGACGGTGTGACCTGGAAACTGAACAAGTAAATGGGAGTTAAAGGGGGAGTTAAAGAGGAAGTTAAAATGGACGACAGTAATTGGACGATAGTAATGTCCTTTTTTACAACTTCCAAGGGCGTGGCGAATGAACTTAAAAGATAATAACTTATGTGGAAGTTAAGTAAAGCAATGATGATTGTGTCGTTCGTGTTGGTGCTGGTTTGTCTGGTTGCAAGCATCTGGATGACCAGCGTACTGAAAGACACAACAAGCTATCTCATCACAGCCGTGTTCGCGCTGGCTGTGGTATGGTTGGGCATCAATTTGTTTAAGAAAAGATAGAAGCTATAGATGCTATAGAAACTATAGATACTATAGGAACTATAGAATCTATAGCATCAAAGGGCTTGCATGTCGTTGAGTTTCTTGTAGTAGCCTCCGAGTGCAAGCAGTTGTTCGTGTGTGCCTCGCTCCACGATTTGTCCCTCATGGAGAACGTAGATCTCGTCTGAATTGCGGATGGTGGAAAGTCTGTGTGCGATGGCGATGGTGGTTCGTGAATGCATGAGTTTCTCAAGTGCGTCCTGAACCAGTTTTTCCGACTCTGTGTCGAGAGCAGATGTGGCCTCGTCGAGGATAAGTATGGGTGGGTTCTTGAGGATGGCTCTCGCAATAGAGATGCGTTGCCTCTGTCCACCGCTGAGCAGGCATCCCCGGTCTCCCACGCTTGATTGGTAGCCGTTTTCCATCTCCATGATGAAGTCGTGAGCGTTGGCGATACGCGCCGCTGCCTCCACCTGTTCCTGAGTGGCGTGCTCCACACCAAAGGCGATGTTGTTGAACACCGTGTCGTTGAAGAGTATGGCCTCTTGGTTCACGTTGCCGATAATGGACCGCAGTGCGTGCAACGACATGTCTTTGATATTCTTACCGTCGATGAGGATCTCGCCCTCGGTAATGTCGTGATAGCGCGGTATGAGATCAACAAGTGTGCTCTTGCCCGACCCGGACTGTCCGACGATGGCAATGGTCTTGCCCTTCTCGATGGTCATGTTGATATCATGAAGTATTTCCCTGGTACTGTTGTAACTGAACGACACATGCTTCAGTTCGATGGATTGGTGCAGTCCGTCGATGCTGATTGGGTTTTCCACTTCCTTGATGGGATTCTCCGCGTTGAGGATCTTGTTGATTCGCTCCATTGACGCCATACCCTTGGGTATGTTGTAGCTGGCTTTGGAGAGGTCCTTGATGGGTTGCAGGGTGGTGTAGAGGATGACGAGATAGTAGATGAACATGCTGGCGTCGATGGGCGAGTTGTTGGATAGGATCAAGGTGCCGCCAAACCACAGTACGATCACGATCATCACCGTGCCGAGGAACTCGCTGACGGGATGTGCCGCTGCCTGTCGTATCGACACCTTCATGTTGGCTGTCCGGAACTCATCGTTCACCTTGTGGAACCTCTTGCTCATCTTCTTCTCGGCGATGAAAGCCTTGATGATTCGCAGTCCGCCTAACGTCTCCTCGATTTGGCTCAGTCCGTCGCTCCATTTGCTCTGCGCGTAGAGCGAAGTGCGTTTGAGTTTACGTCCGATGAAGCCGATTCCGTAGGCGAGGAAAGGCACCACCAGAAGCGTGAAGAGTGTAAGTTGCCAGCTCAGTGCGATGAGCGTTCCCACATAGATGATGATGAAGATGGGATTCTTGATGAGGGTATCGAGGGAGTTGGTGATGGATGTATCGACTTCGTTGACATCGGTGCTGACGCGTGCCAGGATGTCGCCTTTCCTTTCCTCAGAGAAGAAGGAGAGTGGCAGTGCGAGTATCTTGTTGTAGATTTCGTTTCTGATGTCGCGCACCACGCCCGTACGCATAGGCATGAGGAATGCTGAACCGGCAAAATAGCATCCGGTCTTGAGCAGAGTCATGAATGCGAGCATCATGCCCAGGTAGAGCAGGGTGGTGGATGGTCCGTAGGTTTCCACCAGACTTTGGGCGTAGTAGTAGAAGTTGTTGATGATGGTGTCCTTGAGGTTGGCGCTCCCCCATGCCATGTAGTCATAGTGTTTCTGTTCGATGCCGAAGAGGATGTTGAGGATAGGCAGCAGCAAGGAGAATGAGAACACGTTGAACAGTGCGGTCAGCACGTTCATCAGGAAAGTGGCTCCTATGTATTTCTTATAGGGGGCGAAATACTTGCCCATCATCTTGAAAAATTCTCGCATTGGATTTTTGTTTTTTTATTCGGACGGCTCGGACAAAACAGGATTATTTTCTGCCGAAGTCTGCGGGGATTTCTCCCCAGCGTTCGGTCTCCCATTTCACGATGGGGTTGGCGTAAGTGTGCGTGCGCAACCAGTTCTCGGCGCGTGCGATGATTTGGTGCAGGCGTTCGGTCTGTGGGTTGCGCTCGAGTGTGGTCTTGCATTTGCGTTTCCTCACCCAGAGTATGGCGTTGTAGCTGTCGGAGTAGATGGTCTTGCTGGTCAAGCCACGTTGCTGCATGAGCGCGAGCGCATGCACTATAGCGAGGAACTCACCGATGTTGTTGGTGCCATGGACGGGGCCGAAGTGGAATAGCTGCGCTCCGGTAGCAAGGTCTATTCCCTGGTATTCCATCTTACCAGGGTTGCCGCTGCACGCAGCATCGACAGCCCATGCGTCAGCGGTTACTTCCATGGGAAGCGGCAGCACGGTGTCGTGGCGATAGTCGGGAACGTCAGTAGGCAGAGGCATATTGATATACAGTCAAGAGTCAAGGGTCAAGAGTCAAGGGTCAAGAGTCAAGGGTCAAGAGTCAAGGGTCAAGAGTCAAGGGTCAAGAGTCGAGGGTCAAGGGTCAAGAGTCAAGAGTCAAGGGTCTAAAGCTTACATTCTCTCGGGCATTTCGATGCCGAGCAGTCCCATTCCGGTCTTGACCACCTTGGCGACGGCTTTGGAGAGCACCAGACGCATCACCTTCTTCTGCTCGTCCGGTTCGCGGAGGATGCTGAAGTCGTGGTAGTACTGGTTGTACTCCTTGGTGAGTTCGTAGCAGTAGTTGGCGATGCCTGATGGATTGTAGTTGTTGCCTGCGTCGAGCACTGTGGCCTTGAAGTCGTTGAGTTTCTGGATGATCGCTTTCTCTTTCTCGGCGAGTTCCACATCGTTGGGTACCTCCTCGGGCAGAGCGATTCCAGCCTCAGCAGCCTTTCGGAGGATGGATGAGATACGCGCGTAGGTGTATTGGATAAACGGACCGGTATTGCCGTTGAAATCGATGCTCTCAGCGGGGTTGAAGAGCATGTTCTTGCGTGCATCGACCTTGAGGATGAAGTACTTCAGCGCACCCAGTCCCACCATGCGGGCGATTTCATCGGCTTCTTCCTCGGGCATGTCGGTGAACTTGCCGCTCTCTCTCGACACCTCCTTCGCTTGCCGTATCATCTCGGCCATGAGGTCGTCGGCATCCACCACTGTTCCCTCACGGCTCTTCATCTTGCCGTTGGGCAGTTCCACCATGCCGTAGGAGAAATGCACGAGGTCCTTGCCCCATTTGAATCCGAGTTTGTCGAGGAGGATGGACAGCACCTGGAAGTGGTAGTTCTGTTCATTGCCCACCACGTAGATCATCTTGTCGATGGGGTAGTCCTCGAAGCGCATCTTGGCGGTTCCGATGTCCTGTGTCATATAGACTGATGTGCCATCGGAGCGCAGGAGCAGTTTCTCGTCGAGTCCGTTGTCGCGCAGGTCTGCCCAAACAGAGTTGTCTTCGCGGCGGTAGAAGATACCTTTCTCCAGTCCTTCCTCCACCTTCTCCTTGCCCTCGAGGTAAGTGTCGCTTTCGTAATAGATCTTGTCGAAGCTCACGCCCATCATCTTGTAGGTCTCGTCGAATCCGGCATACACCCATTCGTTCATGCGTTTCCAGAGCGCACGCACTTCCTCGTCGCCCTGTTCCCACTTCACGAGCATCTCGTGGGCTTCTTTGATGAGGGGTGCCTCGTTCTTGGCTTTCTCCTTGGCTGCTTCAGGGTCCATTCCTTCGGCGATGAATTGTGCCTCTAATTGTTGGCATTCAGCCTTGTAGTGCTTGTCGAAAGCCACGTAGAAATCGCCGATGAGGTGGTCGCCTTTCTTGCCAGTGGATTCGGGAGTAGCTCCGTTTCCCCATTTCAGCCATGCGAGCATGGATTTGCAGATATGTATGCCTCGGTCGTTGACGATGTTGGTCTTGACCACCTTGTTGCCACAGGCCTCCACGATGCGTGCGAGCGCGCTTCCGAGCAGGTTGTTGCGCACGTGTCCGAGGTGGAGTGGTTTGTTGGTGTTGGGCGATGAGTATTCTATCATCACCAGTGGTGATGCTTCGGTTGCGGGTGTGATGCCATAGTCGGGGTCATTGCATATTTGGTTGAGCATACCGACCCAGCTGTTCTGGTTGAGGACGAGGTTAAGGAATCCGCCCACCACATTGTATCGTTCTACGATGTCGGGCAGTTGTTGCTTGAGGTAATCGCCAATCTCAGTCGCAGTGGCATCGGGTTTCTTCTTGGAGATGCGTAGGAAGGGGAAGACCACCACAGTGAGATTGCCTTCGTATTCCTTACGTGTTTTTTGTAGCTGTACTTGTTTGCTGTCAACCTCCTGGCCATAAAGTGTCTTGATGGCGTTTGCCACACTGGCCGTTAACTTGTTCTCAATAGTCATATTCTTGTTGTTATTATGTTCTTGAAAAGGTCTTATTGCATGCTTTCCTCTGTCGCAAATAAAATGCAAAGTTACGAAAAATCGAGGGCATAATGAAATAAACGGGTTTATTTCTTGTACCGTGATGTAGTAACTTGGGCCTTTTAGTGTCAAAGTTGCGAATAAACGAGCGAAGAGCAAAAGAAAACCCTCTTCTTTTGCTCTTCTTCTTGTTCGCCCAGCATGGGCATACTCTAACGGGTGCAAGTCCCCAAGCCGCCCTGATAACGGGAAGGCTACAGCTAAAGACAAGGGTGTCCGTGGCGACGCGGAATCTGAAGGAAGTCGTCGGCAAACATCTGCTC
>JAFWPH010000009.1 GCA_017509605.1 Bacteroidaceae bacterium | reverse complement strand
GGTTGTTCAAAAAAACGCGGGTGAGGTGGAGGCAGGAAAACTTGTTTTCATGACGCTACCCCACCAGTGTTTTTAGCATCCCCGAAGGGGTGGCACATAGCTGTCCACCTGATTCAAAGCCCCCAGGCTTTTCTTTGTTGTTCTTGGTTGTTATAGTTGTTTTCTATTATAGAACATTGGAACCACGTTGAAAATTCAATAATTCTCTAATTCGGGACAAAAAAACTATAGTCTAGAAAGGCCTGGTTAAAGCCGTCGCCTCGCGGCGGCAGTCCTTAAAGTCCTAAAAATCCGTAGCTATTCAGTCGGTGCCAGGCACCGACCTCCTCCCCTCCTCAACTCCTTAGAGAAAAGAATATAGGTATCAAGTTGAAAAAATCTCAAATTCGATAATTCGGGACAAAAGGCCTAGAAAGAAAATGTTCATCTTAGACAAGTTCATAGCTGATCATGTCATCATGCGGCCTCAGAGCATGTTCGCTGACGACATCGAGGCAAACAAAGAGACGCTTTCGCACGAGATTGAGGGGAAGTCTGTCTGCGTGATTGGAGGAGCGGGTAGCATCGGCTCGAGTTTCATCAAAGCAATATGCAAGTTCAAGCCCGCCGAACTGCTCGTGGTCGATCTCAACGAGAACGGACTCGCTGAACTCACACGTGACCTACGCTCCACATACGGCCTGCAGGTTCCTCAGGAATACCGTACATACACACTGAATTTCGCGGACCCCATCTTCGAGCGAATCTTCCGCGAAGAAAAGGGCTTCGACATCGTGGCAAACTTCTCCGCCCACAAGCATGTGCGCAGCGAAAAAGACCGCTACAGCGTACAGGCGCTGATCGAGAACAACGACATTAAGGCGAAGCGCCTAATGGACTTGCTAACCGTCTATCCGCCCAAGCATTTCTTCTGCGTGAGCACCGACAAGGCGGCCAACCCAGTGAACATCATGGGTGCCTCAAAACGTATCATGGAGGATCTGGTGATGGCATACAGTCCTCACTTCAAGGTCACCACCGCTCGGTTCGCCAACGTGGCCTTCAGCAACGGATCACTTCCTGACGGATGGCTGCACCGCTTGCAGAAAAAACAACCCCTCGCAGCACCAAACGACGTAAGGCGGTACTTCGTCTCCCCTGAGGAGTCAGGACAAATCTGCATGCTGGCTTGCATCCTTGGCAAACCAGGAGAGGTGTTCTTCCCGAAACTCGGAGAGGAGCAGATGCTTACCTTCTCCTCCATCTGCGACAAATTCGTCGAGGAGGAAGGGTATGAGATAATAAAGTGCGCAGATGACGAGGAAGCCAGACGAGTCGCCGACCACATGCCGTACGACTCTTCCACTTACCCAGTGGTGTATTTCCAAAGCGACACCACAGGAGAAAAGGCTTACGAAGAGTTCTACGTGCCAGGAGAGAAGGTGGACATGGACCGCTTCCAGTCCCTGGGTGTCGTAGAACAGACAGCCCGCCACGATCTGAATGAAGTGAACCGCTTCTTCGAGAAACTGGAAGCAATCTTTGCCAAGGACGACTTCACCAAAGCACAAGTAGTCGAGGCCATCAAGGAGTTTATCCCCAATTTCGAGCATGAGGAGAAAGGCAAAAACCTCGACCAAAAAATGTAACAAATCTAAAGCCTCGCCTCTCTACTTTAATGCTCAATGGTCAATGAGCTAAAGCCTAAAGCCTAAAAGGCTCGACCCTCGACCCTTGACTCTCGACCCTTGACTCTTGACTCTTGACTCTCGACCCTTGAAAGGGAGCTAACGCCAAAAAAACAATGAACACAAAAATAAGCAACAGGTCTATAGATGTGAATGCCTCCATGATTTCAGCTTTGAAACAAATGGAGGCGCATTCTTACCGACTGCTCCTGGTATTTGACGGTGATACTTTCGTGGGGGTGGTGAGCATTGGGGACATACAACGCTCTGTCATCAAGAACAAACCGATGATGACACCCATCAAGGGTATCATGAGGAAGAAATTCACTTTCGCTAACGAAGGAGATGACATTACTAACATCAAAAGGATGATGTTCGAAAACCGCATCGAAATGATGCCCATCCTTGATGTCCATGGAAAACTCACGAATGTCTTGTTCTGGGAAGACCTGCTAAAAGACAAACAGCCTAAACTCAAACAATTCAATATCCCTGTGGTAATCATGGCCGGAGGTAAAGGAGAACGCCTTAAACCCTTGACCAACATTTACCCAAAGCCACTGATTCCCGTCTGCGAGAAAACCATCATTGAGACCATCATGGACAAGTTTGTGGCACATGGATGCCACGATTTCCTCATCTCTCTAAACTATAAAGCTGACGCAATACGACAATATTTCAATCAATTGGCATGTACTGATTACAATATCCAGTTCTTCCAAGAAGAGAAACCCATGGGCACAGCAGGCAGTTTACGCTTTCTTAAAGACCTGATCAAGGGCACTTTCTTTGTGAGCAATTGCGACATCCTGATCAATGACGACTATGCGGCCATGCTGGAATACCATCATACAAATCATAACGAATTGACTGTTGTCGCAGCAATCAAAAACTACAGTATTCCATACGGAACCATCACAACAAGTGAGGATGGCTTGCTTGAGACATTTGAAGAGAAGCCAGACCTTACCTTAAAAATCAATACCGGACTCTATATCCTTGAGGCTTCACTCTTAGACGAAATCCCTAACACCTTCTTTCACATCACCCATCTGATGGAAAAATTGAAAAGCCAAGGAAGACGTGTCGGAGTGTATCCCATCAGTCAGAACGACTGGCAGGACATGGGAGACTGGCATGAGTATCTGAAAATGATAGGACAATCCGAGTTCACTAAAAAAGAATAAACTACCCATAAAAAGCCAAGCCCTAGATAACGCCTAAAGCCAAATCTCAATAACCAATAACCTATAACCAATAACCTTTCAAAAGGCCTAAAAGGCTCACCTCTCGACCCTTGACTCTAATCAGGTCGATAGATATTGAACATCCGCAGGTTGTTCAAAAAAACGCGGGTGAGGTGGAGGCAGGAAAACTTGTTTTCATGACGCTACCCCACCAGTGTTTTTAGCATCCCCGAAGGGGTGGCACATAGCTGTCCACCTGATTCAAAGCCTTATAAAAATTTGTGAGATTTGTCTCGATTTGTTAGATTTTTCGCCGAAGGCGACTCCAAATAACAGAAAAGGAATTTTTATAATTTTATAATCCAATTTTTTTATAATTTTGAGGCCGCAGGCCGACCTCCTCACCTCTCGACCCTCGACTCTTGACTCTTGACTCTTGACTAAACTAAAGCCTAAAGTAAGCGCTAGCATACCTATCGTCCACTTTAACTCCCTCTTTAACTCCCATGAGCGAAGCGAATTAACTCCCACTTTAACTCCCATATATTTATTATGACCACTTCCAAACATAACATCCTGATAACCGGCGGAGCCGGTTTCATCGGAAGCCACGTGGTAAGGCTCTTCGTCAACAAGTACCCCGACTACCACATCGTCAACCTCGACAAACTCACATACGCAGGTAACCTCGCAAACCTCAGCGACATCGAGGACCAACCCAACTACACCTTCGTACGGGCAGACATCTGCGACTTCGACACCATCTGCCAACTACTGCCACAGTACAAGATCGACGGAATCATACACCTCGCAGCTGAAAGCCATGTAGACCGGAGTATCAAGGACCCTTTCACATTCGCACGTACTAACGTCATGGGCACTCTCTCACTACTACAAGCAGCAAGACTCTACTGGGAGTCGCTGCCTGAACGCTACGAGAACAAACGATTCTACCACATCTCCACCGACGAGGTCTATGGCGCACTCGAAATGACTTGCCCCGAAGGACGTACCTCCGAAATCAGCGCACACGAGGTCTATGGCGACGACTTCTTCCGCGAGACCACCAAGTACTGCCCACATAGCCCCTACTCAGCCAGCAAGGCCAGCAGCGACCACTTCGTCAGGGCATTCCACGACACATATGGCATGCCCACAATCGTCACCAACTGCTCCAACAACTACGGACCATACCAGTTCCCGGAAAAACTCATACCTCTCTTCATCAACAACATTCGACACCGCAAACCACTGCCCGTATATGGCAAGGGAGAGAACGTACGAGACTGGCTCTATGTGGAAGACCACGCACGTGCCATCGACACCATCTTCCACCACGGAATCATCGCCGAAACATACAACATCGGAGGATTCAACGAGTGGAAGAACATCGACATCATAAGAGTGCTCATCAAAACTGTTGACCGACTGCTCGGAAGAACAGAAGGCGAAGACCTCAACCTCATCACATACGTCACCGACCGTGCCGGTCACGACATGAGATACGCCATCGACTCCACCAAACTCAAACGCGAACTCGGATGGCAACCCAGCCTACAGTTCGAGGAGGGAATAGAGAAAACCGTAAAATGGTACCTCGACAACCAAGAATGGATGGACAACGTCACCAGCGGCGACTACCAGAAGTACTACGACGACATGTACTCCAACAAATAAACCTAAGTCCAGAAAAACCTAACGACAGGAAATAGCCGTCGCCTCGCGGCGGCAGTCATTTAAGTCCTAAAAGTCCGTAGAGATTCAGTCGGTGCCTGGCACCGACCCTCCTTTACTCCCCAACTCCTTAAAAATTAGAATTTAGCAGCCACGTTGATAATTCTATAATTCTCAAATTCGGGACAAAAAAGCTAACGCCTATAGCCTAATCTCAATAACCTATAACCTATAACCAATAACCTTTCAAAGACCTCTTGACTCTCGACAAAAACTAATTATGCGAAACATCCTTATCATATCCTTTTCCCTGCTGATGCTTGCCCTGGGACAACAAGCCCAGGCGCAGGAACGATACCACATCCACTTCAGCAACTGGGGAACAGAATGGGACTTCTCCTACGCACCCGACAGCATCATCAACTTCGACTTTGACAAAAACGGACAGACGCTGCAGGGAAACACCAACGGAGGTATCACCATACCCTTCGACGTGGGTACACTCAACAAGGTCACCTTCGACGAAGACACTGAGAACGAGACGAAAAACGGATACCGAGTCTTCGCTGTCAACATCACCACACGCGACGGAGAACCCGTACTCACAAAAGAGGACTATGTCGATTGCTTCATCTCCATCGATGCCAAAGGCGAGTTCAGCAACTACTCCGCTGAAGGCAAGATTCGAGGAAGGGGCAACTCCTCATTCAAATGGTACGACAAGAAACCGTACAGAATCAAACTCAACGAAAAACATAAGATCCTGGGACTCGACAAAGCCAAGAAATGGGTACTGCTCGCTAACTACAGAGACGTGACCGACCTGATGAACACATTCGTCTTCGAAATGGCCGAATGGATGGGACTGCCATACACCAACCATACAAGATACGCCGAGGTGTTCCTCAACGGTGACTACATCGGACTGTACCAAATCACCGAACAAATAGAACAAGGCAGCAACCGAGTGAACATCAGCAAGGACAAGGGACTGCTACTAACACTCGACCAGGACGACGGACCGGATCTCAGCCCTGATGCCAACGACAACTTCTACACGAAGGTCTATAGCATGCCTATGGCTGTGAAATACCCCGAAGAAGAAGACCTCACACCCGAAAAACTCGACTCCATCAAAGAGGTGTTCGCAACTCTGGAGAGAGCCATCAAAAGTAAGGACTACCAACAGGCGGAAGCACTACTGGACATGGAGTCGTTCATACGATACCTGATGATACAGGAATTCGTCTATAATGTCGAACTGTCTGCACCACGAAGCATCTTCCTCTTCAAGGACGGAGACGGAAAGTTCTTCTTCGGACCCGTTTGGGACTGGGACGCTGCATACGACTTCAGCTGGAGCGACATGTACACCGGACACACCTTCTTCCGTGACTACCGCGAAACCGTCATGGGTAGCAACCCTCTCAAACAGAATGGCAACTACAAACTGCCTGCTTTCTTCACCGACCTCTTCGCCTGCAAACCTTTCGTGGAACGATATAAGGAGGTATGGAACATGTACAGCGACTCCATCGTCAGCAGAAACTGGGAACAAATGGAGAAATACCTCACTCACCTGAACCGAGGACCTCTGGACCGAGACCTACAACGATTCCCATTATCTGGATTCAAACCCGCTAACGAAACGGCCAAGATGAAGAAATGGCTCGAGAACAGACGCGACTTCATGGACAACCTCATCAACAACATTCCCGTACCAGAAGAGGTGACACCCATCGAAGACGAGGAGGTCGTGGGAACCCTGAACTACGACGTGGAATTGTCCATGGCCAACGGGTATAAACAGGACGTACAGGTCAACATCGACTTCCAGGACTTCTGCAAACTACTCGGCATCACCGTTTCAGAATACAACGAGAACAACATCATCAACATCGTACCCATCAACCCCGATGGAAGCGTCGGAAACAACACCGCTGCCGCCACTTACGGAGGATGGTTCAACTCTAAAGGATACACCACCATCTGGAACACCGACAGCCATGTCTATATAGAAATCGGAAGTGACCTCTTCAACTGGGCTTGCGGATGCCATCCCGACATCTGCCAAGGAAACGACAAACATACGGTTATCATGCAGTACCAATACCAAGTGGGTAACAAACTGAAGAAAGTGAATGTTGTGGTCAACTTCACCATCGCTGACGACGACGGTGGCTGGAACTGGCCCTGGTGGTAAACTAACTCCCTCTTTAACTCCCATGAGCGAAGCGAATTAACTCCCACTTTAACTTCCATGAGCGAAGCGAATTAACTTCCTTTTTAACTCCCTATTACACGATCATGCGTGTTCTTTGGTTTTCGGTAACTCCTTCCATGTACAGCCCTCGCACCAACAGCCACAATGGCGGTGGGTGGATATCATCTTTGGAGAGGATTGTGCGGACTGTCGATGAGGTTGAATTGGGAGTCGCTTTCGACTATCCTGAGGAGACTTTCCGACAAGAGGTCGAAGGTGTGGTGTATTATCCGATTTCTAAACCGCATACCCTTGACCTCTTTTTAGAGATTGTCCGTGATTTCCGACCCGACCTCATCCAAATCTTCGGCAGCGAGAATGACTTTGGACAAATCTGCGGCCAAGTGGATGTGCCGGTGCTGATCCATTTACAAGGCTGCATCCCTCCAATAGAGAATGCCTTGTTCCCTGTAGATGTGAACCAATGGGATTTCCTTTTTGGAAAAGGACTGACACTTCGCCGGCGGTTCATCGGGATAAGAAGTAGGCAGGCTTTCCAGAAAAGAGCACAAAGCGAGGTGGAAACCATACAAAGGTGTCAGTACTTCATGGGACGTACCGACTGGGACAAGTCGATGGTGTCGCTGTTCAATCCAAAGGCAAAGTATTTCCATTGCGAGGAAGCTCTCCGCGATTCCTTTATCCATGGCGACAAGAGGTGGCATCAGAATGAGCAACAAAGAAAGACAATTGTCAGCGTCATCTCAAACCCTTGGTACAAGGGCGCTGACCTCATCCTGAAAACAGCGAGAATACTCAGGCAGTTCACCGACATAGACTACGAATGGAAAGTGTATGGCGTGAGCGATATCCGTTTCTATGAACACAAGTTCAAAATCAAGGCCGAGGATGTAGCCGTCAACGTGATGGGAACAGCCTCCCAAGAACAACTGGCCGATGCATTATGCCAGTGCAGCTGTATGGTGCACCCAAGTTACATCGACAATAGCCCTAATAGCATCTGCGAGGCACAGTATCTGGGTGTTCCTGTGATTGCCACGAACGTGGGAGGAATACCATCGTTGGTGAAAGACGGAGAGACAGGACTGCTGATTCCTGCCAATGCACCTTACGACCTTGCAGCAAAGATTAAAACGCTTCTCGGAAACCCACAACTACAACTGACACTGAGCGAAAACGCAATGCGCAAGGCTCACGACAGACATAACCCTGAAACCATCAAATCGACTTTGATCGACATATACCATCAAATCCTGAAAGATGAATAAACTGATCATCAGCATTTTTGCGTCTATTGGAAAACTGTTGGGATACATGCTGCGTATATGGCCGTCTCGATTGTTCTATCCTGTATATATCTGCCACCGAAACATCGTGACTGCCAGACTTAAAGGTAGATTCAAGCGTTTTGGCAAGGGATCACTGCTCGCTCCAGAAGTACAAATCTTTAATCCCCAGTTCATGGAGGTCGGCGACAACACTTCTGTCATGGGCCATTGTGTGCTGGAAACCTGCACTGTGGATGGCAATACCCCCAGAATGGTTGTTGGCAGCAAGGTGTCTTTGGGTGAATACACACATGTGACCTGCGCCAACCACATTGTGATTGGTGAAGGGACACTGACTGGGCGTTTTGTTCTGATTACAGACAATGCGCATGGCGAAAGCAAGTATGAGGATCTGTTGCTCGCTCCCATGCAACGAAAAATCGTATCTCCTGGCGAAGTAATAATAGGCCGGAATGTGTGGATTGGCGACAAGACCACTATCCTCCCAGGTGTCAAGGTGGGTGACGGCGCCATCATCGCAGCCAATGCCGTGGTCACAAAAGACGTTCCGCCATACTCTGTGGTTGCAGGGGTGCCGGCCAAGGTCGTGAAACAAATAGAACCATGAAGATTATCCCCTTTTACCTGCCTCAATTCCACACCATACCCGAAAATGATGAATGGTGGGGAAAAGGCTTTACTGAATGGGTGAATGTAAGAAACGCTCGCCCGCTCTTTGAAGGACATAACCAGCCACGAGTGCCACTTGATGGAAACTATTATGATCTAAGCGACGTGGAAACCTTGAAATGGCAATGTCAACTCGCACGCGACTATGGCATCTACGGCTTCTGTATGTATCATTACTGGTTCAGTGGTAAATTGTTGCTACAGAAACCCATGGAAATGCTGCTTGCACATCCCGAAATCGATATCAAGTACTGTATTTCTTGGGCTAATGGAGAATGGAGGGATATTTGGAAATCATCCGACAAGAACTCCTCGAAAATCCTCATTTACGACGATTTCAATAACGAAAAGTTGTGGGTGGACCATTTCAACTATCTCCTGCCCTTCTTCAAGGACCCTCGCTATATGAAGGAGGGCAACAAGCCTGTACTGCTGATTTATGCCCCACATATCATCTTGAAGTTGAACAAACTCCTGGATTGCTGGACAAAGATGGCTCAAGAGGCGGGCTTTGATGGACTGACTTATATCTATCAGAGCGCTTCCTCGAGTTTCGACACTTCATGGGACCGCAGCAGGTTCTCATATGGAGTGGAGATGAATCCAGGATATGTGCATGGGGTGAACCAAAACCGCACAAAAAGCAAGATCCTTTATCCCTTAATGCGCTATACCCGTGAACTGAAACGACTACTGCATATCAATATAGGACTCTCCGGTGGAAGAAAACAAACAGAGGTAAAACAGCACGACTATGACGAAGTATGGCAGAATATTCTACGTCTTC
This sequence comes from Bacteroidaceae bacterium, assembly GCA_017509605.1. Lineage (GTDB taxonomy): Bacteria > Bacteroidota > Bacteroidia > Bacteroidales > Bacteroidaceae > RUG11857. The sequence continues at coordinate 72,223 of JAFWPH010000009.1, read as the reverse complement.
GTCCAATGGGAAGTACCAAAATGATTCCATGCGCTTTCACTGATTGGGACAACACACCACGCCACCAGAAACAGGGCAGCGCATACACGGATGTGAGTCCACAGAAGTTCAAGCATTATCTCGCGCTTCTGGCTGAAAATGCACAGAAGTATTATAAGACTGACAAAATCTTCCTTTTCGCTTGGAACGAATGGGCTGAGGGCGGTTATCTTGAACCGGATGAACTATATGGCTATGGCTTCCTTGATGCCATAAAAGATGTCGTTAATGAGCGAAAAACAAAGTAAACGTCATTTCTCCACCTTAACCACAGTGACCTTCTTCCAGGTGCTGTTCGCAATAACGCTGGCTTCATAGTCAGCGTTTTTTGTTGCACGGACATTCAGGTTCTCAAACGTGAAGTCGCGAAGACCGTACTGCTCGGGAGCATTCTGAACCTGGAAGAAAGTGGCACAGTCGAAGTCAATGTTCCTCAAAGTGACATGGCTGGAGTACGACATGGGCGTGTCGGGACGACCCTGAAGGTCGAAGAACTGGGTCCATGGCATGATGTAAAGCAAGTAGTTGGCATGACCCTTGATGTTCTCCACTGTGATGTACTCATAGTTCTGAGGTGTGTCAGGACGCATCTTGAGCCACAAGAGACGCTCTGTGCCATTGACCTGGTTGTTGCGGAAAATCACATTGCGGTCGTGGATGGACTCACTACCGAATGTGATGGCACTATGGCAGAAACCATAGGTGCAGTCTTCCACGATGATGTTGGTGTTCGCACCGTTGTTGGGATCCTGGTCTGCGTATGGACCTTTACCGCCTTTTAGCACCACGCCGTCGTCGTTGACTGCGAAGTAGCAACCCTTGATGTGGAAGTTGGAGCAGACATCAATATCCACCGCATCGGTGCTCGGAGCCTTCACTGGTTCCTTTGGCGAACAAACGGAAATGTTCAGCAGTTTCACATAATTGCAACGATAGTAATGCGTGGACCAGAATGGTGAGTGCTGGATACGCACGTCGGCAATCAAAACACTGTCGCTGTTGGAGATATACACCAAACGAGGACGCATCTCGTCAACATTCGTGCACTGGGGATTGAAACTGCGACGAAGCCAGAAGTGCTTCCAATAGCGCAAACCGTTGCCGTCGAGCGTGCCTTTGCCGGTCAACGTGAAGCCATTCACCCTGTCAGCGTTTACCACTGCAGGGAAATACTTGCGGGTCTGGCCTTCTATACGTGTCTCTATCACGGGAAAATCACTGATGTCGTCGCTGCCCTTTAACTTCGCGCCTTCCATAAGGTGCAAGTGGGTGCGGGGACGGAAGAACAACGCGCCCGTCATGAATGTGCCGCGAGGAATAACAACCACGCCACCGCCATCATGGGCACATCGGTCGATCACAGCCTGCAACTCTCTGGTCTGAACTAAGGTGCTGTCACTCGACACGCCATAGTCGGTGACCACATACTCTGGTCCAAGACTGCTCAACGACGGTACTTCGTTGTTGGAAAACCAAGAAGGAACCTTTGTCCCGTCTGGAAATTTGTCGGCGGCCGACACCGTCGTGGCTATCAGCGCCAATAGCAAAAGAGAGATACTTTTCATCATGATTGTCCTTATTTTGTAATAGATGGTTTTCAAACCACAAGTTTCGTGGGCGCCAGCTAATGCCTAATGTCTAACGCCTAAAAGGCTCGACCCTAATGGTCAATGTTTAATGTTCAATGTTCAATGGTCAATGGTCAATGAGCTAACGCCTAACGCCTAAAAAAGCCTAAATGCGGTGGCTGATTATAAGCCACATTCTGCCATGCCACGCCCATGCGATAGACATGGTCGTGCATCAAGGTGGGAAGCCGGTGAACAGTCGGGATATTGGTCGTGAAGATGTTGAGGTGGGACGCATCGCTCCGGTCCCACAGTATCAGTTCCTCACGCCAGTCGCCAAAGATGTCGGCCTGCAAGTTCGGGGTTCCTTTGGTGGAATTGCAACTGGTGGAATGATAGATCTCGCCTAATGGATGTCCGCAGAAAGACATCTCGGTGGAACGAGCCACAGCCTGGCCGTTCTCATCCTTTTCAAGCGTTACCTTATATATGGATGGGACATTGCGGCGAGAGTCGAAGAGCTCGTCCTGCAAATCGCCGTCCCAGTAAATGCGGAAGTTGATGGAGGGACGATGGGCTGCAACGGCTTCACACTGGGCACTGAACACACTGTCGTTGAAGATGTCCCAGTACTCCAAACCAGCGTACTCAGCGAAAATGTCGGCAGCAAGTCCGCGACCGTTGTCACCACTGGAGAGCGTATAGTACAAAAGCTCGCCCGTACGAGCGTCACGTAAATGACGACCATAAGGACGTTCTTCCAACACCATGAAATATTCCAAGCCCGGTCGGTCGGGAACTATGTCTGACAAATGCATGGCATCACCATGCCCCAAACCGGTCGAGTAGAGCAACGAACCATCGTTGTCAATCGCCGCGGAGCCATACATAATCTCATCGCAACCATCTCCGTCAACATCACCCACAGCAACACTGTGAGCTCCTTGCCCAAAGGCCGTGCAACTCTTACCAGGAATGCCCGAAGTATTGGTCTGATAGGTCTTGCTGACCACATTGCCTGAAGCGTCGGTGAGTTGCACCTCAGTCCTCGACACCGAAGCATGAAGCCATTTATGGTGCAGGTGCTTGCCGTCGAAATCAACCGCCCAGAGATGGGAACGGGTGTAGTAACCACGACACATCACCGCACTGGGCGACTTGTCGGGACCATCAAGGTAGGCCACACATGCCAGATAGCGCTCGCTACGGTTGCCGTAATCGTCACCCCAGTAGTCGCGTCCCGGCATCTCGGGAGAACCACCTACCCCACCTGCACGGTTGGGACGGTAGTAAATGGTGTGAAGGGCTTTGCCTGTAAGTCCCTCAAAGACGGTGAGGTACTCGGGACCATTGAGTACGTGACCGTCGTAGTTAACATAACTGATGGTGTTGTCGGTGGACTGAATGGTGGCATCGGTGGATGCCTCACTCACATAGTGCCCCGTACCGTCCATCGTATTGGGAGCGGTCTTGCAAATCAACTCGGCTCGTCCGTCGCGATCGAAATCATAGAACAGAAACTGAGTGTAATGGGCGCCAGCACGGATGTTCTGTCCTAAGTCAACACGCCACAACTTGGTGCCGTCCAACTTGTAGCAGTCAAGATACACTTTGCCAGTGAACCTGTTCCTGAAACTGTTGTCAGCAGCATTGGTGGGATCCCATTTCACGATAATCTCGTATTCACCATCGCCATCCACATCACCCACAGAACAGTCGTTGGGGGTGTAACGGTAGGGCCTGCCGCCTACGCTGCCACCTTCTGGCAAGTCGATGGGGATGCGAAGACAGTAATCCTGCATGGGAAGGAAGTCAGGAGTGGTATCAACAACGGTCTCCCCTACTCTCGCGATAATCGTGTACTTGTCACCAGGCTGCCCGTCAGGGTCTTCATAGCAGGTGGCACCAGCTAATCCTGTGGCTATGACCGCACCATTGCGTTTCACATCGAATGTGGTGTTGGGAGAGTCGTAACCGAATAGACGCCAACTGAGCATATAGCCGCCATTGTCGCGCATCACGGCCACGGCTCCACGGTTCAAGCGCTCCATCTGCGACACAGGGGTGCTTTGCGCCTTTACGTCAACGGCAATCAGTAAAAATATGCTGAGGATGGACAAAAATACACGAGCCGTCCGAATAGTACGGACAGCCCGAGCAGTTCGTGTTGTCCAAACTGCCAGAATAGTCTGTTTTTCTCGTAAATATGTTCTCATAGTCTCGGTTGAATGTGTGTTTTTATTTCATCTTGGCATCATTGTTACGGATCTCCACATGGCGTATCTTGCCACTAGTGGTCTTGGGCAATGAATCAACAAAGGAAATGATGCGCGGATACTTATAAGGAGCGGTGATTCGCTTCACATGGTTCTGCAACTCTTTCACGAGCGCCTCGCCGGCCTTGCTCTTCCATTCCTCACCGAGCACCACTGTGGCTTTCACCACCATACCGCGTATGTCATCAGGCACACCGGTAATGGCGCACTCCACAACAGCGGGATGGGTCATCAAGGCATTCTCTACCTCAAAGGGACCTATGCGGTAGCCTGAACTCTTGATCACATCGTCGGCACGACCCACAAACCAATAGTAACCGTCCTCATCGTAATAAGCGATGTCACCTGTGTGGTAAATGCCATCCGACCAAACCTGGTCAGTAAGCTTCTTGTTGCGGTAGTACTCACAGAAGAGGCCGAGCTGCTTGCGCTTGTCAGTGCGAACCACTATCTGACCGTGCTCGCCTACCTTGGCGCGAGTGCCGTCGTCCTTGAGAATATCAATGTCGTACTGGGGGTTGGGCACACCCATCGAACCAGGTTTGGGTTCCATCCATGGGAAGGTGCCAAGGGTAAGGGTGGTCTCGGTCTGGCCAAAGCCTTCCATGAGCTTAATACCCGTAGCCTTATAGAACTTGTCGAATACAGAGGGGTTGAGAGCCTCGCCAGCGGTCGTGCAATACCGCAAGGACGAGAGATCGTACTTGGACAGGTCCTCGAGAATCATGAAACGGTAGATGGTCGGAGGAGCACAGAAAGAGGTCACCTTATACTGCTCCATCTTGTGGAGAATATCAGCGGGAGTGAACTTCTCATGGTCGTAAACAAACACAGCGGCACCCACAATCCATTGACCATAGAGCTTGCCCCATACAGCTTTGCCCCAACCTGTATCGGCTACGGTGAGATGAAGGCTGTCGGGATTCAGATTGTGCCAAAAATAGGCGGTGGAAAGATGGGCCAATGCATAGGTGTAGTCGTGAATAACCATCTTGGGCTCACCACTGGTGCCACTGGTGAAGTACATGATAGAATAGTCGGTACTGCGGTTCACAAACTCTGGCTTGTGCCACTCACCGGCCTGAGCCACACCTGCCTCGAAGTCGTCCCAACCCTCGGGAACAATCGGGCCTATGCTGATGCGGTGCTCCAATGTGGGGCAGTCGGGATAAGCTCCTTCAACATGGTCGAGAATCTGCTTGTCGCCAGCACAAATCACTGCCTTGATGTCGGCGCACTTGCATCGATAGACTATATCGTTGGCCGTGAGCAGGAAACTGGCTGGAATGGCGATGGCACCAATCTTGTGAATAGCGATCATCGTGGTCCAGAACTGGTAGCGGCGCTTCATGATGAGCATCACCATGTCGTTCTTGCCTATACCAAGAGAATGAAGATAACTGGCCACTTTGTCACTCTCGCGCTTCATGTCGGCGAATGTGAAACGACGGCACTCGTCTTTGTCATTTGTCCAAAGAAGAGCGAGTTTGTCGGGCGCTTCCTCTGCCCAAGCGTCCATCACGTCGTAAGCGAAATTGAAGTTTTCAGGAACGATAATCTCCAAGTTCTTCCGGAAATCGTCCATTGAGGAGAATGTGGTCTGTCTTAAAAATCTCTCTACCATATTGTAATCTGAATCTTTTTCTGTGCTGTGCCAACTGAATGCGCATTTTCAGACTATCTGTTCTTACCTGATATGTACTGAATATACACTTTTTTTGCACACTTCTAGCTGTGCAATGTTTTCAAAGGCCAAAATTAGAAAGTTTTTTAACGAGAAACAAATTAAAAGTAGATTATTTTTAAGCAGTTACACAAGAATAAAATGCGTGTGCAATAAATCTTCGAATTTTTGCACACGCATTTTTTTCTTGTGCATCAACATCAGAGGCCTGCCTTCAATGCCTTGATGACAGCGGAATTGAAACCACTGTGGTCGAGTTGATTCAGACCTTTGATGGTGGTGCCACCTGGAGTCGTCACCTTGTCAATGGCAGCCTCAGGATGCAATCCTGTAGCCTTAAGAAGGTTCACAGCACCTAACATCGTCTGCATCGCTATCTTCAATGCCTCTGCCGGATAGAAGCCCATCTCAACACCGCCTTCCTGCATGGCGCGGATATAACGCATCACATGAGCGATACCACAAGAGGCCATCATCATGCCTGGATTGACCAGACGCTCCTCCACCAACAATGAATCACCTACTGCTGCGAAGAGGTCGCGAACTTTCTCTTTCGTGGACTGGTCCACACCTGGTGCAGCACTGACAAACGACATGCTCTGGCAGAATTCAGCGGCAATGTTGGGGATAACATAGAACAATAGGGGAACCTTGCCATCCTCGCGTTGGAAGAAACCTATGAGTTTATCACTCATCACACCAGCGGCTATCGACACCACCACCTGACGGTCGTAGTCTATCGAATCCTTGATGCCCTTGACAACTGGCTCCACCAACCACGGCTTCACAGCACACACCACAATATCAGCTCCACGAACGGCAGCCGCATTGTCGGTCATTACGGTTATGCCGGGGAATTCTTCCTTGATCTTCTTCAAGGTGTCTTGATTGAGGTCGGAAACCGTGATGTTTTCAGCACCAACCTCAGCGGATTTCGCCCATCCACGGGCAAGGGCACCACCCATGTTGCCGGCACCCACTACTGTAATCTTCATAATCTTTATACTTTTTATGTGAATTATTGTTCCTTCCCAATTAATCTATTAAACCACATCAGCCTCATTAAGGCCATGAAGTTCCATGAAGTCGTAAAAACCTCATCAACCTCATTAAGCCACGTGAAGCTCCATCAGCCTCATCAAGGTCATTATCCCCATAAACCCATTATCGAAAAAGGCTCTTTAGGGATTTGGGAATATCCATGAGGGTTTTCCATCGCAAATTTAGGGATTTTATATGAGTAATTTGGCATTCTATTCAAAATAAAACAATAAATTTGCACACGAAACTATAAAAAATTCAGTGCTTATGAAAAAGTTATACACTTACATGTCAGTCATCATGATGATGCTGGCTGGATTCTCCCTCACAAGTTGTGAGGAAGACGAAGATGTGGAAAGGTCCATAGACCTCTCAGGCGCCTGGACAGGAGATATGGGTATGTATGTGGAGGTGGACTACCGCGGACATGGTAGCGTGATCTACGACGCTTTGTACACTGACATAGAATTCACCCCACATTCAAGGTATGCTACACATGGAGAAGGCTACCAGATAGATTATTACGACCATCACTGCCCATACCGCTACACTTGCTATGAATTCCAGTGGACTATACAAAACGGAGTCATCAAACTCCGCTACTACGATGACTACAGCCTCAATGCCAACATCTACGACTATAGGCTCAACAACAATATCTTTGACGGCACGATTGGTGACACAAGATTTACCCTCGACAAACTCCGCAATTTCTACCATTACTGGAACGACTACTACTCCGGTTCATGGTCATCATACTTCTATATCGCATGGGATGGCTCATACTACTATGACGACGGGTATTGGTACGGTGACTACTACGACAACTATTATTACGCTCCTACACGACGCGACACCGAAGCAATCAGCGATAGCCTGAACACCAAGGAACTGCCACGCGTCATCCGACACGGATCAAAGTACAGCAAGTAAATACGCTACAAACTATCCGGTTGAGTGCAGCCACATACCATGTCGCTGGAAACAAACCACTAAGAAAGGCAAAAACGCACGTTTTTGCCTTTCTTTTTCACTTTTTCAGGAAAATATCGTAACTTTGTAGTCAATCTTAACCACACCCAACTTTTGTCAGCGACAGATGAACGACAAGCCTAACGACAACACTACTGAACCTCAAGACCTTAATGAGGAAATTCAAAACCACGAAACTACCGACGAACAAACTGCCGAACAGGAAGAGCAAAACGTCGGACAGGATGACACAACCTTAGATGAATCCTTTGAGGACGACACCATTGAACAAGATGCGGACAGTCCTGAAAAAGGCAATGCCGGAATGCCGCCACACTCCGACTACGACCCCACACTCATGAAGGATGGCATCACACACCACCTCAGCGGCATGTACCAAACATGGTTCCTCGAATACGCCAGCTACGTCATCCTGGAACGCGCTGTGCCACACCTCAACGATGGACTCAAACCCGTGCAGCGACGTATCCTACACTCCATGAAACGAATGGATGACGGACGATACAACAAGGTGGCCAACATCGTCGGACACACCATGCAGTTCCACCCGCATGGCGACGCGTCCATCTATGAGGCACTTGTGCAGATGGGACAGAAAAACCTGCTTGTCGATTGCCAAGGTAATTGGGGAAACATACTCACGGGCGACAGCGCGGCAGCACCACGATACATCGAGGCACGACTGAGCAAATTCGCACTCGACACCGTCTTCAACCCCAAAACCACAGAATGGAAACTGTCATACGACGGACGAAACAAGGAACCCATCACACTGCCCGTGAAATTCCCGCTCCTGCTGGCACAAGGTGTGGAGGGAATTGCCGTCGGACTAAGCTCAAAGATTCTGCCACACAATTTCAACGAGATATGCGAGGCTGCCATCGCCTACCTCCACGACGAGCCCTTCGCGCTCTACCCCGACTTCATCACAGGTGGCGCGGTGGATGTGGCCCGCTACAACGACGGACAACGCGGAGGAAGCGTCAGAGTCAGAGCCAAAATCGAGAAAATTGACAACAAGACTCTCTGCGTACGCGAGATACCGTTCGGCAAAACCGTCAGCACCATCTGCGACTCCATCGTCAAAGCCATTGAGAAAGGCAAAATCAAAGTGAGAAAGGTGGAGGACATCACAGCTGCAGAGGCGGGAATACTCATACAACTGCAACCTGGAGCTTCCTCCGACAAGACCATCGACGCACTCTACGCCTTCACCGACTGCGAGACAAGCATCTCGCCCAACTGTTGTGTCATCGATGAACGAATGCCAAAATTCCTATCAATCAGCGATGTGCTGCGCAAGTCGGTCGACAACACCAAGGACTTGATTCGACAGGAACTGGAAATACGCCGCGGAGAACTCATGGAGAACCTCTTCTTCGCTTCCCTCGAGGAGATATTCATCGAGGAGCGCATTTACAAGGCCAAGGAATTCGAACAGGCCAAAAACATGGATATCGTGGTGGCATACGTCTATAAACGACTCGAGCCTTTCTTCCCCAATTTCTACCGAGAAATCACACGCGACGACATCCTACACCTCATGGAGATTAGAATGGCACGCATCCTCAAGTTCAACAAGGACAAGGCAGAGGAACTCATGGCCAAGATGAAGGCTGAAATAGAGGAAATCAACCGAGACCTCGCCAACCTCGTGGAGGTGACTGCCAACTGGTTCCGATATCTCAAGGACAAATACGGCGCAGAGTATCCACGACACACAGAAGTGAGGAACTTCGATACCATCGAGGCCGCAAAGGTGGCCGAGGCCAACCTCAAACTCTACATCGACAGGGAAGAGGGATTCATCGGCACCTCGCTTAAGAAAAACGAATTCGTCTGCAACTGCTCCGACATTGACGATGTCATCATCTTCTACCGCGACGGAACATACAAGGTGGTGAAAATCGGAGAGAAACTGTTCGTGGGAGAAACCGAACGAAGCAAGGCGGAGAAGAAAAAAGCCGAAATCATACACGTCGCCGTCTTCAAGAAGAACAACACCCGAACCATTTACAACGTGTGCTACCGCGACGGTAAGTCAAACGCCACCTTTATCAAACGTTTCAACATCCCCTCGGTGACACGCGACAGGGAATACGACCTCACTGGAGGAGAACCAAAGTCAAGAGTGACCTATTTCTCGGCAAACGACAACGGAGAGGCTGAGGTCATCAAGGTGACACTCAGACCGCAACTGAAACTCAAGAAACTCACCTTCGAGAAAGACTTCAAGGACATCGCCATCAAAGGACGAAGCGCAAAGGGAAACCTGCTGACAAAATGGACAGTGCACAAGATACTGCTCAAACAACAGGGAGGAAGCACGCTCGGAGGTCTCAAACTGTGGTTCGACACCGATGTGCAACGACTCAACAACGACGAGCATGGAACACTACTTGGAGAATTCCACAACGGAGACCTCGTACTCGTGGTTCTGCCCAATGGACAATATTACACCACAAACTTCGACCTCAACAACCACTACGAACCAGACTTGCTCATCATCGAGAAGTTCAACGCCAACAAGAACTGGACCGCAGTGCTGTATGATGCTGAACAAGACGGGAAACCATACATCAAGCGATTCCATTTCGAACCAACCAACAAACGGACATCATTCATCGGCGAGAATCCCGACTCTAAACTGATTCTACTCACCGAAACACCATATCCAAGACTCCAACTGACATTCAAGGAACCCGACACATTCCGAGGACCGCTCGAAGTGGATGCCGAACAGTTCATTGCAGTGAAAGGACTCAAAGCGAAAGGGAAACGACTCACTCAATATGCCCTCGACAACGTGAAAGAGCTTGAGCCCACACGCACACCTGAAGATGAAGGCGAGGATGGAAGCGACGAGAACGAGGAGTTCAACGGTGACACAGGCGATACAACCGACAACAATGGCGAAGGTCAAGACAATGACAACGTCAGCAACGACCCCGACGAGGGAAAAAGCGATGACGAGATCAGGGATGAACTGACCGGACAACTCAGACTGTTCTGACTACCCATGTACACGGCAAAGACTATGAAAAGAACGGATGATACTACGACACGGCTCCACGCCTTGATGTTATTCATGGCCATGCTGTGGACTTCACTGCCACTCAGCGCGCAAACTATGGCAGACAACGATTTGTCGTCGCCACAAACCTGTATGCACGCCATCATGGTCGGCGCCGGGTGGTCAAATGTCCTCGAGTCGTACCTCTCACCCTACAACTACACAGGCACAGATTTCACGGTCATTCGTGAAACCATGCGTCCCACTAAACTCATGCAGGGAAAGGTTGATGTCCAGACACTCTTCCAAATCAACGGAAGCATACTCGACAACCGCGCCAAAACGGCCAAAGAGTATGCGGGCGGACTGCGCTACGGCATCAACTGGCAATACACATGGGATGTGGCTAAAGGACTGAAGGTGATGGCTGGCCCAGGAGCGAGCGCCTATCTCGGAGGCATCTACAACGACCGCAACGGAAACAACCCAGGACAAGCGAAAGGCGACATCATGGTGGACCTCACAGCACAAGCCTTCTATAATTTCAGACTTTTCCGTCGGGAGTGGATGCTACGCTACGAAATGACAGTACCGTTCATCGGAATGGCTTACACGCCCAACTACGGGCAATCCTATTATGAGGCTTTTGAACTTGAGAACTACGACCACAACCTGCAGTTTGCGCACTTCGCCAACACACCATCCATGAGGCATCTCCTCACCATCTCCATGCCCATGAAAAGCGCCATACTCAGGTTCGGGGTCTCGGCCAACTACCAGCAGGCAAAGCTCAATGGACTGAAATACCATAACTATAACACCGACATCATGGTCGGGGTCGCCAAGTATTTCGAGCGAAAGACCACCACAAGAAACCACGTGTTGCCCTTCTGATATCATCCCTAATAACCCCAATAACCACCGATTATGCGACGTTTCACCCTCTATATCCTCGCTTTGGTCATCGCACTGACAACAAGTGCGTGCATCGACGAGGACGACTATGACAACAGCGCCAAAGGCAATATCGAGGCGCTTTGGAAAATCATGGATCAGCACTATTGCTTCTTCGACTACAAAAAGGACATCATCGGAGTGGATTGGGACGAAGTACACCAACGGTATCTCGCCCAAGCGAACGAGAAGATGACAAAAGCGCAACTCTTCGAGGTCTGCAGCAACATGCTCGCAGAACTGAAAGACGGTCATGTCAACCTTTACGCCTCGCACGACATGGGACGGAACTGGAGCTTCAAGGAAGACCACCCCAACAACTTCGACGAGAACCTGGTCAATGATTACTACCTCGGCACCGACTACAGCATAGCGGCGGGATTGAGTTACAAACTACTTGAAGACAATGTCGGCTACGTCAGGTGCGAGAGTTTCAGCGAAGCCCTCGGAAACGGAAACATCAGCGACGCGCTCTACCGGTTAGAACTGTGCGACGGACTCATCATCGACGTACGCAACAACCCTGGAGGCAACCTCACCACCTCACGGCGGCTGGCCAGCCACTTTACCAACAAAAAAACACTTGTGGGATACATCTACCACAAGACAGGAAAGGGACGTAACGATTTCTCTAACGAAGAAGAAGAAAACATCGAACCCGCACAGGGAATACGATGGCAGAAACCCGTCATCGTCCTGGCCAACCGCTCCACCTACAGCGCCGCCAACGATTTCGTGAAATGCATGAAGGTAATGCCAAACGTCACCATCGTAGGCGACACCACTGGCGGAGGAAGCGGTATGCCCATGTCATCGGAAATACCCGCAGGATGGAGCGTCAGGTACTCTGCGGTAGTCATGCTCGACAAGGACCACAAACACACCGAATTCGGCGTCGCGCCCGACATTCAGGTTGATATGACCACCACCGACCATGAGAACAACCACGACACCATCATCGAAACCGCCAGGGCTATGTTGAGAAAAGACTAACAGAATACAAAAGAAACAAAAAAACACACTCAGCGAATCTTTTTCCCCTCATTATTCGCTTAATCCACAATAAATGCCTAAATTTGCACCGCAAAGCGCATGAGCGTCGGGCCGGTTACCGCCATACGGCCATTACGACACCCCTTGCGCACTTGCGCCTGTGGCGAAATTGGTAGACGCGTTAGACTTAGGATCTAATACCTCACGGCGTGCAGGTTCGAGTCCTGTCAGGCGCACAAACAACAAGGGTTAAGTGATTGAGAACCAAAAATCACTTAACCCTATTTCTTTTCTTATCAACAGACTAATACTCCTCTATCACTCTGTCCATCACCTTCAATCTGTCGGCACACCACTGCTTGATGGTCTTGATTTCCTCTTCGTAGGATGTCACGCGATAACCTTGGAACATACGAAGCATCATCGTACCTCCACCGTCAAATGAGGGGAATTCAAAACCATCGGGCATCTGCATCCCACCTGGGAACTGGAAACCCTCTGGGAAGGGAAAACTAAAATTCCCTCTACCTAAGCTGTCGGGCATCTGAGGAAAGCCACCGAAGGGTGGGAAAGCGCCGAATGGATTGCTCTGAAGGCTGTCGCGCATCTGGGGGAAACCACCGAAGGGCGGAAAACCGCCGAAAGGATTACCCTGAAGGCTGTCGGGCATCTGAGGAAAACCGCCGAAAGGATTACCCTGAAGGCTGTCGGGCACCTGAGGAAAACCGCCGAAGGGCGGGAACCCGCCGAAAGGATTACCCTGAAGGCTGTCAGGCATCTGAGGGAAACCACCGAAGGGTGGGAACCCTCCGAAAGGATTACCCTGAAGGCTGTCAGGCATCTGGGGGAAACCACCGAAGGGCGGGAACCCGCCGAAAGGATTACCTTGAAGGCTGTCGGACATCTGAGGAAAGCCACCGAAGGATGGAAAAGCGCCGAATGGATTCATTGATTTCCCTTCACTTTTGGCTTTGGCCAAATCCTCCACTTCCTCTTGTGAGGCAAGCAGTTCGGGATAGACTGCGAACTGGCGTTTCTGGGCTTTCTTCAGCAACTTGGCATAATCATCAAAGAACGCATTGATATGTTTTTCGCTCAGCACTGTGGCACGCAACTCTTGATAACGCGCCTTCACCTTACTGCGGTAAGCCGGGTCGTCAAGCAATCGCCCCCAGAAAGCGGAAATAGGCTGGGTGTCACCACCCTTATAAACCCAATTCTCAATATTATCCGCACCATTGAAGGAGCCGATACCATAAGCGAGATTATAATCCCAGACAGGCCCTGCGTGCAATTTATCGCCCGTGCCATCCGAATGAAGTTTTTCTTTATAAAAATAGGTACTGCGGCGCAAACCGTCGGCATTGAGGGAGAACTCTGTATGCAAGAAATAGTCCACAAACGACGCCACATCCATATATCGGGCATAACCACTGTCGGGATCGGCAAAACCCGATGACTGTATCGTGGTCTCCATGTCATCGATAAAACGATGGATATAGTCAAACTGTTCGGGACGCAAGTTTTTCTTCTTCGGATACATACACGACCAAATCACCTGACCTCCCATGAAACCACCACCAACGCCCTTCACCTTAGAGGGGAAAGACGCGTCCTTCTCGTCAGCCACATCGATTCTCAGGATATAACCACCTGTGACCTCTCTACCCGTCAAGTCATTGTCCTTAAGTTTCTCCACATCAACACGCTCAGGCCCCCGCTTGATACTCTCGCACAGCGCATAAACACCTACATACTTGTCATTCAGCACCACCTCCACCATACGCGTACGAGGAGCCCAATGCCCCATCTCCCGCCACAGGGTGAAAGCGAAGACATCGCGCAGCAACGACACGTCGTTGTATGGGGCGAGCAAAACCCAATCAGATTCAGCTGGCATGCCAAGAAGACTTACATCCACAGAATGTCCTTCGGCATCACAAGTCTCAAAAGTGAATTTCTTCTGACTGAGCATCAGCGAACTGTTACCGCGCAACTTGATACGGATTGATCCGTCATAACTGGCAGAACGACTGTTTATACGATTGTGCTTACCGTCATCGATAATCCTCATCTTCGCACTCACCTTCTTCTTCGCTGTGATAGAAGTGTCAGCTTTAATCACAACAAGAGGCAAATCCGTGTCTAAAGTATTCACATCGATTTCCACGGCGGCTGGCACAGGATAAGTCTTCTGTTCGCCCCAAAAAGGCATCATCTGAGCCTTTAAGGTTACTACCATTCCAAGGCATAACAACAATACAAATCCTCTAAGTTTCATATATTCATTCATTTACAACATTTCATCTTCGAAAACACTGTATATATAGTTACTATCAACCATTCAGTGTCTCCATCAGTAGTTCTATCAAACGGGGTTTCGCATATTCATCGTATGATAACTCGTCAACCCACACGTAATCATCAGGAAGAGAGGGCCTAGACAAAGCCTCAAGCAAATAGAAATCTGCAAGGATAATGCGGTGGGTAAGCACATGTCTTACATTTTCTTTGAGCAGAGTGAGCCTTCCTACCACCTCAAATTGACGAATCACATTTTCCACATCGGCCTTCGATGGTGTCTCTATCAAAAAAGGTTCCCATAAACCTTGCCAAATGTCCCCAGAAGGACGACGGCGTACAGCAATCCATCCCGCACAACGCACCAGCACATAACTGAAATAACGAGTCTTAACGGTAGTTTTCCTCAACTTCACAGGCAAGGCTTCTACACGCCCCGTATGATAAGCTTCACACATCTCCAGCATCGGACATGATTCGCAATGCGGTGACTTGGAAGTGCACTGAACCGCACCGAAGTCCATCATCGCCTGATTGAACGAGGCTGGCTTGTCCATGGCTATCAATTGGTTGGCAAGAGCGGTAAACGTCTTCTTACCTTCTGTGCCGTTAATCGGAACATCAATGCCAAACACACGGGACAGCACCCGATAGACATTGCCATCAACCACAGCAACAGGCTCACCAAAGGCAAAAGAAGCAATGGCAGCAGCAGTATAATCGCCCACCCCCTTCAAACTGCGGATGGCAGCGTAATCAGAAGGGAAACCACCCAAAGTCACGATTTGCCGAGCTGCTTGATGCATGTGGCGAGCACGGCTGTAATAACCCAACCCTTGCCAAAGACGAAGCACCTCATCCTCCGAAGCTGCGGCCAACTGCTCCACTGTGGGCCAGCGATGCATGAAGCGCTCCCAATAGCTCCAACCTTGCTGAATACGGGTCTGCTGCAAAATCACCTCGCTCAACCAAATGGGATAAGGGTCGGCAATGCCACGCCAAGGCAGACTTCGTCCGTTCTTCTCATACCAATCAAGAAGAGTGGACGTAAACACCGCGGCAAAAGGCTTTTTTTCCTTCTCAAGCAACATAGACTTGTTTTTTCAATGTATTCAAAGGCAAATTTAGCACAAGAAATCGAGATGTTTTCCAATTTTATCCTTTTTTGTTCTCATTCATTGAAGATTATTGACTACATTTGCAATGATATTCAACAATCTACTACACAAAACAACTATTATGGGAAAACTAATCATCAATTCCTACGATGAATTTGCATCGCATCTCGGAGAACAATTGGGTATCTCGGAATGGCTCACCGTGGATCAGGAAAGAATCAACAAATTCGCCGACGCCACACTCGACCACCAATGGATTCATGTGGATGTGGAACGAGCCAAGGTGGAGAGTCCTTACAAATCGACAATAGCACACGGATACCTCACACTCTCCATCCTGCCATACCTATGGAACCAAATTATCGAGGTCAACAACCTCAGGATGATGGTCAATTACGGAATGGATAAGATGAAGTTCGGACAGCCCGTCATTACAGGAAGCAGGGTGCGGCTCGTCGCTCGCCTACAGGGCATCAACAACCTGCGAGGCATCTGCAAGGCCGAAATCGACTTCACCATCGAAATAGAAGGACAGCGCAAACCTGCACTTGAAGGCATCGCCACTTTCCTTTACTACTTCAAGTAGTCCTCCCTGCAACTATCATCTTCTTTCTATAGGCTATAGGGATGCGATGCGTCGCATCCCTACACATTTTGGAACGAACTGCAATCATCAACATCCTTCATCATGGACAAGAAAATACAAATTTGGAACAAGGTGCTGTCGGCTGCCATGAGCATGCCTGGTGTCAAAGTCAACCGCTCGCAATACCTGCGTGAACAACTCGCGACCTATCGCATCGACAACGACAAGATAGAGGCGGCAATCGAGCAAGGTCCAATTGGCCTCATACCTATGGAAGTGCTCGACAAACTTGCGAAAAGCAGCATCGGCTACCACACCAGAATGGCCACCGGTGTCTCAACAGCCTTGGGAATGCCAGGAGGACTCGCTGTGCTTGGAACCATACCCAGCGACATCGCACAGTTCTATTTTCATGTGTTCGTGGTATCGCAGAAAGTGGCGTATATCTACGGATATCCTGACCTCTGCGATGAGAAGGGTAACTTCTCCGACAGTGCGGCCGACATGCTGACGGTGTTTGTGGGAGTGATGAGTGGAGTGGCGGCAGCCAACAAGGTGATACAGGAACTGTCGGAACAGTTCGGCAAAATGGTGATGAAAAGATTACCACAGTATGCACTGACACAAGGTGTTATCTTCCCGCTTGTACGACAGGTGGCGAAATGGATTGGTGTGTCACTGACCAAACAGAGTTTTTCCAGAGGAGTGGCCAAGTTCGTACCCATCGTAGGAGGATCGGTATCTGGAGTACTCACATTTTTCACTTTCCGGCATCAGTCGAAAAAGCTCAAGAACAAACTTAAGGAATCGATGATGCTTGCCTACAACATACAACACAACGTCACATCACCTGACACCACACTCAATATCGACATCAATGCCCCTGACATCAACGATGCGGAAGAAGTGACTGATGAAGACATCACCTCAACGACTTCTTCTCTTTAAAGACGGACACTCACTTTCGAGAGAATAATGTCGACACTTTCTCCTCGTTCATTATGGTTGTGTAGCTAATGCCTCCCCATTGTGCGGCAACATAAGAATAAGAGGACCAAAAACTGCCATATATCCTTTTACAATGAGAGAGGTTGGCCAAATCAACAATAGCATCTTCCATTCCTGCCTTTGAACCACGGTCAAGCGACCGCTTCTGGTAAGTTAGAATCCTGTCACCATATTTCTCCTTCAATAGTGATTCCTCCTCTGGAGAGTCCGTTGCCAAATAGAATCTCACGGCGGGATTGATGCGTATCTCCTCTTCCATCTTTTCTATGAAAAGAGAAGTGGGTGAGATGTCTATCGATAAAGTGTTGTCGGTCCTGCGTATATGAATGCCGACCACATCATGGAGGGATGCTTCAGGGAACAATAAGGGAGTAAGCCTTTTGTTGATTCTGAACATGGAGTAATCATTTGTCCCTGTTACATTATGATAGGTGTAGAGAAAGCCATGACGGCCTTCAAGACGGTCAAAATATTCAGGATTAGTCTGGTATTTATTGTCAAAGTCCTTATCACTGATCATAAAAACCGGCCTGAGCAATTTAATGAAGTGATAGCATAACTTATAGGATAAAGACTGCTCATTCGAAAACTCTAACACTCGATGTGGAATAGGTTCAAACAAATCTGAAAACCGAATATTCATTTTCTGATTTCTTATCCACAAGATAATTAGTCTCTTGTGGTAACGGCGTGATAACTCTGCTGCGCTCGCTACAACACGCATCCTATTACACAATCCTGCTATGGGAACAACAAAAAGGTTTTTCTTCATCTTTCCAATGGCCAGTATTTTCCAAAAGGGACAACCTACTCTATATAATACTTATAATTTGAATTGATACTGTTTCCATCCCGAATAAGTGTGGATGGAAACAGCCACAGAGTCGATACCTGACGACACGTAGTCATAGACAGGCAAACTGAGATAAACATCCTGTGTATATGACTCTGGATCCTTGCCCACACGATGGTGAGACAACGTACAAACCGCGGTCTTTGATCCCAAAGAATTGGTCATAATGGTGTCCTCACAGAAAGTATAAACATGGGAACCCTGCCCAGTGGTGAGCAAAGCCAACGACATGTTCACATAACGGGAGGTTTTCCACACACTGTTCACACCAAGTGGGTCTGTCCACATAGTGTCCGTCTCTGAGATATGAACGGGTTTCTTAGAAAAGATGGCCCTCAAATCATACACATGGCAAACGCCATCCATCATGGCATACTGACAAACACAACGGTAGGTGGTATCAGGTCTCGAGGCAGTAATGGGGGACGAAGGAGTCAGGCGCACGCCCTCATCAGTCAAGATATACTCCACAATAGACTTGCTGTCGGTGATGGTCTCAACAAACTCCATCCTAATCGGAGGCATGGGATCTTCATCGTCATCATCACATGAAAGTATCACGAAAGGCAACACTGACAGGAAAGATATCAGCAACTTTCTCATAAAGCCTTCTCCTGATTGAAGGTCGGGTTGGCATACATGGTGAGGATACGCTCACGCAGATAGTCTGAATCGGCATTCTCCAGTTCCACCATGCCTACCTTCTTGGACAAGTAAGCCTCGAAAGCGCTCTTCTCCTCCGCTGTATAATGCCCATTTCGCTGGTCTGTACCTTGCAGAAGATCGGCTGCGATATAGTTGGCGGGATAAAGACGGTAATTGAGGTGGATATCCTGATCTATCTTCTCTGCCACCATACGGAACAACTCTGGCTTAGGAGTCGAGGGATCAACAGAGTCAAGCCATTCGTTCAGACAAGGAGCAGCCTGATAGTGTATATGGCCCTTATAACCAAAGATGCCTGTCTGCATGTTCTGCAAGTCGTCCTCTGGACTCTTCTTCCAGCCTTCCACGTCCCTTTTCTGTTGGAACTCCTTAGCTTTAAGAAAGTCGCATGGGTCATACTCATATGAAATGCTCAACGGCACGATGTGGAGATTCTTCAACCGGCTGATTACATCTCCTTCGCCGCCCATGGCCATCATCTTCAACACACTATCCTGAGTGCGGTCATCAGAGTCCTTGGCGCGACCCTCACGCTGAGCGATCCAGATATGCTGTTTCTTCTCGTTGATGACGTAGTGCATGTATCTCGACATCTTGGCCGATGCAAGCAGCATCTGCCGCATGGTTAATGCACGTTGGACGATAAACGACTTGGCTACCCTAACGAGTTTCTTGATCCATGGATAGATAAGAAGGTTGTCGCCTATAGCTATCTCCGCTGTGTCCATATTGTTTTGCAACAATGAGTAATCGAGCAGGGCCGAGTCGAGCACGATGTCGCGGTGATTGGAAATGAACGTGTAGCATGTGCCGTCATTGGCAATGGAAGAGAAATCGGAGGTGAGACCCTGGCTCTGGGTGGAGAGCAACTGGGTCAAGACAGGATACACAAGTTTCACCTGCACCTCGGTATTGGTCTTGCATGAACGGAGCGTGGCAGCCACGGCCTCGAAAGGCAGGTCCTTATACACCACGGCTATCATCTGCCTGAACTTCTCGTCGGCGAGCAACTCCTCATAAATCTGAGGCAATTCCTCGGGCAGATAAGGGCGAATGTCTGAATAGTCTTCCATATTGTATCGGGTTTAGTTCCTACGGTATCGGGGGTGTTCCTATTATTTCAAATACAAATCGTAAAAAAGTTACTATCGCCTCAGGAATGAGAGGATTCTGAAAACGGATAGACAACGGACATCACGACAACTTGTCCTCAATGATGTCGGACAACAGGTCTTTCATGTCTATGCCCGCGGCCTTGGCCTGTTGGGGTATGAAACTGGTGAGCGTCATACCTGGAGTGGCGTTGATCTCGAGTAGGTTGATCTTGTCAACGGGCTTGCCATCCTCCTCTTCCCGAGTGATGATGTAATCCACTCGCATGATGCCTTCGGCACCGAGGATCTCATAAATGGCGGCTGTCAGGGCTTTCACCCTGTTGGTAGTGCTTTCTGGCAGACGGGCCGGTGTGATTTCCTCCACCTCGCCATTATACTTGGCACCATAATCAAAGAAGTCGTTGTGGCTCACCACCTCGGTGATGGGAAGCACCTGGATGCCACTTTTCTTGGTCTTATAGACACCGTTGGCCACTTCCATGCCTTTCAACTCCGACTCAATGACCACCTCGGGACTCTCCTTCATTGCTTTCTCGATGGCGGGAAGGATGTCATCTGCGGTTCTGCACTTGCTCACGCCGAAACTCGAGCCACCCTCGTTAGGCTTGACGAAACAGGGCAGACCAATACGGCTCACCACGTCGTCAGCACTCACCTCTCGGCCAGCACGAACCAGCATTGACTCAGCGATTCTCACGCCGAAGCCTTTCAGGTACTGGTTGAGGGTGAATTTGCTGAAAGTCAAGGCTGCGACAAGCAGGCTACAAGAGGAATAAGGGATATGCAGCAAGTCGAAGTAGCCCTGGAGGATACCATTCTCACCTGGAGTGCCGTGAATGGTGATATAGGCATAGTCGGGTTTCACCGTCTTTTCGCCATCCATAAAACTGAAATCATGACGGTTGACAGGAGACTTGCTGCCATCGGCAAGATGAGCCTCCCACTCAAGCCCCTTGATCTCTACAGTATATACATTGTACT
The DNA here is from genome assembly GCA_017509605.1 of Bacteroidaceae bacterium. Taxonomy (GTDB): domain Bacteria; phylum Bacteroidota; class Bacteroidia; order Bacteroidales; family Bacteroidaceae; genus RUG11857. The sequence continues at coordinate 51,034 of JAFWPH010000009.1, read as the reverse complement.
TGTCTTTGTCTATCCACGAGTTAATGCCTTCAGCACTGCGCAATGACACATCGTGTTCCGAAGAGTCACCACCTGCAATGATTGCAATTGTCTTCTTCATTGTCTTCAACTTTATTGATTCTTGTTTTTTATCTTAATCTGGCGTTCTATTTCGCCATAATCTCTGTCGTATAGTAATTGCGCCATCTCTCTATCAAGGACGACATATCGGCGGGAAGTTCGGAATCGAACATCATCTCCTTGCCCGTACGAGGATGTGTGAAACCTAACGTCTTGGCATGAAGCGCCTGACGGGGACAGGCCTTGAAGCAGTTCTCCACAAACTGACGGTACTTGGCATGGGAGGTGCCTCTGAGGATGACGTCGCCACCATAGCGGATGTCATTGAAGAGCACATGACCGATATGCTTCATGTGTACTCTGATTTGGTGGGTGCGTCCTGTTTCCAACACACATTTGACCAAAGTGACGTAACCAAAACGCTCCAAAGGATAATAATGGGTCACAGCATGCTTGCCCTGCTCCGAATCTGCGGGGAACACGGCCATCAACATCCTGTTCCGGGGATCGCGACCGATATTACCCTCTATCCTGCCCTCGTCCTCAACAATGTTGCCCCACACAAGGGCATTGTACTCGCGCTTCGTAGTCTTGTTGAAAAACTGCTTGCCAAGATGCGTTTTGGCCTCTGGTGTCTTGGCAATGCAGAGCAAACCGCTCGTATCCTTGTCGATACGGTGCACCAGACCTATCTCGGGGTTGTTGATGTCGTATCGACTGTCGTTTCTGAAATGCCATGCCAAGGCATTGAGCAACGTGCCCGTCCAGTTGCCCACACCTGGATGGACTACCAGACCGGCGGGCTTGTTCACAACCAGCACATCATCATCCTCGTACACGATGTCCAAAGGTATGTCTTCGGGCTCTATGTCATTGCTGTAAGGAGGACGGTTGAGCATCACCTTGATGACATCGAAAGGCTTCACCTTGTAACTGCGCTTCACTGCGCGGTCGTTGGCGAAGATGAAACCCGCGTCAGCGGCATTCTGGATGCGGTTGCGTGAGATACCGCTCAACTGGTCGAACAGGAACTTATCCACACGAACCATTTTCTGGTTCTTATCGACGGGGATGCGGTAATGCTCGTACAGTTGAGAGGTCTCGCTGTCGGAGGCGTCGAGGTCGGCAAACTCGCTATGCAACCCCACGACATCGAGTTCTTCGTCATCGATGTCATCGTAACTGGATGGCAAGGACGGAGATGGAGGGATGTGTTCGTCCATTATTCGGTCACGGAGTCATCCGTGTCAAAATCTACAGCGGTCTCGATTGATATGGTGTCGTCAACATAACCAAGGGTGTCCTCGGGAAAACCGGCACCAACAAGGAGGGTAAGGGCGCGCTCGGTGGATATCAAGTCGCCTTTGTGAACCTCATGAGTGCCCTGTTTGATGCCTATCACCAGTCCCTTGGGATAGCCCTGGATCTCCTCTACAGGCGAGAGTTTGAAATCGAGTGCCTTGAGCTTTGCCTCAGCCTCGCGCCAAGAGCTGTTGTTCACCAAATCGGGCATGCGGACCAAAGGTTTTCCATTGAGGTTGATGGTCAGATAGACAATACGACCGCTCTTCACAACACTCCCTGCAGCAGGAGTCTGCTCAAGGATAGCTCCAGGCTTGTGGCTGGGAGAATATGTGGAGTCACCGATGATACACAGCAAACCCTCTTTCTTCAATATCTCCGTGGCCTGGTAAGCATCCACATTCACCACATTGGGGACAGTGATCTTCTCACCATGATGGGTAAGGGTATTAAGGGAATAGAAAGCAAACAATGGCACTCCTATCAGCACCACCAACGCCAAAAGGACGTTGAACCAGAAAAGCGCTCCCGATTTACCTTTGAAATATTTTTTCAATCCCATAGTCGTTTTAAATGCTTCTTATGATGATTATCAAATTCCAATGATGATTATCAATTCACACTGCAAATATACAACAAAAAAAGCAGAAGTAGGTCAGTACTCCTGCTTATTTTTTTGCATAAGCCGACATAACGGTTATTTACCGTGACGCTCGCTTGATACGGTAAGCTGCTTGCGGCCCTTCTTGCGACGCATTGACAAAACACGACGACCATTGGCGGTCGACATACGATGGCGGAAGCCATGCTTGTTCACTCTCTTTCTGTTGTGAGGCTGGAATGTTCTTTTCATCTTGTTTGCTGTTTATTTGTGATTATTATTTTCATTCAATCTTTTCTTGATCCATCCGACATTGGTCCTGTCACCTCGACATTCATTTTTAGATGGGCTTCATCAGAATCCAGAACAACGCATCGACGAGTAAACGAATTATTGACGCGTCATTTGGGGAATTCAGCGTGCAAAATTAGTGATTTTTTAATTATTACCCAAAGTTTATCGGCTTTTTACGCTCTTTTTTTTGTCATTTTATGAAAAAACACTAATTTTGCGCTTGATTTTCTGATTATTATCTGACTTTTTCTACAATACTTCACTTTTCGGGGAGAGAGGAGGAGACAGAATCATCATCATCAAACAGTCTGTGACGACACTGAAGACAACTATCATTTAAGAATAAATATTTTTATAAACAACATTCAGATTTATGATTTTAGCAGGTGACATCAAGAAAGGCGTGTGCCTCCGCCTTGACGACAACAAGATTTGGGTGGTCATCGACTTCCTTCACAAGAAACCAGGAAAGGGCAACACTGTGATGATTACGAAACTCCGCAATGTGGAGGATGGACGTGTGCTTGAACGCACATGGATCGTGTCTGCCAAGTTGGAGGACGTTACAGTCTCCCATCAGCAGTTCCAGTACCTCTACAAGGAGGGAAACGACATGGTGTTCATGAACACTGAGACTTATGAGCAAGTCAACATCGCCAAGGACCTCATCACTGGAGGAGACTTCCTGAAGGAAGGCGAAACCATGGTGATGGCCTCTATCGACGACCAGACAGGAGCCATCCTCACAGCTGAGGCTCCCATCAAGATTATGCTCCAAGTCACATACACTGAGCCTGGACTCAAAGGCGACACCGCCACCAACGCCACCAAACCGGCAAAACTCGAGACCGGTGTTGAGATTCGCGTGCCGCTCTTCATCAACGAAGGAGACATGATTGAGGTCGATACCCGCGACGGAAGCTATGTCTCACGCAAGTCGTAACGACAAGTCCATCAACTGTAAGCGACAAAAGCTCAAACAGTCAATTCTTTTATAGACCGACGATTAAAGGCTGCGAACCGATGATTCGCAGCCTTTAATTATTCTGGTGAAGCCAAAACAGTCAGCAGGCATGCAACGCTGTTGCGTGCAGATCTGTACCGTTGATATGACCTTGTTGGCACATACGCGCGAACATGCGGACAAGGAACAAGGCATCACTACTGGCGTGAAGGGCCTTTCGCTTCATCTCTACGACGCGCTGTTTGGAATGTGTGGTTGAGGTGGGTGTAGAATTGCTCATAGGCAAATGGTTTTGAGGGGTTATGGAGAGGCGGGGAAGCCTCTCTTTACTTCTATAACGCACCATACCATTTTTTATTATAGATTTCTGAAAAAAGTTTTCAACTTTCTCCATCAAACAAACAAATCCGAAATAATGCCGTTCGAGGTGAAGACAGCCTTGGCGGTGAGTCGAAGCGCTTTATCAGAAGTGGGAGTCAAGGTGTCGATAGGGATGTAAAGGCCTGACTCCAATTGTCCACCTTGGATATAGCGCGCGGCTTTGGCGAGAAGCGCATCCTTCAATCCGATGCCGAATTGGTGTTCGAGTTTCGTCAGGTTCACACCTGCAGACGTTCGAAGCGAGGTCATGATCTGCTCGTTGAACCGAGTGCGGTCATCAAGTTCCTCCCTACCCCTGTAGCCCACTTTGCCATTCATTATCCCAGAAATATAAAGGTCGAGGTAGGGTTCGTTCCATTCTCGAGCCGAACCGTTATAGGAATGTGCGCCCGCGCCGATGCCGAGATAGTGGGTTCCATCCCAATAGCCGCTGTTATGGCGGGAATGAAACCCTGGTTTGCAGAAATTGGAGATTTCGTAATGACGATATCCCGAGCTGGCCATCTTCTTCAACAACAGGTCATACATGCTCACGCTCACTTCTTCATCGAGTTCTTCCACAAGGCCCGACGACAGCATCCCGTACAACGCCGTCCCTTCCTCATACATCAACGCATAGGCAGAGAGATGCTCCACGTCCAAACCGACAGCCTGGTCAATGTCTGCCTCCCATTCTTCCAACGACTGGCCGGGGAAGCCGTAAATCAAATCAACGCTCAGGTTGGCATAGCCATGTTCACGGCATCTCGACAAGGCCTCGATGGCGCCAGAAGCGGTGTGACGGCGGTGAAGAAACGACAGACGGGCGTCATCGAACGACTGTACGCCTATGCTCACGCGGTTCACGGGAAGCAGTTCTCGCATTGAACTCAAATAACGATCGTTCAGGTCGTCGGGATTGCACTCCATTGTCACCTCTGCAGCAGAAACGACATCGAACAGGTCATAGACACATCTGAACACTTCCGACAGCATGCCGACATCCATTTGGGAAGGTGTGCCGCCACCAAGATAGATGCTCTTGACAGGTTCACCGCCAAGATAACCGCGCTGCATTTCCAGTTCTTTCTTCAAAGCCTCCACGTATGAACTCCGAAGGTCAAGAAATGTGGTGGAAAAGAAGTCACAATAGATGCATCTGCTCTTACAGAAAGGAAAATGTATATATATACTGGCCATTATTTTGCAAATATAAGAATATTTTGTAACTTCGCACCGTCTTTCGGCGAAAAAGTGGGCAAAAGACCGCTGATGTGTTCTACAACATATTTCATATCATCCTCTAAACGCGTAAATTGTCGTACATTCGCTGTTTGAAAAGTAAAAAACCGACGTGGCATTGAAAAAATCGCCACGAAGGTTTGTTTGCGACTAACGAAAAGAATATACAAACCTAAAGAAAACTAAGATTAATAAATTATGAAAGTTTACCAAACAAAAGAAATCAAGAACATTGCCCTCTTAGGCAATGACGGTGCGGGTAAAACCACACTCACAGAGACCTTGTTGTATGAGGCAGGGGTTATCAGTCGCCGCGGTAGAATCACATTGAAAAACACCGTGAGCGACTATTTTCCTGTAGAGCAGGAGTATGGATACAGCGTATTCTCCACTGTTTTCCACACTGAATGGAACGGTAAGAAACTCAACTTCATCGACTGCCCGGGTTCTGACGACTTTGTGGGAGCTGCCATCACAGCGCTCAACGTCACCGACACAGCAGTCTTGCTCATCAACGGACAAAGAGGTCCTGAAGTGGGAACACAGAACCACTTCAGATATACAGAGAAGCTTGGCAAGCCCGTCATTTTCCTCATCAACCAGCTCGACAGCGAGAAGTGCGACTACAACAACTGTGTGGAGAAACTGCGCGAGACTTACGGATCCAAAGTGGTGCAAGTTCAGTATCCTCTCAACGAGGGACCTGACTTCAACTCGCTGATCGACGTTCTCCTCATGAAGAAGTACTCTTGGAAGCCAGAGGGTGGTGCTCCTATCATCGAGGACATCCCTGCATCAGAGCTCGACAAGGCCAATGAGCTTCACGCTGCCCTGATAGAGGCTGCCGCCGAGAACGACGAAGGTCTCATGGAGAAGTTCTTCGAGACCGAGAGTCTCTCAGAGGACGAGATGAGAGAAGGAATCCGCAAGGGTCTTGTCACCAGAAGCATCTTCCCCGTTTTCTGCGTTTGCGCCACCAAGGACATGGGTGTACGTCGTCTCATGGAATTCCTCGGTAATGTTGTTCCTTTCGTGGACGAGATGCCGAAGGTGAAGAACACACGCGGTGAAGAGGTGGCTCCCGATTCCAATGGACCGACAGCGCTCTACTTCTTCAAGACTGCCAACGAGCCCCATATCGGTGGTGTACAGTATTTCAAGGTGATGAGCGGCACCATCAAGGTGGGCGATGACCTCACCAACTCAGACCGTGGTTCCAAGGAGCGTATCGCACAGCTCTTCGTTTGCGCTGGTGCCAACAGAATGCCAGTCGACGAGCTCCATGCCGGTGACATCGGTTGCACCGTGAAGCTCAAGGACGTTCGCACAGGCAACACCCTTGTTGACAAGGACTGCGACTACAAGTTCGATTTCGTCAAATATCCCGATCCCAAGTATATCCGTTCTGTGAAGCCCGAGAGTGAGGGCGACTCAGAGAAGATGATCGCTGCCATCCAGAAGATGGCCCAGGAAGACCCGACATGGATTCTGGAGCAGAGCAAGGAACTGAAGCAGACGCTCGTGAAGGGTCAGGGTGAGTTCCACCTCCGCACGCTCAAGTGGAGACTGGAGAACAACGAGAAGATCAAGATCAAGTTCGAAGAGCCCAAGATTCCTTACCGTGAGACCATCACCAAGACCGCAAGGGCTGACTACCGTCACAAGAAGCAGTCGGGTGGAGCCGGACAGTTCGGTGAGGTTCACCTCATCGTCGAGCCATACGTTGAAGGTATGGAAGATCCCGTGGTTTACAAGTTCGGAAACCAGGAGTTCAAGATCAACGTGAAGAGCAAGGAAGAAATTGACCTCGAATGGGGTGGTAAGTTCGTCTTCATCAACAGTGTGGTAGGTGGAGCCATCGACACCAGGTTCATGCCCGCCATCATGAAGGGTGTGATGAACCGTCTGGAGTCAGGTCCTCTTACTGGTAGCTACGCTCGCGACGTCCGCGTCATCGTTTACGACGGTAAGATGCACCCGGTTGACTCCAATGAGCTCTCGTTCATGCTCGCAGGCCGTCATGCCTTCAGCGACGCGTTCAAGAACGCCGGTCCAAAGTTGCTCGAACCTATCTACGACGTTGAGGTCTATGTTCCAAGCGACAAGATGGGTGATGTGATGAGCGACCTTCAGGGACGCCGTGGCATGATCATGGGAAGCCACAGCGAGAGCGGATACGAGATTCTCGCTGCCAAAGTGCCTCTCAAGGAACTCTCCAACTACTCCACTTCACTCAGTTCCATCACTGGCGGACGTGCTTCCTTCACCATGAAGTTCTCGAGCTACGAGCTCGTGCCGACCGACATCCAGCAGAAGCTGATGAAGGAGTTCGAGGAGCAGAACACAGACGAGGATTAATCCTCACCCAACGCCAAACGAGCGACCAGTTATTATGCTTGGGTTCGTCTCTTTGGCTCAATGTCCGGCTATCTGACAGCCGAGAAAAGGAAAAGCCTTGTAGCGAATGTGCTGCAAGGCTTTTTCCATGCCCTTAAACATCCTTTTTTCCTGCCAAGAGGATTTTTTTCCGCTTTCATCCCCACTATATCAGCATTTTTGATTATGTTTGTACTTGATTTTGGAACAAACATGCAATGGGGCCTTCTATAAAATCCCCGTTCACATCATCAATCATTAAGAGAGACAATTTACATAAGACCTTTACATCAACGAAATGAAGAAGAATATCATCATCTGGAGTGCTGTGGGACTGCTCGTCGTTGGATTGGCAGCCGCCATCATCTACCTCAGCCAATCCCTCAAAAACGAGAAGTTAGAGAACGAGGAGCTCATGCAACTGGCTGAGATCAACAAACAGGAGATGGAAAACCAGTACCAACAGTTCGACGTTCAGTATGGTGAGTTGCAGAAACAGCTCACCAACGACTCACTGATGGCTCAGATTGACATTGAGAGGCGTCACACCCAGGAGCTGTTAGAGGAACTCCGAAGGACCAAGGCAACAGATGTGGCCGAGATCACCCGTCTGAAAAAAGAGATCGAGACACTCAGGGCAGTGCTTCGTTCCTACATCGTGCAAGTCGATTCCCTCAATCGTCTCAACGAGAAGCTCACTGCCGAGAACACCAACATCAAGAAGCAGTACAATGAGGCAGCTACCCAGATATCGAACCTTTCTGAGGAGCGTAATCAGCTCAAGGACAAAGTAGATATCGCAGCCCAACTCGACGCCACGAAGTTCTGGGTGCAGACCCGCAACAAACGCAACAAGGAAGCCAAGAAAGTGAAGGACGTCAGAAGCATCGCTTTCGGATTCACCATCACGAAAAACGTCACAGCCCAAAACGGGCAGAGAATCATCTACGCGAGAATACTCAAGCCCGACAATTCTGTGCTCACCAACAGCACTGCGACATTCCAGTACGAAAACACCGACCTCACCTACTCCATCAAGAAATACATCGAGTATAACGGTGAAGAACAGGATGTGACGCTTTATTGGGATGTCAACGAATATCTCAGCGCCGGGACATACAAGATCTTCATCTTCGCCGACAACAGGATGATAGGACAGACATCTTTTGAACTCAAATAAGCGAACTTACAATAAATCATAATATGCAGTTAGTTTCACCCTCTTTACTGGCAGCCGACTTCGCTCATCTCGACAGAGAGATTGACATGATCAACACATCCCAAGCCGACTGGTTGCACCTCGACGTCATGGACGGGGTGTTTGTACCCAACATCTCGTTTGGTTTTCCCGTCCTCAAGGCGGTGGCCAAGATCTGCGCCAAGCCTCTCGACGTGCATCTGATGATTGTGCAGCCCGAGAAATTCATCAGTCAAGTGCGCGACCTCGGAGCGATGATGATGAACGTTCACTACGAGGCATGCCCCCACCTTCACCGTGTGGTGCAGCAGATCCACGAGGCAGGAATGAAAGCAGGTGTCACCCTTAATCCATCCACACCGGTGTGCATGCTCACCGACATTATTGAGGATGTGGACATGGTCCTGCTCATGACGGTCAACCCGGGTTTCGGCGGTCAGAAGTTCATCTCCCACTCTACCGAGAAGGTCAAGGAACTCCGTCAACTCATCCAGCGCAGTGGCAGCAAGGCCCTCATCGAGGTTGACGGAGGCGTGAAAGCCGACACAGGCAAGTTGTTAGCGGAGAGCGGAACCGATGTGTTGGTGGCAGGTTCTTACGTTTTCGGTGCTGAGGACCCCCACGAGAGAATCATCACGCTCAAGAACCTCTAAAGACGAGATGGCACCACTACCCAGGGTATTAGTGGCTTTCATCGTAGGCATACTGCTGGCCTGTTGCTATCCAAGGTTTTTCGGCCAACAGTATGCCTTAATTGTGTCTTGCGCAGTGCTGGCGCTTTCCTATTTGCCCCTTCCTGTTCTGATGAGGAGGAAAAGGAGCGTGACGTCATTCGGTGTCTGCACCATGCTCTTTGCCTTGGTTTTAGGTTTCGTCAGGGCGGGGTTCTCCCACCAAACGATGTGTCGTCCCATAGGCGAAAGCAACCACAGTGTGACGGCAACGGTGCTCGACTATGCGGTGGAGAAGAAAAAAAGCTACGCCACCACCATTGACTGTGGCAAGTCGGGCGGACGCCAGATGGTTTATCTATGGAGCAGTAGTGGCCGTCCCATGAAACTGGAGCCAGGAGACCGCATCCAGTTCGTGCCTCGTTACAGGAGGTCGGTCATTTCAGAGATCGAGAAGTTGGAAAGTAAGGGAGAAGAGGAGCGCCAGTTGCTCGGTTATCAACGGCATCTCTACTACTCCCACATCACCGCCACTCAGTACGCCAGGCGATGGTGGACAACCAAGGACAATGCTCATGAGCGCTTCAACTGGGGGAAGCTACGGAAAAGGGTTGCCGAACAGTATGCCTCCCTGCAACTGCCATCCGAGGAGGAGGCTATACTCACAGCCATGACGTTGGGCGACCATAGGGCCATGCGCGAAAAGGGTATGAACATCAGCAAGAGGTATTCCAGGGCAGGTGTGTCGCATGTGCTGGCCCTGTCAGGTTTCCATCTCACGATCATCTATGCCTTGCTCGACATCTTCTTCCTCTCTTCATTCTTCCGTCGTAAGCACAAATGGTTGCCCCATCTGTTGGTCATCATCAGTTTGTGGGCCTACACCCTTTTGGCGGGTACACCTCCGTCATTGGTCAGGGCAGCAGCGATGTGTACCATCATCTGTGTGGCCAAGACCCTCTATGGGGGGAAGCAGTCAGGGTTCGACGCTTTGACTCTCTCTGCCTTTATCATGCTCTTGTTCGACCCGTTCTACATCATGAACATCAGTTTTCAGTTGTCCTACGCGTCCATGCTCGGCATCACCATCGCTTCTCCCGCACTCAGCGGTCTGCAAGCTGTTATCAACAAAAGCGCGATGCTTTCCATCGCCAAGAAACTGACCAGCTACTTCGTCGGTATCATCCTCATCTCCGTTATCGCCACGTTGTCCACAGCTGGAATCGTGGCTTACCATTTCGCCAGCATCTCCCTTGTGGGCATTGCCACCAACATCTGTGTCAGCGTACTAGCATCGCTGCTGATGATGGTAGCGGTGGTTTGGTGGATACTCAGGTTGGTCTGGGCTATAGGCTCCATTGGTCAGACTGCATTTGCGACATCCATCGACAGTTGGCTGGCCGGTATCATACATGGGTTGTTAAAGTGCATGAACCAGTCGGTGGACTTTTTCTCGTCTTTTAGTCATGCTACTTTGCAGTGGAGCCCCACCTTGTTTGAGGTTATCCTTTACTACGGTTTATTGTGCATCGCCGTATGGTTGTTGATGAGACGGCATATTCTTAAACCGAGAAAATAGGTACAAAAAATGACGATGTTAAATGTTTCATGGTAAATGTTAATTTAGGAATATATATGTATAACAAATGTTAAATATGCACATTTTTGGGTGATTTTTGGGATGTTTATTGTATATTTATGCGGTGTTATATGCAAAAATGTTTCCAGGGGCGTGACATTATGAAACATTGAACATTGGCTTCGCCTAAAATGCTCACGCTTGACTTTGTCTTCATTTGGCGCGACTCGGCAATCTAAGCAAGCTTAGATAAATTGCTCACGTTCGGCATAGTTCAAGCAAGCTTGACTCTGCTCTCACTTAATCACAATTTTGATTGCTCTCGCTGCTTCAAATGTCCGGCATAGCTCGAACAAGTTCGGCTCTGCGCTCGCTTAATCGCATTTTTGAACATTGAATATTGGCTTTTGAGCATTGAGTGTTGCCATGCTTGGTCTGGCGACATTGATGGAAATGGATGTCGATAGGAATGGTTGAAAGGTTACTATTGTTGTGTAACAACTTAAAATATCATAAATAAATAAGGTATAAACTGCGAAAATAGATGGTGTTAGCGATAAAAATTATAACTTTGCACGAATTTTCTAATGGTTTGGCTTTACTGGGCCACCTCAAATAGACAAACAAGACAAGAACAATCGAAAAAAATGAGAAGATTCATCTATCTGCTGTCAGGAATCGTCCTGACTACACTGACCCTCCTCTGCAGCACAAGTTGCCACGACAGTGAGACCTACGCCGAAATGAGGAAGAAAGAGAAAAGAGCCATCGCTCGTTTCATCGACGACAATGATATCTGCGGGAAGATCAAGGTCATCTCCGAGGAAGAGTTCTACGCCAAGGACTCCGTCACCGATACCGTTTCCAATGAATTCGTGCTTTTCAACGACGATGGCATCTACATGCAGATAGTCAGGCGAGGTGAGGGAAGCACGATGCGCGAGATGGCGAAGGCCAATGGTGACAGCACCATCAACCGCACGATCCTGTGTCGTTTCATGGAATATGACATCGAAGCGGGCGACTCCACCTACACCAACTACTATTCCCCCTCTATCGTTGATAAGATGCTCTGCAACTACAACGACAAGAACCGAACATTCTCCGCATCCTTCACCGAGGGCATGATGAGTTCTCGTTATGGTTCCAACGTGCCTACAGGATGGATCAAACCACTCACTTTTGTCCGTCTCACCCGATATGCAGGAAAGATTGCCAAGGTCAGGCTTATCGTTCCTCATGCTTCGGGAACCACCAACGCTTCCAACTATGTGCTGCCCTGCTACTACGAGATCACGTATCAGCTTGGGAAAAATTAGGCAAAGTTTATGCTTTAGGCATTAGGCTTTAGCTGCCATCCGAAAATAATCTCTAAGGAGAGAAGGAGTCAAGGAGAGAACGCGGGCACAGAGGGATATTAGAAATCTGAGAGAAATCATTAAACAATAAAAACAAGAATCACAATGTCACTAATCAAATCTATTTCCGGTATTCGCGGCACCATTGGCGGACGTGCAGGCGAGGGACTCAATCCCCTCGACATCGTGAAGTTCACTTCTGCTTACGCCACACTCATTCGCCGTTCATCCACAGTCAAGTCCAACAAGATTGTTGTGGGCAGGGATGCGAGAATATCGGGTGAGATGGTCAAGAACGTCGTTTGCGGAACCCTTATGGGTATGGGATTCGATGTGGTCAACATCGGTCTCGCCACCACCCCCACCACCGAGATAGCAGTTACAGGCGAAGGCGCTGAAGGTGGTATCATCATCACCGCCAGCCACAATCCCCGTCACTGGAACGCGCTCAAGTTGCTCAACAGCAACGGAGAGTTCCTCAACGCTGAGGAAGGCAACGAGGTGTTGCGCATTGCCGAAGCCGAGGATTTCGACTATGCCGACGTCGATCATCTGGGTTCTTACAAAGAAGACGATACCTACAACCAGAAGCATATCGACATGGTGCTTGGGCTCAAGTTGGTTGATGTGGATGCCATCAGAAAAGCCGATTTCAAGGTAGCCTTCGACAGCATCAACTCCGTAGGCGGTATCATTCTGCCGATGCTCCTCGAGCAACTTGGTGTACGCCATGTCACCCCGCTCTACGATGCCCCCACAGGTGACTTCCAGCACAACCCCGAGCCGTTGGAGAAGAACCTGGGCGATATCATGGGTCTTATGGCCAAAGGTGGTCACGATGTAGCTTTCGTTGTTGACCCCGATGTGGATCGACTGGCATTCATTGACGAGAAAGGACAGATGTACGGTGAGGAATACACCCTTGTGACCGTTGCCGACTATATCCTTCGTCACACACCAGGCAACACCGTCAGCAACCTCAGTTCCACCAGGGCTCTGAGGGATGTGACCCGCAACTACGGCATGGAGTACAATGCCAGCGCAGTGGGTGAAGTGAATGTAGTGAAGAAGATGAAGGACACCCACGCCGTTATCGGCGGTGAGGGCAATGGAGGCGTCATCTATCCCGCGGCTCACTACGGACGCGACGCCTTAGTGGGTATAGCCCTCTTCCTCAGCCATCTGGCTCATGAGAAGAAGACGGTCAGCGAGCTTCGTCTCACCTACCCCAACTACTTCATTGCCAAGAACCGCATCGACCTTGATGCCAGCACCGACGTTGATGCCATTCTCGCCAAAGTGAAGGAGCTATACAAGAACGAGGAGGTGAACGATATCGATGGTGTGAAGATTGACTTCCCCGACAAGTGGGTTCACCTCAGGAAGTCGAACACCGAGCCCATCATCCGGGTATATAGCGAGGCCAACACCATGGAGGCCGCCGACCAGATCGGCAAGGACGTGATGAACGTCATCCTCAGCATGAAATAGCGGGTACTACAGAAAAGTGACAGCAGCTACAATCGAATCAGGTTGTAGCTGCTGTTGCTATATATTATTTTAAGTCATCAATCCTCCTGCTCATCTTTTTCCTCTCCCGAGATGACCAGTTTGTAGCCCTTGCCATGCACGTTGAGGATTTCCACCTTCGGGTCGTCCTTCAGGTGTTTGCGCAGTTTGGTGATATAGACGTCCATGCTTCTTGCATTGAAGTAGTTGTCGTCAATCCAGATGGTCTTGAGTGCGAAGTCACGCTGTAGCAGTTCGTTGGCCTTGCTGCTCAGCAGTGTCAGCAGCTCAGCCTCCTTGGTCGTGAGTTTCACTTGCTCTCCGTTTCGTGAGAGAATCTGCTTCTGAGTGTCGAACAAGTAGCTTCCGATTTGGTGCACGGTTGTTTCCTTGTTCTTCTTTCCCCTCACACGTCTCAGTATAGCCTCGATGCGCATCACAACCTCTTCCATGGAGAAGGGTTTGGTGATATAGTCATCGGCTCCGATCTTGAACCCTGAGAGAACGTCTTCCTTCAGCGTTTTTGCCGTCAAGAAGATGAAGGGTGTGTCGGAGTTCAACTCGCGTATCTTTGTAGCCAGAGTGAAGCCATCCATCTTGGGCATCATGACGTCCAGGATAGCCAAGTCATAACGGTTCTCTCGGAATGCTTTGTATCCCACTTCGCCATCAGCGCACAACTCAACCTTATAGCCTTTGGCCTCGAGATACTCTCTCAGCAACATTCCCAAATTCTCATCGTCTTCACACAGAAGAATATGAGCCACATCAAAATTCTCGTCCATAAGTTCAGCGGTTTTTTATTGTTTGTAATTTAATGATGAATTTCGTTCCTATTCCGAGCTCGCTTTCGGCATGTATGGTTCCGTTGTGCTCGGTGATGATTTTCTTGACATAGGCCAGTCCGAGTCCGAATCCTTTGACGTCATGTACATTACCTCGATGAACTCTGTAGAACTTCTCGAAGACCTTCTTCAAGTCGTCTTTCTTGATTCCGATTCCATTGTCCTGTATGGATATCATCAAGTGTTCTCCCTCGTTCCAAGTGCTGACCTTCAGTTCCAAGGCCACATCTTCCCGTCGGTACTTCACTGCATTGTCCATCAGGTTGAAGATCACATTCGTGAAGTGCATGTCGTCAGCCAGAATCATCGATTCCTTGGCTTTCAGGTCACTGATGATTTTTCCTCCGTTCTTTTCCACTTTCAAGGCGAAGGTGTGCACCACTCCCGCAATCAACTCATTGGCATTGATCTCCTTCAGTTTGAAATTGGCCTTCTGGTTTTCGTACATCGACACCTGAAGCACCTTTTCCACTTGGAAACGCAGTCGTTTTGTCTCGTCCATAATCGTGGTCGATAATCGTTCAAGCATCGATGGTGACTTGGGCAACGACTTGTCGTTCAGCATCTGTGCAGCCAGCGAGATGGTTGAGATGGGCGTTTTGAACTCGTGTGTCATGTTGTTGATGAAGTCGTTCTTCATCTCCGAGAGTCTTCGTTGTCGGAAGACGAGTACGAGTGTCACGATGAAAGAGATGATCAAGACCGAGGTGAAGATCAGCGCCGGCACAATGAACTTCAGCGAGCTGTAGATATAGGACCCCAGTGTGGGGAAGTTGATTTTCAGGACTCCCATTTTCTCCACAGGATCGTTTTTGAAGATTGTTGTGGAGAAGGTAGATTTTCCGTCCTTGTCCTCAGCGAAGTCAGGACAGGCATAGACACGTCGTCCATTGCTGGTCAGTACCTGGAAATGATAGGGTATGTCGATGCCGTTGTTGTGTAGGTGTGCGGTCAGGATATTGTCCAGTTCCTTGAAGTCGATACGGTCGTCGAGTGGTCGGTCGCTGGCGGTGTAGAGGAGGCTGTAGATGACCTCATCAACCAGTCCTTTCTCATAATTGTATTTGTCGGCCAGCACCTTCTTGAGATCCACATCCTTGCCTTTCAGTTTGGGGTTGGACATCAGTTTGTTGCCGAAGTTGGTGTTGGCATGCGTTTCAAGGGAGTAATACACACTTCCGTCACGTGCAGTCACCTGGTGTTTGTGTTGTATGACTGATGAGTCCGTAGTCACGATGACAGAGTCGTAAGCCGTCGCTATTCCATCCATGGCGGCTGTCCCGTGCTCAAGATAGCGGCGCGCCTCACTCACCTCCAGTTCGTGTGTGGCCTGGTAAAGGCTGTGCTCAACGGACTCGTTGAAGTGCTCGCGGCGCATGTTCACAATCTCTTCGACATATTTCACCTGCAAGCCCAGCAAACTCACCAACGACAATGCCATCAGCACGCCCGATACGATAATCGATACCTTACGCATGTTTTGTTTCGTTTTTTCGGGGGCTTCTATGCGCTGTCTTTCAGGATAATCGACAGATTTTCTTTAGTCCCCTTTCATCATTGGATGCAAATTAAACACAAATTCAACACACTTCCAAATTTTTATTTAACTATTTAACCGAAATTATCTTAATAATCTACGAATTTAACATTATAAATTGTTATAGTTTATATTTCATGAATTATGTATTTAGTAAAAAGTCGAGAGTCAAGAGTCGAGGGTCAAGAGTCGAGGGTCAAGAGTCGAGGGTCAAGAGTCGAGTGGCGAGGGGGTCGGCCTGCGGCCTCAAAATTATAAAAAAATGAGATTAAAAAATTATATAAATTCTTTTTCTGTCATCTTAAAATAAGTCGAGAGTCAAGAGTCAAGAGTCAAGAGTCGAGTGGCGAGGGGGTCGGCCTGCGGCCTCAAAATTATAAAAAAATGAGATTATAAAATTATATAAATTCTTTTTCTGTCATCTTAAAATGAGTCGAGAGTCGAGAGTCAAGAGTCGAGGGTCGAGGGTCGAGGGTCAAGGGTCGAGAGTCAAGAGTCAAGAGTCAAGAGTCAAGAGCCGAGAGTCAAGAGCCGAGAGTCAAGAGCCGAGAGTCAAGAGCCTTTAATGTACTTCCAGAAAGAGAAGATTTTTCGTGTTTTCAGGTAGTCAAGATTGGACTCGTTGTCGTATGCCTCGCGTTCGAAGCATATCTGATAGTAAGCCTTCTTACCACTTTTTAAACGCAGCAGACGTACAAGCCATTCCACCACATACCATAGGTAGAAGAAGACGACCAGCAGTTCAAGCATCTGCGCCGTATGGATTTTCTCGTGATTGATGAGTGTGGGTGTCACACGTATTCCTCGTTTCACGAAGAGTATGCCAAACAGATTGATGGCCGCGAAACGATGGAAAGGCAGGATCTTATTGTGTATCACCCACATAGCGTTTAGGCTTTAGGCTTATTTAGGCGATAGGCGTTAGGCATTAGCCGATTAAACGATTAAACGACTGAACGATTAAATGCAATAGCCAATAAGCCTAACGTCTAAAGTCTATAGATATCCCTTGTTAATCCGAGTCCTCGTCTCGGACCAGATCATCAAGGGTGGTCTCATCAACGTCCTCATATCCACCTTCAGGCTCCTCGTCATCGATTTCGTCCATGTCATCATCATTATCATCCTCTGGCAAGTCGGTGTCGTCCTCGTCGTCGTCATCCAGTTCTTCATCGTCACCCAGATCGAACATAGAGCTGCCGCTCGACTCGAAATGCATTTTCTCATACTTAGGCTTGGCTTTCAGGAAGATGGCCTCAACCCAAGTTCCGCGAAGTAGTTCGAGCACCTCGTATCCATCGTTCTTTCGCTTGTCGATGATACTTCCCTTTCGGTGCATCATCTTCTCAGGCATGGTGGTGTTATCTACAAAGAAAGTTGATTCTATGATGTCCTGTATATGCAGAGGTAGTCCGTTCCATCCCGTTTCCATGTTGTTCTTGATGAGTTCGAGCACTTCAATGGCGCTCAGATGGCGTATGTTCTCCAAAGTCAGGTCAGTGATGCGTTTAATCGGTCGTTTACGGATAGCTATGGCATTGTTGTCCCCATCATTAGGTGAGTGGAAGATCTGATAATGCTGTGCCTCTAATGCGGCAACCTTCTTGGCATCATCTCGGTTAAGTTGCTGCAAGTCAAAGACAGGCCTGATGATGTTCATGTATCGTGCCTCGTTCTCCGAATAGCCCACTTCATGCTTTCCCTCCATGAGCAACTGGTACAATTCGTTCTCATCCAAAGCCCAGATATTGCTCTTTGTCAGTGATGACAGAGAAATTTTAGATTTTGATTTTCCCATTTCTTAAATGTATTTATAATTTATTATTTCGAAGTTTCGCAAGTGACAAAAGGTCTGGTTGTATTGTCAATCGCGGGGAACGCAAGAAGCTTGCTTATGGTTTTTCGCAGGCTGGCAGCCTGCGTACCCAGCAATGGTTTCTTGCGAACGGACAAACGCGGGATAGCCTTTCGGTTAATGGTTTGTTTGCTTGCAAAAGTAATAAATAAATGTTGAAATCAAAAAAATATTTCACATTGCATTAAACATTTTAGTATTTTTGCAGTCAAATTGATGATTAGAGCGCAAAACGCTGCTTTTATCACCCATTTTCTTCCCCAAAAACGCTGATTACTCAGAAAAAATCCAATCAGTCCGACTTGTTCGAATCTTCCGCACCGTCGAGCTGTCCGACAAAATTAAGATCAATATGAAAAAAATTCTTTCCGTGCTGTTGATGGTCATCTTATCCTCTTCAGTATCTTTTGCGCAGAAGTATTCCGTATCAGGAAAAGTTGTTGATGAGACAAGCGCAGGCGTGCCGATGGCCACCGTACAGTTGCTTGCCACCAAAGACAGTTCGTTTGTTTCCGGTATAGCCACATCTATGGAAGGTGACTTCAACCTCGCCAAGCTGAAAAAGGGCAAATACATCCTCAAGGTGTCTTACGTAGGTTACAAGAACTTTTTCCAGAACGTGGAACTGAACAACAGGAACGAAGTGAACGTCGGAACCATCAAGTTGCAGAGCGATGCCGTCTTGCTGAAGGAAGCAGTGGTCACCGCTCAAGCCGCCCAAGTTCAGGTATCGGGTGACTCCATCATCTACAATGCGTCGGCCTTCCGTGTTCCAGAGGGTTCGACCCTTGAGGCATTGGTAAAGAAGTTGCCAGGTGCAGACGTGGACCAGGACGGAAAGATCACGATCAACGGAAAAGAGGTGAAGAAGATTCTCCTCAAGGGTAAGGAGTTCTTCCTCAACGACCCGAATGTGGCCATGAAGAACCTTCCGACGACGATGATTGAGTCCATCAAGACTTACGACCGTAAAAGCGACCTTGCCCGTGTCACTGGAATTGACGATGGCGAGGAGGAGACCGTTCTCGACCTCTCTGTAAAGAAAGGTATGAGCCAAGGATGGTTCGGTAACATCGACCTGGGAGGCGGCACCAAGGAGCGCTACAGCACGCGTCTCAACGTCAACCGTTTCGACGACACCTACCAGATGACGCTCATCGGTTCGATGAACAACGTCAACGACATGGGTTTCCCAGGTGGTGGCGGACGTTGGTTTGGAGGCGCGCAAGGACTGACCACCACCAAGATGGCCGGTTTCAACTTCGCCACCACCAGCGATAAACTTGAGACAGGTGGTAACGTCAGATACAACTACAGAGGAACTGACAACCAGAACCAATCGACCACCCACAACTACGTTACCGCCACTGGTGCGTTCAGCAACAGCAAGAGCAAGAGCATCAACTCCAACCACAATGTCAACGCCGACTTCCGTCTCGAATGGATGCCCGACACGATGACCAACCTCATCTTCCGTCCGAGCATGAACTACTCCCACTCAACAAGTTTCTCTAACAGCGCATCTTCAACCTTCGACAACAATCCTAACGAAATCGTAGAGGATCCTCTCGATGAAGTACAGAAATCGACCGATCAGATGGCTTCCGACCTGCTCGACATCATCGTCAACATCAACAACAGCAGAAGTCAGAACTACAGCGACAACAGAGGCGCGAACGGAGAATTGCAGTTCAACAGAAGAATAGGCAACAAGGGACGCAACATCACTATCCGAGCCACGGGTAGTGTCAACGGCAGCGACAGCGAGCAATTGTCAGCATCTGAAGTGAGGTTCAGGCCAGGCAATGAGGGAATGAGTTACAACACCATCAACAACCGTTACTACGACACTCCGGGCCGCAGCCACAACTACGCACTGCAGGCCACTTACAGCGAACCTATCTGGAAACAGGCCTTCCTTCAGTTCAGCTACCGATACAACTACAGCTACAACAAGAACGACCGTCAGGCCTACACCTATTCCAACGACGCCTACGAGATGCTCTACGAGCAGTTGCTCATGAACAGGTACAACGTCGAGGGCATCGTGGATTACATGCTCAGCAACGGTTTCAACACTATTCCCAACGACTCTCTCAGCCAGTTCTCCGAGTACAGGAACTACAACCAGAGCATCCAGCTCATGCTCCGTGTCATCCGAAGCAACTACAACTTCAACGTTGGTGTGGAAGCACTGCCCCAGCGCTCGAAGCTCAACTACAAGTACATGGGAAAGGAATATCCTGAGATCACCCGCAACGTGTTCAACTTCACTCCGACCTTGGATTTCCGTTACCGTTTCTCACAGCAGCACCAACTGCGTTTCAACTACCGCGGAAGGACAAGTCAGCCCAGCATGACCAACCTGCTCGACATCACCGACGACTCCAACCCCCTCAACATCTCCAAGGGTAACCCTGGACTGAAGCCGTCGTTCGCCAGCAACTTCCGCTTGTTCTACAACAACTACATCGTTGATCGCCAGCAGAGTTACATGGCCAACATCAACTTCAACACCACCAGGAACAGCATCTCCAACATGGTGTCGTACGACCAAGCCACTGGTGTGAGGACCACCCAGCCCATGAACATCAACGGCAACTGGAGTGCCGGTGCGTTCTTCAACTTCAACTCAGCGCTCGACCACGACCACTTCTTCACCATCAACACCAACACCAACTTCAACTACAGCAACAATGTAAGTTACCTTGATCCCCGACAGTATGAGGAGAGCAAGTCCACCACCAAGAACACCACCGTTGGTGAAAGAGTGTCGTTCAACTACCGTAATGACTGGGTAGATATAGGTATCAATGGAAACCTCAACTACAACCACTCCGAGAACAACGTGGTCAAGAACAACAACACCCCCGATACCTGGACCTTCTCTTATGGTTTCAACACCAACATCACGACCCCTTGGGGAATGTCGATATCCACCGACATCAACATGAACAGCCGTAGGGGATACCAACAGGCGTCGATGAACACCAACGAACTCATCTGGAACTTCCAGATTGCTCAGAGTTTCCTCAGAAGCAAACTGCTCACTGTATCGTTCCAGGCTTACGACATCCTCGGCAAGCAGAGCAACGTCAGCCGTATGGTCAATGCGACCCAGAGCAGCGACTCCCGCTATAACGCCATCAACCAGTACTGCATGGTACACGTGATCTACCGACTGAACATCTTCGGCAACCGTCAGGCCCGTCAGGGTATGGGTGGCTTCGGAGGCATGGGCGGTTTCGGCGGTGGTGACTTCGGTGGCGGCGGTGGCCGTGGAGGTCGTGGTGGCCGCGGAGGCGGTGGCGGCGGCTTCGGTGGCGGCGGCTTCGGTGGCGGCGGCTTCGGAGGATTCTGATTTAGGCGTTAGTTCATTGACCATTAGGCGTTAGCCTAAATTCAATAACCAATAACCTATAACCAATAACCCTTCAAAAGCTCTTGACTCTTGACCTTAGCTTTAGGCATTAGCACTAAGAGCGGCAGAATAATCTGCCGCTCTTTTTGTTTTATTTAATAAAAAGTTTTAATTTCGCAATTGAAAAGGCAAACAGGCCAATGTTCAATGATATAGATTATGAAAATCATCGCAGTCGGCATGAACTATGCCGCACACAATAAAGAGTTAAATCCTACGTTATTAAGACCAAAGGCCCCCGTGATCTTCACCAAGCCCGACTCGGCAGTGTTGAGGAAAAGAATGCCCTTCTTCATCCCCGACTTCGCTGACCGTTTCGACTATGAGGCGGAGATTGTGGTGCGCATCTGCCGTTTAGGCAGGCACATCAGCCAGAAGTTCGCCCACAGGTATTACGACGCAGTGACCGTCGGAATCGATTTCACCGCTCGCGACCTTCAAACCCGTCTCAGGGAGGGAGGTTTGCCATGGGACCTTTGCAAAGGCTTCGACGACTCAGCCGCCATCGGTCAGTTCGTCAACGTCAAAGACTTGGGAAACCTACAAGACCTGCGCTTCCATCTCGACATCGACGGTAAGACCGTCCAGGAGGGGTGGACGGGCGATATGATATTCACTATCGATGAGATTGTCTCGTTCGCCAGCAGGTTCTTCACGCTCAAGATGGGCGACCTCATCTTCACCGGTACTCCGGCAGGAGTGGGTCCCGTTTCTGAGGGTATGTTGCTGCAAGGCTACCTCGGTGACCGTCAGGTACTGGACCTCAAAATAAAGTAACGTTCATTCTAAAAGCCACCGCCTATGAACATCAAGACTCTACATATCGCACTGACGCTTCTTGCGGTGTCAACCGCTTGCAAGGCTCAGTTCATCGACTTGGAATGGAACGGCAGCGACAGTGTGCCTCCCTCCTACACCAACATCTACGACCTTGGCTACGATTACCGTGACAAAGAATGTCGGTTTGAGATGGAATATCCCGAGTACGAGGTTGCCACGAAGGAGGAGATCGCCCGCTACGGTGTCGATGTGGATGCCTTGACCGACGATTTTCCTGTCAGCCTCCACAAGGCTGTAAGCCGAAAGAGGGGATGTCTTGAGGTTGCGGTCTATCCTTTCGCCAAAAAAGGGAAGGATGTGGTGAAACTCGTCTCGCTCAAGCCCGTGGTCAGGATTTCGAAGTCCGTGTCACCACCGCTCCGAATGGAGGATGCCGGCAGCCGCTATGCCGAGCACTCCGTTCTCGCCACCGGCAAGTGGGTTAAGATCTATGTTGATGAGGCAGGTGTGTATCAGCTCACGCCTCAGTTCCTCTCTTCCGCCGGTTTCAACACTCCCTCCAAGGTCAAGGTCTATGGCTACGGTGGTGAGGTCATCTCCGAGGGCGAGATTGACAAGATGCAGGACGACCTCAACGAGGTGGCCACCTTCAGGAAAGATGATGGTACCATATTGTTCTACGCTCGTGGCACACTCAACTGGAAATGGAACCCCAAGACCCGCGCCTCCATCACCTTCAGTCACCGTCAAAACACCTACTCTCTCCATTCCTACTATTTCATCACCGAGAACGACAGTACAGCGCCGCTCAGCATCACTCCGGAGGAAGCTCCTGAGCCATTTGTCGTACATACCAACACCTTCATTGAGCACGCCGTCATCGACAACGACTCCTACAGCTTCCTCAATACCGGAAGGCGTTTCTTCGACAGCTACGACTTTGTCAACGGCAGCTCTCACAGTTTCGACCTCAAGCTGCCAGGCATCGTCGCTGGAACCAAGTCGTCGGTCTCTGTGGCCTTCGCCACCTCCTCGTCCATGTACTCATCCACGCTCGATGTGGCAGCCAATGACTCCACGCTCGGAGCGCTCCTGTTCTCGCCCAACGGTCAGTACGACAACGCCAAGCTCATGACTCGTACCTTCAACAACGTCTTCCTCAAGGAGAACACCCGTTTCACCCTCAACCACAACAGGAACGCTGGAGTCAACGGACGCCTCGACTACATCAACGTCGCCTACACCCGTAAGCTTGAGATGAACGGCAATACACTGAATTTCAGGTTCGTCAACACAGGAGCGACAGCCAACACCGTGACCTTCGACCTGGGCGGCACCAGTTCCACCACGCAGATTTGGCGCGTCACCTCTCCTGCCGCCATCACGAAGGTCAACACCACGACTGAAGGCACCACCGCCACGGCAAGCATCACTTGCCAGCCCGCCTGCAACGAGTTCATCGCGGTCAACACCGCCGCCGAGTATCCTGCGCCCACTTTGGTGGGCGACATTGAGAACCAGGACCTCCACGCCCTTCGCGATATCAACCTCGTCATCATCATCCCTGCAAACGGCAAACTGAAGGACCAAGCGCAGAGACTCGCCGACGCCCACCTCGCCTACGACAGCATCACGTCCGTGGTGATCCCCGCCGACAAGATCTACAACGAGTTCTCGTCAGGCACCCCTGATGCTACGGCCTACCGTCGTCTCATGAAGATGCTTTACGACCGTGCAGACGACGACAAGAAGGCACCTCAGAGTCTGCTCCTCTTCGGTGGCGGATTCTGGGACAACCGCTTGATCACCAGTGGTCTCAAGGGCATCAACCCCGATGACTACCTCCTCTGCTACGAGTCCGACCTCTCCACCAGCAAGACCGACAGTTATGTGCTGGAAGACTACTACGGTCTGCTCGACGACGGTGAGGGTGTGAGTATCTTGAAGGACAAGATGGACATCGGTGTGGGGCGTCTGCCATTCGACAACGCTGCCGATGCCAAGCAGATGGTCGATAAGCTCATCACCTACATGAGCAACAAGTACGCAGGGGCCTGGAAGAACACCATCTGCATGATGGGCGACGATGGTGACAACAACGTCCACATGAACGACACCAAGGCCGTTTGCCAGGTCATCGAGACCAACAATCCCGACTACCACATCAAGAAGATCTTCTGGGGAGCCTACCCACAGGAGGTGTCCTCCACTGGCAAGTCCTTCCCAGCCGTCACCTCCGACATCTACAAGCAGATGGCCGACGGAGCGCTCGTCTTCAACTACACCGGCCATGCCGCCGCATACACCCTCTCCCACGAGCAGGTGCTCAAGCTCTCCGATTTCGCCTCGTTCAGCACCAACAAGAACCCGCTGTGGTTCACGGCAGGCTGCGACATCTCTCCTTTCGACCAGAACGAGGAGAATGTGGGTGTCACCTCCTTGCTCAACAGGCGCGGTGGTTCCATCGGATGGATCACGACGGCCCGAACGGTCTATTCCGCCCAGAACCAGAAGATCAACAAGGCCTTCATGGCCCACCTCCTCAGTCGTCCTGAGGACGGGATTCCCATCACCATTGGAGAGGCCCTTCGCAGGGCAAAGGTTGACATGGTGTCTTCCATCACCACTGCCCGCGACTCCATCAACAACGCCCACTACGTCCTTCTCGGCGACCCCGCCCTTCGCATCCGCACACCTTATTATAAGACAGTGGTCGATACCTTCAATGGTAAGGATGTCAACTCAGCCAACGACACCATCAAGGCAGGAAGCGTCATCAAGGTGACCGGCCATATCGAGGACAACGAAGGCAAGCTGGCAGATCATTTCAATGGTAAGATCTCCACCAACGTCTATGACAACATAGAGACTATCACCTGCACCATCTACGACACCGACACCGAGGTTCCGTTCACCTACAACGACCGTACCAAGACCATCTACAGCGGTGCAGACTCCGTCAAGAACGGACGGTTCGAGTTCGCC
The DNA here is from genome assembly GCA_017509605.1 of Bacteroidaceae bacterium. Taxonomy (GTDB): domain Bacteria; phylum Bacteroidota; class Bacteroidia; order Bacteroidales; family Bacteroidaceae; genus RUG11857. Next base: position 26,097 of record JAFWPH010000009.1, on the reverse strand, counting down.
TTCCCTGTTCCCGTTGATATCAACTACTCCAACGAGAGCGGCCGCATCGACATCTACGCCATCAACGACAGCAACACAGTGGAGGCTCAGGGCCGCTTCGAGAACTTCAAGGTCGGCGGCACCTACGAGCTGGCCAGCAACGACACCATAGGTCCCGAGATCACCATCTACCTCAACTCCGAGGACTTCAAGGACGGCGACTTGGTCAACGAGACGCCCGTGCTCATCGCCTACCTTCACGACGACAGCGGCATCAACACCACGGGTTCGGGCATCGGTCACGACATCATGGCCATCGTCGATAACAAAGAGACACTCACCATGTCGCTCAACAGCTACTATGTCTCCAACACCGGCGACTACACCCGTGGCAGCATCTCCTACCTCATGCCGCAGATAGAGATCGGAGACCACACGCTGCTGTTCCGCGCCTGGGACGTGATGAACAACCCCTCCACACGCGAGGTGCACTTCACCGTCGAGGAGGGACTGCAACCGGCCATCTTCGACTTCAGCGTCAAGGGTCTTGTGCGCACCAACGCCATCTTCCGTCTGACCACCGACCGCATGCAGTCGGCCCTCAACATCACCATCGACGTCTTTGACGTCACCGGTCGTAAGGTGTGGAGCAAGAGCGACATCAGCGAGAGCGAGACCAACATCTACAATGTCAACTGGGACCTCCAGTCCGCTGATGGCAGCGTGCCGCCTGGTGTCTATGTGGCTCGTGCTTCTGTCAGCTACGGCAGCGGCAGCCATGCCACCAAGGCTGTGAAGTTTGTGGTCGTCGGCAATAGTAGGCGTTAGCCGGTGAAAGGTTATTGGTTATGGGTTATTGGTTATTGAAATTAGGCTCTTGACTCTCGCCCCTCGACTCTTGACTTTAAACCTTAGGCCGCAGTTGCGGCCGAGTCCTAAGAGTCCTGAAAGTCCGTAGAAAAAAACAAGGCCGCTCGCGGCCGAACTCCTTGACTCCTTAGACCTAAGGAAAAAGAGACGCTACGGACTTAGAGGACTAAAAGGACGGCCGCCGCTAAGCGACGGCTGCCATCCGGATGGGGTCGCAAAAAAAAAGCCGCAGAGCGGCCGAGTCCTAAGAGTCCTGAAAGTCCGTAGAGGAATTAAGGCCGCTTCGCGGCCGCACTCCTTGACTCCTTGACTCCTTAGACCTAAGGAAAAGAAGGCGTTAGCTGGTGAAAGGTTATTGGTTATGGGTTATTGGTTATTGAAATGAGGCGTTAGACGCTTGACTCTTGACTCTTGACACTTGACGCTAAAAAAGGTCGCACACAATAAAACTGCCGTTTTTGAGTTATTATAGTTGGAAAAAACAAAATATCCCAAGCATGAACAGAAAAAGCTTATCGATACTGTCAACCCTTCTTCTGCTGGTTGTCACCGCCCGGGCTCAGGACGTGAAGAACCAGCTCAACCCCGTCTATTACGGCGTCAACTCGCTTATCATCGCGCCCGACGCGCGTGCAGGCGGTCTTGGTGACGTGGGTGCAGCTACCGACCCCGACGTCAACTCCCAGTACTGGAACCCCGCCAAATACCCGTACAACATCAGCCGCGCGGGAGTCGCTGTCAACTATACCCCATGGCTCCGCCAACTCGTCAGCGACATTGACCTGGCCAACATCACCGGCTACTACCGCATAGGCAACTACGACGCGCTCAGTGCATCGCTCCGCTATTTCTCGCTCGGTGAGGTCATCGCCGATGAATACACGATCAAGCCTTACGAGATGGCAGTCGATGTGGCCTACTCACGTATGCTCAGCGAGACCTTCTCCGCTGCGGTTGCCCTTCGCTACATCTACTCCGACCTCGCCTACAAGCAGGACGACGAGACCACACCAGGCTCCGCCTTCGCCGCTGACATCGCCCTCTACCACAACGGCTACATCAACCTCGGTCAGCGCGAGTGTCAGCTCGGATGGGGACTCAACATCAGCAATATCGGTTCCAAGATCTCATACGACGACGGTAACACCAATGAGTTCATCCCCACCAACCTCCGTCTTGGTGCCGCCCTCATGGTACCTATCAATGAGTACAACACCTTCACCATAGCTGCCGACGCCAACAAACTCCTCGTTCCTACCCGCCCCACCATGGAGCAGTACATCAAGGAGAAGGGCGCTTCGGAGGACGACTACTCGGGCTACACCTCATGGCTCATGGACGAGGGTTATTACAATATATCGCCCATCTCGGGTATCTTCAAGTCGTTCCACGACGCCCCCAACGGTGGCAAGGAGGAGCTGCAGGAGATCCAGTGGAGCGTAGGTATGGAATACGCGTACAACAACCAGTTCTTCCTGCGCGCCGGCTACCACTACGAGCACCCCAACAAGGGTAACCGCAAATACTATACACTCGGAGCGGGTTTCAAGATGAGCGTCTTCTCCATCGATGCCGGTTACGTCATCTCTGCAGCACAGAGCAACCCCCTCGACCAGACTCTCCGCTTCTCCATCGCCTTCGACATGGATGGTATCCAGGACATCCTCGGCAAGAGAAGGCGTTAGTTAGGCTTTAGGCGCTAGGCGTTAGCCTTATTTAGTCAAGAGCCAAGGTGTTAGCTGCCATGCTGATGATGCCAACCCTGCACACCGATTAGTTTCTCTACGGACTTCGAGGACTAAAAGGACGACCGCCGCTAAGCGACGGCTTCCATGCTATGCTAAGGATAATAAAGTCTAAGGAGTGGAGGAGTAAAGGAGAGAACGCCTAAAGGCATTCTTGCCATCCGGACGGGGCGCTAGCTAAGGCTGCCTCGCGGCCGCACTCCCTGACTCCTTGACTCCTTAGACCTAAGGAAAAGAAGCGCTACGGACTTAGAGGACTAAAAGGACGGCCGCCGCTAAGCGACGGCTACCATTCGGATGGGGTCGCAAAAAAAGGCCGCAGAGCGGCCGAGTCCTAAGAGCCCTGAAAGTCCGTAGAAAAAAATAAGGCCGCTTCGCGGCCGCACTCCTTGACTCCTCAGAACAAAGAGAAATAAACAAGAGAACAATGAGATTTAGAATCGGCTACGGCTACGATGTCCACCGCCTCGTTCCCGACCGCGAGTGTTGGATAGGCGGTGTGAAGATTCCTCACGACAAAGGCCTGCTCGGGCACAGCGACGCCGATGTGCTTATCCATGCCATCTGCGACGCTCTGTTGGGTGCCGCCAACATGCGCGACATCGGCTACCACTTCCCTGACAACGACCCGGAATTCCATAACATCGACAGCAAGGTTCTCCTCAAGAAAACCGTCGAGCTCATCGCCTCCAAAGGATATCAGATCGGGAACATCGACGCCACGGTCTGCGCTGAGCGCCCCAAACTCAAGCCCTATATCCCAACCATGCAAGAAGTGTTGGCTAATGTCATGGGCATCGACCCCGACGACATCTCCATCAAGGCCACAACCGAGGAACACCTCGGCTTCACGGGGCGTGAGGAGGGCATCTCCGCCTCCGCCGTGGCATTGATTGTTAGACAAATCATTAATTAAACTTTCCCATCATAATTATTTATCATCACGAATTAGAGAATTAAAGAATTATATCAAATGAGAATTGTGTCTAAGACACTTTGAATTTGACGAAATTCCCATGCGAGATTCATTCTCTCAATTCTTCCGGTCGCTTGCGACCCCTACAAGATGCTTTAGGATAAAGTTCGCTAATTCTATAATTCGGGATAAAATAAAAAGAGGGGAACTTGAGTCATTAACTATGCATCGCATCTTTCCTATTCTCTGTCTGCTCTTCGCCAGTGTCAGCGTTCGTGCCCAGGTCATGGCGATGGAACGCTACCCTATCATTCCAGAAGAGCTCAACGGTGTCTTCCTTGACGCCGTCAAGGACAATGTCTCAGGCGTGATGAAGAGCGCCTTCGGCCAGTATTTCGGCCAGCTCACCCGCCAAAGTGAGATCTACGGCTACGGAACCTACTACACCAACTCCGACGGAGAGGTCTTCGGACAGTTCCGCAACGGCAACCTCGTCTTCGGCATCCGCATGAACAACGAGACAGCACGCGTGGGCACCATCACCGACTATATCACCTACGACCTCCGTTCGGGCGACCCGCTCTACATCATCCGCGACAGCCTCCGCTACCTCCCCACCACCGAGTTCATCGAGAAGTACCGCTTTGTGTCGCTCACCTACCAGAACGGCGACCGTTACATCGGGGAAACTGTCGATGGCAAGCGCGACGGCTACGGCCTCTACTACTATGCTGAAGGCAACTACTATTACGGTCAGTACGCCAACAACAAACGCCGTGGTTACGGCGCCCTCTTCCGTTCCGACAACTCCATCTCCCTCCAGTTCTGGGGACCAGAGGACGAGTAGTTTTTTTGTCAAGAGTCAAGAGTCGAGAGTCAAGAGTCAAGAGTCGAGAGTCAATGGATAATAAAAGTAAATGGATAAAGGCTATTCGCCCGAAGACGCTCACGGGTGCGCTTGCTCCCGTGCTGATCGGTGGTATGCTCGCCCTTCATGACGTGGGCGACAGCTTCCATTGGCTGCCCTTCATCCTCTGCGTCGCCTTCGCTCTCGTGATGCAGATCGACGCCAACCTCGCCAACGACTACTACGACTACCTCAAAGGCTCTGACGATGAAGAACGCCTCGGGCCCAAAAGAGCCGTCGCCTCGGGATGGATCACCCCTCAAGCCATGAAGCGTGCATTGTGGATAGTCACCGTCATCGCCTGTCTCATTGGACTGCCACTCGCTTACCTTGGTGGTTGGTGGCTTATCGGCATCGGTATCGCCTGTGTCGTGTTCTGTTTCCTCTACTCCACCCTCTTCTCCTACATCGCCATGGGCGACCTCTTGGTTCTCATCTTCTTCGGCATCGTGCCTGTAGGTTTCACCTACTATCTGCAGACTGGCGAGTGGACACTGCCCGTCACGCTCTGTGCCATCGCCAACGGACTGGTCACCGACAACCTCCTCATCGTCAACAACTACCGTGACATCGATCAGGACCGCAAACACAACAAACGAACGCTTGTTGTGCTCATTGGGCGCCAATCTGCCTTTTGGCTTTACGTTGCATTGGGCGTCATTGCTGTCATCCTCTCCATCATCGCGCTCTATTTATTGGGGTGCAGCATCTGGATGCCTTTGCTGGGTGTCTATCTTGGCATCCATTTCTTGACTGCTGCCCGAATGCACAGGCGCATAGGTCGCGACCTCAACCTCACTTTGGCTGAGACCGCCCGCAACATCCTCATCTTCGCTCTCATCCTCTGCCTTGTTATAGGCCTTATTTAGTCAAGGGTCAAGAGTCAAGAGTCCTTAGTTCATTGAGCATTGACCATTGAATATTGACCATTGAGGATAGGCGTTAACTAAGGCCACGGAGCGGCCGCACTCCTTAACTCCTTGACTCCTTAGACCTAAGGAAAATAAGGCGCTACGGACTTAGAGGACTAAAAGGACGGCCGCCGCAAAGCGACGGCTTCCATCCGGATGGAGGGCGCAAAAGAAAAGGCCGCAAGCGGCCGAGTCCGAAGAGTCCGTAGAGTCCGTAGAAAAAAATAAGGCTGCCTCGCGGCCGCACTCCCTGACTCCTCGACTCCTTAGACCTAAGGAAAAGAAGCGCTACGGACTTCGAGGACTAAAAGGACGGCCGCCGCAAGCGACGGCTGATACCAGGCTAAGGATAATAAAGTCTAAGGAAAATGAGGTTTTAGGCGTTAGGTGGTGAAAGGTTATGGGTTATGGGTTATTGGTTATTGAGATGAGGCGTTAGACGCTTGACTCTTGACTCTCGACTCTTGGCTTCGCCTAAAATGCTCACGCTTGGCATAGCTCGAACAAGTTCGGCTCTGCGCTCGCTTAATCGCATTTTTGACTCTCGACTCTCGACTAAGGTCGCAGTGTGGAGCATCTGGTATGGTTTTTGCAAAAAAATGCACTTTTTCTTTGTTGTTAACTTTAAATCACTTATATTTGCACTTTGTAGCGGATACTAACTGTAATCTGACACGAAAAACAAAGAATAATCACTAACCAATCAATTAACAAACAAACGCTTATGAAACATTTAAAACTTTTGCTGGCTGCTCTATTTGCCATGTTTGGTATGAACAGCTATGCGCAGAGTTGGACAGGGAATGAGGTCACCACAGGAACATTCTTCCTCTTCAATGTAGGTGCCCAGAAATACCTGAACAACGGCGACCCCAACCAGGACTGGGGAACAAATGCTTATCTCCAAGCCAATTTCGGTTTGGACGTGACACTTGAAGCCAACGGCTCTGATTTTAACATCAGAACCGACGTTTCGAATGGAGGACAAAGTTATTATCTCGCTACAAGCACTTGGTGCGACGGTGGAGCAACACCTTGGACTTTCACTCCAATTGAGACCGGCTCGACCATTTACACGATTTCCAACGGCGGCAAATACCTCGTCGCTAACAACGATGGTAACGATGTGGAATATGGAGCCTTATCTGGCACCGCAGCTAACAACCAATGGTTGCTCGTCTCTCTCGATGACTTCAAGGCTGCCATGCGCAACAAGACTTATTCCACTACTGATCCAATGGATGTGTCAGTATTCATCAAAGCCCGTAGTTTTGCCCGTAACGACTTACGTAACAATACTGCTTGGGTTACCAGTCATAATGGTGGTAATTGGGACTGGATTGCTGGCGCAGAAAACAAATACTATGGTAACGAGGCATGGAACCAGACATTTGATGTGCATCAGGCTATTACAGATTTGCCTAAGGGTACATACGAAGTACGTTGCTCTGGCTTTGGCACAAACGGTACCACTTACGTGTATGGTAATGCGACCAAAGCACCCATGATGACTGACAACACAACCTCATGGGGTACAGACAAGGTGGCTAAATGGAAAGCCATTCATCACGACAATGCATTCTCTGGCAACTCCTCTGGTACATTCTTGGTTGTCGATGGCAAACTTACTGTAGGTATCAAGCGCGAGACCAACATAGGAGGAGACTGGTGTATCTATGACGAGTTCCGTCTGTATTATTATGGCCTTGACCTTTCCGAATTTGCAGCGACTTTGGCAGAAGTTGTTGCAGAAGCCGAGGCACTTGAAGGTGAAATTCCTACGAGCGCATACAATACTCTTGCTAATGTTGTGGAACAGAATAACCAGACATATACTACCGTTGATGACTATTCTGCTGCAATTCGAGCCATCCAGGAGGCTATCGAGACAGCTTCGGTTTTGAAGGATGGATATGGACGTTATAAGAATGTAAGGAGTGCTGTAACAGAAATTAGTACAGCCATCGATATTACAGCAGCAGACCAATTGGCCAATAACGCCACAAGTGCTAATGACATAGAAAACGCTATCACCAATTTGCGTACTGTACTTTGCGCTTATCTCCCCAATGCTACAATCGCTGAGGGTAGTTATATTGATTTGACCAACGCTATGGTTGACAATCCAACAGTCAGCGAGACCACTGATTTCTGGACTATTACAGGTACGCCTACTGGATGGAGTAGTTGGGGAGTTGTAAATTGGGGAGAGACAGAGTTCTATCAGAACAACTTCAAGTTCTTCCAGACAGTAGAAGGTCTCCCCTCTGGCACATTCGAATTTGGAGTTACCGGATTCCACAGGGCAGGTGAGTACTCCACATATTTCTATGCGGGTACCGACAAGATCCTGATTCCAGGTGTTGCAAACACTGTGGTGAACTCCATGCAGCAAGCTAAGACTTATTTTGATGACGGTAATGGAAAAGTTGCACTAAGGTTCTCACTTGCTGAAAACAGCAATGATGTAGAAATCGGTATTGAAAACAATGATGACGGCCAAACAGACAAGTGGACTATATTCCGAAACTTCACATTGAAATACTATGGCAATTTCATTGACTTGACTCCATATCGCACGGCATGGGAAGAAGCTCTTGCTGAGGCAAATAGCGCCCTTGGGAACACAACCTATGCAATCGTGACAGGCGACGAGAGAATTGCTGTGCAAACTGCAATGGCTGACACTCCTGAAGAAACGTTAGAGAGTTATAGAACGAAGACAAATGCTCTTTATGACGCTATTGATGCTTTCAAACAAGCCAAAGCAAGTTATGATGCTTTAGCAACTGCCAAGACTGTTGCAGCCACTTACACAGTCGAAGATTGGCCTTATGCAAGTGAGGCAAAAGCTCAAGCACTAGCTACAGCTATTGATGTTACAGCCACAAGTGCAGAAGATGCAACGACAAAGACCAACGCCATTGTTAATGCTTATCGTCTATTCGTTGAATCGAATGGAATGGCCGAGATTTATGGCGACGATGTAACAAACTTGTCCGAAAGCATTGCAGATTGGCCTAATATCAATACGTTGGATAATGAAAGATTCACTGAAGGCAGTGGAGAACTATATAATGGGAGCTATTACGATATATGGAATGGAAATCCTATGAATTCCGATAACACTAAGGAAGTGGTACTGCCAAAGGGCAAATATTTATTGCAGGTCACTGCTCGTGCTGCCTCAAACATGGGAACTTACAAAATGAGTGTATATAATGGTGAGGAGGAACTGGGCTCTGTTGACCTTCCGAGAGACGGTAATACTGGTGGTACTTTCAATAGAGGTTGGAGCGACAGATTCGTCGTCTTTGAGATTACTGAAGGCGAAGGAAATCAGACCGTAACAATCCATATCAGCGCCACTTCCGAGGCTGGCGGACTCTGGTTCTCATTCGGCCGTTTCCGTCTCATCCAAATAGAAAAGCTGATCACCCCGGAGATGATTAATGAACTCTATGCTTCCATCACTAAGCCAAACTGTTGGCCCCATAACGTTCTGCTCGACGCAGATGTGGAATCCACCAAGGCAGCAGTGGAGGCAGAGATGACCGTTGGTAATTTCTCGGCTTTCGAAGCAGCAGTCAACGAAGTGAAAGCTTCGGCTGACGAGTATGCCCAGGTGAAGGCCGCTCTTGATGAGGCAACGACATTATATCCAACCCTCAAAGGACTCCCCGAAGATGAAGTCACTACATATCAACAAATTATTGGGCCTGCACAAACTGCATACACAAATGGATTTATTGAGACTGTACCACAGATCGGTACTACGGATAATGCCCTCGATCTCATTGAGCAAGGCATCCGCCGTCTCGTTATCCAGCAGAAGGCTGCTGGCGCCGACGTGACGCGCGGCTTCACCAACCTTTCATGTGAAGAAGGCGAGGCTCCTTGGTACATCGCCGATGGCACCAACTATGGTCCCGCATTCAACTTTTGGTCCACAGAGGATGATCCTTCTGGCATGAAGACTCCATTCCTCCAGTGTTGGAGAGGTGGCGGTGACAATGTTGGTCTTGAAGACGTGACCGTGGCTTACACTTGCGGCACTCAGACACTCGGTCTTGGCTCTTATGCAAAAGATATCACCCTCTATCCTAACACCGTATACGAGGTGACAGGTTTCATCCGCGCACTGAAGGAATATGGCGAAAACGATGGCGTGACAGGTCTTTACATCTACGCAGGCGACAATGAAATCGCTCTTGACGAAGCAGCAGAAGGCACTCTCGGTGAATTCAACAATCACAGCGACCTCTACGGCCACTTCTCCGTGAAGGGAGTCACCGACGCACAGGGTCACCTCACCTTCGGTATTAGGGCTGAAGGCACAACTACCAACTGGTTCGCCTTCAAGGACTTCACAGTGAAGTACGTTTGTCCAATCACCGAGATTAGCGAAAGCAAAGACACCGAACTCGCAACTGCTAACGGGCAGTACGTGAAGCTTACCCGCACCATCACAGCTTCGACCTCCTCGCAGACCAACTACAACACGCTTGTATTGCCGTTCAACCTCAGCGAAGACCAAATCAAGGCTGCCTTCGGCGACGACGTGAAGGTTTACGCTTACAAGGGCAACGAAGGCAATTCTGTGAAGTTTGAGGATGCTACCGAGCTCAAGGCCAACGTTCCAGTGCTCCTCACCACCTCGACCGCTTCGACCGATGAGCCTTACATCTTCCAGAACGTGGATATCCAGGCCACTGCCGGAGGTGCTGTGGCTTCAGGTTTGGACGGCACCATCGAGTTCGTAGGTACCTACGCAGCCGAGACCCCGATGAATGGCAAGTACTTCTTCAGCGGCAGCAAGATCTACCAGGGCACCGATCAATCGCAGAAGATGAAGGGCACACGCGCTTACCTCACCGACAACAGCGGTAGCGTGAACGCACTCAGCCTCGACATCGACGGCACTGAGATCACAGCCATCCAGGGTATCGACGGCACCATCAGCGTTCCGAAGGCTATCTACAACCTCCAGGGCCAGAAGGTGACCAACCCAGTCAAGGGCGGTATCTACATCATCGACGGCAAGAAAGTGCTGGTTAAGTAGTCAAGAGTCGAGAGGCTTTTTTGGTCGGCCTTTGGCCTCAAAATGATAAGAAAATCAGATTCAAAATTATAAAATTTTCTAATCCATTTTTTGACAATTTTGAGCGAAGCGACCAATTAATTACTTTAGGCTCTACGCTTTAGCTAACCCCACCCCGGCCCCTCCCCTTAGACGGGAGGGGAGTTGGGGGCGAGGTTGAGAGGAAAAAGAAGTAAAAACAATAAAAACATCAACTATATGAAGAAAGCATATATCACTCCTGCCCTGCAGGAAACCACAATGGACCTGCGCACTGCAGTAGCCCAGCTCACTGGTGACGCCTCAGGCCACCACATCGACGACGGTGGCGTGGACACCGGCGGCAACACCCCCGGCGCCAACAGCCGCGACAGCTGGGACCAGTTCTGGGACGACCGCGAATAAGCGCACACGCATCAACGACAAAGAGAGGAGGGCAATCGCCCTCCTTTTTTTGCGATTTAAGCAGACAACTACACCTGGCTCCGAAAGCCAGGAAACTTTGGCTCCCCACCAATGAAAGGCGGGCACAAGGGCTCACCAACTATGAAAGCCAGGGAACAGGGCTCGCCGACAATGGGGGTCAACGAGGGCAAAGCAGGCTGAGTGCAGGGACTCTTTCTTCCTAAATTTCACTTTTTTGGTGTTTTTTTTTGGTTCATTCCAAAAAAGGCTGTAACTTTGCACGTTGAAGTATACTTAGAGAATTGAATGAAGGGCGGAGTATGCCCATACATGCCCAAAAATCCCCTATTTCCCAAGGAAACGATAAACTATAAACATAAACATTAACAACAAAACTCAAACAACAATGAACAAGAAATTGTACAATGCACCTGAGGTGCGCGAGATCAACTATCGCATCAGCGAAGTAGTCATGCTTGGAGCTTCTGACGGAAACGGAAACCCTCTTATTGAAGACGGTGGCAGCACAAGTGACAATCCAGGTATTGAGCCCGATGCCAACAAGCGCAATGCTGAGTGGGGCAACCTCTGGTAATCCACAATCCAAGGCGATGTAGAGGACGCGAACTTTCACGCCCGTAAGCAAACTACGCAACCGCAAGGCAACCAAACGCCCTGCGGCATGCGCTTTCTCAAAACCTATCAACAAGGCCTAACACCTTATTGATATCAAGCTTATCAACAACTACTATTCGCAACGCAAGTTACAACAACAGAACTAACAACAACACAACAAATGAAAAGACATTTACTTTTCGCATTAGCAATGCTTTTTGCCACCGTTGGTTTTGCACAGAAGGACATCACTTCCCAGTACATTACCAACGCGAAACTGGACCAGGGAACTGTTCAGGTTATCAATGGCACTACAACCAGAACTCTTGATGGCTGGACAGTGAAGAACTTTAACAATTCCCAACAAGGTAACAATACTCAAGGTTGGGCTTCCGAGAGTTACGCTGGATGGGGCAATTTGGACATCACGGAATATTCCCTGACTCAGAACATCACACTTCCTGCAGGACACTACACACTGGTGAACTACTCTTTCTTCCGTTATGGTCTGGATTTTAACACCGACCCTTCCAAGTCGCTCGCATATCTGAAAGCCGGCGACAATCAAGTGCTTGTCAAGACACTCGGCTCAATCACCGCAAATGGTTACGCCAACAGCCAGGCAGAAGGAGCCAACGCTTTCGACAGCAAGATGTATCGCAACACCGTGGATTTCACCATCGACGCAGACGGCACACAAATTGAAATCGGTCTTGTGGGAACATTCGACCTCAAGCAGTCATGGATGATCTGCGGTATGTTCGAACTCATCGACAACGACCAGCTCGCAACCATGGATTCTCCTTTCGACGTGACGGGATACATCACAAACCCAGGCTTCGAGTACCGAGACATGACTGGATGGACAGTTTCTCCAGCGGGTTACTTCGGCACCCAGAACAACAACCAAAGCTTTAAAGTCGGAGGACATTATGCTGAGAAATGGCAGGCATCTGGCGCTCTTCCAGAGGGGAGCATGTCTCAGACACTCACTGGCCTTCCGGCAGGATTCTACAAGCTGACTGTCAACCTCGGTGGAAACGGTACCTACGTTGACCTCAACGGCAAGACCGCCGAATGGACTGCCGACAAGGACTATACAGTCGGTTATGTTCTCGCTGAAAACGAAGACCTGGTCATCACCGCAGGTAAGACAGCTGAAGGAACTGCCAACTGGATCCACTTCGACAACTTCAGACTGCATTTCTGTGGCGATGTCGCTGCTGCTTTGACTACTCTTTGCGAGAAAGTGACTGAGTATGAAGGCAAGATCCCTTCAACAGCATATAGCAATTTGCAAACTGAAGTTAATGCCAAGAACCAGACTTACAGCGACGTGGACGAGTTGCTGGCTGCCATTGACGATGTACAGGAACTCTACGATGCCGCCGATCTACTTGTTGCACCTTATGCCGCATGGAATGAGGCTTATGGCAAAGCTACTGAACTGCCCGTGGGACTTGTCGTTCCTATCCATACTGAGGCAGAGGCTGCTACTACAGCAGCTGCTATCGAAGCCGCAACTGCAAAGCTGATAGCTTTTGAAGAAGCATATTCTGATTGGAGAGAGATGTACGCTTACGCTGAGGCGTTGGTAGATGTTGCCAACGATAACGAGGATGCAAACAACACGCTTGGTAGTGCTATCAACGAACAGTACGAAGCTATGGAAAATGCTACATCAGCTGAGACTGTCACTTCTGCCACAGCTGCCTTGAAAGAGGCTATGGTCACTTACGCCGGTGTGGCTAATCCAACAAGCGAGGATGAACCATTCGACCTGACCTTCATGCTGACCAATCCTGACCTAACCCCGTACTGGGACGGTACATGGTGGATTCAACCCGAAGGATGGTTTACTGACCAAGAGGGTGGAAACTTCCAGGTGATGAACAACGGTAGCGTGAATGCAACTACTGGTGAGGACATCTTCATGGAGTACTACTATCTGAATAATGGAACCACATGGGGTAATAACCAGTTCAACATCTACACCATGGCTAATTTGGCAGAAGGCACTTATAAGATGTCTTGCTTCGCGTTCGCCAAAGAAGAGAATTATACATCTGGCAATCCTAAGGGTGCTGTTTACTTCTACGCCAACGACACACAGGGATCTTGCGTGACATCCAACATTCTTGCCCCACAATCCATCGAATTTGTTCAGGAGAGTGAAGGTGAAGTGAAGATCGGTCTGAAGCCACAAGAAGGCAACACCTACAACTGGATGGGTATTGGCTACGTACAGCTCTTCAAGGTTCCTGCTAAGGCATTCGTGATTGACGAGGCTGTAGCTTACGACAACACTCAGGAAGGTGCTGGTGATGTGATACTTACTCGTACCATCAAGGAAGGTATGAACACTGTTGTTCTGCCATTCCAGATGACTGCTGCTGATATCGAGATTCTCGGTGGTGAAGGTGCTGTAGCCCGCACCGTCAGTGAGTTTCTCCCCGCAAGTGAAGACTTCTCATTCGCTGAAGTAACTGAAGTTGCTCCCAACCAGCCATTCTTCCTCTATGCCACTGTAGCTTCTGCCGACAGAGAAGATGGTAACGTCTTCACTTTCAAGGGCAAGACGTTGGTAGCTGGCGAGCCCAAAGCAGAGGTTGGTGATCTGTTCACACTGGTTGGTACATACGCTGTGACCGCAGAAGTGCCCGTATCCACTCCAGAAAAGAGAAACTTCATCCTCAATGGTGGCAAGTTATACAATGTTGACTCTGAAGGAGTGAGCATCCATAACACTCGTTGCTATATTGAGATTAACATTCCAAGCATTGCAATTAACGAGGGCGAGACCTTCGAGAACACACAGACTTATAAGTACGCTAATGTCACTCTCACTCGCACCATCAAGGAAGGTATGAACACTGTGGTTGTGCCATTCGAACTGACAGCAGAGGATATCGCTGCCATCGGTGGCGAAGGTGCTGTGGCTTACACCGTCAGCGGTTATGCTAACGACAACCTCAAATTCGCAACTGCAGAGACTGTTGCTGCCAACATTCCGTTCTTCCTGAATGCCACAGAGGCAACTAGCGGTGCAGGTGAGTTCGCATTCGAGGGCAAGAAAGTTGTGGCTGGCGATCCAATCGTAAAAGTGAGTGCCGACTGCTCACTCGTAGGTACCTACGAGACAACCCCTGTTCCTGTATCTGGCGACAATGGCAGCTACTACATCCTCAGCGGTGGCAAGTTCTACACTGTTAACTCTGAAGTGAACATCAAGAACACCCGCTTCTATGTGGCTACAAGTGCTCCTGCAGGTGCCAACACTCTCGGCTTCACGTTTGACGACGGCGAGGCTAATGCTATCAACGGCATCATTGCCAACGACAACGCTCCTGAGGGCATCTACAACCTCCAGGGCCAGAAGGTGGAGAAAGCCACTAAGGGCATCTACATCATCAACGGCAAGAAAGTGCTGGTTAAATAGGCAATAGGCTCTAAACTCTATGTTTTGAGGGGCAAGGGAAATCCTCTTGCCCCCTAAATTTTTTTAAGAGACTTACTTTACGCAAACTAACTAAAACAAATAATTATGAAACAATTCAAACTTTTACTTACTACTGCAGCTTTGATGCTTACAGCAAGCATCAGCGCACAAACGGATGTGACGGACACGTATATCACGAATGCTGGATTTGACGATTGCACAGCAGAGACATCTGATGTGGCTGCTAAAACAATCAAAGACTACTCCTCTACCGGATGGACTAATGCAACAACGGGCGCTTACACTACGATTGCCGTGACCGCCTACGGTGGCGGAAAGAAGGTGGCTAATTCCACCACTCCCAGCACCAAGAAAGACGGAACAACGGCTTCAGGCAATACCCTTGGAATTATTGCAGGATGGGCTGATGATGTCAAAATTCAAAGCGGTGACATTACCTTACCAGCTGGTTCTTATACGCTTTCTGTTGACCACTATCTTAGTTCTTCGACAAACAATTACACTAATTCAAATTTTGGTTTTGTAACATCTAGTAATTCTTACCTGGTTTCCAGCACAACGTTCACGGCATCGACATGGACTACGGAAACTGTTACTTTCACTCTAACGGAAGAGACAACAGGTAAGATACAAATAGGCCTAAAAGGAAATAATAAAACAGGTAGTGGTGCCCCTGCAGTATTCTATGATGACGTGACATTGACCTACACCGACCCTGATGCCGCTGCTCACGCAGCTGAACTTCAAGCAGCCAAATACACTTTGAACGGATATATCAAGAAGGCTACAGCACTCAACGGTGTCTTAGCTAACACAAATCTTACCACAGCTATTGGGACAGCTCAGGGGGTTTATGACAGCGCAACAGACTACAGCGCACTCAGTAGTGTCAACGATGCTGCCACGACCTTGCAGAACGACATTGTAACCGCACTGACCGGCGCACAGAGCATCGCACTCACTAACGCAAACTTCGATACCTACAACATTGCGGTTGATGGTACCAACAGCGCAAGCATCATTGAACCCGCAACCAACGAAAAGCCCTATATTTATCCTGTGGATGGATGGACACAGAACTTCAAGTTCAACAGTACAGCCTCACAAGGCAACACTGCCGCCTACGGAGCCACCATTACTGGCAACCAAGGTAACAATGGCACCAATCCTCCCGCTGCCGACATGTTCGGTTCAAGTCAAGGTGGAACACTCCATCTCTCAGCTGGCTGGGGCGACTATGCTCGTTATTATCAGGAGACTACTCTTACACAGGGTAAGTACATCATGTACTATGAGGCTTACAATGCCAACACTCCGACTGGTGCCAATGGGAACTACTTTGGCGTGAGTGGCGAGGCTGGCGACTTCTATGGCACAACTAACTCGTTCGTATTCGACGAGGACAAGACTTTCCCAAGTGGAGAATGGAAAGCTTTTGCTTTCGAGTTTGATGTGGCCGCTGAGAAAACTGTCAATGTGAACGTAGGTATCTGTTCCACAACTGGTGGTTCAGCCACCGGTCCCAAGCTTTGGATTGACAATGTGCTCGTTTATCGCATTGGTGATGTAACCGTAACAGAAGCAGACGCCGACGCTATCCTTACCGATGTAGCTGAATTGGACGAAGCAATTTACAATGCTAACGTGAAGGCTGCCTTAGCTAATGCAAAGGCTACTTTCGAAGCCGACAAGACACTCGACAATTACAATGCCCTCAGCGAGGCTCTGATCGCAGCACAAGAAAGTGTAACATTATACGAGGAATTCGATGCGGCTCTCACTAACATGGAGGCTTGGAGCGAAGAAAGCGGTACAAATGTGGCCGAATGCTACCGTGCTGACTACAACGAGGGTGTATTGGACGAATATGACAACTTAAGTACAGTGGGAGACCTCTATACTATGTATCAGATTGATCAGGTAATAAAACTTGCACAAGCTAATGCCACCGACTACACCTCTGCCATCATCAATCCAGGCTTTGAGACTGGCGATGGTATAGGATGGGAGTACAACAATTCAAATGATACACGCATTACATTATTCGAAAACAACGCGTATGCTTTCGAAGGAGCTCAAGGAGACTTCATCTTCAACACTTGGGGTGGTTCAACCAAACTATATATCAAACAGACCATTCCTGGACTGCCTGCTGGAACTTACCAATTAAGCGCTGTGCTCGCTGGTTACGACGGTGCTGACATTGTCCTCAGCGCAAATGATTTCACTAAGACTCTAACTGCAGAAGGTGGTGAATCTAAGGGATATGAGACAAGCTTAATCTTCACACTCGATGAACCAACCGATGTTGATATTATGGTAACCAATCAAGCCAATATATCGTTCTTCAAGTGCGACGAATTCAAACTGACAGTTTATGAGGAGCCTTTGGCAGACGCTGACGACTATGCAGCCCTGAACGCCGCTATCGAAGCAGCTGAAGCCAAAACACTTGGTTTCGACGCAGGCGAGTATGCACCATACAATAACATTGAGGCAATTGAAACACTGGCTGAAGCCAAGGCTATCAACCAAACTGAAGTAAATCCCAAAGAAGATATCACAACGATGACAACTGCATTGCAGAATGCAGTTTGGACTGCCAACACTGAAGAGGTTGACGCCATCTTCGATGGTCAGTTCGCCAATACAGCAGCCAATACCCAAAGCGGTGTTATCTCTCTCCCAGGTTGGTCAACGGGTGTCCGTTGGTTGGTAAAGGACGAAAATGTTGACCCAGGTCTTGCTTACACAGACGGTAAGGCTGCTATATTCTTCTATGGTGGAACCACACTCACTTACGGTGAGCAGACGGGCTACACCCTTCCACTGAACGAGGGCGAGGTATATGAACTGACATTGAAAGTATCTGCTTGGCGCGATGGTGATTTCCCAACTTGGTTCTCCGTTAAGTTTAATGATGGAGAAGCCCAAATAGTCAACCCAGAAAATTTGGGTGTTGGAGAAATCGACCAATCAGAAGTCAACCCGTTCGTTGAACTCAAGTTCTACCTGACTCCAACCCAGGATACCAAGAATCTCCATATATTTAGCAACAAGCATACCGCCATTGCTGACCTCAGCTTGAAGTTGGCTGTTGGTGAGGACGTCACCA
Source organism: Bacteroidaceae bacterium (assembly GCA_017509605.1). Lineage (GTDB taxonomy): Bacteria > Bacteroidota > Bacteroidia > Bacteroidales > Bacteroidaceae > RUG11857. Next base: position 8,094 of record JAFWPH010000009.1, on the reverse strand, counting down.
TCAATGAGACAGAAGATTTCACACCGACCAATACCTTCGCTAACGTGACGCTTAATCGCACCATCAAGGCTGGTTGGAACACCGTGGTTCTGCCATTTGAGCTGACTGCTGAAGATATTGTGACTCTTGGTGGCGAAGGCGCTGTGGCTTACACCATCAGCGATTACGCTGACGACAACCTCAAATTCGCAACGGCAGAAACTGTTCCTGCCAATACTCCGTTCTTCCTGAAGGCTACAGCTGCAGGAACATCATTCACTTTCTATAAGAAGTTTATTGAAGAAGGCATGCCCGAATCAGTATTCGGTGATGGCATTGGCTCGTTGCTCGGTTCATACGCTGCGACATTCGATGTTCCTGTGTCTGACGAAATGCAAACAGCTTACATCCTTAGCGGTGGTAAGTTCTACAAAGTTGACTCTGCTGTGACCATCAAGGGCACTCGCTTCTGCATCCTTCTCGATGGTGAGCACAACGCCAACACTCTCGGCTTCACGTTTGAGGACGGCGAGGCTAACGCCATCAACGGCATCGCCAGCGAGACTGCTGCTCCTGAGGGTATCTACAACCTCCAGGGCCAGAAGGTGGAGAAAGCCACTAAGGGCATCTACATCATCAACGGCAAAAAGACCTTAGTTAAGTAGTCGAGAGTCGAGAGGCTTTATTGGTCGGCCTTAGGCCTCAAAATTATAAGAAAATGAGATTCAAAATTATAAAATTCTCGGTTTCATTTTTTGACAATTTTAGCTTAGCGACCAATTAATTACTTTAGACTTTAGCTTTTAGACAATAGAGAGAAGGCGCTTCTGATTGATTCAGGAGCGCCTTTTTTTTGGGGGGGGTAATTACCCCGGCCGTGAAAAGGCCGGGCACACAACCTCAACGCAAAAGGGAAAGCCGTACAAAGGCCTATCCTAACTCGAACTGGCCTTGGGCCATCTGGGTCGCCAGCGCATTGAGCTGAAGGCATTCTTGCCTCGTGATGCCATTTTTCTCTGGGGCAGCTTCAGGCCAGGGCGAGAGGATGAGCATCCTGCCGTCCGCACAAGCATCGAAATCCATGCCTCTGGGTTTATAATAAGGCCCAATGCCCTCGTTCGTCAGTTGGATGAGGAAGTAGCCATTCTCTATCGCCATCTGTTTCACTTCTCTTTCACGAGGCGAAATAAAAGCACCCACAAGAACGCCATAATTCTCACCGCATTGCATCCAGACTTTCATCTTGTCCTTATACCCATCATCGCTATCGCGCCTGTGGACAACCACCTCCATCTTATCGGGGATATCAAGCAGGAACAAGTTGCCGATGGCTGCACACTGGCGACCATTGATGGCAAGATGATGACGGACAGAGAAGAACTCAGGATGGGTTGTCTTTATCAACAGACGCCGGGGGTTGTCCTCGAGGTAGCGTTTCCAATAATCAAGCTGGGAGAAGTCCTTGAGTATTTTGTCGCAATATCCCTCTTCAAACAATACAGGGCGGTTTTCCCCCTCTATGCCGTAAATGCGCCAATAGGCTCGGTTACAACCATTCTTGAAACCTTTGACGACAGTGCCCAAAGTTTTTCCCTCAGGTAAGGGAGAAACGATCCGCAGGATGATATGCAGATGGTCGGGCATCACGCAAAGCTTCCAGACCTCTGCCATCGGATAGTAATGGCTGATCTTCTTTATTTCCTCAAAGAAAATGGCATTGCCCAGATCGCTGCACTCAACTCTCGCACAACCAGGCAAGAAAGTCCTAATAGAAGGATCACCAGTCAAGGAGCCAAAGAGGCGTTGGCGGTTCCGAGTCACAAGGGTGAGCATATAGGAACCTTCAGCGTTGTAATTGTGCCAGGTGGCGCGACGTTTCATGCTGTGAATGGTGGCATGAAGCGAGCCAGCAGCTATGGCTTTTTCTTTAGTGCTCATTTGTCTTTTGTTGTTCTTATTCAAGTATTCACACCAGGCATAAAATGCCTGGGAACAGCACTGATAGCAATGAAACTTGACCACCTCGTGCCGGTCGCCATTGTTGCCTCATGTCTTCGCTTTTGCTGGCAGTGCTGTGCCTGGCCTTTTCATGGCCAGAGTGATGGCGGGGGTGCGGTGCTTAAACATCCACTGTCGGCAAGGTGTTGAAGGAGAGGCGGCCCTTGCGGATGGGAAAGGCGATCTGGTAACGGCTCTTGACTTTCTTCTTGCCTTGCTTGGCGGGCTTGAACTTCATCTTCTTCACGACACGGACTGCTTCCTTGTCGTAAGCCAAGGCAAGACCACGAGAGACCTTCGCATCTTCCACCTTGCCCTTCTCGCTGATGACACAAAGCACCATGATCTCGCCCTCAAGACCTTGGATGCGAGGACTCGGATTCTTGTAGTTTTTCTCGATGAAATCGTTCATTCCTTGGACACCACCCTTGAACTGCGCCTTCTCTACGGGCTGCTGCTGTTCAACTCGATGAGGGCCGAAGAAATCGTCGAAGGGATCGCCAAAACCGAAGTCAAAAAACTGCGCGTGCGCAGTAATGGGAAGCACCAATGTGAATATCAATAAAAGAAGATACTTGTTCATATCACTTGAGGATTATTATAGGCTAAAGTTTAGGACGTTATAAAAAGGAGTTAAATAGGGAGTTAAGCCAGCCGCGCTGGCTGGAAGTTAAGCACTTTCGTGCTGGACGATACGACTGCAATTCAATACTATTGTCCTGTGCGTAGCACATAACTCCCATGAGCGTAGCGAGTTTACTACCATTTATACTTCCAATTTTACTTCCGAAAGTTGAGTAATAGATGGTGTAGAGGCATTGTTGTTTTTGTTCGCCTCGCAAAATTAGCGAAAAAAGGTGGAAATCAACCGTTATCATATCTTAAATAACGTGAATTCGTCGAATTCAGGTTTTTAGGCTTTAGGCGTTAGCAGCCATGCGGATGATGCCAACCCTGCTCCGATTAGTTTCTCTACGGACTTCGAGGACTAAAGGGACGGCCGCCGCAAAGCGACGGCTACCATGCAGATTAGTCCGTTAAGTCCTAATAGTCCGTAGAAGCAATGAGAGCAAGAGTAACAGAAAAATCGTTGAACAGACGTTAAATAATCAAAACTATGCCTTCGATTGCTGATTTCTGAAAGAAAAATGCTAATTTTGCAGTCTCTAAGCGTGATATAGGCGTTAGCTGCCATGCGGATGATGTCAACCCTGCTCCGATTAGTTTCTCTACGGACTTCGAGGACTAAAAGGACGGCCGCCGCAAAGCGACGGCTGCCATCCGGATGGGGCGCAAAAGAAAAGGCCGCAGAGCGGCCGAGTCCTAAGAGTCCTAATAGTCCGTAGAAAAAATAAGGCCGCTTCGCGGCCGAACTCCCTGACTCCTTAGACCTAAGGAAAATGAGGCGCTACGGACTTCGAGGACTAAAAGGACGGCCGCCGCAAAGCGACGGCTGCCATGCGGATGGGGCGCAAAAGAAAAGGCCGCAGAGCGGCCGAGTCCTTAAAGTCCTAATAGTCCGTAGAAAAAATAAGGTCGAATGCGGCCGAACTCCTTGACTCCCTGACTCCTTAGACCTAAGGAATAGGCGTTAGCTTTTAGTCGGAGAAACGGATAAACGATTAAGCGAATATACGAAAATAAAATAAAAAAGAATAAATCAAAAAAATGGCACAAGAAGATGTTTTCAAGAAGGTCGTTTCCCATTGCAAGGAATATGGGTTCGTCTTTCCCTCAAGCGAGATTTACGACGGCCTCGCTGCCGTCTATGACTACGGCCAGAACGGCGTGGAACTGAAGAACAACATCAAACAATACTGGTGGCAGAGCATGGTGCTGCTGCACGAGAACATCGTGGGCATCGACTCAGCCATCTTCATGCACCCCACCATCTGGAAGGCTTCCGGACACGTGGATGCCTTCAACGATCCCCTCATCGACAACCGCGACTCGAAGAAGCGCTACCGCGCCGACGTCCTCATCGAGGACCAGATGGCCAAGTATGACGAGAAGATCGACAAGGAGGTGCAGAAAGCCCGCAAGCGCTTCGGCGAGAGCTTCGACGAGCAGAAGTTCCGCCAGACCAACCCACGTGTGCTGGAGCACCAGCAGAAGCGCGACGCGCTGCACGAGCGTTTCGCCAAGGCCATGAACGCCAACGACCTCGCTGAGTTGCGCCAGATCATCATCGACGAGGAGATTGTCTGCCCCATCAGCGGCACCAGGAACTGGACCGAGGTTCGTCAGTTCAACCTGATGTTCAAGACCGAGATGGGTTCGACGGCCGAGGCCACCTCCACCATCTACCTCCGTCCCGAGACCGCGCAGGGCATCTTCGTGAACTACCTGAACGTACAGAAGACTGGCCACATGAAGATACCTTTCGGCATCGCACAGATCGGCAAGGCCTTCCGCAACGAGATTGTGGCCCGTCAGTTCATCTTCCGCATGAGGGAGTTCGAGCAGATGGAGATGCAGTTCTTCATCAAGCCCGGCACTGAGCTCGACTGGTTCGCCAAGTGGAAGGAATGGCGCATGGCCTGGCACCAGAACCTTGGTTTCGGTGCTGAGAACTACCGTTTCCACGACCACGACAAGCTGGCCCACTACGCCAACGCCGCCACCGACATCGAGTTCAACATGCCTTTCGGCTTCAAGGAGGTGGAAGGCATCCACAGCCGCACCAACTTCGACCTCGGACAGCACGAGAAGTACTCGGGCAAGAGCATCAAGTACTTCGACCCCGAGCTCAACGAGTCATATACTCCGTACGTCATCGAGACCTCCATCGGTGTTGACCGTATGTTCCTCAGCGTCATTTGCCACAGCTACTGCGAAGAGAAGCTCGAAGGCGGTGAGACCCGCGTGGTGCTCCGTCTGCCTGCAGCCCTCGCGCCCGTGAAACTCGCCGTGATGCCGCTCGTGAAGAAGAACGGACTGCCCGAGAAGGCACAGGAGATCATCAACGACCTCCGCTTCCACTTCAACTGCCAGTACGACGAGAAGGACTCCATCGGCAAGCGCTACCGCCGCCAGGACGCCATCGGCACACCCTACTGCGTAACCGTGGACTTCCAGACACTCGAGGACAACACCGTCACTCTCCGCATGCGCGACACCATGGAGCAGAAGCGCGTGAACATCAATGAGTTGCAGGGCATCATCGAGGACAACGTCACCATCACCAGCCTGCTCAAGAAACTGAAATAGGCGTTAGGTGTTAGGTGGTGAAGGGTTATTGGTTATGGGTTATTGGTTATTGGTTATTGAAATAGTGCTCTTGACGCTTGACTCTTGACCCTTGACTCTCGACCCTTGACTCTTGACCCTCGACTCTCGACCCTCGACTATAAACGGATAAACGAGATTTTATGAAAAGACCTCTCTATATCATCGCATCCTTCATCCTGTTCCTGACCGCCATGTCGTGTCAGGAACAGGACGAGGTGGCGGAGTTCGACAACTGGCAGCAGCAGAACGAACGCTACCTTGACTCCTTAGCCACCGTGGCACGCAAAGGCAACGGCTGGACCATGTATAAGTCGTTCAACCTCGGTGACCCTCTCGACATGAACGCCAACAACAACTACTACATCTACGTTCAGAAGCTCGAGAACGGAACGGGCACCGAACACCCGCTCTACAACGACTCCGTGCGTGTCCACTACATCGGGCATCTCATACCGTCAGCATCTTATCCTGACGGATATTGTTTTGACAAGTCCTTCAAGGGCGATGTGCTCAACATCGAGACCGACGTGCCCACTCTCTTCGGAGTCAACGGCCTTGTCAAAGGTTTCTCTACGGCCTTGATGAACATGGTGGAAGGCGACCATTGGAGAGTGGTCATCCCTTATTACATCGGCTACGGAACAAGTGAGGATATCAATGTCCCTGGCTATTCCACCCTCATCTTCGAGATGTATCTCGCCCGTATCTACCGATACCAAAAGGACACCAACACCCAATGGTATTAATTTTTTGGTGCTAGGCGCCCTGTCAGGTCCTTTAAGTCCTCAGAGTCCGTAGAAATAAAGCATCCGTGGCGATTGCCACGGATGTTTTTTTTGCCTACGGAAATAGTAGTTTTATCTCTACGGACTACAAGGACTGAAAGGACGGCCGCCGCAAAGCGACGGCTGCCATGCGGATGGGAGCGCAAAAGCAAAGGACGCAGTTTTGGCCGGGTCCTTTAAGTCCTCAGAGTCCGTAGAAATAAAGCATCCGTGGCGATTGCCACGGATGTTTTTTTGCCTACGGAAATAGTAGTTTTATCTCTACGGACTACAAGGACTGAAAGGACGGCCGCCGCAAAGCGACGGCTGACATGCGGATGGGGGCGCAAAAGAAAAGGCCGCAGTTGCGGCCGGGTCCTTTAAGTCCTCAGAGTCCGGAGAAATAAAGCATCCGTGGCGGTTGCCACGGATGTTTTTTTTGCCTACGGAAATAGTAGTTTTATCTCTACGGACTACAAGGACTTAAAGGACGGCCGCCGCAAAGCGACGGCTGCCATGCGGATGGGGGCGCAAAAGAAAAGGCCGCAGTTGCGGCCGGGTCCTTTAAGTCCTCAGAGTCCGTAGAGAAGAGGCTCTAGGCCTTAGACTCTTGAAGGGTTATGGGTTATAGAGGGACCCTTGACCCTCGACCCTTGACCCTCGACCCTCGACTCTCGACCCTTGACAAAAGAGGGAACAGAGCTATTTGCTGAATTCTGTCTTGATCAGATATTCGGCGATCTGAACGGCGTTGAGGGCCGCGCCCTTGCGGATCTGGTCGCCACTGAGCCAGAAAGTCAGGCCGTTCTCGTTGGCCAGGTCCTTGCGGATGCGTCCAACGAACACATCATCCTTGCCAGCTGTCTCCAAAGGCATCGGATAACGGAGGTTGGCGGGGTCATCGACCAAAGTCAGGCCCTCACCCTCAGCGATAGCCTTCTGAGCCTCCTCAACACTGATGGGACGCTCTGTCTCAATCCACACCGACTCAGAATGGGCACGCAATGACGACACACGCACACACATCGCCGAGCACTGCACGTCGGAGTGCATGATCTTGCGTGTCTCGTTGTACATCTTCATCTCCTCCTTCGTGTAACCATTGTCCTGGAACACGTCGATCTGGGGGATCACGTTGTAGGCCAGCTGGTGGGGGAACTTCTTCACCGTCACTGGTTTTTCCTCCATAATCTCCTTGTACTGCTGCTGAAGTTCAGCCATGGCAGCCGCACCCGCTCCGCTCGCGCTCTGGTAGCTGGCCACGTGGATGCGCTTGATGTGGCTGAGACGCTCCAAAGGCTTCAGAACCACGACCATCATGATGGTGGTGCAGTTGGGGTTGGCGATGATGCCGCGCGGACGTACCAGGGCATCCTCGGCATTGCACTCAGGCACCACCAAAGGTACATCGTCGTCCATACGGAAGGCACTGGAGTTGTCGATCATCACGGCTCCGAAGCGAGTGATGTCGGCAGCAAACTCCTTGGAGGTGCCGGCACCAGCGGAAGTGAATGCGATATCCACATCCTTGAAGTCATCGTTGTGCTGAAGCAGTTTCACCTCGTATTCCTTCCCACGGAAGGTGTACTTCGTCCCGGCGCTGCGGCTGGAGCCGAACAACACCAACTCATCGATAGGAAAATTCCTCTGGTCGAGCACACGGAGAAACTCCTGGCCCACGGCGCCACTTGCGCCCACTATTGCTACTTTCATATTGTTGTTGTTTTTTCTAAGTTTATTCTGAATGTAGAAACTCTCTCTCATTCAAGGTTACTCAGATTGTTTGATATAATTATTTACTATGCGAAATGTTGCTTGTCTTTTCTCTGCTACGGATATCTACTTTTTCTTCTTTTTCTACGGACTGAAAGGACTCTTAGGACACAGGCGCGAGGCGCCTGGCTTGCATCAAGAGGTGCTAATGAGCACTGCTATGGAGATGCAGGGGCGCCGACTGTCCGCGAAGTCCTAATTGTCCATAGATATCTTCTTTTTTCTACGGACTACAAGGACTCCTAGGACTCGGCCGCGAAGCGGCCTTAACTAAAGCCTCCATCCGCATGGTAGCCGTCGCTTTGCGGCGGCCGTCCTTTTAGTCCTCCCAGTCCGTAGAGAAAGAACT
>JAFWPH010000038.1 GCA_017509605.1 Bacteroidaceae bacterium | reverse complement strand
CGTCAGCCATTTGCTTGCCAGAACTACCATTACCGACATCAAGAAATGGAGAGGGGACAACTTATTGCCAAACCCCTCCATTAAAAGAATGAATGTGGTTAAAAATATAGCATAAAATGGTATGCTAACTTAACAACCTAGAACCGTCCCCTGATCTACGTACGTTTTATCTGATTACAAATCATTAGTAGTAACCCAGTCTACACGATGCAACTCTGACTGTGCATCGGTATTGACGCGGTGGAATTCATAACGGTCATTCCACAGGTCCGACTGGGGTGATGCGATAAGGAAGGTCTCACCGTCGCAATACAGCAGTTGGCTTATATGGGAGAATGGCATAATCTTAACGACCATCGGCTCCATCTGGGGTTTTAGTCGGGTGTTCCATAGATTTTCCACAGTTTTCTTGAACTCATCAATCTTGGCACCTGTAATGCCATTGGTAGCAAAGAAATTGCCGTAATCAAACTCATGGCCCGTGACAGCGGCTTTGTTTCTGTCTAATATCAGGGTCATAGCCTTTCCTGACTCAATCAGGTAGAGTCCTGGAACCTCACACCTCATTTTCACTTTAACTCCATCACCTACTTCCACGAATACATCGAAGACTTCCGTGACTTTACTTTGGGGTTTGAAAACGAATGAGACAAATCCCTTTGTTTCGCCATTGGTTATCTCATCTGTCTTCCAAGTACCAATAAAACTCTGTGCAGAAATGCCAAGTGCATAGAAAGCGCAACCTGCAAGTGTTAATAGTATCTTTTTCATAATAATCTTCTTTTTAAGTTATCTAATCTGATGACCTACGTATATCACTTTGTGTGATGCCCAGTGGAACTTGACGAATCCCTCGAAAGCATCGCCACCGGTTTGGAGGTTAGTGATGACTATGCAATAAGTCTCTCCGCTGTAACGGATATCCGAGATATGGGCATCGGAAACAGAGCCAGGATACTTCTGGATGTGACATCCGAGCTGCAGCGCCCTGTCAATCAGACTCTTGGGCGTTCCTTGCAGGATTCTGTAATTATCGAAAATGGAATTGACATAGTAGGCAGGAAAGCCTTCGCTCAGTAGTTGCTTCTTGGTGGCGGCGCTCTTCTGTCTCTTGCTCTCCAGCTCTTTGGCAGCAAGTTCGTTGACCATGTTGACCAGCGACTCCATGTTCTTATCAATCTGGTTGTTCTGCTTGTCAGTCAGTCCCTTCGTGAACTTGAGGGTTGTGCCGTTAGACTTCGTCAAGGTTCCGTTCTGGAACAAGACCTCCACGTCATTGATGTCGGGGGTGTTCAGCGCCTCAGCGACAAACTTGTCATAGTCATAGGCTGAGGTAGAAGAGTTACCCGTCAGTTTGCCGTCAGATGTGATGACGCCAAAGTATCCTGTTCCCACATACTTGTCGCCATTGGCATAGTCGATGTTCATCGTACCATTCTCAATCTTCACGACGCCGTCGCCATAGACGTGCTTGAATGACGTGACAACGCCGTTGCTACTGATATCCAGCTTATTGTCCTTGTTCAGGCTCTTCTGTGCTTCCAACATTCCTTTATCATTTCCCGGCAGCCTCTTAAAAGTATAGGCATCGGCAAGTGTGATGTACAGGTCGCTGATGTTAGACACTTTCACTGTCTGGAGCTTATAGAGCATCTCGCCGAAGTCGCCCTTCACGCGGCTCACCTTTGTGCGTACGCTTCCTGGATAGTTGTCCTTGGTGCCATACATCGGCTTGAGGCCACCGTCCTTCTTGGCCGAGCTACCCCAGTTGAAGACGATATTGTCCTCGGAAAGGGTGTATTTTCCTTCGGCAAGCAGCACGTTCCTCACATAGTAGGGCTTACTGTCGATACCGCCATAGGAGGAGTAGAAGTCGGTTGTCAGCCTGAGAGAAGCGTTGCCGTCCTCCTCAATGGTCAGCGTGTAGTTCGAAATCGAACTGAAGGGCTGTTTATCATTCTTAACAGTCCATTCGCCTGTCACGTCCAACTTTTCGAGAATGAGTGTCGTTCCGTCCTCAACAGCCTTCTGGCGAGCCTTTTCGCGGGCCTCGAACTCTGCCTCGTCATGTCCGCGGCGGTATGTCGACTTCGTGCCGTCGGCCTTTACCAGTTCGCCAGCCACCATCTTGGGACTGAACTCCTTGACGGACGCAGCCTTCATGATGTTCATATAGACGTCGTTCAGATTGTAATCGGCAAGGGCCTTGGAGGCAGAAACGACGAACTTGTCCTTGTTGAGACAGACATCGCCAGTGAACGAAGACTGGTCAGGATTGACAATTATCCACGTCGGCTTGTCGATGTACATCAGCGCACTCTTGTCGGCATAAGTCTTTTTCAGCTGGGTGATGCGCCCCGGCTCCTTTGCCCTCTGATTATACCAATACACCAACTGATCCTGATTAGGATAGTCAATGGTGACGGTTGTGTGGCCCTGTCCCTCCCGGGTAATTTTCACACCGTCCGACATCGTCATTGCCTTGGGATTGACGAGGAACGACCAGGGTTCAGTGATGCCAGCAAAATCCTTCTCGGCAAGGTTCTTCTTTGGATCAGAGCCACCATTGACGCCTGTCACCTTCGACGTTGGCAGAATGGTGCACTGAGCATTTGCAGTAGCTGTGGTCTTGTCGCCAATCATCTTCAAGACAAGAGGATACGCGAAATCATCGCCTACCAGCGTGCCAGGCACTGTCGTGTTGTATTCATACTTCTTCAGGTCAATGGCGTCAGGCATCGGTGTACGGACCAGTTTGACCGGCGATTCTGCCGTAATCTTCAGCGTCAGGTCTCTGATCTCCGCCTTGTTGGCCGATGCGGAAATGATATACAGCTCGCCGTCGGTCAGCGTGTAGGTCACCTGACTGCCGTCAATCTCGACACTATAGGAAAGCGTACCTGTGAACTTCCAGCCAGAGGGGAATTTCAGCTGCGCATCGGTTACCGTACCGTCACCAACGAAGTTTCCCATAAGCATGTCCGTAAATAGTCCACAGGTCGTTGTCAGCGTGCCCTCTCCCGTCGGAATGTCCTTCTTGGCCTTTCCATCGTAGAGGACGTAATTACCATACTTGATTTTCTTGGCTTCTGCCATCAGGGGCAGTGTCGCAAATGCAATAAGCATGATGCAAATTCTTAGCACTTTTTGTTTCATATAATATAGTTTTATATAATTGGTCTTAATTATGCACAAAGAGTGTGAGCCTTCTTGACATCCTTAGTCTGAAGGTCCTGGAATACCCGTATAAGTAAGAATGAAATCAGCTCACACCTGCAGGTATTTATGTAAGCTGACTCCATAGAGGAGAGAGCAGTATAAATGCTACTG
>JAFWPH010000037.1 GCA_017509605.1 Bacteroidaceae bacterium | reverse complement strand
TTTTTAGGAGGATCCATGGCTACGGACTTTGAGGACTATAAGGACTGCCATCGCTAACTACAGTATTTAGAGGAAACAACTATTCACAACATAAACACAACCAAGGAAAGCCTGAGGGCTTTAAGATAAGGTCGTCTGCTATATGCTGTCCCTTTTGGGGACTGCTAAAATCGTTGGTGGGGTGAGAGACATGAAAACGAGTTTTCCTGGCTTCCACCCCACCACCGATTTTGAACAACCTACGGATGTTCATATAGCAGAGTACCTTATCTGAGTTGTAAGATGTTGTTTAAGTTGTTTATAATGATAGTCCTATCAGTCCTAAAAGTCCGTAGAGGAATATTTAGTCAAGAGTCAAGGGTCGAGAGTCGAGAGTCAAGAGCCTCAATGGTCTAATTCTCGTACTTGAAATAGCCCTTGCGGAGGGTGATGGGACCCTCGTAGGAATCGTGGTCAGGATGCGCCAGATACAAGGTGCCTTTGAGGTCGCCATTGGGCTCGAGGGTGGCGTCGAGATAGAACTGCCGCTCCGAGTAGTAGTATCCGCTTTGCATGGCGTCAAGATCGTGAATGAAGAGGGACGAGCCATTGAAAGTGACACCGAGGTTGCGTTTTTCGAATCCGTAAGCACGATAGATATAGCACTCTGTGCACGCCAGTCCTTTGTCCGTCATCTCCAGATGAATCAGCAGCTCAGGGTCGTTGTCGCCTACCCAACCCCACTCACCTACCAATGTCTTGGCTTTCTCACGAATCTTCAGACCATCCTCCATGAACTTCCTCATATCCTCCAACTCGGAGTATTTCTTGAGCTTGCCGTCATCGTCAGGGAAGAAAGCCTTGAAGTCGTTCACATACCAGTCGCCGCGCTCAAACACCAGTTCCAGTTGGCCGGTCTGCTTGCCGAAGTTCTGGATCTCCATATCGACCGTGGCTGTGGTCTCAGTGATGTCGCTTACCTTCACAACCTTGTAACTCCAGTCCTCGGAGATGTCCTGACCCATAATCCAGTGGTCGGCGTCGATGAAGATGAAACCTGTCTCGGCACTCATCTGGTTGCATTGCTTCTGCAACTCGACGTACTGCGTGGAGCAGAACATACTGTCGTAGTCGAAGAGGTTCGGATTGTCATCATCTTCATGCTCCATCCTGTAGGCCTCAGTGTCCTCTTCTGGGTTGTAAGGGATATACTTGATATGGCTGTACATGGAGTCGATGCGCTCACGGATGTAAGCCTCGTTGTGCTTGCCGTCGTCCATGCTCACAGCGGTCTTGGCCTGGGCGGCTATACCTGCGGCCATATCCTTGGACTTGTTGCCGCATGATGTCAGTGAATAAGCTATTGCCAATGCCAAGGCAACGCTCATGATGATGGATGTGTGCTTCTTCATTGTCGTCTAGTATAATAAAGTTATAAAATCCAGTTTAAGAGGGAGTTAAAAGGGGAGTTAAATAGGGAGTTAAGCCAGCCATGCTGGCAAGAAGTCAAGCACTATCGTGCTGGACGATACGACTGCAATTCATGCTATTGTCCTGTGCGTAGCACATAACTCCCATGAGCGTAGCGAGTTTACTTCCATTTATACTTCCATTTATACTTCCATTTTTAATTCTGAAAGATAAGGTAATTAATTACGCAAAAGTAGTTGAAAATCCCGATTTTTATATAAATTTGTGCGAAAAAATGAAAATCCACCTCTAAAAACACGCACACCTATGAAAAGAACACTACACATCCTGCTCTTTTGGATTGTCGCACTGACCACACAGGCACAAGGCGTACCTGCACTACAACAACTCAAGACAGACCCGAGGAAGGCTTACGGCACCGACTACCCCTACTCCTTCAACACGACGGCGCTGACCAAGGCTCCTAAAGGCTACAAACCTTTCTACATCAGCCATTACGCACGACATGGATCACGATACTACTGGAACGCGAACCTCTACCGCGAACTCGACTCGCTGCTCACCATAGCACACGACAAACAACTGCTCACCGCCGAGGGCGAGGCCTTCCGCAACCGTTTCATGGAAGCCAAGGACGAACTGACGGCTGGAGTGAGCGAACTCAGCGACCTCGGATGGGACCAGCACCAGCGCATCGCTCGCATCATGTATAACAACTTCCCGGAGGTCTTCAAGCACGGCGGAGACATCTTCGCCATCTCGTCGCTCACCGGACGATGCGTACTCAGCATGGCTTCGTTCTGCCAGGAGCTGACACAGTGCAACCCCAACCTGGAGATACGCGAGGAGTCGGCACGACACACGCTCGACGGCGTGGTACCCTCCGACCGACAGAACCCACTGCGACGCACCTTCCCCAAGAGCCACCCACGCTTCGAGAGCCATTGGGACAGCTTCCAAAACAACGACAACCTACGGGAGAAGATCATCCCTCGTGTGTTCACATCAACTGAAGGACTGCCCGGCAGACTGAACAACATCGCCAGCAACCTCATCAACCTCTACACCTCACTGCCCAGCATCGGACACGAGGGTATGATGGGCAACATCATCACCGACGAGGAGATTGCAGCTCGATGGGAAGGCGAGAACCTCGGTTCATACAGATGGGTGTTCGAACCGCGCTACGACATGATTCCAATCCTTCTCGACATCATCAAGAAGGCTGACGCCGTGATCAACGGCAGCACACAGCGCGTTGCAGACCTGCGTTTCGGACACGACACCTGTCTCGGACCGCTCACCGTACTCATGGGCATCAACGGTGCCGACCGCGACCCGGAGGACCCCTACGAGGTGAAGAACTGCTACCAGAACTGGCAGACGGGCAAGGCCTCAAACGTCCAGCTCATCTTCTACCGCAGCAAGAAACCGGGACAGGACGTCCTCATCAAGTGTCTGCTCAATGGCAGCGAGGCCACGCTCCCACTGCCTTCCGACAACTTCCCCTACTACCGTTGGAGCGACTTCAAACGCTTCTACACGGAACGATGCCAACTATAGCTGGTCAAGGGTCAAGGGTCAAGAGTCGAGAGTTGAGGGTTGAGGGTTGAGGGTCGGCCTGCGGCCTCAAAATTATAAAAAAATGAGATAAAAAATTATAAAAAATCTATTTGTGTTATTTGGAAACAACTATTCACAACATAATCACAACCAAGGAAAGCCTGGGGGGCTTTAAGATAAGGTCGTTTGCAATATGCTGTCCCTTTCAGGGACTGCGAAAATCGGTGGAGGGGTGAGAGACATGAAAACGAGTTTTCCTGGCTTCCACCCCACCACCGATTTTGAACAACCTGCGGATGTTCATATAGCAGACAACTTTATCTGGAGTTGTAAGATGTTGTTTAAGTTGTTTTTTTGTTGTTTGAGTTGTTTCATAAAGAAAGTCCTATCAGTCCTAAAAGTCCGTAGAACCTTTCATCCGCATGGCCAAGCTTTCTTAACTCTTAATTCTTAACTCTTAATTCTTAACTCTTAATTCTTAACTCTTAATTAAATAAGACTCTCGACTCTTGACTCTACTTTTTAGGCGCGCCTAAAAAGTTGTTCGTCCTTTCTTGTCGGCGAAGCCCCAACGGCCATCCTGCTTTTCCCGGAGGGCAACTAAACCTTCGGAGAAGGGTTTGTAGGCATAGTATTGGCATGGGACGATGGTCTTGCCTGTCTGGTCGATATAACCCATCTTCTCGCCGTTCCATACCATCCAGGCTCCATCGCCATAATGCTCTACGGACTTGTATTGGGGGTCGATGTCGAAGACTTTCTTGCCAGTCTTGTCGATTCCATAGAGGGGTTTGCCGTTTTTCATCACGATGGCGACTCCGTCGCAGAAACGGGGACTCCAACATTCGTCCTCCAACTGCAGCACCATCTTGCCAGTCTTGTCGATGAAGCCTTGTCTGGATTGGTACTCATCTCCAGGGATGACTTCCCAAACGTATGCCAGTCCATCGTGGAAACTCGCCTCGTTGTTGTAGAAAGCAGGGAAGGCGCGTTTGCCAGTCTTGTCGATAAAAGTGAACCTCTCATGTTCTTCGTCCACCATCACACAACAGAGTCCCTCGTGGAAGTCTGTTGGAGAGCGTTCAGAGGGCCATGCATACAGGCATGGAACGACGAGTTTACCTGTGGTGTCGATGTAACCGATCTCGGGGGAATCAGGCATTGTCACCCAGCACATGCCGTCGCTGAATTCACCTGCATAGTCGAACTGTGCTGGAATCACAACCTTACCTGTTTTGTCCTTGAAGCCAATCAGTCCGTTTTCGGCTCTCTCCTGGCTCAGTCCATCATGGAAGCGGCCGAAACGCTGTGTGCGGAACAGTTCCTTGCCCGTGGGGTCCATGTAAATATTATCATCGCCCTTGAACACGGTGACGATACCGTCGGAGAAATCCTGGATGGGACCGTCGTACTCGAATGGGATGACGATGCGTCCTTTCTTGTCGATGTAACCCACCTTGTCGTCCTTCTTCACACCAGCGAGTCCGTAGCTGAAACTGCCGAGGTCCTCGCAACCCTCGATGACTTTGGCGATGGCCTCGAGTTCGTAATCGTCTTCTACTTGGGTCGGGGCTGCCTGTGCAGCTGTGGAGTCCACTGACGTGCCGACGGTGGTGGCGCCACCCTCAGTCTGGGTCTTCTTGTCACCGCATGCGAAAAGCATCAGGAGGACAGTTACAAATGGAATAATCTTTTTCATAATTATAATAGGAGGTTAGAGATGAATATCATGCAAAAGTATATAAATAATATGAGTTTACTTACATCTGATGAAAAAAAGATACTTCTTTAGAGAGAAGAAGATAAGGTAGGGGACGATAAAAAAAGACGGCAAGGGGAAACCTGCCGTCTAAAATATAGGATGAAAGGTGATACCTAATCAATCATATGCTGCATTGATGGCGTCGAGGGCGAGCAGCGTGCGAGGGAATCCGATGTAAGGAATCATGGCTGTGACTGCTGCCACCATCTTCGACTTCGAGTTGCCTACATGCTTGTTGGCGCGGGCGTGAAGATCCATCAGTTTCTGAGCACCACCCATTGAGGACAGCAGACAGAAGGTGTTGAGCTCGCGCTGCTGGAGCGTCAGACCTGTACGAGTATAGAAACCGCCGAAGCTGTAGTTGGCGATGAACTCATAGATATGCTCCTGGCCAGCGGGGATCTTCGACTTGATCTCGTCGATTACCTCCTTACCGAAAGCGGCCTCCAGCACTTCCCGACCTTTCTCGGTGCGGTTCTC
This sequence comes from Bacteroidaceae bacterium, assembly GCA_017509605.1. Taxonomy (GTDB): domain Bacteria; phylum Bacteroidota; class Bacteroidia; order Bacteroidales; family Bacteroidaceae; genus RUG11857. The sequence continues at coordinate 196,847 of JAFWPH010000037.1, read as the reverse complement.
CTCTGTGGTCGTTCCCTGTTCGTCGAGCGGCAACTTGATGTTGTTGTTCTCAAACTCATCGTTAAGGAAGAGGATGAAGTCAAGCATCTTGGAGAAGCCGATATAGGGGAAAGCCTGATAGACAATCTCCCTGATCTCGCGTGGCTTCACACCCACGTTGAGGCAGACGTTGACCATGGTCTGGAACTGGTGGTTGCCTTTGCTACCAAGGGTGGATACGAGTTGCACCACACAGCGCTCGGCCTCCGAGATTTCTGTTGTGTGTTCTAACAGTTTGTCGAATGCAAAATTGTCGTAGAGCTCAGTTAACTCAGGGTCGGTTTTAAGCACAGTGACACTGTTGCGTGAGAAAAGACGCCTGATCATCTGTTTTGCCTTTTCGGTGATTTTCAATTCCCTCATGATATGGTTTTATTATTAAGTTAATTCTTTGTCTTTTTTCAACGATTTGGCAAATATAATGTTTTTTTCTTTACTGATGAATTTTTTTACGTAAAAAATCAATAAAACGACAAAAACTCACCATCTACAACCGTTTTTTGCTTCAAACTTAGCCATTAGGCCTTAGTAGGCTTTAGCTTGGCCATGCGGAGGGTGTCGCTAAGGATAAAATGTCTAAGGAGGGGAGGAGGAAAGGAGAGAACGCCTTAGTAGGCTTTAGGCATTAGGCTCCCCCCACCTCTTGACTCTCGACTCTTGACTAAATATTCCTCTACGGACTTTTAGGACTGATAGGACTATCTTTATGAAACAACTCAAACAACATCTTACAACTCAGATAAGGTTGTCTGCGATATGAACATCCGTAGGTTGTTCAAAATCGGTGGTGGGATGGAGACATGAAAACGTGTTTTCCTGGCCCCACCCCACCATCGATTTTTGCAGTCCAAGAAAGGGACAGCATATTGCAAACGACCTTATCTTAAAGCCCTCAGGGTTTCCATTGTTGTGATGATATTGTGAATAGTTGTTTTCAAATAACACAAATAGATTTTTTATAATTTTTTTATCTCGTTTTTTTATAATTTTGAGGCAGAAGGCCGACCTCCTTTCCTCCTCTCCTCCTTAGACCTTCTAATGGTTATTGAGTTTTGGCTACGCCAAAGGTCGAGAGTCAAGAGGCGAGAGCCTATGAAAGGTTATTGGTTATAGGTTATTGGTTATTGAGGGCGAGAGTCAAGAGTCAAGAGCCTATGAAAGGTTATTGGTTATAGGTTATTGGTTATTGAAGTCGAGAGTCGAGAGTCAAGAGCCTATGAAAGGTTATTGGGTATAGGTTATTGGTTATTGAAGGCGAGAGTCGAGAGTCAATGGCCTACGGAACTCGGCACAGACGATGGCGGTGGCGATGGCGACATTGAGGGACTCGGTGGTGGGGCTGCCCTCAGGATAGTTGGGGATGGTGATGCGACGGTAGACATGGGCTGCCACAGCGTCGGAGATGCCCCTACCCTCGTTGCCCATGATGATGAGGCCCGTGGATGTGAGCTCGGAACTGTAGATGCTCGGGGCGTTGAGGAAGGTGCCATAGACAGGTGTTGCGGCGGGCAGTGAAGCCAACAGCTCCGGCAAATCCACCTCATGGATTCTCACACGCGCAAGTCCGCCCATGGTGGCCTGCACCGTCTTGGGGTTGAAGACGTCGGCGCTGTTGCGGCTGCAGAAGATGTCGGTGATACCGAACCAGTCGGCGACACGAATGATGGTGCCGAGGTTGCCGGGATTCTGCACGTCGTCGAGGGCGAGACAGAGGCTGTCGGCGATGGTCTGACAGGCATCCACCTGGTGTTCGGGCTGCTGGAAGATGGCCAGCACCTGCTGCGGCGTCTCGAGCGAGCTGACCTTACGCAGTTCGTCGGGAGTCACGATGTCGGGCTCCACACCGATGCGTTGCAGGAGAGAGGCGTTGTCGTCGGCCCATTCCCGCGTGGCGGCGATATAGTTTGCAGAGAATACAGGCAGGAGTTCGCCGACCAATCGCGGTCCCTCGGCCACGAAGACGTGGTCCTCGGAACGGTGCTTCTTCAGTGCGAGCGAATGGATGTATTTGATTTTGTTCTTGCTGAGCATATAAGTAAGTGGGAGTTAAAGTGGAAGTTAAAGTGGGAGTTAAAATGGGGAGTTAAAGGGGAAATTAAAGGGGACGTTTGATGTCCTTTGGATCAATCACTAACACTATAGCGGAGCATTCCGGAAAAACGAAAAAGGAATCTCCTGTGATGAAGATTCCTTTTCTTGGTAGCGCCTACGAGAATCGAACTCGTGTTCCATGCGTGAGAGGCATGTGTCCTAGCCGCTAGACGAAAGCGCCTTGTTGCTGACGGAGCCATTGCGGAAGAAGGGGGATTCGAACCCCCGGTACGGTTACCCGTACGGCAGTTTAGCAAACTGCTGGTTTCAGCCACTCACCCATCCTTCCTGGACTTGTCCTGAATTTTGACAGCGCGATGTGGATTTCTCCCCACATTTGGAAACGTTTGCCAACTATTTCCAGCACTCTTTCCGTCAAATGCGATGCAAAGTTACAACAATTAAAGTTATGCGCCAAACTTTTGGTGCGTTTTTTTCAGTTTTCGGCGAAAATTTTTATTCGCTGTTCTTCCGAAAGTTTGCACACAAGAAGCGTATCTTCGTGCTCTGCAATGATATAGCCATCAAGTCCCTGAATCACGACCTTCTTCTCGGTGGTGGTGTGAACGATGCAATTTCTCGACTCATAGACGTTGATATTGGGTCCGATGAGGGCGTTGTTGGCATCGTCGCGGGGGCTGAGCATGTGGAGCGCTCCCCAGGTACCGACATCGCTCCATCCGAAGTCGGCCGGATAGACGAAAATCTCGTCGGCCTTCTCGAGTATGGCGTAATCGACGGAGATGTTCTCACACAGCGGGTAGGCCTCGTTGATGAGTTCCTGCTCCTTGTCGGTGCCATAATAGGGCAGCAAGGACTCGAAGATCCTTGAGATGGCGGGTTGATATACCCTGAAGGCATTGACGATGGTCTTGACGTTCCAGATGAAGAGTCCGGAGTTCCAGAAGAACTTATCGCTTTTGATGTATCGTTTTGCTGTCTCGAGGTCGGGTTTCTCCTTGAACTGATCGACGCGGAAGATGTTCTTGTTGCGTGGTGACGAGTAGGTGAGGTCGGCCTGGATATATCCGTATCCCGTCTCTGGTCGGTTGGGCTTCATGCCTAGAGTGACGATGGAGTCGGATTGCTCGGTGAAGTCGAGTGCAGAGGATACGACTTGTTGGAAATGCGGTGTGTTGAGTATGATATGGTCGCTTGGGGCCACGACGATGTTGGCGTTGGGGTCCTTGGCCTTGATTCTCCAGCTGACGTAAGCGATGCATGGTGCAGTGTTGCGTCTGCACGGCTCGAGGAGGATGTTCTTCTCGGGAATCTCGGGCAGTTGCTGCTTGACCACCTGTGCATATTTGGCTGAAGTGACGACCCAGACGTTTTCGGGCAAGCAGAGTTCCTTGAAACGGTCGTAGGTCATCTGAATGAACGTTCGTCCGCATCCGAGAATGTCGATGAACTGCTTAGGTGTGTCGGGGGTGCTCATGGGCCAAAACCTGCTCCCCACTCCACCAGCCATAATGACTACATGAACATTGTTCTTAAACATTTTCTCAACAGTTTTTATGATTTTTTTGCAAAAGTATAAAATAAAGGTTATATATTTGCAATGGAAAGATATTTTTAATCTTAAAAATAAGTGATAAGCAGATGAAAAAGTATTTATTATCAGTTCTCATGGCCATGATGACAATGGCAGTGAGCGCACAGGATGTGCAGTTGCATTATGATTTCGGACGTTTCTTGTATCCCGACCAGGAAGCAGGCCGACAGAAGGTGACAATGACCTTGGAGCAGTTCAAGGCCGACAAGTGGGGTTCATGGTTCTACTTCGTGGATGTGGACTTCAGCCGCAAGTTCACTGAGGGCGCTTACACCGAGATCTCGCGTGAGTTCAACCTGGGCAAGCAGTCGCCATTCGCCGCACACATCGAGTACGACGGTGGTCTGAACCGCTTCGGCAGCTTCCAGCAGGCAGCCTTGATTGGTGGTGCCTGGAACGGACACAACGTGGACTTCTCCACCACCTACTCTGTTCAGCTGATGTACAAGCACTATTTCAAGAGCTACGATTACACCCGTTCCTATATGAGCGTGCAGTTGACGGGCGTGTGGAGCACCACCTTCGCCAACAAGGCCATGACTTTCTCCGGATTCATCGATTTCTGGCGTGGCGAAAATGCCAACGGCCACGGACAGATGGTGATGCTCACCGAGCCTCAGCTGTGGTACAACCTGAAGAACCAGCACCTGAGCATCGGCACCGAGGTGGAGATCAGCAACAACTTCATCTACAACACCTACAACGACGACTCGTTCTTCATCAACCCGACCCTTGCTCTGAAGTGGCAATTCTAAGCCTTTGGGTTAACAATGGGCATTATATAAAAATGGCGCGTTTGCGCCATTTTTTTTGTGTTTGTTTCTTTGATTGTGAAAAATTAATTATTTTTGCATTGAAAGAAGAAAACGAGGTCTAAGAGAGACTTACTCCCCTTCAATCGAAAGACCCTGGGTCTTGGTTTCAGTTTCTCCATTACCTCGTCACTAAATAACAAGGTCCAAGGCCGGCATACTCCTCAATTTTTTCAGAATTGTTGCTGGCCAATTACCTTTTATACTTCAACATCATGAACAACAACACATTGACCAAGGTAGCACTACGCTACCGCGCTTTGTTCCTCGACATCAAACGAGAGAACATCGCCATGAAATCTGAACCCACAGTACCAGTTTTGGCATTCATCGCCCGATTGAAAGAGAACGGCTTCTGCGTCAGCGAGGAGCTGCTCCACGCGCTGAATGCCGTTTCGGCCAACCGCCTCGCCGACATCACTGCGTGCATCAACGAGGTGATGGGTGTGGAGCTCAACTGGGCGCCACTCGTGAAGGGTTGGGATGTGCCTACAGGAGAGACGTTAGCTGACCACCTTGTCACGTTGGTGGCCAATATCTTCGGCGAGGATGCAGGTTTCAGAGGCACTACCCTGCCCTGCGGCCACCTCATTCCCCATGGCACCTTCCCCTTGGAGCGCTACAACGGCTGCCCCTTCTGCGGTCAGCAATTTGAGACCGCCGACTTCGTCTATAAGGGCCAGGGCAGCAAGTTGAAGGAACTGCGGTTGTTCACCCTTGACGACATCCAGCATGTACTGGAGACGCTGCTTGCCTCAGCCACACCGCTCGACGGCACCCAGCGCGACTCACTCCAGTTGTTGCTGCAGGAACTCCCATTGCCAAAGGATGCCAACATCACGATGAAGGAGACCGCCATGCTGGTGGTGAAGTTCCTGGTGGAGCAGGACAAGGCCGACGAGGCTTCGTCATTGCTGAAGACGCCTAACGACGTGTTGCGCTATCTCTGGTATGAGAAAACCGGCTATGTGCAGGTGATTGAGCCAAGAACCCTTATCGCCCATGCAAAAAAACTATACTCTCACATGTGGGAACCCCTTGACAGAAGTGAGGATGAAGGCAAGGCGATGAAGCAGAAGTTGATGCTGAAGTATGACCGCAAGTCATGTCTGCGTGTGGCCAAGTGGCTGAATGCCATTCCTATGCGTGCGGACCAGGCCGCCGAGAACATGAACCCCAAACGCGGCATGTGGGTCAGGTTGATCCGTGCCTTACGTCTGGGTGAGTACTCCCGAAAGAAAGGCTTTGAACAGTTGGCTGAACTGCTCGACGTCTTCTACAAGCAGAACTACTCCACCTGGCAGGGACGCGTGGACCAGTGTCGGGAGAACAACGATGTGAATAAAACTCTGGAGCACCTGAAAGAGCGTCCGGGACTGTTCGCCCGCTGCCTCTTCTCCACGATGCTCCGTTTCGGCAGTGACAAGGCGCTGAAAGCCTTCGAAGAGGTGGCCGACAAGTTGTCAGCCCGTCTGCTGCTGTCGCTCGGCAATGCCGCCGACACCTACTTCGACCCTGAGGAAACACGCATCGCACGCCCCATCACAGGTGGCACCAAGGTCATTGAGCCCAACAAACTGCTGGCGCTCTACGACGATGACACGCGCAAGGCCATGGCGCAAAGCGTCAACGACCTATATATAACATTCATGAAAAAACGCTTCGCCGAACAACCCACAGAGGCCAAGACCATCTATATCGACCCGAGGCTTTATGAAATTCCTGTGAGCGTGGGCGACCGCTCCGCCACCATCCAGGACACCTCGTGCGCCTTGATGGGCACCCGCTTCCCTGTGGAAGGCGATGCCGTCCGCCTGTTCATGCAGTGGGGCAAGGGCTTGCATGCCCAGCATCTGGACATGGACTTGAGTTGCCGTATCGCTCTGCCCGACAAAAAGATCGCCGAATGCGCCTACTACAGCCTGACCTGTGTGGGTGCCAAGCACTCGGGTGACATCCAACGCATCCCTGAGATGAAGGGCACAGCAGAATACATCGAGCTGTCGCTGCCAGAGTTGGAGAAAGCCGGCGCGACCTACGCCACCTTCACCTGTAACGCCTACTCCACTGGTGCTTTGTCGCCCAACCTAATGGTAGGCTGGATGAACTCAGCCTACCCAATGAAAGTGTCGAATAAGAATGGTGTAGCCTACGACCCGTCGTGTGTGCAGCATATGGTCCGCATCAGCGAGGGCGACCTTTCCAAGGGTCTGGTCTTCGGTGTGCTCGATGTGGCCAAGCGCGAGATTATCTGGCTCGAGATGCCTTTCACCTCACAGACCTTGAGGGGAGCTGACAGCGCATCCATCGAGGCCCTGCTCCACAAACTGCAGTCGAAGCTCTCGGTGGGCGGCTTGCTCGACCTGAAAGCGCAAGGACAAGGTCTCGTGGCCGTGGAAAAGGCGGAGGATGCCGATGAAGCCTACACCTACGAGTGGGCACTCAATCCGGCGGAAGTGACGCAGCTTTTAGGCCTTTAGCTCATTGAACATTGATTAATATTTTACAGATATGAAAACACAAAAGACTAACAAATTGATTGGGGGACTCTTGCTTGCCTTGATGGCGCTTGCCCCCCTGACTGTGAATGCCCAGCGGAGAGGTTTCCAACCTCGCCAAAACGTGCCACTCGACTCCATCGTGATGAGCGACCCTGCAGTGCTCGCCGACAGCGCGACACAAATGTACTACATGACCGGCACTGGCGGCATGATGTGGAAGAGCAAAGACCTCAAACTGTGGGACGGGCCTTACCGTGTGGCTGAGACCGACCCGACATCGTGGATGGGCCCCCGTCCGATGATCTGGGCGGCTGAGTTCCATAAGTACAAAGACAAATACTACTATTTCGCTACCTTCACCAACCGCGAGGTGAAGATCGACACCGTCAAGGGCAACGTGATTGAGCGCCGCGCCAGCCACGTGCTGGTCAGCGACAAGGCGGAGGGTCCCTACAAACCAATGGCCAACCCCATGTACCTGCCTGCCGACAAACCGACACTCGACGGCACCTTTTGGGTGGACACGAACGGCAAGCCCTACTTGGTGTATTGCTATGAGTGGCTGCAGAACTGGGACGGCACCATCGAGTACATCCAACTGAAGGACGACCTCAGCGGCACTGTGGGCGAAGCGACCCTGATGTTCAAGTCGAGCACCTGCCCCTGGAGCAGGGAGAAGAACGAGAAGGGTGAGATAGTGCCGAACAAGGTGACTGACGGGCCCTTCCTCTTCCGCACTGGCACAGGTCGATTGGGCATGCTCTGGACCAGTTGGATCGACAACATCTACACGCAAGGCGTGGCCTATTCGGAGAGCGGCACGCTGGCAGGCCCCTGGGTACACGAGCCGAAGCCCATCACTCCGCCCAACTATGGGCACAGCATGCTCTTCCGCACGCTGGACGGACGCTGGCTCATGTCGGTGCACAGCCATCTCAACGTCAACGGACGATATATCCGCCACCCGCATTTCTTCAACGTGGATTTCACGGGCGACAAACTGGTGCTGGGCGAGGAGTATAAGCCTTAGCTGGTCAAGAGTCAAGAGTCGAGAGTCGAGAGTCCTTAGTAGGCGTTAGGCGTTAGCTTTTTTCCTTTGCTGGTGATTACACCAGCCTTAGAAAGGCTGGGCACAGAGCTCCCTAACCATGAGAGGAGCCTTATTAGGCTATTGGCCTTTAGGAACAAAAAAATGCAGGGCGGCGGCCCTGCATTTTTTGTTCTGGGAGAGAGTGGGAAACTATTTGTTCTTCTGGTAGTAGTCCACTCCTCGTTTCACGTTCTCGATGACGGCTTTGGATGAGAGGGTGGCTCCCGTCACAGCATCAATCTGTGTGGTAGCCACTTTGTTGACTTTCAAACCCTCGAACTTGGGCAGAAGTTCCTTCTTCATGGGAACAAAATACTTGGGTGTCTCCTGATTCTTCAAGGGCTCCACCTTGACGATTTTGCCTGACTTGATGTAGATCTCAAGCGGTGTGGTAGAGCGATAACCCTTCACGTCCTCGGCGAGTGTTGTGGTGTTGATGACGACTGTGCCGTCGGCTTGCTTCACGAGCGGTTTGGCATCGCTTGGGGATGCTGCGTTCTGAGCCGAAACAAATGCGGTGAAGCAGAAGGCAGAGACTGCCAGCATGGTTCTGTAAATAAAAGTCTTCATATTCTGATTGTTTTGTTTTGTTCTATCTATTTTGACTCCTCAATCATGAAAAGGTTTAAAAACTGACATACTGAGGAACAGTTATTTCAAGCGCTCGAGGGCGCGCAACTCCTTGCCACGGTTGAGATTGAAATAACACTCGCGCAACCCAGTGAGCCATAGGCTGCGGTCAGCCTCGTTGTACTTGCGGGCCGCCTCGAAGTACTTGCAGGCATCGGCATAATAGGCCTTCAGTTTCTTGCGTGAGGCAGCGTTGAACTGTGCTGCCGACAGGCTCCTGTAGTATTCCTGCGCCCATCTCAAACAGATCTTTCCCATCTCGGAGTAGGACTCAGCGTCGTCGGCCTTGAGCACCACCGCCTGTGAGAAGGATGCCAAGGCAGAGTCGTTGAGATTAAGGAAGAGTTCCTCTTTGCCCTTGATATACCAGTAATCACGACTCTTGGGGAACTGTCGTGTCATGTGGGTCGCGAGTTTAAGGGACTGCTGGTACTTGTTGTGCTCGTTGTGGTACTTGACGAGTGTGAGGAAGAAATAATCGTAGTCGGGATGGTTTCTCACCCCACTGTAGAGCAGTTTCAGTCCGTTGATTGTGTCGCCGAGCTGTGCGTATGACTTGGCACCGACCTCGAGCAGGTATTTATTGGTGACGGTATCGTTGAGTGCGGTGTCGATGTACTTCACCGCATCCTGGTACTGCCCCGCGGCATAGGCCGAAAGTACGGCCAAAGTGGCAACCTGCACCAAATCCTCGTGCTCGACAGCAGTGTCGGCCGCCGCAGTGATAATTGCCACATCGTGTGAGCGGATGAACATGTCGATATGCTTGAACGCCTCTGGATAAAGTCGTTTCTGATAGAAGAACTTGCCCGCCGAGCGTAGGTTGTTGCGGAAGAAGAGCATCTTACGTGCATTGGACGAGCGGTACTTGTATTTCACCTTTCCCTTCTCATCAGGCACGCTCTCCATGCTGTCGAGGTAGATGGCGTAATCATAGACGTTGTAGATGTGTCGGAAGAACTTGGCTGTGTCGGCCCTGTTGTTTTCCAAATACATGTTCTTGTTCTGTTCGAGTGCCAGCTGGCGTTCAATCTCCACAGCCGAGTTATAGAGTTTGTGGTCGCTGTAGGCATCCTTGTGATTCCTCAACGCCGTGAGGAAACTGTTCTCAGCCTTGGCATACTGGTAATTCTTGAGGTGATTGTTGATTTCCTTCATCACCTCCTTGCTCTTATAGACGGCCTCTTTCTTCGGCTTCTCCTTCTTGCCGTCCTTGCCTTGCTGGGCTAAGACGGACGTAGAAACCGTCAGCAACATGAATGCCCAAATGATAATCTTTTTACCCATTCTGAAAACATTTACTAATTCCACACGTGGAGTGGACAGCTTGGGGGCTGTAATCCACTCCACGTGTTCTTCTGGTATCGCCATCGTCGAAGGATGGCTGTTGGTCATGTCCGAAACGGACAGACGGTAATCATTACTTGGAATACTTCTGGAACTCCTTGGCCTTTGCAGCGTTGCCGGAGTTGTTGTAGATGGCATAGAGGAAGTAGCCCCACTTGTCGGGATTGTCGGGTGCCATCTCACGCACTTTCTCGTAGTAGGTGATGGCCTTGTCGTACCATCCCTTGGCAACGGCCTTGTTCTTGTCGTTGTCCATAGCCAGTTTCCATGCGCAGTTGCCGGCGCCTTCGAAAGCCTCTACGTAGTCTTCCTTGAGTTCGGTAGCCTTTACGAAAGCATCGAAAGCCTCTTGGTTTTTACTCTCGTTATAGAAAGTGGCAGCCTTGTAGTAGCTGGCCCAAGCCTTCTCCTCGACGTCTTCGCAGGTTTCGATGACCTGGTCGAGTACCGCGCGCGCATCGTCGAACTTCTTCTCGTTCATGTACTCCTGATAGAGGTTCTTGTAGAAAGCGGCCTGCTGTGGATACTTCTCATAACCCATCTTCATGTACTTGATCTTCTCGGCCGTGTTGCCTTTGTTGGCCTGCATGAGGAGGAAGATGGCATTCTGTCCGTAGTTGTGTGAAGGAATGGCCTTCTCCAGATATGGAACAGCAGTTGCTGTGTCGCCCTTCTCGATGTAAGCGGATGCGAGAATGAAGTTGGCATCGTTCTTCATCGTGTCGGTATTCTCGAGGTCGAGGCTGGCGAAGAAAGGATCCTTGAAGGAGTCGAAATAGAGGTTGAGGTACTTGATGCATGCGTCGGGGTTCTTGTCGAAGAGGTTGCTACCTGCGATGAGCAGGTTCTGACGTGGTCCCCTTGCGAGCTGCTGGTTGATGTCGTGGAAGACAACCTTACGTGTATTACCCTTCTCGTCGGGCAGTTTCTCGCAAGCGTCGCACTTTGAGAAATAGTTGACGATGTTGAACTGGTTCTCGAAGAACTCATTGAGGTCCATTTCTCCAGTGGCCTGACGCTGTTCGAGCAGGCGGTTCATCTTGATGGTCTCAATACGTCCGGCGATGTTCCATGCCTTTGGGTCCTTGCCCACAGTCTCGTTCTTGACTGCAGTGGTGATGAGAGATTCTGCGTTAGAGAGCGCCGCGCCAAACTTGGCGAGGTTGTCAGCGTTGGAAGGATCGGTCTTGAGTGCTTGATAGACAGTGGTAGCGGTGCTCAGAGCGGCATCGGCTTCGTCCATCTGCTTAGTAGCCTCCTTGAGGGCGGCTTTCCTTGCTTTTTCGGCCTCTTTGTCCTGGCCGAACATCGTGCACGACACTGCCAGCATCGCAGCACAGATAATGATGAATTTTTTCATAATGAATAGGATGTTAAGCGTTATTTTGGTTATTAATTTTCAGAGTTTGCCGGAGTGTCCGGAGTATCAGGAGTTTCCGGGATTTCTGGAGTATCCGGGATTTCTGGAGTATCCGGGGTTTCCGATGTTTCTGGACTATCCGGGGTTTCTTGATCATCCGTGATTTCCTCGTGAGCGACAGCGCATACGCTGCTGATAACATCGCCACGCTTCTTGAGGTTGATGAGCGACACGCCCTGTGTGTTGCGTCCCTGCACCTTGATGGTGTTCACTGCAAGGCGAATCACCACTCCACTCTTGTTGATGATCATCAAGTCGTCATTGTCGTCCACCACCTTCACAGCGATCAGCTTGCCTGTTCTTTCGGTGATGTTGAGTGTCTTGACGCCCTTGGTACCGCGGTTGGTCTTCCTATAGTCTGAGAGGAGTGAGCGCTTGCCGAATCCTTGTTCGGAAACCACCAGCACGTCCTTTGGATAATCTGGCTCCATGTCGGCTTCGCTGATTGTCTCATCCACTTCGGTAGCATCTGCCTGATCGGCGATGGCAGTCTCGTTGGTTTCGGCGTTCTCATCGATTTCCTCAGAGATGCCAGCTTCCTGTTCCTGTTGCGCCATTTCCTCGGCTGTGAGTGGCGGATTGCAGTCGAAGGTGAGCATGCCCACCACCTTATCGTCGCCGTCGTCATCGAGTCGCATGCCTCTCACACCGGTGGCAGTTCGTCCCATGAGGCGCGCAGCATTCTCGTTGAAGAGCACAGCCCTACCGTTTCGGTTGGCCAAGAGGATGTCCTCGTTGCCGTTGGTCAAAGCCACATTCACGATTTCGTCGCCCTCCACCAGTTTGATGGCGTTGAGTCCGTTGTTGCGTGGGTGTGAGTAGTACTCGAAGCGGGTGCGCTTGATGGTTCCTCGCTGTGTACAGAAGACGAGGTTGTGTGTCTTCACCCATTCCTGGTTGTTGATGTCCTCGACGCAGATGAAGGCCGTTGCCTTGTCGTCGGAGTCGATGTTGAGCAGGTTCTGGATGGCTCGTCCCTTGGAGGTCTTGTTGCCCTCTGGAATCTCATAAACCTTCATCCAGTAGCAGCGTCCCTTCTTGGTGAAGAACATCATGGTGTTGTGGCTCATGGCCGGGTAGATATGCTCGATGAAGTCCTCATCGCGTGCCGATCCTCCCTTGCTTCCGATGCCTCCCCTGCCCTGCAGGCGGAACTCAGAGAGCTGAGTGCGCTTGATATAGCCCAGATGGGATATGGTGATGACCTCAGCGTTGTTGGGATAGAAGTCCTCGGCGTTGAAGTTCTCGCTTGCTGTATAGTCGATTTGTGTGCGTCGCTCGTCGCTCCACTTGGTTTTCACCTCGATGAGTTCGTCGCGTATCACCTTCTTGCAGAGCTCGGGGTCGTCGAGAATCTGCTGGAGGTAGGCTATGAGTTTCTCCAGTTCCTCATACTCGGCGCGCAGTTTGTCTTGTTCGAGTCCGGTGAGTTGGCGCAGGCGCATCTCGACAATTGCCTTGGCCTGAATCTCATCGAGTGCATAGAAATCAGTCACATTACCTGCTTCATCCTTATAATGCAAGGTCAGTTGTTCGTGGGAGAAGCGTTCCACCAGTTTCTCGACTGCTTCTTGTGGTGATTTGGATGCACGGATGATGTGTACCACCTCGTCGATATTGTCGCTGGCAATGATCAGTCCCTCAAGGATGTGTGCGCGTTCCTCTGCTTTCTTCTTGTCGAATTGTGTGCGCCGTATCACCACGTCGTGGCGGTGTTCCACGAAATAGTGGATGAGCTGCTTGAGGTTGAGGAGCATGGGGCGTCCCTTGACCAATGCGATATTGTTGACGCTGAAGCTCGACTGCAGCTCGGTCAGTTTGAAAAGTTTGTTGAGGATGACCTTGGCGTTGTACTCTCGTTTGACGTCGATGACGATGCGCATGCCCTCACGGTCGGACTCGTCGTTGACGTTGGAAATGCCCTCAATCTTCTTCTCGTTGACCAGGTCGGCAATCTTCTTGATGAGCTCAGCCTTGTTGACATTGTATGGTATCTCGTTGACAACAATCTTGTCGTGTGTCTGTGTGCTCTCGATATCGACCTTTGAGCGTACCACCACACGTCCGCGTCCAGTCTCGTAAGCTTCTCTCACTCCGTCGAGTCCGCAGATGATGCCACCTGTGGGGAAGTCGGGAGCCTTGATGTATTTCATCAGCTCAGTGCTGGTGATATCAGGGTTTTCGATGTAGGCGACACATCCGTCGATGACCTCTCCGAGGTTGTGTGTAGGCATATTAGTCGCCATACCGACAGCGATACCACTGGCGCCGTTGACCAGGAGGTTGGGTATGCGTGTTGACATCACTGTAGGCTCTCGGAGGGAGTCGTCGAAGTTGTTCTGGAAATCCACTGTGTCCTTGTAGAGGTCCTCCATCATGGCCTCACCCAGTTTGGTGAGCCTTGCCTCGGTGTAACGCATGGCAGCAGCCTTGTCGCCATCGACGGAGCCAAAGTTGCCTTGTCCATCTACAAGTGTATATCTCATGGCCCAGGGCTGAGCCAGTCGGACGAGCGCCCCATATACGGAAGAGTCGCCGTGTGGGTGGTACTTACCGAGCACCTCGCCCACGATACGCGCGCATTTCTTGTAGGGTTTGTCCTGTGTGTTGCCCAGTTCCATCATACCGTAGAGGATACGGCGATGGACGGGTTTGAAACCGTCTCTGACATCGGGCAAGGCACGCGCCACAATCACCGACATGGAGTAGTCGATGTAGGACGAGCGCATGGTCTCGTTGATGTCAATCTTAATGATTCTGTCTTGGTCTTCCATTCTTTGTATTTATAATTATTGAGAATTCTTTTTGGTAATATCTAACAGTAACAATTAATTTTTCATTCAAAATTAGCAATTTTTCACGACATCGAGAAATGATTGGGGAATTATGGTGTTTTTTTAATGATTTTTTGGATTAGAAATGGACAAAAAGCCTAAAAACGCACTTTTCACGCGTTTTTAGGCTTTTTATGGTAAAAATCGATAAACCTCCGTCAGAGGCCTCGCATTGCGTCAGAGCGTCTGTCAGAGATATCTATCCATCAGCACTTGATGTTGAGTTCCTGTACGATGGCTGCGATTTTCTGGTCGGTAGTGATTCGAGTGGGGACAAGAGGGAGTCGCAGTTCGTTGTGGATCAGTCCCATGCTGTGGAGCATGGCCTTCACACCAGCTGGGTTGCCATCGACGAAGAGGAGATGGAATAGTTCGGTGAACTTATGGTGAATGGCACAAGCGTTGACATTGTCGCCTTGCAGTGCCAGTCGCACCATACGGCTGAACTCCTTTGGCAGGGCATTGCCTATGACGCTGATGACCCCGGCTGCACCCAGAGTGATGAGTGGGAAGGTGATGCCGTCGTCGCCACTGATGACATCGAAATCCTGTGGTTTGTTCTTGATGATCTCGTCGATTTGTGCGAAATTACCACTTGCCTCCTTGATGGCGACGATATTGTCGCAGTCGCGCGCCAATCGGAGGGTGGTCTCCGCCGCCATGTTGACCCCCACACGTCCTGGCACATTATACAGCACCACGGGCAGTTCGGAGGCCTCGGCGATGGTCTTGAAATGCTGGTAGAGTCCTTCTTGGGAAGGCTTGTTGTAGTATGGGCACACACTGAGGATTCCGTCGATGCCCGAGAGGTCGGCTTTCTTGATATATTCCACGACCGCAGCGGTGTTGTTGCCACCGATTCCCATCAGAATGGGTATTGTGCCTTTGACCTTCTCGACCACGATGTCCTTGATCTTGTGCTTCTCGCTCTCCGTCAGGCAAGGCGTCTCGCCTGTGGTGGCCAAGATGCATAGGAAGTCAACGCCATTGGTCAGTTGGTAGTCGAGCAACCTTCGCAACGCCTCATAATCTACTGCTCCTGTCTTGGTGAAAGGCGTAATGAGCGCGATGCCCATTCCCTTGAATTTATTGCGTGCCATTTTGTGTCTGTGAATTGTAATTGATGGTTTCGGACAGCTGAGACAATTCTGACGAGTCTGGTTTTTCGGATGGCACAGTGGTGTCCATGATGCCCGAAATGACCGTTATGTCAGGTTGTCCTACATTTCACTTGCAAAATTACGAAGAAAAATCCATTTAGGCTTACATTTCGTCTATCATTTGCAAGAATTCATCCTCATTTATAATCTTTATACCTAATTTATTCGCTTTTTCGAGTTTTGCCGGTCCCATGTTATCACCGGCGAGTATGAAGGAGGTGCTCTTGGAGATGCTACCCACATTCTTGCCGCCATGCTTCTCGATCAAGGCCTTGTACTCGTCGCGAGAATGACGGGAGAACACACCGCTTATGACAATCGACAAACCGTTGAGTCTGTCGGTGGCACCCTCTTGTGCCGTGTCATCGATTTCCATTGTCACTCCAGCCAGACGAAGACGCTCCACTAACGAACGGTTGCGCTCATCATGGAAGAAACGTATGATGCTCTCGGCTATGACCTGGCCCACCCCTTCCACATCGAGCAGTTGTTCGAGGCTGGCGCTGGCGAGGGCGTCCATGGACTTGAAGCGTCGTGCAAGCAGTTTGGCTGTGGTCTCGCCGACAAAACGGATGCCCAGAGCGAACACCACGCGTTCGAACGGCACTTGGAGTGAATCGTGGATGCCTTTGACAATCTTCCGCGCCGACTTGATGCGTTTGCCGTCGGCACCACAAATGTCCATCTCACCTATTTTATAAAGATCAGCGGCGTCATGGATAAGTCCCTGGCGATAATATTCATCTACGGTTTCCGGCCCGAGGCTGTCGATGTTCATGGCCTTGCGGCTGATGAAATGCTCGATACGCCCTTTGATCTGTGGTGGGCATGTCGTGTCGTTAGGACAATAGTGAACGGCCTCGCCCTCATAGCGCACCAAAGGTGTGCCACATTCGGGGCAAACACTGATGAACTCTACGGGTCGCATATCGGACGTGCGCTTGTCGAGATCGACACCCACCACTTTGGGGATGATTTCTCCCCCCTTCTCCACAAAAACGGTATCGCCGAGATGGAGGTCGAAACTACGGATGAAGTCCTCGTTGTTAAGGGTGGCCCGCTTAACCATCGTACCAGCCAGCAAGACGGGATCCATGTTGGCGACGGGTGTCACAGCGCCCGTGCGACCTACCTGATAGGTTACTTCGTTGAGCACAGTGCTCACACGCTCAGCCTTGAACTTATAGGCGATGGCCCAGCGAGGACTCTTGGCGGTGTATCCCAGATGACGCTGCTGGCGCAAAGAGTTCACTTTCAACACAATGCCATCTGTGGCAACAGGCAAGTGCTTTCGCTCCTCATCCCAGTAGCTGATATAGTCCATCACCTCGTCGAAAGTCTTGCACTTGCGCATCCCCTCCGATATCTTGAAACCCCATTGCCGACAGCGCTGGAGGTTCTCGTAATGGCAACTGTCCTGCGGTATCTCGTCGCCCAGGAGATAGTATAGGTAGGCATCGAGCTTTCGCGACGCCACCAACTGTGACTTCTGTGACTTGAGTGTGCCAGAAGCGGCATTTCGCGGATTGGCGAACAAAGGTTCCTCGTTGGCCTCTCGTTCCCTGTTGAGTGCTTCGAACGAAGTCCAAGGCATAAGTATCTCCCCACGGATCTCGAACTCATGGGGATAGCCACTGCCTTCCTTCAGGCGGAGGGGTATGCTTCGGATGGTGCGTACATTGGCTGTGACATCATCGCCACGTACGCCGTCGCCGCGAGTCACGGCCTGGGTAAGTTGTCCGTCGATATAGGTGAGCGATATGCTCAGCCCATCGTATTTCAACTCGGCACAGATCTCGAAGTCCTCGCCCTCGAGTCCAGAGCGCACTCGTTCATAGAACTCCTTCACTTCAGCGGGGCTGTAGGTGTTGGAGAGTGAGAGCATGGGATAACGGTGCTCCACCTGCTTGAACTCATGGTTGATGTCGCTGCCCACACGTTGGGTCGGGGAGTTGGGATCGAACATCTCTGGATGCTTAGCTTCCAGTTCCTGCAACAACCTCATCTTCTCGTCGAACTCGAAATCGGAGATGGTGGGTTGGTTGAGCACGTAATAGTTGTGGTTGTGCTGCTCCAATTCGCGGCGCAGCTCTATGATTTGCTCTCTGCTGTCCATCTTTGGCGGATATTGTTAAAGGGCTTTTATTGGAACATCTCGTCGAAGCTACCTGTGCCTTCCTCTCTTTCCTCCACGGGTTTCGTGGCCACAGGTGCGCTGTCAGAGAGTCCGTCGAGCTCGCTCTCGCAAAGGTCGAAGTCCTCGGGTATGTCGAACTTCTCGTCCTGGCTGTAACCAAGTGACTTGTCGGCATAAACCTTCTTCATGAAGAGCGCCCAGATTGGCAGTGCGGCAGCTGCTCCTTGTCCGTTGGCGGTGGAGTTGAAATGAATGGTCCGCTCGTCGCCTCCTACCCAACAACCTGCCACGAGCCTAGGTGTGAAGCCCATGAACCATCCGTCGGAGTTGTCGTTGGTGGTACCAGTCTTTCCGCAGATGTCGGCGGTGAAGCCGTACTTGCTTCTCAGTCGTTTACCCGTACCCTCGTCAATCACTGCGCGGAGCATGGAGATCATCTTGTAGGCGGAGCTTGAGCTCATCACCTCGTTCATCTGGGGGGTGAATTCCTGAACCACGTTGCCATCGGAGTCCTCGATACGGGAGATGAGGAGCGGGGCGTAGCGTACACCCGCGTTGGGGAATGCTGTATAGGCACTGACCATCTCTCCCACGCTCACGTCGCAAGGACCGAGACAGAGGCTGATGGATGGGTTGATGTTCTTGTTACGGATGCCCATGTTGTGCATTAGGTTGACCAGTTGCACGGGATTAAGCTGCGACATCACATAGGCGGCAATCCAGTTGTTGGATTGTGAGAGTCCCCACTTGAGTGTGACCATCTGTCCGTAGCGCGCATGGGAGCCGTTACGGGGGGTCCAGAGCTTGCCTGCCACACGGTATGAACGCTGCACGTTGGGTGCCACATCACAGGGTGTGTAGCCATTCTCCATCGCGAGCGAATAGAGATAAGGTTTGATGGTGGAACCCACTTGGCGACGGCCGCCACCCATGACGTTGTCGTATTGGAAATACTTGAAGTTGAGGCCCGCCACGTAAGCTTTCACGTAACCTGACTTGGGATCCATGCACATGAAGCCTGAACGTAGGAACATCTTGTAGTACTTGATGGAGTCCATAGGAGTCATCTGGGTCTCCACGGGTCCGTCGTAGCTGAAGAGCACCATCGGCACCTTGGTGTTGAAAGCCTGTTCAATCTCCTCGTCCGAGCATCCGTCGGCTTTCATCTTCCGATAGCGGTCGGTCTGTCGCATGGCCCTTTCGAGCGATGCCTTCACTTGTTTGGCAGAGACCTTTGAATAAGGACCGTTGGGGGCGTTCCTCTTCTCTGCGTTGAAGATGGGCTGGAGGGTCTTGGCTACATGCTGGAACATGGCTTCCTCGGCATACTGCTGCATTCGCGAGTCGATGGTGGTGTAGATTTTCAGTCCGTCGGTGTAGATGTTGTAGTTCTTGCCGTTCTTCTTGGTGTTCTTGTTGCACCAGCCATACACGGGATCTTGTTCCCATGCCAGCGAATCTTCGTAGAACTGCTGGTCCTGCCAACTGGCATAGTTGCCCCGGACGGGCTTGTTGGCCATGAGTACACGTCGCAGGTATTCGCGGAAATAGGGTGCGATACCTTCCTTGTGGTCGGTGACATGGAACTTCTCAAGGTTGATGTCGGTGTTGACCAGGGCATCCTTCTCACTCTTATCGATAAAACCGGCCTTGACCATCTGTCCGAGCACCACGTTGCGTCGTTCCTTGCTCCGTTCGGGGAACAGCTTAGGATTGTAGTAAGAAGGGTTCTTGCACATACCCACCAGTGTGGCGCACTCAGACAGATTAAGGTCCTTTGGTTCCTTACCGAAATACACGTTCGCCGCGTTCTTGATACCCACAGCGCTGTAAAGGAAATCGAAATAATTGAGATACATGGTGATGATTTCCTCCTTGGTGTAGTTGCGTTCGAGCTGGATAGCGATATACCATTCTATTGGCTTCTGCATCAATCGCTTGTGAGTATCTTGCGTGGCCTCGCTGTAAAGTTGCTTGGCCAGCTGCTGTGTAATGGTACTGCCACCGCCAGCCGACTTGTCACGCATGATGCCTCGCTTGATCACCGCACGAGCAAAGGCACGAAGGTCGATACCCGAATGATCATAGAACCTGACATCCTCGGTGGAAACCAGGGCCTTGACAAGGTTGTCGGGCAACGAGTCGTAACTCACCAGCACACGGTTCTCGGAAGCATAGCTCCATGTTCCGAGCATCTCGCCATCGTCGGAATAGACGCGTGAGGCATATTTGTCGATAGGGTTTTGCAGATCGGATAGAGGAGGCAGTTCGCCCCACCAGCCTTTGGAGATGGAGAACACCACGCCAGCCATGAGCAGGAGCAAGCACAGAACGCCAATCCATACCACAGCGATGCCTTTTGTGACGCTGTTGGAACGGTCTTTTACCTTAAGTCCGTATTTTTCTTCGAAATCGTTTTTTGTTGCCATTTCCAAGAATTTTGTTTATTGTCTTTTTCTCAACAAGATTGCTTTCAAACTGCAAAATTACGATTTTTTTTTCATATGTACTTAAATCTAAGTATAAAATAGCTCAACCTCATTCCTAAAACTGTGAAAAATTGTAAAGCATACGGAAAAGCAAAATCTTGCTTTTTTCCGCTTGTCACCCGCCTTATTTATAAAATAGTGCTAACTTGTGCTTCACCGAAGTTACTCACACTCGGAAAACCTCAAATAAATTTGGGTTTTCGCTCGTTAAATCGTAACTTTGCAATTTGGAAGTGAACTAAGACGAAGTAAGGATGCAGAACTACATGACAGCCAGGATGTTCGCCCGCGAGTACGGTACGTTGCTCGGCGGTGCGTGGACTGCGATGTTCGCGGGCGCGATGACCAGCATCCGCTCGGGCAGCGCTCTGGCCACTTTATTAATGCTTGCGGGTGCCTTCGCCTGCGTTGCATTGCCTTTCTACTTCGCATCGCGCTATAAAAACAAGCCATTCAACAGCGAGAACGGCATCAGTTATTTCCACGCCCTCTATTTCTCCTTCATCATGTTCTTCTATGCCAGCATGATCGCTGCCGCCGTAACCTTCGTTTATTTCCAGTGGTTGGACCATGGCACCTTCATCGATAGTGTATTTACCGCCATCGCCGAACTGGAGAAAAACGAGAACAACCTGCCACAGGGCATGTCGGAGATATTGGAGAAGGAGAAAGTGCTCATCAACGAGATTGCAGGCATGAACATCAAGCCCATCGAGCAAGCCCTGGGCGTCTTCAATCAATGCCTGATCAGCGGCTTGATGGTCTCAGTATTCACCGCCCTCTTCGCCAAGCGCGAACCCGACAGCACCCCACCCCCACTTCCATAAGACTTAGAACAACAAACAGACAAGCAATGGATATATCAGTAGTAGTGCCCCTCTACAACGAGGAGGAATCACTCCCCGAACTTCACGCATGGATCAAGCGCGTGATGGAAGCCAACAAATTCAGTTACGAGATCATCTTCGTGAACGACGGCAGCACCGACCGCTCATGGCAAGTGATAGAAGAGCTGGGGTCCCAGTACCCCGAAGTCAAAGGAATCAAGTTCCGCCGCAATTACGGAAAGTCACCTGCCCTCTACTGCGGTTTCGCTAAGGCTGAGGGCGATGTGGTCATCACCATGGACGCCGACCTGCAAGACAGTCCTGACGAGATACCCGAGCTGCGCCGTATGATTGTGGAAGACGGTTACGACTTGGTGAGCGGATACAAACAAAAACGTCACGACCCCCTGTCGAAAACTATCCCCACCAAGCTTTTCAACGCCACAGCCCGCAAGGTGTCGGGCATCAAGAACCTCCACGATTTCAACTGCGGACTGAAGGCCTACCGGCGTGATGTGGTGAAGAGCATCGAAGTGTTTGGCGAGATGCACAGATTCATACCCTACTTAGCCAAGAATGCCGGATTCGACAAGATTGGCGAGAAAGTGGTACACCATCAGAAACGTCAGTATGGCAAGTCGAAGTTTATGGGATGGAACCGTTTTGTGAATGGCTATCTCGACCTGATGACACTCTGGTTCCTCGGCACTTTTGGAAAGAAGCCCATGCATGTGTTCGGCTTCCTTGGCACCATTGTGTTCATCATCGGCTTCTTTGCCGCACTCTACCTGGGCGTAGAGAAGGCGTGGGCGTTATTTAAGGGTGTACACATGAGACTGGTGACAGACTCCCCCTACTTCTACATTGCACTGACAATGATGATGATTGGCACACAACTATTTCTCGCCGGGTTCCTCGGCGACCTTATCTCACGCAACAGCAGCGAACGCAACAAATACGAAATAGAGAAAACCATATAATGACTCTGGACATGAGAAAGCAGAAAAGACACCTCATCGCCATAATGGTCCTGACAGCACTGACTGCAATGGCAGGTTTGGGAGCGGCTTGCTCGAGCAACAACTGCCCACTAGACAACACCGTGACCTGCAATTACTATTTCTACGACAGCGACAACAATCCCATCAGTCTCGCGGACACCTTGACCGTCAGTGTCTTGTTGCCAGGACACGACACACTCTACACTTACAGGCTGGTGGGCAGCAACACCATCAAATCCAGAACACGAATCGACAGTCTCGTGGAACAAGGCTATAGGGAAGTGGTGACCATCACGCGGCATGACTCCATTCTTATCAACAGAGTGGTTAACGCCTCCTACTTCCAGTTGCCCATGGCCTATTTCAACTCAGGCGACACACTGGTCTTCGACTACTTCAACCTCTCCAACAACGACACCCTCTACATCGACCATACCAACATGCCACAGGTGAACCTCCCTGAATGTGGTTCGTACATGTTCCACACCATCACTAGCGTCAAAAGCACCGACGCTGCGATTGATCATTTAGAGGTCGTCAACCCAAACGTCAATTATGAAGGCAAGGAGAACATCAGGATACACTTCACCGGTACTATTGAGTAGCCTGATTTTAACGCTGCTCACCAGTGTGCCCATATACGCACAGGAACCCGGAGAACGGCCAAAGCCCACACTTTACGTTGTGGACAGCCTCAACATGGAGCAGAAACAGACGTTCTTTCAAGGTTTCACACTCTCGGGCGATATTTTTGGACCCATCCAGAAGTTCGTATCCGACTACGGTGTGTTCGAGGGAGCGTTGCGCATCAACTTCAAGAACAAGTTCTTCCCCATTGTAGAAGCAGGTTATGCGGTCTGCGAGACCACCAACGAGGACACGCAGGTCAGCTACAACACTAAGGCACCCTATCTACGTGCCGGACTTGACATCAACATGCTGAAAAACAAATGGCAGGACAACCGACTCTATTTAGGCGCACGTTACGGCATCTCCAAATTCAACTACGACATCAGTGGACCCGCACAGACCGACCTCGTATGGGGCGGCAGCAAAGCTTTCAATTACAAAGACATTTCAACCACCGCTCATTGGATTGAGCTTGTGGCAGGCGTGCAGGTGAAAATATGGCGCAATTTCCACATGGGATGGAGCGTTCGTTTCAAGTCAGCCATCAGCAAAGGAAGGACCGACTACGGAACACCTTATTATATTCCCGGCTATGGCACCACAACCAGTGGCACATGCTGGGGAGCGACCTATAACCTCAGTTTCGACCTCAACTGGGGAAGGAAAAAGAACCCAACTATAGTGAACGCGGTAGTACACCCCGTCGAAAACGAGAATACTACTACCAGGCATCCTGAAGAAACGAAGGAAGAGGAAGAGAATAATAAAAAAACCGAATAAATGCAACAGCGCCAATATAGCGGCTGACAACAACAGAATCAAGCAATATGCGCATCAAAATTGAGGAAAGGACAGAACCAAGGAAAAGACAATGGTGGCACATACCACTGCTGTTGCTCCTCATGGTCGGCACCATCTACATCATCCGCACCAACAACCCCGACGGAACACCCAAGTCGGGCGCATGGCCACAGCGCGAGGTGCAGCGATGCGAAGGCGACATTTTCGGCACCTTCTACCATATCACCTACCAATACTCCCATGACATTGAGGACTCATTGGTTGCCGTAATGAACGAAGTGGACCGATCGCTATCCCCTTTCAATGAACAGTCCATCATCACTGCCGTGAACCACAATCAAGACATTGATGTCAACGAGATGTTCCGCGATGTTCTCACCCTGGCCAAACAGGTCAACGAGCAGACCTCCGGAGCTTTCGACATCACAGTCGCGCCTTTGGTCAATGCCTGGGGATTCGGATTCCAAAACAAAGAAGACATCAGCGACGCCTTGATTGACAGCCTCTTGGAAACAGTCGGTATGGACAAAGTAAAATTAGTGGGAAACAAAGTGGAGAAATCCGACCCACGCACGATGCTCGACTGCTCGGCCATTGCCAAGGGTTACGGTGTTGACGCCGTAGGTCGCCAATTGGAAAAATTTGGTGTGAAAAACTATCTTGTGGAGATAGGCGGAGAGGTACGTATGCGCGGAACGAACCCATCAGGCGCTGTGTGGAGGGTGGGCATAAACAAACCCATCGACGACCCGACAGGCGAAACAAGTGAAATAGAGCAAGTAGTCGAACTGAGCAACCTGTCGATGGCCACATCAGGCAACTACCGCAACTTCTATGAGCAGGACGGTAAGAAATACGCCCACACCATCGACCCAAAGACAGGACGCCCCGTGCAACACAGCATCCTCTCTTCCACAGTCTTTGCTTCCGACTGTGCCACTGCCGATGCCTATGCCACCTCATTCATGGTGATGGGACTCGACAGCGCGCGCCAACTGATCAGCCGACACCCTGAACTCTCCGCCTTTTTCATCTACACGGACAGCATAGGGAATTATGCAACTTGGCACAGTGAGAAAATGACAAAACACCTTTTGAAATGACATAAAAGAGCAAATGAGAAATTTTAATGATAAAACACTACTTTTATATCATTATTAATGACTATCTTTGCAAGAGAATAAAGCTAACAGACCGTGTCAACGACCTTGTGTGTAATCGCAACAGCGGCCTGCCCAGCACACAGTTCACCAAAAAGACATTATACAACAACATCAATATCACTAAAAATGAATGAGATATTAAGACCATTCAAAGTTTTCTCGGGCACCAAGACGAAATATCTCGCAGAGAAGATATGTCAACAACTTGAATGCCCATTAGGTAACTTAGTCATCACCCACTTCGCCGACGGTGAGTTCAGTGTGTCGTTTGAAGAGTCAATCCGAGGCAAGGACGTGTTTCTCGTTCAGTCCACCTATCCGAACAGCGACAATCTCATGGAACTGCTGCTGATGATTGACGCAGCAAAACGCGCATCAGCACGCTCCATCATAGCCGTCTGCCCCTACTTCGGGTGGGCACGTCAAGACAGGAAAGATAAGCCAAGGGTGTCTATTGGAGCCAAGTTAGTGGCAGACCTGCTGAGCGTAGCAGGAATCAACCGATTGATAACTATGGACCTACACGCTGACCAAATACAGGGATTCTTCGATGTCCCTGTTGACCACCTCTACGCTTCAAAGGTGATGCTCCCCTATATCGAGTCGTTGCATCTCGATGACCTCGTCATTGCCACACCTGACGTGGGCGGTTCGAAACGCGCCAATGCTTACGCCAAATATCTGCGTGTCCCCCTGGTGCTTTGCAATAAAACACGCGCACGCGCCAATGTGGTGGAGAACATCCAAATCATCGGTGATGTGAAAGGCAAAAACGTGGTATTGGTTGATGACATGGTCGATACCGCCGGCACCATCACCCGAGCTGCCGACGAGATGTTCAAGGCCGGTGCAAAGTCAGTACGTGCCATCGCCTCGCACTGCGTGATGAGCGACCCTGCCACCGAGCGGGTAAACAACTCCGCACTGACCGAAATTGTGTTCACCGACAGCATTCCCTACACTAAGCAATGCGACAAAGTGAAACAGTTATCGATTGCAAACATGCTCGCCAACGCCATCACCGCTGTTTCCACGAACCAGTCTTTGTCGGCTACCCAGTATATCATCTGATATCAAGTCGCAAGACGCACTTGAGGGGAACTAACACACAACACAAAAACCCGGGCAAATCTTGAAGATTTGCCCGGGTTTTTGTGTTGTACCAATCAGTGTCAGAAGTCGAGAAGTCGTTGCCAACTCCTTACTTGAGGATATTGTAAAGCAAGCTGGCCAGGGACACGAGTATTGAAGTGGCCGAGAACCAAAGGCTGGTTTCAGAACCGATACCAGAGTTCTTTGCTTTGGTCTTGTTAGGCGTGACGTAAATAATGTCGTTCTGCTGCAACTGGTAGTATGGAGAGTTGATGACATTGGCATCGTTGAGATTGAGCTCAACCACTTCCTTGCGACCGGTAGCATCCTCGCGAATGAGCTTCACATTCTCGCGTTGACCATGAATGGTGAGGTCGCGCGCCATAGCGAGTGCCTCGAAAATATTCACCTTTCCATTGCTCACGGTATAGATACCAGGCTGGGTGACCTCACCCATGACTGCCACCTTGTAGTTCGACATCGTTACCGTCACAATCGGCTTTTCCTTCAGGTATTGTCCATGAAGTTTGTTGGCAATGAATTCCTCAAGCTCCGTCTTGGTCATACCTATAACCTTGAGTGTTCCCAATTCAGGGAAATTAATTTCACCTTTATTCGAGACAAGATAGGTTTGAAGGGAAGGTTGCTGCAAGGAAGTACGGCGCGACATGCTTGCTGAGAGCTCGGTCTGTACGGTGAGGTTGTAGATGGCTGTGGCCTCAGGGTCACGTGGACAGTTGACGGTAATCGTCAGTTGGTCCTTAGGCATGATACGCGCGTCGTAAAGACGTGTGCCCTCGGAATAATCCACGTATGCGCTGTTCTGGATGTAGGGAACGTTCTTGTAGGAAGTACAGGAAGCGAAGAAGAGCATCTGAGTCCCAATCAGGGTCAACAATGCCAGATTGAATATCTTTCTCATATCTTTTGTAAGTATGTTATTTCAGTAAATATCGTGCAAAAATACAATTTTTCTCCGACATACGCGCAATTATCCGCAAAAAGTTTGTTCATTAGAAATGAAAGTAGATTGAAAAGCGTTGTTTCACTTGCGCGAATGGTGCATCACATGTAATTGCGGTCAATATGCTTGAGAATAAAGGGCACAAAGAATTTGGCATATATAAAGGACGCAATAGGAAAGAGCCATGGATGGCGGTCCAGGAAGTTGATGGCATGGCAATACACACGAAATCGTTTCGTCCAAAAGGAGTAATAAGGCATTGGCCAAAGCGTGTATTTCTTGCACCTTTGAGACACCTGCCTAAACTCATCAACAGAAAGCCTTGCCGACAATGACCTGCTAAGGAGAGAGGGCATAAGTGAGAAAAGGAAAAAACGGCAGTACCCCTCGTTGGCTGTGCCAGCTACGTTACCCATCAGTTCATCAAAGGAAGCAAGCTGATCTTCCACACATTTCCTCATATATTCAGAACGGCGAGTTGTCGATGCAGTGTTAGGATGGATAACATACCTGTAAATACGTGATGAGGTGCACAGCATCCTTGGGCATGCGAGTAGTACGGTGGAAGCGAAGAGGAAGTCCTCACCCACCCTATAGTTCTTGTATTCTATGTTCGCCTGCCGAAGGAAAGACAAACGGTAGAGCGAGTTATAGCAAAACATCTCCAACCCAAATGAGGAGATATAATCGTGTCCTGTTCCAGAGAAAGTCTCTTCACCCTCGATCACCTTTGGCCTGTCGCTGCCTTTAGCCTCTATGGCCGACCAAAAACGGATCAAGTCGTAGGCCTGGCAGTCGAAGTGCGTTTTGATATACCCGTAACCGTCCTCGAGTACATAATCGTCGGAATCGACAAAACAGACGAACTCACCACGTGCCACTTCCATTCCTTTGTTTCGAGCAGATGACACCCCCCCATTGGGCTTGTCTATAACTACGATTTGTGTGTGACTAGCGGCATACTCTTGGCAGATAGCAAGCGAGTTGTCGGTGGAGCCATCGTTCACCAACAGTATCTCATAATCGTCCTCCTCAAGCCCTTGATGCAAAAGCGAGTCGACACATTGGCGGAGATACTGCGACGTATTATAAACAGGAACGACAATACTAAGGAACATAATAACTATAGGGATTCGGAAAGTGATGAATAGAATTGCAGGAGTTGGTTCCAGAAAGCGTGCTGCTCATAACGCGAGGTTATCATCGGACGTGCCTGACCTGCCATGCGCCGAGTCTCTTCAGGATGCTCCACCAAATGCAGCATGGCCTGATAGAGTCGCTCCTCGTCCTTGGGAGGAATGATCAGGCCGTTCTCGCCGTCACGGATAATCTCATTCGCGCCATTAATGTCGGTGACGATTGAGGGTAGCTCCATGGCACCAGCCTGAAGGAGTACGTTTGGAAACCCCTCTCTGTAACTCGGGAACACGAAAGCATCTGAGGCAGCGAGAAAAGGTCGGATATCGTCCTGCCACCCCATGAAACCCACTTGTGGTGAGTTGAGAAAGAACTCCTTGTTTTCTGGTTGCAATGGATCGAGTTTTTCCTCAAAAGACCCGACAATGAGCAGTCGTACTTTTGGATGGTCAACCATTAGTCTTTGGAAAGCACGCGCCAGTTCGTTCATGCCCTTGTCGCCCACTACCCTGCCAACAAAACAGAATGTAAACATGTCATCACGTTTGTATTTGCGCGCAAGAGCCGACACCACTTCCGAAGGTTGGTAATAATCCAGGTCGATACCATTGACATTACCGTTACCGATAATGACGAGTGGCTTATTGGTAATCTTCGCCCGTTCAAGGTCGCGTTTCACGCCCTCACCTTCGGGATTGACCACCGTAGCGCACGCACAAGTCAAGCGGTCGGTAAACATGAGTAACCGACGTTTCAGACCAGTAGTATAGGGGAACACCAGCCCTGTGAATGTATGCACTCTGACTGGCACATTGCAAATCCTCGCCGCAAGCATCGACAAGAGACCTGCCTTGGGAGTTAGCGAATGGACCAGCCATGGACGTTCGCGACGAAAGAGCTTGACCAAACGGATGAGCGACTTCAGGTCCTTGATAGGAGATATATGGCGCTCCATGGCTACAGGTTCCACACGTACTTCTTCTCTGTTCGCCACCAACTGAAGGTCGTCGCCTGGCGACGACACTGCCAACACGTCGTAATGTTCTGAGAGCATCTTGAGTTGTCCCTTCAGCAATAAATTCAACGACATGGGAACAGTCGATATCCTGATGATTCGGGTCTTCATGATTATTTACGTTTCAACAACTTTTGGATTCGAAAACGATAGGAGAGATATACATTGTCCAGCCTCACTAATTGATGAAGCAGACGCACATTCATCAACTTATGATTGCGCCAGCGGTCAATCACCTTGTATTTCGTTCCGAATATATGGATACTATATTCGCCGATATATTGGTACATGTCAGGACTTAATGACTTCAGATCTTCGTCGAGGTCCCTGATCATCCGTTGGTTCTCCAAGTTGTCAGCACCTTTCACGATTACGAGCATATAAATGTTGACAAAATAATTGCGCAAGGTATATCTGGCGTTCACATTATTTGAATTGGGGTGGTCGCCTAAATATGCAGCAAGCATGCTTCGAAGCACTTTCACACGATGCGACATCATCTTCTGCTGCATCGCCTTGCTCATACTCTGCCCCTCACGATCAACAAGATACTGATAGACATTCAGATGAAAGTAGCATATTGTCTCTGCGTCGAGCATAGGAATATACGACCATTCTGAATCGGTATAAAGGATGCCCTCTGTTTGTTTGTAATGGATACCCCTTAGAAATTCGGTACGATAAGCAAGGCCATGCATCATCAGCACTCCAACATTCACTTGCAAAATAGGCATCACCTCATTAGGTTTAATATGGTTGTAAACGATGCTACTAACAACATTACCCTGTGAATCGACCTGATTATAATCACTCACTACAACATCCACATCAACACCATTGAGTGCGTCGAGATAGTGACAGAAGGCCTCATTATCGAAATAATCGTCGGCGTCGAGAATCCTGATATACTTACCGAGAGCCACCTGAAGGGCGGCGTTGATGCAGCTGCCATAATGACCGTTCTGCTTATCGATCACACGGAATATACCGGGGTATTTATCTGCATATTCATGACCGATTTCAGAGGTGGAGTCGGTGCTTCCATCATTCACGATCATCACATCAAGCCATGCCATCCGCTCTGGGCTGACTATCAATGTGTCGAGGCAACGCGACAAAAACGCCTCCATGTTATATGAAGGAATGATAATAGATAACAGTTTATCCATAGACTTTGTAAAATGTAATTACGTAAAGACTGAGGGGCTTGAGGGTAATTGTCTTGAAACTAATTAACTCACGAAATTTGAGTATGCTAAAAGAAACCGAGTAAAAAAGACACGATTTTTTTCTTTAGTCTCTGCCACCGTTGTTGTTTCACGATGGTCTGACACTGATTGTAGATGGACTCGGCATCTTGTTCGGCCATGGCTTTGACGAAAGAATCGTCAAGGAACCCTGGGGTGTTCCTCACTTTCTGAATCTCCTGATATAGGGGGTCGCGAAGTTCTTCCTTGATTTTGAACAAAATATCCTGCTTATCGCCGAAATCGAAGATGATTCTCTGGCAGATATCCGATCGAAACACATTCTTCAGCTCTATACGCAGATAATCATATGCTGTGTCATAATGCTGTTCTTGTCTCAGACGGTCTTTGATGACAAATAACTTTTTCAAGTCGGGCAACAGATTGGGATTATAACGAGACGTCATCCCCCCGAACCTATAGTTATATCCTATACGATCCATGATATAGACTGACTGAAGATGCGGGAAAAGCCTCACATTGAAAGAGAGATCCTCTCCCATCGTCAGCCCAATCGGTTCCAAGTCAGCCTTTGCAAAGGTTGAACGACGGTAGAGTTTGCCCCATATATTCACCGACAGCACGTTCTTGCCGAAGAAAGAGATGTAATAGTCATTGAAGAGTTCTGGTTGCTTGATCAGACCATAAACCGGGCATGATGACTTCGTCTTAATCAACCCCCATTTATCCATGACACGTTGGGACATTACTTCCACATAATCAGCTCCTGTCTCCTCAATTTTCTCGTACATTGCTTTTATGGTGTCTTTGCCATGAAGCCAGTCATCAGAGTCAACAAACATCACATAATCGCCTGTGGCCTCTTTCAGGCCCACACGCCTTACTTTCTCCAACCCCACATTGACAACCAGATTGACCACCTTCACCCTTTTGTCCTTCTTCTCAAAATTCCGACATATCGTAAGACTGTCGTCGGTGGAGGCGTCGTTGACCACTATCACCTCCAAATCCTTGTAGGACTGATCCAAGATGGACCGCAAACACTGTGTCAGATACAGACTGGTGTTATAGACTGCCAATAAAACCGAAATCATATCACACGTATTATAACAATTAATGATCTCACTTTTAGAATAAGAATAAATATTCTTGATCTGTGAGCCTACTGCTTCTTGGTTCTCTTATAGCCAATAATATATGTTGCGAACGGAAGGAAAGACAACAAGTAGGTGAAGAGAAAACTGAGAAAGAATGTCGAAACGAATATCAGCAACGACTGGAGCACACCTCCGTTCGGTTCTCTGAAATATGGGAGGGACCATATGCAGCGACGCATTAGGAATATGTGCATGAGAAACATGCCAAAGGTGCAGTTACTCAGGGTGGTCAACGCACCAGAAAGACGTGAAAGTAAAGTGATTCGAGAAAAAAATCTTTGAATCATATTGAACCATGCGAAACACATAACTGCAATGAAAATGCTCAAATACCAGAAGAGATTGTAAAAATCAATCTGCAAATGGGTTGTTTTGCAATAGACAGCACATCCTACCGGAACAATGAAACAGAGAAGAAGGCACCACCAGCGGAGTCTTGGCGTATATTTGTGGAGATAATGGCCAAGAAGAAAATAACCTGCGTAACCACTGAAATAATATAGGATGCCACCTGTCGAATCGTCAATATCAAAGAAACCTTTCAGCAGAGGATAAAACATAGTGACACACCAGAATAAAAGCACGGCCTCAAGTTCACGTCTTGAGCATCTCAACAACCACGGAGAGAGTATGGGAGCAAGGAGGTATAATCCCGTGAGTGTGTACATGAACCACAGAAAGCCACGGCCACAGGCCCTAAAAGGAAAGGAGAGCAGAGAGCGGAGGATTTCACGGACAGTTGCTCCTCCATAAAAGTAGTTGTCGATTACATAAAACAAAGTCCAGCACAATACGGGAAAGATAATCTTACTGATTCTACGACGCCAGAAAGCACTGGAGGATATGCGTACAGGTAGTAGTAGCGCGCCACTGACCATGAAGAACAGCCCTATTCCTGGAGCAGTGAGCAGACTTATGGAAGAAGCCTGGTAACCACTCATTCCAGAATCTGGACGTGGAGAATGCATGAGGACAATCAATACACAAGCAAAGATGCGAAGGATATCTAAATAAATGATACGCTCTTTCGGTTTGTTCTTCGATGTGGTTTCGATATTCTCCATTTTCTTCTTTTTTCAATATCTATTCTTTCACGAATTTAGGCAGCAGCCTTTCCTCTGATACAGTTAACACAAAAAGAATGGCTCAACTCTTGGATTTGAACAATTCTTCTTGAGCTGTGAATTTCGGGAAATAACTCTTGAAAAAATAAATACAGGGAAACATCAGAATGAAAGTAATGACGAAAACGATATAACGTGGGGGCCAGAAATTGGTATCAAGTATAACGATAGGCACTAAATGACAACCTAAGACAATGAGGCTATATCTTCCAAAAAACTGAAGCAGTTTAGTGTATTTGAACTTAGCGAACAGCACTCCAAATGCGATAATAGAACAAATGGAACTCATATATTGAAATAATATGTTATCACCATATTGTGCATAATAATATCCAAAATGATTTTGCTTAAGCAGATATGCCATAACAAGAGCCACAGACGAAATCAAAATAGTGCGTTTCCAATTAAATTTAAAATTCAACCAACCACGTTTCTTAATCTGTTGAGCCAAATAGAAATATGGCAAGACCATTATGGAGGTTAAAACATCTTTGACAATAAACAAACAATCGTTAAGAAAAGGATAGACGTCCAGACGCTTCCTATATTCTATGTCAATTACCCATGTGACGAGAACCATGATTCCAATGACAAGTAATTGTATCCAATGTGATCGCCTTTCTGTATATTTATCTATTACATAATAAATAAGATATGTGAAAAATAAAGAACGCACAAACCACAATGGTTCATTATAGGGTTTTATTGTTGCAGCAAGATAGAAAATGGGATCGGAATATCTATCGTTGTAGAAATAAGCAAACAAACAGAAAGGTATATATGAGAAAAAGACAAAAGGGACGACAAGATGATTCACTTTTTTGACAAAAAACTCCTTGAAACTGCCATATCTCTTGAAGAAGAGGCCTGAGAGGAAAAAGAATGTTGGCAATTCCATATTAATGAGCATCAGATTGAAATCATCATTAATAATCGTCAACTTACTATGAAGTGCAACAATCAAGATGATGCACAAACCTCTTAGAGAATCGACATATAATAATCTTTCTTTTATCATGGTGATTTATGAATATAGTTTTTTAATGCTGGACAAGACTTATAGAAAAGAAACTGAGCAAGAGACCTGACATATACTAATGAATAAATATAACGATTCCTTTCTGTTTCCTTTAATAGCGGTTATCATGCAGATAAAAACCGCTGCAGGTAGAAAGTCAGAAATTCGACAACAATCTGAACACCTTATTCAAAGTCTTGGTCTTCAGCAGAGAGAACTTCGAAGTACGACGACACACATAGTCCAGAATTCCATTTGTGTCCTTTTTCCTTAACGATTCAATGAACTCGTCATTGGTGTCAACAACTGTCATCTCACTGTAATCCTTCGTATGGTAAAAACGTTGCAGAAACGCCTTGGTCTCAGCAACCCTGTTCTCCGATTGATTAATAAACAGTTGAAGTTTCAATACATCCTTAAGGATGTCGACGAAAAAAAGAGTCAACCCCTTTACGTATTCCGGATCGTGCTCTAAAGCATACGCCTTCCTCAGCCAGTAGAGTTTGCTTTGGTCATCCCAAAACTTGGGATTATAATTCGACATCGAACCACCATATCTATAGAAATACCTAAACTGCGGGACGACATAGACAGAACGAATATAAGGGGATATCTGCTGCAAGAAATACAAGTCGTCTCCATAGTGGATGTCGGAAGGCTGAATAATGGCTTTCTTAAGAATCGCCGTTCTGATTCCTTTGGTACAGACGTTATTGGAAAAAACCCTCTGGGCGAAAATATGATGGTATTGATCCAACTGCTCTTCAGTGTACAAGCCAGGGAAATAGAGGCGTTCCTTGTGGCTGACGACGCCCCATCTATCAACGCTCTTGATCATCCCCATCTGCACCACATCCACTACGTACTCCTCAGCCACGTCCATCATGACCTTGATATAGTCCTTTTCCAACCAATCGTCAGAATCAACCTGAAAAAAGTAGTCACCACTTACAAAGTCCAGACACTTGAGACGGGTATTGAACAGACCTAAATTCCGTTCATTATTGACAATCCTAACACGGCTGTCCTTATGTTCATATTCCTGGCAGATGGCAAGGCTATTGTCTGTGGAGCAGTCGTTACAGAGGATGACTTCCATGTCAGTATAGGACTGGTTCAGCACAGAGTCTATGCATTGTCGGATATATTTTTCGGTATTATAGACAGGTATAAAAACGGTGACTTTATTCATGTAATGCTTCTAATGTTATAAATGTGTTATAAAGAGATAATTGTAGGTTATCCTTTGAGCAATATTACATTATAGACGAAACTGAATGAATACATCAGGATTACCGCATAGCCCATGTACTTCTCATGGTCGGTCCAAAAACGTTTCTTTGAAGTGGGATATGCAAGGACGAGAGGTAATATAAACCATGAAATCTGGGCGATACGGTTGCTATAAGCTGCGCGGATGACTATAATCCAAAAAGCATTGGCCAAACAATACATATTGAAAACCCATATATAAAACTCATCTTTGAATTTCCGCTTCACTATAAAATACCACCCAAACGCTACGCCTAAAGCACTGAAAGCAATAAAGTCCCAACGGAATGACATCGTGGTCCAAACTGCCGCGTCCTGGATATTACTACCCGTGAGATAACCTTGGAATCGAGCGTCATCCTGCATGAATCCAATCTGTGAGATCATATTCTGCAAGGTCATACCAGCTAAAAAGGAAACAACGATGGAAAGCAACCATCCCACGATATAAAGATAAACGTTCTTAATATACCAAGCTACAACAGCGGCAATCACGATCAGCCACATGGACTTATGAAAACCTGTGGAACAGAGGGCAAGAAGAGCAGCTAACTGAGGACGGTTGATATTTGCTAAGGCAAGAATGAAAAAAGAGGACGCCACACCATTTCTCACACCATTGACTCCATAGGTCCAATAGGTGAACATGCTCAGAAACACCAGTAAGGGAACATAATAATGAATGCCGAAAATATGTCGTAATGCAATGGCCAAGAGACCATTATAAAGTGCGGCACAAATGAGGAAAAAAACATGGACGTCGGCATAAGCCACGCATAAATTGTGAATGTTCTCATACAACCATTCACGTTGAAAAGTAGGGTGATACGTATAGCCAGCTTCTTGCATTGCCTCAAATCCTTTAGCATAGATAGTAGTGTCTCCAAAATGATAATCAATTGGACGCAACCCCATGAGGAGGATAATCACAATTGTCAGAATAACTCCAAACGATGAGTTCAAAGCCGCCACATCGGGACGTAATACCTGCTGTGTATGGCATTGATAGATGGTGAGAATAACAAACACCATAATGATATGATAATAAAGAAAGGCGAACTGTAGTGGTGGGATAAAGGTGATTTCCATAAATTCAGTTGTTTTTGATGATGAATTTCTGAAAATGAATTAACGGTCGATGATTTTGTTGATAATTTGGAGCAGGAGCAGCACCAAGCCACTGCACTTGCACTTGGCAAGCCAGAAGAACACTCTCCAATGCATTGGCAACACACTTAAGGGGAGTGTGTTCAAAGGTTCGGCGTAAAGGGGAGAATGAAGTATTCTGGAAACTTGACTGTGCTTTCTACACCACGATTCCCCAGAAAATGTAATGTTCAGTCCCTGGCCAATCAGACTAAGCGACTTGCGGTAACTAAGGGCAACAGTGAGTTCTTGATTCTTCATAAGAGACACACGCTGATCAATAAGGTGAAAGAGATTCTGCATCTTCTCAAACAAGTCGGGCTTATACAAACTGGTGAACGACTCCACACTGTTCTTGCGATAATGGTAAATGGTGAGTGGAAGATAGATGGCGCTTTGCATCAGCATGAAATAGTCCACATTGAAGAGAAGATCTTCGGCTGTACCAGTAACCTGTGTCGGGACAAAGCGTATATGGTTGCTTTTGATGAGGTCTGTCCTGTAGAGTTTTCCCCATACAGTTGACAAACTGTCGAGTTTGTCGGGATGGATCTTTCCGTTCTCGATTGGGGCAAGAAGGCGGACAAAAAGGCTGTAAACCTCATCTTTGTCGTCAAAGGTCTCTGTTTCCTCACTTAAAACCTGCTTGGCAAGCGACTGACTGCGGAATTCCCTGATATAGGAGAATGCTATCAACTGGTAAGGCGAGTTGAAATAGGGCTGCAGACGTGAGAACGCATTGCGGTCTATCCAGTCGTCGCTGTCAACAAACATGATCCATTCACCTTTGGCCTCATCAATACCACGATTGCGGGCTGCTGAAGGCCCCTGGTTGTGCTGGTTAACCACTCTCAAGAAGGGATAGCGCTCGCTGTAGCTGTTGAGGATGTCGATGGTCTGGTCGGTTGAACCGTCATCCACACAGAGTATCTCGATGTCATGGTCAGACTGCGCCACCAGGGAGTCCAGACAATCCGCAAGATACTTCTCAGCATTGTATATGGGAACAACAATACTAATCATCAGTGTTTTTTGTTTTTGTACATGATGTAACAGTAGATAAGAACACCAAGCGGAGTGGCAAGCAGAGTAAGTCCTTTTTGAGGAGATTCCTTGAGAAAGCGTGTGTTGCGTAGGATGATGCTGCTCGACACATAATGTGCCGCCTCTACAAAACGACGTTTCCAAGTGGGCGCGAGACACATGGAACTCTTACGGATGAAGGCAAAGCCCTTTGGATTGCGCAAATACTGCCGGAACATATTCAGGCTTGAGCCATCCTGACGGTATTCGACCCTGGCAATTACCTCGTTGAGCGTAAGCATCTCATAATCCTGATCAACAAGTTCATACTTGTAGCCGAGCGACACGTATTTCTCCCCTTCGAACAGTGGGTATTCGGGATAGGAGCATATCACATCGGTTCGATAAACCAACTTCTTGTCTCCCTTGCCACCACTGGCATAAAAACCAGCCAAGGTGCTTCGTTTCATACCGGGAGGAAAAACAGTACCAATCACCTTGCCATCGAAGTCGGAATCCAACCCCATGATGCCTGCCACTTCGTCAGAACCATAATGACGCCAGAATGAGACAATTTTCTCTACAGCATCATCGGGCATATAGTCATCGGAATCCACACATGTATTGAGCTCTGTGTCGATATTCTTATAGGCTGTGTTATGGGCACCATGCATCCCTTGGTTCTCTTGATAGATATAACGGATGCTCACCTTGCCCTCGTCTATCCATTGTCTGACCAACTCACGAGTATTGTCGGTGGAACCGTCGTCAACAATCAGCCACTCGAAGTCGTTGGATGTCTGGCGACAGAGTGCCTCGTAACCCAGCGGAAGAGTATATGCTCGGTTGTATGCCGGAGTGAAGATGGTCAGCGTTTTCTTGCTCATAGGTAATGGGAACGATAAAAGGCTACAGATACAAATGCTTCGTTGAAAGCTCAGAAAGATAAAAATCCTGCAACCACTGGGCATTACTTCTTACGTCATACCCAGCATCAATGACTTGTCTGGCACCTGAAATTCTGTCGCTCGTTGTAGCAGACAATTCCAGTACCTTCTCCGCCCATTTGGAGGCAGGCTCACTCAGCGACATGAGCTGAACCTTATCGGTGACCACAACCTCACGAGGAATCTGGTCGGAAATCAGACACTCGAGCCCTGTGGCCTGAGCCTCAACCAAGGTAACGGGCAACCCCTCGAAAATGGAGGGGAATAGGAGGGTGTCTGCGGCCATCATGAGTTCAGGAATGTCAGCTCTGCTACCTAAGAAGCGAACGCTGTCGGTAAGTTTGAGCCTTTCCACTTTATTTTCTATGGACTGACGTAATGGACCGGCGCCAGCGAGCAACAGCATGCTGTCTGAATGGAGTCGGTGCATCTGGTCAAACACATCGATAATGAACTGATGGTTCTTGGCCTTTGCAAAGCTGCCCACATGAAGCACAACAAGGGTGGAGTCCGACAAACCGAGTTCCTTGCGTTTGGATTTTCTCTTTTCTGGAGAAAACTCATAACGAGTGGTGTCGATGGCATTGTTGAGTATCAACGCCTTCTCACCAAGTTTTCTACCAAACAGCCATATAGACGCCTCACGACCGCAACCAAAACAATGTGTCAGGTAGGGACGCATGCGGTGCTTGAAATAAGTGCGCATGATGAGTTTCATATCGAAAGGCACATGACTGTTATGGGCATGGGCTATGATGACTGGAACGCCACGTTTCGAGGCTTCTTTATAAAAGAAATATCCGGATTCTGAGCACTGGCCATGAATGATCTTGTATTCAGGGTGTTCGTCAAAGAAATGGCTGACCTGTTTCTTATACTGATGGAAAGAGAGTGGATTGAGTGGCATGAAACGATAGACTCGTCCTCCGAGCGATTCAATCTCATCCTCGTAAGCACCTTTTTCCTGACGGTGTACAACAAAGTCGAACTGCACTTTCGTACGGTCGATGTTGCGGTAGTAATTCATCACCATGGTCTCAGCGCCTCCACGATTGAGGATGGTGAAAAGCATGAGTACACGAACTGGTGCCTGATTGTTTTCTGTCTGCATGGCGAATGTCTTATTTCATCTTCATTCCAATAATGCGGTGGAAAAACTGAGCCAACCGCAACCTCCATGACTTGATGTCAATCCACGACTGACCAAACCAATGGATAGTATGGGTGTTGGGTGTCTGCCGCATGCGTCCTGAGATATAATCGTAAGGTGTGAAATAGTCTGTGGGAAAAAGGTGGAAATAAACGCGGTCTTGCTCCTGGCCATTGAGAACCACACCATATTCGGACACCAACAATGCTGTCAAAGCCCGCACATTAGTCTCTAAGTCCATCGTGTTGTCGTCCTTAAGGAATTGACGGGCGGCATAACGTTCCATAAATTCCCCTACAATGTGGTTGCCCGCCTCGGCACCCATGGTACTCGTAGCCACCCACTGAGTGCCTTCAAAGCCGAAGAAGGCAGTATAATGAAGAAGGTCGTCGAAATTGCGGACAACCTCCACATCGGTGTCCATATAGATTCCTCCATGAACTGAAAGTGCATACACCCTTACGACATCGCTCACAAAGGCCCATTTCTTCAACGAATAAGCCTGCTCACAGTACGGATTGATATGAACGTCGAAATTGGTCTCGTTCCATTCCGCAATCTCATAATCGGGACAGACCTTTCTCCACGAAGCAATGCAGTCGAGCACGGCTTTCGGCTTTGCCTTTCCGCCAAACCAGCAATAGTGAATCTTCTTTGGGATCACTTGATAACCAAATTTTGCTTGTTATAAACCACACTGCCAGCAGGGAGATCTTTGTAGATCACGCAACCAGCACCCACAACACAATTGTCACCTATTGTAACTCCTTTTAGGACCACAACATCTGACGCCAACCAACAGTTGTCACCTATGACAACAGGAGCAGAAGAGAGATGCGTACTCACACCTTTCTCTGGCGAATGGGTATGGTTGTTATCGAATACTTTGACACCTGCACCAAAAAGACAATGTTTGCCGACGTTCACACCACTATGGGCACTGAGCATGCAATATCTGTTCATGTAAGTACCCTCACCTATTGAGATTGTGGCATGATCGAATACTTCAATGTCGCATCCGTGTGCGAACTCGCAGTTGCGGCCAATCTCAAGCCTTCCGCGCTGATAAAGTTTCAAGGGGGTGAATGGACTGATACGCTGGAGGGGATGAACGGCGTATCTGGCGCCATGACATACTTTACCAAACGCAATACGTATCAGGTTGTAAAGAATGACAAGGATTGTTCGTATCATAATGCATCGATTTTCAAGGCCTCTTGTTCATTGCCATAGTGATGAAGTGAAAGATGTTCCTTGATACTGGCTTGCAAAGCACTATCAGCTATGAAAGAAGTCAGGTCGGAGGCGGCGCCTTCCACTTCGTTAGGCACAATCACTCCGTCGACACGGTCACAGACCTGACTGTGAGCTGTGGCGTATGCTGTGATGACACAAGGCTTGCAAAGGATCTGAGCCTCGCGTACGGTCACCGCATTGCCCTCGTAACGAGAAGGCTGCACATAGATGTCGCACGACTTGATGTAGGGGTAGGGATTCTCCTTCTTCCCAACAAGCACGAATCGAAGTTCCATGCCTGTATCAACAATAGCCCTGCGGATCAGAGGCTCGTCTCCGCCATAACCCACCACATACCACAATACGTCGCATCCACGTTCCACCAGGGCCTTACAGATGTGTACAGCCCTGTCAAATGCCTTGGGATAAGAAAAACGACCTACAGAACACAGGCGGACAACACTCTTACCCCCTACTCGCTCACATAACGACGAGATTTCTTTCTCAACATCTTCAAGTCCATCCATGGCCTGTTGCCTAACAAACGACTCCGAAAGGATGTTCTCTATCTGGATAATCTTACTCGACAAGGAAGGGAACTTACCAAGGAACCCCTTGGTCACATCGGGGGAAATAGACACCACATGATCGTAAGCATCCCACACAGGCAATTCGTCTTCGGCGTCAACATCTACAAAGGAATAGTCTGTGTGGATCCATGCGCACTTGCGCTTGGCGCGTACCTTGTCCCTCACAATGTTGTGGGGAATAAGGAAACTGATGGCAAGGTCATACTCGCCATACTTGCCCAGTGAAGGCAACAGAGGCGTAGTGTAATTGGCAATATACTGGTAGATGGCTATCGGTTCCTTGACTCCTGTACGACGCTCAAACCTACGGGCAGGAATCCGGGCGTAAAGGCGCGCAAGGGCAAGGTCGATATAACCACGTCGGATAATTTGGGAAATGGGTTGTGACAGTGCTGCGTAGCGTTTGTTCTCGGGTAGGAGCCGAACCTGTGGAGGAACCAGCTTCATGAACTCGCCCGTATGCTTATAGACAAAAAGATCGACATCGAACTTGGTGTAGTCAATGGCGTTGAGCAGGCCGATGAGCGAACGTTCGGCACCGCCTATCTCCAGATACTGGATGGCAATGAATAATCTTTTCTTCACGCTTTTTCTGAGTCGAAACAAAGTGCTCTGGCAAGATAATCTTTTGAGGATGCGGTTAGAGCCTGCATTTTGGTATCCACTTGCTGATAGTCAATCTCATCGAGCAAAGAGGAATGGTATTCCGAAACGATTCTATCGCCAAGCCCATAATCGTCAACAAGGTCCTCTAAACGCAGGTTGATGTCAAGGTCACGTCGGACAACACAGAAGCGCTTATGGAATAGCAATGAAAATAAGGTGGCATGATAGGATGAGGACACCACAAAACTGGCCCCCCACAGCAGTGACAAGAACTCCTTGGGACCGATGTTCCTAAATTTGGTACCCAATCCGCTTAGCGTGTCAATACTGATATTGATTATCTTCAACCGCTCGGCTTTTGCAATGGCCTTGGCGATTGCGGCAATCTGGCGGTTGTCATCGAAATCATAGACTAGCACATACTGTCCTTTCACTAACGAACAGGGAGGGAAAAGACCGTTCCACTCTTGGGCTGAGAACAGCAACACCGGGTCGCAAACCACCTCTGCGTACTCACATCCCATGCTCTTGAGAAAAGGAAGGGAACTCTTCTCCCTGACTGACACGAAATCGAAATCAGGCAGATACTGCTGGTATATGGATTCCCAACGCGGCTCGATATGATTGATGGAGATACTGGGAGCGTATGCCACCTTCCTCGCATCCGTCTTCACAAAAGCAAGATAGAAAACAGTATCACGGCCTGTCGGATACATGCAGTTCCAGATCTGGTCGCTGCCGGCAATGAACACATCGGCATCTATTTCGGCCGATAGCAAACGCTGTTTGTCGTAACATTCAGAAGTGAGATGCAAGCAATACTTGGTGAAGTGACGGAACTTACGGTTTCTTCCAATATGAAACAAGCGACGTGGCAGTCGGTAAAGCATCTGGGCAAAGCCCACCAATATATTTTTACTACGATCTATTGCAAACAACCTTGTATTGCGGGGAGGTTGGTAGCTGGGTTTGTAATCCACCACCTGGACATGATGTCCCATCCTTTCCAGATAAGTCTGTAAGGCATATACCTGTAGCGACGCGCCAAAGTTATAGACATCGTGACAGGTTACAATCTTGATGTCCAACGCCCTCATATCTGGAACATCTCCTCTATTTTCTTAAGTTCGGTGGAAGCGTTGTTGTCAACACTTCCTTTAAGGACAGAGGAATAACGAGTACGCATTCCACTGTCGTTGGCCAACGTACAGATTGCATCGGCAAGTGACTCCGGGGTCATCTTGGCGATCAGTCCGTTCACACCGTCTTCCAACTGGTTATAGACCACTTCGAAATTTGTGCTGACAATCGGTTTGCACAACATCTTTGCTTCGGCTATGGTCAATCCGAAACCTTCGTGCAATGAAGTCTGGACATAGATATCGCATGCCTTGATGTAGGGATAGGGATTAAGTCTGAGACCAAGCGCAAGCACACAATCGTTGAGATGACTCTCGTGAATCATACGACGGATCTGACCTAACTTTGACCCGTCACCAACAAAGAACCAAATGAAATCCAAACCACGTTGACGGAGCAACGCTGC
The DNA here is from genome assembly GCA_017509605.1 of Bacteroidaceae bacterium. Lineage (GTDB taxonomy): Bacteria > Bacteroidota > Bacteroidia > Bacteroidales > Bacteroidaceae > RUG11857. The sequence goes on along the minus strand of JAFWPH010000037.1, from coordinate 154,089 downwards.
CGTCTTGACAGCCAAAGGATAGTTCTTCAGATAAGCCATACGAGCCACCGTCGTCAAGACAATCCGTCCAGAAGGACAGTCCTCAAGCTCAGCAACGGGCTCCGAAGCCATCTTCCTCACCATTTCAGGACTGACAATATCATATACACAACGTATCTTGTCAGTGAACTGTGACATGTAGCCTTTCACCATCCCCTCCAACATGTCAGACACGCATACGATATAATGCATCTTGTCGTAAAAAGAGACATTATAAGGAATATCGTAGCCAGCCGACTTGATATCGGTATTGATCCAGGCCACTTTCACACGAGCATGAATCTTTGATGCGACAAGATAAGTGGGAATGCCCTGCTGATAAGCCACCGCGATATCGAAAGATTTGTCAAGGCCTTTTGTAATAAAGCCACACGACTGCCAAAACACCTCTGCATGGTGGCACTTATGATTCTTCTTTCGGTTCTGTCGCCATCGGACAGAAAAAAAAGCATGAGCCAGACGGTACAACCAATGATGGAGTTTATTATAGACTGGCTGCTGCTCTATAGTCACATCTGATGGAACAACTTTGTCGAGCACACCACCAGGATGGAGAACCCACAGGTGTTTCTCGTACTTGGTGGAATCAAGTACGGAAAGAAGAGATAAAAGACTCCTTTCCGCCCCTCCGCAATTTAATGAGTCGATGACAAACAGTATCTTTTTCATTCAAAAGATGCGGCATGACTGCCGCTCAGAGAAAAGTCGATGCGCCGTAAGATGCCTATTTGATACGATACTGGCCTTTTTGCATCTTGTGGTCTGTCCATCCACCCTCAATCAGGTCATAGTCCTCGCAATCCACACCGCCCTTATAGAACATTTGGTCAATTTTGGGCAAGATGGGTATTTTCACGAATGAAGACTGCACAAGGGACAAAGGGCTGTGGCTTGTTGCATCGTTCATACCATGTGCCACAGTCTGACATGAATAGCCAAAAATGGAAGAGTTGAAATCACCGCAGACAACAACATTACCTTCACCATACGACTCGATTTCGGCAGAGAGAATATCGGCTTGTTTATTGCGGGATTCAGCGTTGGCAATGACCAACTTCAACTTATCGGTAAGTGAGGAGGCTGCATTGTCCGAGACGCTCGTCGTCTGCAGGTGCACGTTATAGAGTCGGAAACTCTTGTCACCGACAGCCACGTCAACCGCCATGAACTTGTTGTAGGAACCGGGGAAATAAAAGGTCCTGGCCGTATTCAATGGGTATTTCGAAAGAACCATCAAGTTCAGCACTTCGTCCTCACGCTCATTGTACACAACATAGGGATGGTCTGGGAAACGCGAAGTGATGGTGGCTTTCGACATCAGATGCTGATGTGGACGCTCCTGGAGGCAGATGATATCAGGGCCCTCATTCAATATCTTCAACGACAGGTCATCCAGACACTGTGGTTCGAGGAGGAAATTGTCAACATTCCACGAAACGATAGTCAAAGGCTGGGAATTCTCGTCACCTGATTTGAAACTAAAGGGGAAATGAACAAGTACAGGAAACAATGCGAACAGGGTGGACAGCAAGTCAATGACTATAAACTGACGCATGCGACGTAACACATGCCATAGCAACAACACCAAGTCGGCAGCAATGACATAATAGCCACAAAGAGCAAGCAATTCCAATGCCGCACTGAAGGAACCACCAGGCCAAGAAAGGGCCATGAGCAGCAATGAGCAGCAGAGAAAGAACGCGGACAGGCTCTTAGATATAGTTGTTGTTCGCCAAAAGTTCATCTAAGGCGTCAAGATGGCTCTTTGTGAGTTTCATCTTCTCCATCATAGGTTGGTAGACATCAAGGTGGTGCAAGTCGCTACCCACATAGTCATACATGCCTTGCTCCAGCAATTTAAAAGCCACAGCCTTGGGACGGGCTCCATAATACCCCGATAGCGACATGATGTTGAGCTGGAAATCAAAGCCATACTCCTTCAAATGCTCGTAGTCCTTTTTACCCATGTACATGTAACGTTCTGGATGAGCGATGAGAGGACGGAAACCCGCCTCCCACACACTCATCAGGATGTCGTCAAGCCTAACCGGTGGATTCATGTATGAAGTCTCCACCAACAGGTGCTCCGAACCAAGACGCAAGGGGTCTGTGGTCAGACGTTCCTTGAATCCCTCATCCATCATGTACTCAGAAGCCAAGCGTAATTCAACACTTCCTGAGTAGTTCTCTTTTAACGTTGAAAACACGGCGGAGACTTTCTCTGCCGTGTTATGTAAATCACGCATGACATGAGGGGTAAGCCACACCTTACTGTAGCCTATCCGTTCTGACATGAACTCGAGTAGCTGGAAACTGGTGTCGATGTCTGGTGAGCCGTCATCCACACCGGGGAGGACATGACAATGGATATCAGTCGCTCCCCTCAGTATCCCGGACTCAAGCAGTTTGTATTTTCTCTTGAATCCTAACATGATTATGCGTTATCTGTATCAGATATGTTGTTTTCGGCTGTTGACTCATTATCTGCAACCGAGGAGTTTTCACCATTCTCACTGCTGTGATGGTGATGGTGGTGATGATGGTGTTCTTCTTCTTTCTTCTTGCCAAAAAGACGTTGCCATATCGATTTCTTCTCCTCGCCATAACCACTGCCATAACCATAACCGTAGCCATAACCATATCCGTAGCCGTAACCATATCCGTAGCCGTAACCATAACTGTAGCCCAACTGACGAATAATGGAGCCATTGAGAATCAAACACATGTTGTTCAACTTGCCACTTCTGTATATCTTCTCAATCTCAGGCATCATACGACGGTCGAGACGGCCCACGCGGATGACGAAGATGGTCAGGTCGGCCACACGGTTAGTAATAGCCGCATCGGCCACCAAACCGTAGGGCACATTGTCGAGGAACACATAGTCGTATCTTTTCTTCAACTCATCGATCATCTTGTCAAGACCATCACTCAACAACAGTTCTGCTGGGTTCGGCGCCGTAGCTCCGGCAGTTACCACGTCGAGGTTGGTACATAGCGCATCTTTCTGGATGATGTCGTCAATGGTGGCATGACCAGTCAGATAGGTGGTCACACCTGCCGCCTTACGACCACGCAAAGCAGAGGTCAATGTTCCTTTACGGATATCGAGATCGACAAGCACCACTTTTTTGCTGGTCTGGGCGAAAGTGGCAGCAAGGTTGCTCGAGATGTATGTCTTACCCGAAGATGCACCAAACGAACTGAAAGTGACAACCTTCATATCCTTGGTGTTGACACGCATGAAGTCCATGTTGGTACGGATGATTCGGAATGCCTCGGAGATGAGGTCACGCCCCTGTGCTTTCACAGAGACAATGCTATCCTTACTCTTCACGCCGAGTTTGTTAAGTTTGGCCTTGTTCTTGTCATTGGGTATCTCACCAAGGAATGGAACAGTGGTCAAGTCCTCAATATCCTTACGGTCTTTGATACGGGTGTCGAAAAACATGAAGAAGAGGAGGCAGCCTGTCGGGATCAAGAAGGCGTACATGGCGTTCTTGCCCAAGTCCTTGGTCAGAATAGGCGACACTGGTACATCACTGCCACGAGCGGGTTCAACGATACGGGCGTCGGACTGAGTGGAGGCCTGTGCCAACTCATTCTCCTCACGTTTGTTGAGGAGATAAAGGTAAAGCTCCTGCTTGATGTGCTGCTGACGCTCAATGGTAAGCATCTCGCGCTGTTTCTTAGGTACGTTTGACACACGTGAACGTGCCTCACCAGCACGACTCTGTATGTTGCTCAAATGAACGTTGAGGTTGTTGTTCTTATTATCCACAGCACGGATAATACCTTGTTTCATGGCCTGAAGTGACTTATTGAGCTCCTGCACCACAGGGTTCTTGTCGCTACTCTCCTCAAGCAGTTTGTCTCGACGCATTTTGGCATTGTTGTATTGCGCAATTTGAGACTCCACCATACCATCACCAATGCCCGTGTTGGTAGGGATGAGTTCCATGTCCTTCGACGGGTCGTTCAAATAGTCACGCATGGCGCTGACCTGCTTAGCCTGAACCAGAAGGTCCTTGGTCTGGTTGGTATAGGAGTTGCGTTCCGCCAACGCGGTGTTTGCTTCGGAACTGATGTCCACAATATTGTGCGACACCTTATATTGTTCTATCTCGCTCTCCACACCACTCAACTCTTTTGAGATAATCTCCAAACGGTCGTTGATGAAATTGGAGGTGGTCACAGCAGCCATGTTCTTGTCCCGTATGGTCTGTTCATTGTAGAACGTGATCAGCATATTGAGGATATCCTCAGCCCTAACTGCTGAATAATCGGTAAGTGTCATGTTGAGAATGGACGATGAGACCATAGAAGTACCCATCAGAGAAGCGCGCGGGTCGGCAATTTCGGCTTGGGTGATGACCAACTTGGGTGAAATCTCGCTCACGAAGGCATTCACGTTCTTCTTCGTCACCGTAACCGGGGTGCGGTACCATTCGGACGAATAATACAGCGTGGGGGTGATGGTAATGATACCTACCGGCGTCTTTACCGTGGTGCCCAGCTTGGCAATAAGGTCAGGGCTTGAGCCCATGGAGAAGTCGGACAACTTCACCTTGGTCTTCGAAATCGGGGTGACCTTCAGGCTCAGTACCATGCTTTCATCCACATCATGGAAAGTGATTTTCACCGGTGACTGAGTATATAGTTCCTTGACACGCATGTAGTCCATCACTGTATAACTCACCTCAGCATGAAGAGCGACAACAGCGTCGTGCATCAGTTTTGTGGACTTGAAAAGAAGTATCTCGTTAGAGATATTGACCGATTGGGTGTAGTTCCTGAAACGATCCATACCCGCTACCACACCGAGATTCTTGAAGATCACAGAACCACGGCTGGAATAGGAATAAGGAGTGGTGGAATACTTATACCATGCGTATCCCATGAAGATAGCGAATGAGATGACATACCAGAACCAGTTGACCAGCAGATACTTTACAATATCAATAGGATTGATGTTTAATCCTTTGCTGACGGTGGTTTTCTCAGGTGCCAAATCCTGATTGTCATTTAATTTTACCATATTCTGACTTTGACTTATTAAGAATAAACTGAACTGTAACCTCTCCTTATTATACTATAAAGGAATCGGGATAACTGAACTAATGTAGCGAAAAGCCTGAACAAAAACAATTATAATTTGTTGAAGAGCAAGATAAGAGAGATTGTTGAGGTAATGAAAGCAAAAACCGACTGAATCATGTACAGGTTGGTTCGGTTTTCATTTCGAGCCTTCCTACCGGTGGGCTCAACATAGATGATGTCGTTCTGCTGCAAGTAGAAAGTGGGAGAAAGGAAGATGTCCTTCGAACGGATATCGTTCCAGTAGATACGACGGCTATCGCCATACTCACGAATCACGCCGATACGGTCAAGACGGGAATTGCCAGTAAGGTCGCCACTGGCTGCAAGTGCATCAAGTAAGGTGAACCGGTCGCCCTGAAGATTGATGGTACCCACACGTCCCACCTCACCAAGAACGGAGATTTTCAGGTTCAGGAACTCCACAATGACAATGGGATCCTTCAGCAACTCCATTTCTATAATTTTCTGGGTGATCATGTCAATCAACTGCTTGCGTGTCAAGCCCTCCACATGAAGCTTACCCAACATGGGGAATGTGATGTTGCCATCCACGCCGACAGTGTAACCACTAACTCTTGAATCGGCTGACATGTTGGTGTTGTTGGCACGAATAGAACCGTCGTTGCCTACTACATAGCCACTCTCACCGAAAATGTTGAACGCAAGAGCGAGTTCGGGCGTTTTGCAACTTACCTTGATACTCAGTTTGTCGTCTCGTTGTATCACGGTCTCATACTTCTGCACAACGGGGTATTCCAATTTCTCGTCCATGTCCTGGAGATAGATGTAGTCACCTCGTTTCACACATGATGTCATCATGACGACGACAAACAAACAACATAATCTTACAAATGTTTTCATATTTTACTGTAGTTTTTAATTTTCTATAACTGACGATTCACTTTTCCTGCCATTCAAGCACTCTTTCAGCCTGATATAAACCAGCAGCATAAGTGACCCTGTGGCCTCGCCGTATGAATAGTGGGCGAAAAGGCGGTAATTATGCAATAGTCTTCTAACAGTGGTCTTTCGGTTCGCAGAAGCACCGCCAACTGGGACATAACGGCTGTCGGTCTGTCCAAAATTAGCGGTCATCCACACCTCGTTCATCAACACGTCTGCGTCTTTGTCACCACCTGGTTCCACAGGGGAGTAATCAGATGGCATCCCCAAGTACTTGCAAAGAGTAGCCATTAGGCAACGCGTCCAGCCTGTCATCTTCCAGTCAGAGGCCCAGCGGGCAACTACCTCGGGGTGGATGTCTGCATGTGCTTTCTTGAGAAAGAGTGCTAAATCGGCCAGTTGACGCAAACCAATGCCGCTGTTGATGACATGCTTGTAGCTGTGACAGACAAGCAACAAGAGGGCAAGGTCGGGATGGAGTGTTGTAAGGTCCGATCCTAAGATATCCTCCTGACAATAGGCCTCCTCGGATGAGAGCGCTGCTTGCAGACGCTTCCTGGCTGAGGTCCTCACCCAGAGGTTATGGCTTTGGAACAAATGTCCGTGATGCTCCACCACCACATTGCCAACCATGTATATCGACTCATCATGGAGTTTTCTCTCAACAGGAATCCCCCACTCCTCAACTGTTCTGTCTGCTATATTCTTGCGTTCCACAGAACCGAAAAACAAGTCGATATCGCCAGTATGACGATGGCGGGGATGTGGATAGCAGACAGCCAGTGACAATCCCTTCACGACAGTAGGCGTAATGCCCGACGACTGAAGACGGCCATGAAGATAGTTGACGGTGCGCAGGTGCCTAAGACACTCTTGCTCCTGGCTATCGGCGATCTTCTTCCACATCGACATCAACTCCGTACCCGGTTTGATGGCTTCGGGTAGGGCATTGATTGCATCATACACAACCGCTGTCAAGGTATGCCTTTCCGCTGTGACAAAGATCCATTGCCACTCATGCAAGGAAAGTGGGAACAGACTCGTGTCAGCCTCGCTCTCCCACATCGCTGACCGCAACAGATGGAGGAACAGGGACTTCAGTTTGGCTTCATCCAATACCATGACGGCCGAAAGCGTTTCCGTAGGTTGGAGATCCGCAATGGCTTTGACATTATGCCCACACGATCCCGAAGAGGTCAGTGGCCAGCAAAACCCTTGATGATGCTGACGATCCTATCGACATCGTCATCTGTCACCATGGGGCCCGATGGCAGACAAAGTCCACAGTTGAACATCCGCTCCGACACGCCGTTGACGTATGCAGGAGCCTGAGAGAACACGGGCTGCAGATGCATGGGCTTCCACAACGGACGTGTCTCGATGTCATGACTGCCCAGCAACGCCGACAATTGAGTATAGTCCTTGCCTCCGATACTGGCGGCATCCACACAGATGCAACTGAGCCAGAAGTTGGGGCTGGAAGGTTTGTCGGCCTTAGGCTCCATCACCTTGATGCCATCCACCCCCGAGAGCATGGATACATACATACGGTGTATCTCGTTACGTCTGGCCACATGTTGATCCACCACCTTCATCTGTCCGCGGCCTATGCCAGCGCACACATTACTCAGGCGGTAGTTGTAGCCTATGTTCTCATGTTGGTAGTAAGGGAAGTTCTCACGGGCCTGAGTGGCGTAGAACTTCACCCTGTCGGCATCACTCTTGCTACGGCAAATCAGCGCACCGCCTCCACTGGTGGTGATCATCTTGTTACCATTGAACGACATGACGCCGAATCGGCCGAAAGTGCCACAATGAAGGCCATCGTAGGTAGAGCCCATGGCTTCGGCCGAGTCCTCGAGCACTGGGATGTCGTATTTGTGAGCCACAGCCATCAACTGGCTGAGTTTCGCCGGATAGCCGTATAGATGGACTGGGATGATGGCTTTGGGTTTCTTTCCAGTCTTGTTCATCCGATCAACGATGGCCTCTTCCAACAACTCAGGATCCATGTTCCAAGTGTCGGCCTCGCTATCGACAAAGACCGGGGTGGCTCCCTGGTACGTGATGGGGTTGGCTGATGCGGCGAAGGTGAAACTCTGGCAGATCACCTCATCACCTTTGCCTACACCCAGCATGACAAGCCCCAGATGAAGGGCCGCTGTGCCTGCGCTCAGCGCGACCACATAGTTCTCGTGGTCACTATGACGATTGAGCCATTGCTCAAGGTCCGACTCAAATCCATTGACATTAGGTCCGAGAGGCACCACCCAATTGGTGTCGAATGCCTCTCTTACATATTCACGTTCATCGCCACCCATGTGGGCAAGCGATAACAATATACGTCCCATAGATTATCTAACTATTTTTTCTTTGTCTGACGTTTCTGTTCCTTGCGGGATTGCTTTTCCGCCTTTTCTGATTCTTTGCGGGATTGCTTCTCCGCTTTTTCAGATTCCTTGCGGGATTGCTTTTCCGCCTTGGTTGAAGCTTTTCGGGATGCCTTTTCTTCCTTCACTGATTTCTCATAGGCCTCCCTTTCTTTCTTAATCGACGCCTTTCGGGCTTTCTTCTCAGCTTTTAAAGACGCTTTTCGGGCTTTCTTCTCAGCTTTTGTAAGTTTGGGCTTAGCATCTTGCTTTACCGATTCAGGACGAGTCTGGCTTGGTTGCCTGAAGATGTCAACGGCACTTTCTGATGCTGTCTCACTGACTGCGCCTGGCTTATCGTCAATATAGACCACAACAGCCACCTTCTCTGGATCAAGGGTTCTGACCACCTCGGGATTCCGCTCAATCATTATACTACCTGCCGGGACGATGTATTGGTTCATCAATTCTTCCCTTATCGACTTGGCACGCAATAAGAACAGCGGTAGGTCTTTCGGGAAATGATCCTTGACAGTCAGGTAGATTTTCACATTGCTGTTGTTCTCACGGAATTTCGTTTCAGCCTCTCTAACCACCTCTCTGACGTCATCATCGAGCGACATTGAGTCAGGTGTGAAATATGCAGTCGATTGAATCCTGTTCTTGTCATCTGTGGCGACAATTGTAATATATTCAGTGTCGAGTTTCCTCACCTTCGGACGCTTATGATGATATGATGTCATGTATCTGCGGCCTTTGAAGGTCATCAAATGGCTTCCAGTGCTGTTAAGAAACCTGTAGCCAACGGTGGCCATGATATTGACGTGTCCGTCGTAACCTTTTCCTCGGTAACCACCGTCAAACGTGTTGCCAGAGAAGGTCACAACACCTTCCATACCAAGGTCCACAGCCTGGCTTACTCTGAATTTCAGCCCGAGACCAGAGTGAAGCGACAGAAAGAGCTTGTTTGCATCATTAAAATAGAACTTGTTGATGTTCCAAGAAGCATCTGTGAAACCAAAGGTGTATTCACAGCCCACACCAAGAATCATCTGTACATCAATCCATCTTTTTGGATTGTACCTGCAAAAGATGTTAGACAGGCTCAACAATGCGTCACCTGTGGCAGCCACAGAATGAAAGTTATAAATTCTTTTGGGGCTGAGCAACTGACCTTGGTTCTTACCCCACATAAACTCAATCCTCGGTGCGAAGTAAGGGTTGAGCCATTTGCCCACTGCCAGACCCGCGGCGGGATTAAAGCGCTTGAAGAACTGACGGTACGTGAGGTTGGTACCCCATGAGAAATAACTTCCTCCATGGAGCTCAACAAAGATGTTATCTGTGAACCTCGGTTGGATAGTGACCAAACGGTCGTTCGGGTCTGCATACTGACGGATCTCCTGTTGCGCGATAGATGTCAAAGAGCCAAACAACAGGCAGCATGTCAGTAGAATTGATTTTTTCATTATCTTGAGTGTTATTTTGTTTCGGAAGTCTTTTGCTCGTCAAGTTGCTCATACACAGAGTTCTGACTCTTGTAATCGGGAACGATGGCCTTGATGAGCCTCACCGTCTCCATCTTGTCGAAATCCTTGGCGGTCTTGATGAGCTGGTCAACAAGTTCTGACACCACATCGAAATCATTCCTGATGCTACTCTTGGCATGGAAGATCTTGCTGTGGTTTGTAGGTATGGTATTCTCTTTCTGGTAAAGCAGCTCTTCATAAAGCTTCTCGCCCGGTCGAAGGCCGGTATAAACAATCTTTATGTCGATGTCGGGCCTCAGGCCACTGAGCTCTATCATCTTGCGGGCGAGATAATCGATCTTCACCGGTTCGCCCATATCGAAGACAAACAGGTCATTGCCCTTTCCGAGATAGACAGCTTCAAGAACCAGACGGCAAGCCTCTGGGATCGACATGAAATAGCGGATGATGTCTTGGTGTGTGACCGTGACAGGACCTCCCCGCTCTATTTGTTTGCGGAAGAGGGGGATTACACTGCCGTTGCTGCCAAGCACGTTGCCAAAGCGTGTAGTCACGAAGACTGTGCGTCCATCCACCTTGCCGTCCTGCTCAGCCTTGCCCAGACTCTGGACATAGGTCTCGGCCACGCGTTTGGTGGCTCCCATGACATTGCTCGGCTTCACGGCCTTGTCGGTCGATATCATCACAAACTTCTCCACATGGTACTTCAATGCCATATCGGCCACATTCTTCGTGCCAAGGACATTGTCGATGACGGCCTCGCAGGGATAAGACTCCATGAGCGGAACATGCTTGTAGGCCGCGGCATGGAAGATGATGTCGGGATGAGTGCGTTTAATCACCGTCTCCACACGTTCTCTATTGCGGACATCGGCAATGACGGCATACACGTTCTTCGCCTTCAAGTCACAACGAAGTTCCATGTCGATGTTGTAAACACCCGTCTCCGAGAAATCGAGTACCACCAGTTGCTTGATATCGAAACGTATCAACTGGCGACACAGCTCGCTGCCGATACTGCCAGCGGCGCCAGTGACCATCACCACCTTGTTGCGGATCACATTGTGAATCTTGTCCAAGTCGATTTTTATTTCGTCCCTGCCCAGCAGGTCCTCAATCTGAATAGAGCGCAACTGCGACTCAGCATACTCACCCGTCATTTCCGAAGCGGGAACGATGCGCATACTCAGTTTGTTCTCCAGACCATAGTTCAACAAGTCGTCATTCTTTTTCAGGTCGTCGCTGTTGGCGAACATCATGCAGTCGATGCTAAGACTACGGACCAGTTTGTCGATAGTCTCGATATCAGCACCATAGTAGATGGGGGTGTCGTAGATACGGTAACGGTTACGTTTGGGCTGTCGGCTGATAAAACCCAGCATCCTGTACTTGCCGTTGACCCCTTTAAGGTAGCTTGCTATCTTCAAGGAGTCCTCGCCAGTGCCATAGACAAGGGTGTTGAGCACTGCCTTCTCTGTGTGCTGCAACACATACCGATAGAAACTCTGGATCAAAAGACGCCAGAGCATGAGCAACACCAATGAGATGAAGAAGTCGCCTATGATGATGGCATAGACGTGGAAAGAGATATGGCTGAAACCGAAAAATCCGAAGTAGGAGAAAACCAACAGAGTCAACGATTTGAAAAACATTGCCTTGACGATACGCAACAACTCAACAGTGGTGGTGTGACGGATAACACCGTCGTGTACTCTGAAGAAGAATGTCCAGAACCCCGTGGCGATGGCTCCGACAAGAAGCAACTGCCAGATCAGACCTATCGCCAAAGTGACGTTAAGCAAGTAATTGATGAACAGATAACTGAGTAGGAGTGATGACAAAGACACAAGCAAATCAACCCCCCAAACAATATACCTGTTAAGTATCTTGAATCTGCTGAATTTCAGAATTGTAGCGTTCATAAAAACCGCCTTATTACGTTATAGTGCATACTCCTAGTTCATCCAACGTCTGAAAAACAGCCGCTGAATCTACTGATACACAAATATTTGAAACAACAAACGCTCAAAACGCAGTAGAATAAATCACTTTTCATCGTATGAATTGTCGTGACCTGACGTCATGATGCCGTTGTCTGGATGAATAAATTCACGAGTGCAAAGTTAGACATTTTTACATTCTTATAAAAATTTATGTTGCACTTTTCTCCCAAATCAAACAAATAACAACATTTTAAATGACAAAAAAGAGTCAAAACAAACACTAACAACTTAAAATGGCCGACACATGGAACGATTGAGCGATTTTTTTCGTAATTTTGCAGCGGAATAATTAAACACATCAGAAGTGAGAATCGACATACTGACCGTGATTCCCGAACTCATCGAGGGTTTCATGAACGAAAGCATTATTGGCAGGGCACAGAAGAAAGGCATCGCCGAGATACACATCCACAACCTGCGAGACTATTCCACCGACCGCCACCGGAAGGTAGATGACTACCCATTCGGCGGATTCGCCGGCATGGTAATGAAATGCCAGCCCATTGATGACTGCATCTCAGCACTCAAAGCAGAACGTGACTACGACGAGATCATCTTCACAACACCCGACGGACAGCAGTTCGACCAGCCCATGGCCAACGAACTGTCTTTGAAGAAGAACATCATCATCCTCTGCGGACACTACAAGGGCGTGGATTACCGCATTCGAGAGCACCTCATCACTCGGGAAGTGAGCATCGGCGACTTCGTGCTCACCGGAGGAGAACTTGCCGCGGCTTGCATGACCGACGCCATCGTCCGCGTTTTGCCAGGAGCCATTGGAGACGAGCAGAGCGCTCTCTCCGACTCCTTCCAGGACAACCTACTCGCCGCACCCGTCTATACACGTCCTGCCGACTACAAAGGATGGCAGGTGCCAGAAATCCTTCTTTCTGGACACGAGGCCAAAATCAAGGACTGGGAATTGCAGCAGGCTCTCGAACGAACCCAACGCCTGCGTCCCGACCTCCTGGACCATTAGAGTTATTGTCACCCAAAACCCGTCCCTTTTGGATCAACAAAAATCGATTATCAAAACTCAATCAGAATATGAAAAAGAAAGTATTGCTGCCCTTAATAGGGCTGTTGGTCATCGTCGCCGCAGTAGCCTTGTTTTTCTTGCTGCGCCCATCGGGCGACAACTACCTCAACGCCATTCCCTCCGACGCCCGGATGGTGTGTTCCGTAGATGTGGCCGCCATCGTGAAGAAAAGCGGCCTCGGCGAAAAGAAACTGACCGACAAGTTGAAGCAGGAACTCGGTGGCATGGTGTCGGGTGACGACATCGACAACGTGGTCTCTTTCTTCGAACATCCAGAGAAGACTGGCATCGACTTCCGCAAGAGAATCTATCTTTTCTCCACCCCCGACAACTCCCTCTGCCTGCTGGCTAAGGTCGGCAACAAAGACAAGCTCAGCGACTTCCTGACAAAGATGGAATCTGAGGGAGGAAGCACCAAGCCGACAACAAAGAATGGTCTGATGTGGACCAAATTCTTCGGAGAGGTGCCAGCCGCTTTCAACGATGATGCTCTTCTCGTGATGATGCCAACCGACGGATTCTACAACCCCAATGAGAGCATCACTAACTTCTTGGGACAGGGCAAGAAGAACAGTTTCTTCTCGACAAAAAAAGCCGACCGGCTCAACAATGCCGAGGGCGACATCACACTATTCGGTTCACTCGCCTCATTGCCCAAGAACATCCTTGGCGCCTACACCCAACTGCTTCCAAAAGGTGTACGACAAGAGGAGGTGGACGTGACTGCATCTCTCTCAGCCCTCAAAGGAAAATTGTCGTTCAAAACCGAGATTTCAAGCGACAACGAAGTGCTTAAAGCACTGCTTGAAGAGACAAACAAAAATACACATAAAATCAAAGGATTATACCTTAAAAATTCACCAAGAGAATTTGTTCTCTGGGCCAGTGCAGGATTCAATGGCGAATGGTTGCTCGGACAGCTGAAAAAGGAAGCCAACTTGAAGCAACAACTCTTCCTCGCCGAACGCGCCATCGACATCGAGAAGATGATCAAAAGCATCGATGGCGACCTCATGCTGACCATACCTGCCATCGACTCCGACGCAATGTTTGAAGTGCCATACTTGCTGGTGGGACAGACCAAGAACCAGGATTTCCTCAACGATGTCGATTACTGGACGACCTCGATGCGGGAGTACGGACTGAGCATGACCTCCACTGGCGACAACCAATACAGACTGAATGCCGACGACATGACCTTCTATTGGGGTACACGCCCGAAAGAACTCTACTTCACCTCGTCACCCGACCTCGTGAAGACCGCCCTCTCCGGACAAGGTTCCGATGTACTGAAAGCCCTCGACGACGAGATACGCGACTCACGTCTCTTCGTCTATCTGAACATCCAACAGATGGCCAATTCCACCAATTCCTACTCCTCGACCGGTCTCACCCTTTCCATGCTGTCGCAACACTTCGAGGGAGTCAGCATCCGACTCACCGATGCACAGAACATGGAACTGAACATCTTGATGAAGAACAAGGACGAGAACATGCTGGGAGCCTTGATCGGAGGACTGTTGGACAGCTTAGGTGCATTGACCAGAAACTTTGCTCGCTAAACCTTCCCCAATCGTTACGTCCACTTAAGACCCATAAGCGCAGCGAATTAACTCCATTTTCGACTCCTATGAGCGCAGCGAATTAAATCCCTTTTCGACTCACATGAGCGAGCGAATTAGTGCCCATTTTCGACTCCCATGTGCGTAGCGAATTAACTTCCAAAATAACTCTCATTTAAAGAAATGAAAACCATCCGACTGAAATCGACTATGCCCAACGTCTTCCTCAACCGCGGCGACATCGTCAGCGACATCTGGCGAAAAGACGTCACGCTTGAGAAAGGCAAACTCTACCTGATAGAGGCCAACTCTGGCACAGGCAAGTCATCACTCTGCAGCTACGTCTTCGGCTACCGGAACGACTACAGGGGCGAGATACTTTTCGACGACAAGAATATCGCCGAGTTGCGGCGAAAAGACTGGACCAAGATACGCCGCAAACACATCGCACTCCTCTGGCAGGACCTTCGGCTCTTCCCCGAGCTCACGGCCATGGAGAACGTGTTGATCAAGAACAAGTTGACAGGCTACCAGAAGAAGAAAACCATCTTGCAGTGGTTCGACCGTCTCGGCATCAGCGACAAGGCCGACACTAAAGTCGAACTGATGTCGTTCGGTCAGCAGCAGCGAGTGGCGCTCATACGCACACTCTGCCAACCTTTCGACTTCATTTTCGTCGATGAGCCCATCAGTCACCTGGACGACGCCAACGCCCTCATCATGGGCAACCTTCTGACGGAAGAGGCACAGCGACAAGGAGCTGGAGTGGTCACCACCAGCATTGGAAAGCACATGGAATTGGACTATAATCAGATCTTCAAGCTATGAAACTGGTATGGAAACTACTGCGGCAGCACATCAGCATACCGCAGTTCGCGGGGTTCTTCTTCGCCAACCTCGCAGGCATGCTCATCATCTTGCTGGGCGTGCAGTTCTACAACGACATACAGAACGTCTACGACAGCGAGGACAGCCTCATGAAGTCGGACTACATGATCCTCAACAAGAAGGTGGGAACACTCGGCAGCATCATCGGCAAGTCGGGAGCCTTCACCGAGGACGAGATCAGCGACATCAAACGCCAGGACTTCGTCAAGCACTTGGGCGTGTTCACCCCCTCCAACTACAGTGTCCACGCCAGTTTCGACATTGAGGGCTTCTCCAAGTTCTCCACCGAGATGTTCTTCGAGTCCGTACCCGACGAGTTTGTCGATGTGAAGTCGGAGCAATGGGGATACCGTGAAGGTTCCACCACCATCCCCATCGTCCTGCCCAAGAACTACCTTGACCTCTACAACTTCGGATTCGCCCAGAGCCGTAGCTTGCCCAAACTGTCGGCAGGTATACTCGGAGCCATACAACTGAGAATACAGATAGCTGGCAACGGACATGTGGACCGTTTCGACGGACGCATCGCCGGCTTCAGTTCACGCCTCAACACCATCCTCGTGCCACAGGACTTCATGCTCTGGGCCAACGAGTACTACGCTGGAGGAGGGCAGAAGGACGCCCAGCGCATCATCATGGAGGTCGATAACCCTGCCGACGAGGCCATCACAGCTTACATCCAGGACCACAGCTACGAGACCGATACCGACAAACTCCAAGCCAGCAAGACCAACTACGTGCTGAAGGTCATCATCGGCATCGTCATGTCTGTCGGGCTGCTCATCAGCATTCTCTCGTTCTACATCCTCATGCTCAGCGTCTATCTGCTCGTTCAGAAGAACACCACCAAACTTCAGAACCTGCTGCTATTGGGCTACTCGCCCGGCAAGGTGTCCCTGCCCTACCAACTGCTCACCGTTGGCCTCAACGTCCTGGTATTCGCCTTGGCATGGGTACTTCTTCTGGTTGTACGGCAAGTATATCTCAACATGCTTGAGTCGTTCTTCCCGGGCATGGAGCGCCCATCGATGACCATGGCGCTCATCGTTGGTGTCGCTCTGCTTGTCATAGTGTCTATCATCAATGTTGTGGCCGTCAAGTCGAAAATCACCGGCATCTGGCGCCAAAAAGAATAAAGTGGCCATCTACTAAAGAAATCCTGCTATATTTCCAGAAGATAATATACAGAAGACCCTAAACCCATCATGATGCATTCACCCCTCATCGAACTATACAAGCGCACCTTTTCCCAAGAGCCAGCCATAGAGCCACTTGGTGCCGCCGGCAGCAACCGGCGCTACTACCGACTCACCGCGCCCGACGGCCAGACACTGATTGGTGTGGAAGGTACCAACGAGGAAGAGAACCGCGCTTTCGTGGAGATTGCCCGTTGCTTTGAGTCACACCAGTTGCCCACACCACGGGTGCTGGCAGTGGATGAGCCCCACCTCGTCTATATTCAGGAGGATCTGGGCTCTCTGTCGCTGTTTGACGCCATACGTCACGGACGTGAGCACGGCGGCGACTACAACGAGGAAGAGGAGCAACTGCTCCACGCCACCATTCGCCAACTGCCACGCCTCCAGTTCGAGGGCGTCAAAGGGCTCGACACCAGCGTGCTGTTCCCCTCACAGCGAATGGACGAGCAAAACTGTATGTTCGACCTCAACTACTTCAAATACATGTTCCTGAAACTCGCCGGGGTGGAGTTCAACGAACAGCGTCTGCAGGCCGACTTCGACCGTCTCGCCACTTCTCTGGCTAACTCGCAGCCCCAAGCCTTCCTCTACCGCGACTTCCAGGCGCGCAACGTGATGTTGAAGGATGGTGAGGTGCCCTACTTCATCGATTTCCAGGGAGGACGACTGGGCCCCATCTACTACGATGTGGCATCTTTTCTATGGCAAGCCTCCGGACGCTATTCCGACGCCCTGCGCCAACGGCTCATCGCCACCTACAAGGAAGCGTTGAGGCCTTACGCCACCATTGACGACAACACCTTCACTGCCACGCTGATGGAGTTCGTGCTTTTCCGCATGCTGCAAGTTCTGGGTGCCTACGGCTACCGTGGCCTTTGGGAGAAGAAGGTCTATTTCGTCCGCAACATCCCGGCAGCCCTTTCCACTCTCGGACAACTGACCGCAGAGGGATGGTGCGACAACTACCCCTGTCTGAAAGCCGTCATCCAGTCGATTCGTGACGCCAAGGAAGTGGACCGACTGATGCGGGAATGTGAGCGCACGGCAGCCATCGACAGCGAGATGCACCGACAGCCCCTCGGCTCCCATGTGGCCTCGCTGCTGAAACAAGACACCAACTACACCAAGGCCGACCGCCAGCCTTTGGTGGTCGATGTGACGAGTTTCTCCTTCAAGCGAGGACTCCCCGAGGACCCGTCGGGCAATGGAGGCGGATATGTGTTCGACTGCCGCAGCACCCACAACCCAGGTCGTTACCAGGAGTACAAGCAGTTGACGGGACTCGACCAACCCGTCATCGACTTTCTGGAACAAGACGGCGAACTGCTCGATTTTCTGAAGAGCGTCTATCGTCTGGCCGACTTCCATGTGGAGCGATTCATCGAGCGCGGATTCACCCACTTGATGTTCTCTTTCGGCTGCACTGGAGGCCAGCACCGTAGCGTCTATTCCGCACAACACCTCGCCGAACATCTCCATCGGAAATACGGCATCAAGGTGAGAATCAACCACCGCGAACAGCATATCTCCCAAGTGCTGAAAGCAGCCGAAACCCAATGACGAAAAGCCGAAGTGTCGCAGTGTTATTATGTCGGAATATCGTTTAAACGATTAAACGGTGAGAAAAAAATCACAGATAGCTACATTCTATAATTCAACAAATTAAACATCATTACAAAAGTAACGCTTCAGCCAATGAAAGCACTGATATTCGCAGCAGGTCTGGGCACTCGTCTTCGTCCTTTGACCGACAACCGCCCCAAGGCGCTGGTGCCGATTTGTGGTCGTCCGCTGCTCCAAATACTCATTGAGAAACTACGCGACGAGGGATTCAGCGAGTTGGTGGTCAATGTCCATCATTTCGCACAGATGATCAAAGACTACTTGCACGAAAACGACAACTTCGGGATTGATATCCGCATCAGCGACGAGACCGACATGCTGCTCGAGACAGGTGGCGGAGTGAAGAAAGCCGCGCCGCTGTTCACCCACGACGACGCCCCCTTCCTCATCCACAACGTCGATATCCTGAGCAACCTTCCTCTTGGTGAGTTCTTGGCAAGGGCCACACAGCGCATGGTGGAATACAAGGGCATTCAGCAGCCAGCATCTGCCACCCTGATGGTCAACGGACGCACCTCCTCCCGTTACCTCTTGTTCAACCACGACAACATGCTCGTGGGCTGGACCAACACCACCACAGGTGAGGTGAAGTCGCCCTACCCCGACCTGAACCCCACGGAATGCAAACGTTACGCCTTCTCAGGCATTCATGTGTTTAGCCCGTCTCTCCTGCCCTTGATGGAGCCATGGAAGGGCAAGTTCTCCATTATCGACTTCTACCTCTCCGTCTGCGACCGAGTACCCATCTACGCAGAATACAGTTCCACTCTGCAACTCCTTGATGTCGGCAAGCTCGACTCCATTGCCCTTGCTGAAAGATTCATAGAGGACTCCAAAGTTTTTTGAATTTTTTCCCGAAAATACTTTGTCAGAAAAAATAAAAGGTGTAACTTTGCACTCGCGTTTGAGAGAAAGCGCTGTAAAGTTGCGGAAATAGCTCAGTTGGTAGAGCACAACCTTGCCAAGGTTGGGGTCGCGAGTTCGAGTCTCGTTTTCCGCTCTTCAAGAGGTCACGTTAGCCAGAAAAACAGGTTTGAAGTGACGAAAATGCCCAGGTGGCGGAATGGTAGACGCGTACGTTTCAGGTGCGTATGTCGAGAGGCGTGCAGGTTCGAGTCCTGTTCTGGGCACAAAGACTGGTGAATGTTTGGAAGTTGTTTCCTTTCACGAATGAGCATCAGTCATACTGCGGAAATAGCTCAGTTGGTAGAGCACAACCTTGCCAAGGTTGGGGTCGCGAGTTCGAGTCTCGTTTTCCGCTCGAGAATAGCAGTAAGAATAGAATTTAGGTTGCGGAAATAGCTCAGTTGGTAGAGCACAACCTTGCCAAGGTTGGGGTCGCGAGTTCGAGTCTCGTTTTCCGCTCTTCATTTAAGGGGTTAAACTTTTTTCAAAAAACCACATCAGCAGAGAATGCTCATGTGGTTTCTTTATTTTCGGTAAGTTAACAAAAAGATGCCACCTATTGAGGCATCTTTTTGTTGTATTCATCAAGGAACATGCTGTGCAGCTCGCTATAATTGAAGGATATAGCGAAAAGTCCAAGATGCTATAGCCTTTATTTCACCATTGTTTTCTGTCCGTTCACGATGTACAATCCTTTTGAAGGATGGCTGACGGGTCGTCCGCTCATGTCGTAGATGTTGTAGGTTTGAATCAAGGCGTCTTTCACTTCGACAGTTTTGATGTCGTTTGGCACCTCCACCTTGCGGTATGAGATGTAGGGAGTGAGGTATTGGTTGACAGTGATGCCGTTGATGGTGCCGAACTTGTTGTAGTTCTTCATGTGAAGTTCCACTCGGTCGGCATAGACATAGACCATGAGCGCCTGGACGATGTTGGGTGTCTCGACCGGCATGTCTCCCGGGTCGATGGTGTTGTAGTAATAGCGCATCGAGCCCATGAACGCTGAGAAGAAGCTCGGTGTGCCCTCCTTCTGTTTGTAGGCAGTCATCTTCCACACCGCGTTGCTATTCGTGGCAGGTATGGTGATGGTTCCGTTGTTGTCGGTCACTTGCAGTCCTATGAGTCTGTGGCTTCCCGAAGTTTCATATTCCTCATTGGTGACGGCATAGAGCAATGAGCGGTCTTTTGCGTTCTCAGCCACTACCAGGTAGAGTTCCCCCTCGGTTGGTTCAGCCACTTTCAGAGCCACAATCTGGTTGTCATCCATAGCGCTCACTTGGTAGAAATAGGTTGGGTAGTTATCGACGTTAGCAGAGAAACGCCCGCTTGAGCTGGAAATCATATAGTTGCCGTTCGACTCCGATCCGCTTCCCTCGACTTTGACGGCGTAGGCGTGTGTCGTTGGGTTGGTCAGTTCGAGAGAGACGGTATTCTCCTCGTCCACAGTAGCAAGGTTGTAGGAGTTGAATCCCATGTACTTACCCGTCGTGTAGCTCGTCATACACCATTTGTGGGATGTGGCCTGGGGTTGTTCTTCCTCGGTGAAAGGAAGGAAAATCCAGAGCAGGTCGTTGTGAGTCTCGGTGAGAGTGAGTGTCTCAAAATCGGCAGAGAGTGTCACCTGTACGCGCTGCATGCGTTGTGACGTGCCGGAATTGTAGGTTTCGTTGGAGAGTGCGTAGTAGTTGCTTCCGTTCTTACCCACAAGCATATAGACGCCCCCGTCGTGGACCTCGCTGATTCGGTGCGCTTTTGTTCCGTCACCGCCCTCGTCGAGTTGGTAGAGGAAGAGTTGGGATGGGTCGCCACCCGAGTAATATCCGTTGGAACCCACATGAATGGAGCTTGTGGTTGTTCCCGATGGGTTTGTGGCATCAAAAGTGGCAACGAAGGTCTTTTCCGCCGTTGTATTGAAAGTCAGTTTGAAAGGAGTCTCCACAGGAGCGAGGTTATAGGAGTTATATCCTAAGTACAAGCTGTTGGACTGGTTTTTGAGGTATCCCACCCAGTTCTGTGCCTCTTCGTCGCCAGTCACGCCTTCGGGAGTCACCCCGTCCACGTGAGTTTCGTCGTAGGTGTCGATCACCCTACCCTCAGTGTTGTAGCGTGTCACACGTTGAGAGGTTTTCGTGCGTGTGTACGCCTTGTCCTCGCCGTGATCGTGTCCGTAGAGCATGATGAGGTTGGGGTATTTGCTCAGTGTCTGCTTCAGCAGTTTCTCGCCAGGTGAAGACGCGATGCCCTTGGAGGGAGATCGGATGCTGTTGGAGTCAGCGAAGGGGACATGCAATGCGAAGAAGACGGTCTTGTCGGGGTTGTCGGCATAGATCTCGGCCAGTTTGTCGGCCACCCATTGTACTGACTCCTCGGAATAGACATAATCCCATGCGCTCTTGAAGAAGTTCTTACCACAGTTGAGTATCACGAAGTCGAATCCGTGGATGACGTAGTGGTAAGCAGCGAGGAGGGACATGGTGCCGAGCGTTCCGTTGTCGGCATCCTCGTAGAAGGCGTCGTTCTCGCCCAACTCGCCGATATCGTCCTTCATCGGGAACGAGTAGTAGTCTCCGGCGTTGTAGGGTTTAGGGATATCGTCCCAGTTGGCCACCTCGTAGTCGTGGTTGCCTGTGATGTAAATCACCGGACGTGAATCTGTAGTTGGGAAGGCCTTACGGGTGACATTGGCGATGAGTTTTCTCACCTGTTTCCAGTTGCCGATGGGTATAGTGGCGTCGCTTGTGCAGTCGCCGCCCAGCATCATCACGTCGATGTTCTCTTCCTCCTTGATACGCCTCAGGGTTTGGATGAACGACCCTCGCAGGGCGATGTCGTTGATGTTCTCACAGTCGATGAGAGACCGTTCTGTATGTATATCGGAAATACATGCCAGTGTCAGCAACGGTTTCTCTTGATCCTCTTGTGCTTTGACCAAGCCGGTATTCAACAAGATAAACGCCAAGCTTAAAAACAGAATCTTTCTCATTTCCGGATTATTTTATTCTAAGGTTAATTACTCAGCTATTTATAAATGGGAGTTAAAATGGGAGTTAAAAGGGGAGCTAAAGGGGAGTTAAAGGGGACGACAGATTTGGTCAATGATCAATGGTCAATGATATAGAGCCTGAAAACTAATAAAGTTTCACTTCGCAAGATACTTCTTGTGATTGCGGATATAGACGCCCTTATCTGGTACAGACGAGAGCTGATGGCCCTGCAAGTCGTAGATCATCGACGACTGTGCCTCGTCCTGAGGCACGTCGTTGATGCTGGTGACATCAGCCTCCGCCTGGATACCTATCTCAGCGCAGGATGTCCATGCGTTGCCGTTGACTTCCGACTTGGCGACGAACTTGAAGTATCGTCCGGGTGTAGCTTTCGACAACTTCGCCACCTGCTGTGCTGAGGTGTTCTTGAACTCACCTGTAGCCACAGGGCTGCCCCATGTCTTGCCGTCGGTGCTGAGATAGATCTCGTATTCCTTCACCATACCATTCGAGTTGCCGTCCTGTCGTGAGAGATAGGTGAAGGCCTTCACGCTGTAGGTCTTGACCATATCTACGATGAGTGTGTGCGGGCATCGGGGTTCCGACCCCACCCATTCGGTGTGCCAGAAGGTGGAGTTGTTGTTGTCGAATGCCAGTTTTGCCTCGTTGCCGCCATGCTGGCTGTCGGCGCTCACCAGTTTCCATGTCGATTTGTTGATAAAGAGTTGGAAGGTGTAGTCCATGATGGGGCTGTCCATCAAGCCATCCTTTGTGCAGTAAGCCTTGACGGTGCATGCGTCGTTGTGGCTGAATGGAGATGTGTACCTTTGGAACTCACCTCCGTCGATGCTGTAGTAGATGACTGCTCCCTTGGTGGAGGTGGACATCTTGATGGTGCCGTTGTTCTGTCGCTCGCAGCTGACGGGCTGGCACACCGGCATATCGACGCGTGCAGCGGTCTTGGCATCCACATCAGCAGCCAAAGGAATGATGAAGAAGCGGAATGGAGTGTTGGCGGTGCGCAACTCATATTTCTCCAGTACGTCGGGTCCGCAGCTGGCGTTGCCCAGTCCACGTGTGACAGCATCGAGGCAGACCACTGTATTGGTGCAGCTCTTAAACTGGTAGGTATGTTTTGATCGGTTGTTGCGGTCGGTATAATTGTCCTCTGGACGGAAATGCACGGCCGAAGCCGCCATCTCGTCGGGCGCCACGAAGAGCAGTCCCTGTCCGCTGTCATTGGTCAGCGACATCCATCTCACCTCCTGCTTCGTGCCATGCTCCTGCGGCAGGATATACTCCTCATACTGGTCAGTGACGGTGCTCTGGTAGATGGCAGGCAGGCAAGCTTCCTTGCGGTCGCGGTAGCTGTCCCATGGTCCTCGGCCGAACCAGGTCAGCTGTTCCATGGCAGAGGGCATTTCCAGTTTGAAGCCGAGTTTCGGGATGATCACGCCTGTGGTTGAGGGACGGATGAAGGCGTTGGTCATCACTGTACCGTCGGCGCAGACGATGAACTGCATGTTCACGTTGAAGGTGGTGCCGTTCTGTCCTGTGTATGTGGTGGCGAGGTCGAGGGTGATGGTTTTGCCGTCCTCGGCTTGTGTTATCTCGCTACCGGTGCCTTTGGGTGTCAGCTTACGCAGTCCCATGTTGTCCCAGGTTCCAGACTGTCGTCCGTCATTGTCGGTAGGCAGGCGGAAGGCATTGAGCAGTAATGGTTTTGAGATCATCTGCACCTTGTCGAAGGTATAGCTGGTGATGGTGCCTTGTTGTTTGCTGAACACGGCCTCGAAGCGTCCGCCCGTAATGGTCACGGTAGTGCCTTTGTCAATCAGAGTGAGCGCGTCGCATGCATTGAGTTTCGACAGGTCGTACATCGGTTTTGTCGCCTTCTTCACGGGCAGTTTCTCCTCCGCCACCACATACCCGGCGTCGGCCCAGAGTGTGTTCTCACGCTGGGTAGCCACGAACCTTACGAAGACCTCCATGTCAGCGGGAACGGCATCGACAGCCGACATGTCGAGTGTAATCAGCGCGCTGTCACCGGCCGCCACATCCTGGCTGATGTCGCCGTTGCTCAGCACCTTGCCGGTCTCGTCCATCACCTCGTATCGCACGGCGTATGCCGATGTGGGGAGGAAGGCCATCTTGTTCTTGATGCGGAACGATGACGAGCTGTTCTTCATCGCCTTGAACTCGATGGGCTGATAGACCTTCTTGGTGTTGTAAGACTTGGCCGTCAGCGACCAGTCGGGATGCACCAGTCCGTTGATGCAGAAGTTGCCGTCGTTGGGGTTGTCTCCGAAGTCACCTCCATAAGCCCAGTATTCTTTTCCTGTGTTGCTCTTGGTGAGCAGTCCCTGGTCCTTGAAGTCCCAGATGAACTCACCCGTGAGGCAGGGGTATTTCTCGTAGAGGTCGAACATGTCGCGCACGTTGCCCATGGAGTTGCCCATCGAGTGGCTGTTCTCGCACTGGATGTGCGGTTTCTGTCCGCTCTGTCCTTGTCGTGATGAGCCCACCCAGTTGATGTGGTCGTAGCTGCCGTACATGGTGCTCGACACGTCGGCGTAGTCGCTGTTTCCCTCATAGTGTGTGAGGCGAGTCTTGTCGAGAGCCTTGATGCCCTGAGCCACATACCTGAAGTTCTCGCCACCACCGCATTCATTTCCGAAAGACCAGATGAAGATGCAGACGTGGTTGCGCATCCAGCGCACGTGGTTCTGCGAGCGCTCCACCATGGCGTTCCGGAACTTCGGCTCGGAAGAGAGGCGCTGGTTGGCATGGCACTCCACGTTAGCTTCGGCCAGCACGTAGAGTCCGTACTTGTCGCAGAGGTCGTAGAAGACGGGATCGTTAGGATAATGGGATGTACGTATAGCGTTTATGTTCAGTCTTTTCATTGTCTTGATGTCGTTCTCGATCTCCTCGTCGCTGATGGCGCGTCCGTTCACGGGTGAGAAGTCGTGGCGGTTCACGCCGTGGAACACCATTCGCTTGCCGTTGATGATCAAGGCCCCGTCGGCCCTGATGCCCACTTCACGGAAGCCCACCTTTCCTCCGCGGATATCGACGGTCTTGCCGTCCTTGTCCTTCAGTGTCAGCACGAGGTCGTAGAGGTTGGGTGTCTCTGCGCTCCATAGGCGTGGGCTCTTCACGTCCATGTCGAGGCTCATGTCGGTTGTTGCCGAAGCCTTAGCTGTGGCGATAGCCATTCCGTTGTCCTCGATGCGTACCTCGACGGTGCCGTTTTTGACGTTGTCGGCACCCTCCAGTGTCACCTTGACGTTGGCCTTGGCGTTGATGTAGTTGTTGTCGAGGTCGGTAGTGAAGAAGTAGTCTCGTATCTGGCTTTTGGGAGCAGACCAGAGGAAGCAGTGACGTTGTATGCCGGTGAGTCTCCAGTAGTCCTGGCACTCCAGGAACGATCCGCTGGTGAATCGATAGACCTGCAGCGCCATGACGTTCTCACCCTCAACGAGAAAGTCGGTGATCTTGAATTCCGACGGCAGGTATGAGTCCTCGGAGTAGCCTACCCTTTTTCCGTTGACCCAGAGGTAGTATCCATGTCCCACGCCGTTGAAGCGTACATATACATCACGTCCCGTCCAATCAGCCGGTACGGTGAAATGTTTTCTGTAGGTGCCAACGGGGTTGGGCATGTTACCGTTGTAGGTGAACCATCCCGGTCTGTCGGCCATCACGGAGAAGGTTGACTCGTTGAAGGAGAAGGGATATGCCACATTGCAGTAGAGAGGTTTGTCCCAGGGCTTGTTGTGGTGCAGTCCCCACATCTGCCAGCTCGAGGGCACGTCGATCTCTGTCCATGCCGCGTCGTTGAAGTTGGTGGAGCACAAGGAGGTTGATGCCTTGGAGGGTTCGTTGACCCAGTAGAACTTCCATGTGCCGTCGAGTGACTGGAAGTAAGGTGACTGTGTCATGTCGTTCTGCCTCACGTCGGCCTCCGATGCAAAGGGGATGGCGAGTGTATGCGCAGTTTCTCGGTTCACACTGGTGATGGAGGGGTCGTCCCACTCCTTGCCCGTCTGGGCTTGTGCGGCGGTGATGCTTGTGAGCATAGCCGCAGTGAGGATGATGTTGTGTAAAGTCTTCATATTATTAAGAATTCGATTATTGTCTTAGGTGTCTATGGTTAGTGGTGTCATCTTTTTGTGTCCACTT
The DNA here is from genome assembly GCA_017509605.1 of Bacteroidaceae bacterium. GTDB lineage: Bacteria > Bacteroidota > Bacteroidia > Bacteroidales > Bacteroidaceae > RUG11857. The sequence goes on along the minus strand of JAFWPH010000037.1, from coordinate 127,796 downwards.
TCCCTAATTTATCGTGAATTCGTCGAATTCACCAAGGAGTCGCCTGGCTGCGAGAAATCTGACAAATCTGTACAAATCTAACAAATCTTTTTGCTTGATTATTAAGAATTGAAAAAAAGGCTCACACTCGAAACATTCAGAGCAACTCTATCATCTATTTCGTCGAACTGACGATAATTTAAGCAAAAATACGAAAACTCTGGCTCATCTCCAAACGCCCCAGAGTTTTTTTGTAAAAATAGGCTTTAGCTGACGCCTAAGGTCAAGAGTCAAGGGTCAAGAGTGATTAGGCGCTTGGTAGGCTTAAGGCTTTAGACGATAGCTTTTGGCTATGGGGAAGATGAGGGATGACACATCACATTCCCCACACCATGACGGATCGTCCACCGTATTGATAAGGACGGTGCCATATTCGTTCGTCCCATGTCTTTTCCTGTGTGCGGTCAAATATAATCAGATGACCCTCATCCACTGAACCGACTGTGTCCATATAGCCCGCGGTCTGCTCCAACCCTTTCCCGATTACCTTGACGAGGTCGCCACGCCTGATTTTCAGCTCGAGAACAATACGCTGGACTGGCCCTCCATAGTGGTCGGTGAGCGGTTTGCGGATGAGCAGGTCGGTGCGCTTGCGGCCAAGGCCGTACTCACGGTCGATATACCCTCCACCATTCACTATCCGTTGCAGGAAAGCCTGCAGCAACAACTGAGGGCCAGCCTCCGCATAGTCGAACCGTTCGATCCAGGCATCAGCGTTCTGACGGAAAAACTGCTGGAAGTCGAGCAGTAGTTTCTCCATATTGATGCTGCTGTCGGCGTTCTGGTACCACTGGGGTTCCTGGATGAGTACGTCTTGTGTGCTGTAAGTCAGTTCACGAGGGATAATCTCCCGATAGATGCCGTTGGCTATTCGTCGAGGTTTGCCTCGCTCACGCTTGATCAACCCCATGTCCTCCACATACTGGATGTCGTCAGTCGGAATCTGAGCCTCATCCACCTCGTCTTCATCAGCCAGCATAGGTTCAATGACCCGACGCACACGGGGCTCCAGAAGTTTGTCGATAAGTATGTCGATATGGGTGTCGCGTCGGTATATGATGTTCTCTATGGCCTGGTCAATCATCTCGGGGATGATGCGCACGCTACGGTCGCGGTTGGCCTTGATTTTGTAAGTCACTTCCCGACCAAGTGCATTCACCAGCCAGGGTTGTCCTTCGGTGGCATCCCATATCATCGGAAAACAGGCCTCGTCGAACACCTGGCCAGTCTCCCGAGTGTGCTGCATATAAAGTTCATGTATCTCCTCCTTGGAGAAATTGCCTAAACGCAACGACTCAGCTTTGATATTGAAAGCCGAACCACCGGTGATGATATCCTGGTTGGAAAGAACAATACGGTAATCCCTCACATCGCGCACACCGCAGAGGATGACTGTCTGTGGGAAGGCCTTGGGACGGTCCGAATAACCAGAACGAATCTGGCGCAATATGCTCACGAGACTGTCGCCTACCAAGGCGTCAATCTCGTCGATGAGAAGGACAATTGGCTTGGGAAGATGCTCTGAAAGGCGACGGAGGAAAGTAGAGAGCATGCTGTCCTTACCTATCTGCTGCACATCGTCGCGAATTGTCAAGGGGTCATCGTTGCCAACTATTCCCCTGAATTGCTCCGCCAATGTGTCCACTGTAGATTTGACAACGCTCTGCACATCGTTCCTCGATGCCTGTCCGCCCTCCACATTGGCATAGACGGCGATGTAGTCGCCCTGTTCGTTCAGATAGTCGCGAAGGGCGAGCATACACGATGTCTTTCCTGTCTGACGGGGTGCATGAAGCACAAAGTAACGCTGTTGATGTATCAGCATTAGTATGTCATCCAAGTCAAACCTGCTTAAAGGATCAATGGTATAGCAGATATCAGGTTTCTGAGGGCCTGCAGTATTGAAGAATCTTTCCATATCGATTGCTTTTCGTGCAAAAATACGAAAACTCTGGCTCATCTCCAAACGCCCCACCCTTTTTTTTCTGAAAACAGCCAACCACATGCACGCTCTGCGTCGTCGTGGAAAAATTGTCATTCCTCATCGCTGTAGCCCTTGTCTAGGAGGCGATGTCGATGCAATGCTGCGAATCGCCTCCCATGTGCATTTTGACCGTTCCATATAATAAATTGACCGATTTTCATAACACAAATTGTGAAACAAAGCCTATCTTTGCGTTATGGGAAAACGATTTTATATTATATATTGTTTTTTGTGCTTATTATGCCAGATAAACATCCAAGCCCAGAACGAGCGTTTCCGCCGTTATGGACGTGAAGAGGGACTTTCACATCTGAGTATCACCTCCCTGTTTCAAGACAGCCGTGGATTTATGTGGTTCGGCACACAGCTGGGCCTTAACTGTTTCGACGGCAGTAATATCCGTCATTTCTTTCCAGATGGAGAAGATGGCCTTCCGAGTGCCACCATCAATGTGTTGACCGAGTCTTCAGACAGCATGCTTTGGATTGGCACCACCCGAGGCCTTGCCATCTATGACTACTATCATAGTCAGTTCATCAACAAGTCCGAGACTCTTTCCGCAATCACAGGTCATATCGTGTGTATCACTCCCGACCATGACGGAAACATGTGGGTAATCGATATGAAGGGCTTGCATAAAGTGTTCGCCAACGGCAAGCAATCACGTTTCTTCCCCACAAAAGACCATTTCGTGCCAGCCCATGTGATATGCGCCAACTCCGGACGGGTCTGGGTTGTCTCCCACAGTGGCGACCTCTTTCTCTACGATGCCACACGCGACAAGTTCTCCTGCTTTCCGATTCTCACCCAAGAAGAACGTGAGAATGCCATCCACCCCAACAACCTAGTTGAAACCACTGGTGGTTCGTTGCTGATCACCACCCAGCGAGGGGGTGTCCGTTTGTTTGACCCTGCCACATTCAAAGTCTCGACCTTGTTCACCAACGATGACAATGGACTGCCGATATATATTCACACCGTTTTACATCGAGGCAACGACGAGTTTTGGTTCGGCACAGAACATGGAATCAGTGTCTATTCCCTTCGTGAGTTGGCTTTTATCAGGCACATCGTAAAAGATCCGTCAAACACAGCGTCATTATCCGACAATGCTGTTCATGCCTTGTACGAAGACCGTGAAAGTGGAATCTGGATAGGCACCTATTTCGGTGGAGTGGATTATCTTCCCGCCGGTACAAGGGACTTCCGCACCCTTCTGCCCATTGACAGCCAATCCAAACCAATAGCCAATGTTGTACGAGAGATCATACCCGACACACGAGGTGGCCTGTTCGTTGGCACCGAAGACGGAGGCCTGTGCCATTACGACCCGTCTAACGGACTCTTCTCTAGCATGAAAGGTATAGAGTGGCATGGCAAGTCCATTACAAACAACATACAAGGGTTGCTTGTCACAGGCGACAGTCTGTGGATTGGCACCTTCGATGAAGGACTGTATATTTATGACATGCGGCGAAGTTCCATCATCGCTCATTACTATTCCCACTCTACAGCCGACGGACTTCAGAGCAACACCATCGTGCAGATTTTCCGCACATCTGACGACGAGATCCTTATCGGTACCATGGCGGGTATGTATCATTACGAACGCGCCAGCCAGACTTTTGTACCTATAGCAGGCCTGCGCTATAGTTTTGTCCATTGCATTTACGAAACCCTCAGTCACGAGATACTAGTTGGGACGTTCAACAACGGCTTGTGGCAACTCGACCGTCCGTACCAACGAGCCGTTCGTATGCCCACTGAATACGAAGACCTGACCACAATCTTTGAAGACTCTTCAAATCGGCTGTGGATAGGCACCAACACTCACGGTCTGTTCCTGTATGACCGTGCCTCAAGATGCATGAAGACCTACGACACCAATCTCTCCCACCCCAATATCACCATCTGCAAGATCCTGGAGGATGCCAACGGCTACCTTTGGATTTCGACCTCCAACGGACTTTTCTGCCTGAACAAATCCACATACGAGATTGTGAGATACGGACTTCACAATTCCCTGCCTACCGACCAATTCAACTTCAATTCAGGTTACCTGAATGCGAAAGGAGAAATCTACATTGGCACACTCAGCGGTATGATAGCCTTCAATCCTACCGACATCCAGCAGCAGAAGAAGAACTACCGTGTATTCTTTACCGATATTGTTCAACAATCATCATCTTTCAGTGTGAAGTATTCAGTGCCGGTTTTCTCGTCTGCCCAAAGTTTGTGGTTCCGCTATTGGCTCAACGGAGTGGACTTGGAGCCGATAGTGGCACAAGGCTTGCAGAAAGTTCAATACAACAATCTCACTCCAGGACACTACACTTTGCAAGTCGAAGCCTCCACCATCAATGGATTGTGGTCCGGCCACTGTTCCACTTTGGAGTTCGACGTGCCATATCCGCCACTTCGCTCACCCCTCGCGCTCTTCTGCTATGCCATGGCAACCATTCTGTTGACACTGTTCTTCATCTATCACTACAGGAGGGTGACACGTCAACGTCGGAAAGCCCGGATAGAGGCTGTAAGAGCCGAGTTGGAGAAGGAGGCTCTGAACGACAAGATCAAGTTCTTTACCGACATCACCCACGAGATCCGCACCCCTCTCACCCTCATCAATGGCAGTCTGGATCGCCTGAGCGCATCTGAATCACAGACCGTCAACAACGATCATGCATTGCCCGTCAAGAATCAACAGACCATTTCAGAGACCCTCTCCATCATGCGCCGCAACACCAACCGCCTTCTGGGTCTTGTCAACCAGTTGCTTGATTTCCGCCGTGTCGAAGCGCAGTCCTATCCGCTCAGTGTCCGTATGGTAGATTTCCTCAAAATCGTGACCGACATTTACAATTCGTTCTCCATCTCGGCCCAACAGAAAGACATTCGTTATGTCCTGAAGGCTGAACCTGCCGCTTGTCACGTCATGGGCGATGCTGAGGCACTGACCAAGATTGTCACCAATATGCTCAGCAACGCCCTGAAATATGGGAAAAGCCAAGTCACCGTCAGCCTGAAACAGACAAGAGGAACAACACCCTCGGCAGTCCTCCGTGTAAGCAACGATGGTGCACTCATTCCCGATACCGAGTTGCACGACATTTTCAAGCCTTTCCACCAAGTCTATCATGAAGGTGAGAACACCGCGATCAACGGCACTGGATTAGGTTTGCCACTCGCTCGCAAAATGGCAGAAATGCAGAATGGCACACTCAGCTACGACAAGTCACAAGGCGAAAATGCTTTTGTTTTCACACTCCCCCTGACCCAAGACGACAAAACGCCTTCGACAGCCAAGAAAAACGACCGTCCGACCGTTCTGCTTGTTGACGACGAAATAGAACTCCGTCATTTCGTCAGCCAGGACATCTCATCGTCCTATTCCGTTATCGAGGCCGACAACGGCCAACAGGCTCTCGACATCCTGTCAAACCAGATGGTCAATATCATTGTGACCGATATTATGATGCCGGTCATCGATGGCATAGAGCTTTGCAAACGTGTAAAGAATGACTCACGCTTCTGTCACATTCCGGTCATCATGCTGACAGCCAAAGTGTCGTTACAAGACCATGTCGAAGCGCTCGAAGCCCATTCTGATGCTTATATCGAAAAGCCGTTTCACTCCCAGCAATTGCTTGCGCAAATAGACAATCTGCTACTCGGTCGTCAATTGCTGAGCAAAACCTATGCCCAATCGCCCTATGCTCTAACCGAGAACGTAGCCCGTAACGAACTCGACCGACAGTTGCTCGACTCTCTCACACAGTTCATCCTTGTCAACATGCAGGATTCGGGCATTACGGTGGAGCAGATGGCAGAACACGTCAACATGAGTGTCAGCACATTGTACCGGAAGGTGAAAAGTCTCACTTCCATGTCTCCCCAGGAGTTCATCCGCTTCTCCAAATTGCGACGGGCGGCAGAACTGCTTGCCGAAGGTGGGCGAAGCATCAAGGAAGTAGCTGAACTCACAGGCTTCTCGTCAGTGCAGTACTTCAGTTCTTGCTTTATGAAACAATTTGGTGTCACCCCCGGAAAATTTGAACGGAAATTATAAATCAATGAACGATAGATATTCGTCATTTCCGATTCCCGTCCTTAACTTTGCAACGAAATCGACAACACTACATTCACATAACAAACAACACATATCAAACAATGAAAAGAGCCATACTATACATCATCTTAAACACATCATTCTTCTTGGTGGCTCATGCTCAGACCATTCTGGACATCGACCTGCTGCAAACCAAGATGGAAGGCGAAACAGTGGTGAGATCCTACAACAACTTCATCTCACGATGTGATGCCTACTGGGGTTTAGGTAGCGATGGAGCGGTCGTGGCATTCGACAATGCCGAGATTCGGGATGTCGAGGGTCAACTGCTTTTCCGCGACTCTTTCACGTCAGAGAAACTGGAATGGAACTATTACGGTGGCGCATGGGAACTGTCGAGCGGCCGTCTGTGTCAACAAGACATCCGTACCACATCAACGGACATGCAGGTATGCTACGTCTCGCCTGGCCACGACGGTTCAATTGCTGTTGAGGCCATCAGGCAGAGTGGTTCTGGCGGATTCATACTTGTGTTCAGTCTGACCGACCACGAGAACTTTGTTCGTTGGAGCCTGGGGATTGATGGTAACACCTCAAAAGTAGAACAATCGACCGATGGTTCATTGCAGACACTATCCTCGGCTGACATTATTCTACAGTCCAACCGCAACTACCGCATGGAGGCCAAATTCAGTGGTGAGAACGTGGCACTTTCGCTCGATGGCGAAATCATACACAAAGTGACACTGGATGACACGCCGAAACTGTCGGCCACTGCCACTTGTTCCCCCGATTTCTCGGCCTTGCGTATTCATGTGGTGAACAACACCGACATTCCACAACCGACAACACTCCGCATACATCATGCAGACATTGAAAATGCCACCATCCAGACCAATGATGTAGAACGCCCCGTGTCCCTTTCCGACGTCAGCGGCATCTATACCACCCTTAATGCCAGCTCCACTACTTATTATGTTCTACAATTATCCGGCGAAGTGCCGAGTGCCATCGATGCACCCATTTCCGACAACATTCTCCCTGACCGCAAAAAGAGTGAATGGGAAGGAGTTTACGATTTGTCGGGTCGAAAGATTGACACAAAACATCATGGTCTCGCTCCTGGAATATATATGATAAACGGCAAAAAACACTTCATACGATGATGAAAAAGACCTCATTATTCATTACTCTTGCGTTGCTTTTCGCTTTCGAATCATTCGCTCAGGAAACATCGATAGTGAGTGGCGATTTACGTCTGACACTCACGTCCTCTGATGGGACCTATACACCGCGCATATCGTATAATAACGTTGATTTCGTGACCGAAGGCGGATGTCCGGTAGTGCTCCATCTCTATGGCGAAAACGCAGAACAGCCAGTGACCTACACCGCCTCTTACTCCAATATGTCCAAGAGTGGCATGACGCTTGTCTGCACTGCCTCCATTACCACCTCAGCAGGAAGTCGCTTCTTGATAACAGACAATTATTCGGTGGATTACAAGAATGAAAACACATTGCGTTTGGTTCGTGAGGTCAATGTTGCCGAGTCGGTCAGTGCCGACCACGCTTTCAATTCGTTGTTCATGTTGCATCGTGATGAGGCCGCAACGGTCAACGACTACGACTTCTTCATGCCTGGTGTGATCTACAGGAACGGCGACCATAAGAGTGCGAACTCCATTGGAGAGGGACTGTCCGATGAATGGATACTGGCCAGGGAGGACCGTTTGCCTTTGCCTCAGACGATGCTGATGTCGCATTCCGATGGCATATCTATGTCGATTACAGACTATAATCTGGACCCTGCTACAGTGTCAGAAGACGAAGGCCGGTCAATGGTTGTCAGTGCGGGAATGCGTTTCGGTTCTTTAGGATTCCGAACGAAAGGCAAGGCTCCTGCCTTGGTTTATTGATATCCAGGCGCTGAAGGTGAACACACTCTGGTCGGCGGTTCTTCCGACGAGCAACGCAATTGGGCATGGCGTAGCCATCCTGTCAATCCTTCGGTTGTCCACAACTACACTTTGCTTATTCATGTGGCCAGTGAGACTGGTTTTCCTGCCTCAATGGAGTCACATTACAGATTCGGATTCGACTCCTACGCTCCTCAACTGCTGGATATCAGCAACGACGAAGTGCTTCGCTTAGGTATCGAGGTACTCGACAAGAACTGGATGAAGACGAGAGGCGCACCAGGCTTCCCGTTCTCCACGTTCCTCAATAGTGGCGAAGTGAACGGCATCGTCAGCTACTGCGCTGGTTTTGTGGGCATGCAGCCCGCCTGTGGCTACTACCTTTATCGCTACGGTTTGGAGACGGGCGATAACGTATGCAAGTTGAAAGGTGAGCAGTTGTTGGATTTCTGGGCGACGAAGAGTCCCATGCCTTCAGGTCTGCCTCGCGTGTTCTATAGTCATGTGAACCACGATTTCATTGACTATGACGGTGGTGGCACCCAGTTCAACGACCTTCGCAACATGCAGGGCGGCCTGGAGGCGATGATTGAGGCATGGATGACGGCCGAGAAACATGCCCCTGGACGAAAAGGCTCTTGGCTCCGCTATTGCAGGAACGCTGCCGACTGGTTAGTGCTGAAGCAGAACGGCGACGGCAGTTTCGCCAAGTCCTACAGTTCCGACGGTGCTGTCTATGACAAGGGTAAGATGCTGACACCCTGTCTCGTGCGTTTCCTCACTCAGATGTATGCAGTGACCCACATCAAGAAATACAAGACAGCTGCACTGAAAGCAGGCGATTATTGCCTGAAACAAATACACAACCCCTATTGCTACATGGGATGTGTAATAGATCAGAGTTATGTCGTTGACCGTGAATCTGGACAGAAAATGGTAGAGGCTGCTCTGTGCCTCTATGACCTGACCGGAAAGGAACAGTGGATTGAAGTGGCCCGTCAGGCTGCTTACTACAGTATGTCTTTCTGCTACGTGTGGAATATTCCGCCACAGCCAGGAAAGTCAATGCCCATCAGTTCCGACAAGACTACCGTTGGGCTAACCCTCATTACCTCAAGCCATTCCGGTGGCGACTGTGGATTGGCCTACAACTCGTTTGAGTTCTTCCGTCTTTACGTGCTGACAGGAGACCCGTACATGTTGCGTTTCGCTCAGATTCTCGAGAAGAACACGAAACACACGATGGACTTCGATGGCAAGCTCGGCTATGCCTATCGCGGTTACCAGACCGAGGCATGGGGAATGAGAATCCCCCGTGGCAGTGGTGTGAACATCTGGCTCCCATGGCTGACAGCCACCTCTCTCGATCCGCTCATGCGGATGAAAGATGCATACGGGGTTCTGGAAATAGAAGATGCCGTTGCATTGCCTTTGGACGAACTACGTCGTCTTGACGCAGCGTATGGTGCCACCCAAGGACTGAAATGATATACGATTCAACAAATAAACTATTCACTAATCAATACTTAACAGTTATGAAACGAATTCTATTCTTACTGGCGTGTGTGGCGATGCTGACTGCCGCCCATGCCCAATGGAAGAAACCCGTTCCACAGGCGGCGACCTTCGAGGCAGGACGGGAGTTCTACCTTTACAATGTGGATGCAAGTGCTTTTTTCCTCGGTAACAACGACTGGGGCACACAAGCAAGTTGGAAAACCACTCAGGGGTTCAAAGTGAAGTTCATCGCCGACGAAAGTGATGGTAATGAATGGGATGGCGAATCCTACGTATGGACTAATCTCATTGAAGCCAATGACTACGGGGACCGGCCGAACATGGTGGGTGAGTGGGCACGTGTTTTTATTCAAGAAGACGGCATATGGGTGGATCAGTCCTCGACATCCACCAGCGACCATCTCTGGACACTGGAAGCACAGGACGACGGCACATTCCGCATCGGTCTGTCTCCCCGAAACACGACATTCAAGCCAACAACATTCCTCGACACTTACATCGGTGCAATCGGTGCGAAGCACGACACCCGCCTTTACCTGTGCGAGCCTGATGGCATGACCGAGGAAGAAGCCGCAACCGCCATGACGCGTTGGATCTTTGTTGAGCCTTCCGTGTATGAGTCGATACACGCCGACTTGGTGCTTTATTGGGCAGCAGCCGATTTAGGTAGTTCCATTGCGAAGGCTGAGAACGATTGCCCCGGCATCAACCTCGATGCAGAAAAGGCTATCTATAACAACACAGAGAGCACTACGGAAAGTCTGAATGCAGCAAAAGAAGAGGTGGAAGCCAAGGTGTTGGCCTATTGGGTTGAGCATGCCTCTCCCCTTCAGCCTGTCGATTTGACAGACTTGATTGTGAACCACGACTTCAGTAATGAGACGAACAAAGGCTGGTCTGGTTCGATACCAGGTTATTGGAATGGTAGCATCCAGTTCTTCTCCTATCCTGATATCGACATGCGCCAGGTCGTAAACGTTCCGTACGCCGGTATCTATCGTCTGAATGTGCAGGGGTTCTATCGTGAGGGCACCTATCTTGATGTCCATCGAATGTACAAAGAACAGTCGGGTGTCTTGCCTGGCAGAGGTGAGGTGTATGCAGTTGTGGGTAATGTGACGATGACACGTACGATGACCTCCATCGCTGCTGACCCCAGCCTTTCTTCCTTGAACAGTGGTGTGGACGAAGTGGAACTGATAGAAGACAATGGCTCTGTGTGGTACCCGAACATGATGTCCACAGGTTTGATATATCTCGCCGCTGGTCATTATAACGACAACACTTTCTATGTTGTAGTCCCTCAGGGAGGTACGAACATCACATTGGGTTACCGTAAGCCTGGCAATGTTCCGACCGACTGGACTTTTATGGACAACTGGTCGCTTGATTATCTCGGCGGATCGAACGAGAGCTACGCCTATATGCGCGACCAGACCCTATCAGCCAATCCCGACTATGCATCAGCGGCAGCCAAACTGCTCCATACACAGTCTATTTATGATGAATACATTGCCTCACGCAACGAACTGGCTTCTGCCACAGATCCCGATGAAATAGCAAAACGAGTGGTTGAGTTGCCTTCACAGGCTCGTTCCATTCGTGAGAACTTCTTAGCCTACATCGACTACAAAACCGCATACGATGAAGCATTTGCGATGATCACAGGCGGCAGTTATTCAGGTAAAGAGGTTGATGCGCTCAGCGACTATCTCATGGGTGAGGGCCGCGACATCATCGACGACTGTCTGCTGACCACAGACAAGATTAAAGTCGCTGCTGAGAAACTACTTTCAATGATGACCGATGTCAAGGAGAACGGCATGCAGTCGGGTGCTGATGTGACCGACGTGCTGGTCAATCCCAATTTCGACTCCAGTGCAGGATGGGTGAACACAAACACGAACATCAGCACAGGCTTGACGGACTTTCCATGTGCCGAGGCCTTTGAGACAGCATTTGAGATCTATCAAGACGTATCGGGACTGCCAAACGGTATATACCAGTTCAATGCATACGCCTTTTACCGTCCGGGTTCCAATGGTTCTTACGATGGTTCGGAGGAGGTCAAAGCACAACTCTTCTTCAATACGACAGAAAAGAACGTGAAGCATATCATGGCAGATGTATCCGCTGAAGCTGCTTACGTGGTGGATAGCTGGCAGACCGACTACGATACGGGTAAAGGCTGGGTGCCTAATTCATCTCAAGGCGCATCGACGGCATTCATGTCGGGGCGTTACAACCAGACACTCTATGGCATTGTGACTGATGGCACATTGCATATCGGCATCCGGTCGCGTGCGAATTCAGGTGCAGCACGCTGGGCGGCATGGGGACACTTCCAACTCATCTACCATGCCTACGATTTCACAGACGAGATTGTCGAGAGTCTCAACGCCGACATCATCCAGCCGGCAGAAGCCCTGCTTGAATACAAGATGGGTGCTTCCGAATACGCGGCTCTCTCGGAGATGATAGAGACCGCCAAGAACGAGAGTGACGCCCACAAACGCTTTGACGCGCTTTGCGCGCTGTCAGGAACCATGACACAGGCCAAGCTGTCAATATCCAACTACACTCGTCTGACCGATGAATGCCAGGAACTCAACACCGCTCTGACACTGTATCGCAACACCGCGTCAGCCGATGCCATCACTGAAGCTACCACCTTGGCCGAAACCATCGAGGAAGGCATCATTGAAGGCCGTTTTTCCAATAGCGACATTGAAGAGCAATCGGCACTTATTGCAGATGTGATGAACAAGTTGAGCATACCGAAAGATTACGCTACGGCTTCAATCGACCATCCGATAGACATGACCCAAGTCATCGTTAACTCCGACTATGCGGCGAACAACAACAAGGGATGGGCTGGTACACCGCCTTCAGCTGTGAACTACAACACGGGCGAGCTCTTTTGGGTGAACTACGACTATTATCAGACCCTCCACTATCTGCCAGCAGGGAACTACATGGTCGGCGTTCAGGCTTTCTACCGTGCTGGAATGCCACAAGACGACTATGATGCCTTCTATGCCACACCAGAAGAATCGAACCACGGCATACTCTATGCCAAAGCCGATGGCGAAGAAGTGTCGCAGCCCCTCATCAGAGCCGCTACAGCTGCGAGCGTGATGAGCGTGGGCGGAACAGGCGACTGGAGGCTGACGAATGAACTGTATGTGCCGAACATGCTCGATGCGGCCTCCAATTGGTTCAGGGCTGGATACTACAAGAATGAGATGCCTGTCACGGTGGGCGAGGATGGCATCCTGACCATCGGTATCCGCAAGCAGACCGTCATCGACTGGGACTGGACTTGCTGGACCAATTGGACGCTCACATACTATGGAAAAGATAATGTGACGGGCATTGACGAGATCATCGAACATGTTCAGCAGACGGACTTTGAGACCGGACCCATCTATAACATGTCGGGGCAACGCCTCTCACGTCTGCAGCGTGGTATCAACATCATTGGTGGCAAAAAGATACTTGTCAAGTAATTCAGGAGCCTGATTAAGCTGGTGTAAGAACAGATTAACAGAATCCGATGTGACTATGTGTTGCATCGGATTCTGGCAAACTCGTCAATACCTATGATCTCCACACCTTGCAGAGATGGAGGTGAATAGTGGCGTTGCAGATAGGATGAATGTATGTCCTTAACCATATCCCACCCCACACAGAGAAGTGAGGCCACGTCCTTCAACGTTGCCATCTTCAGCAGGTCAACCACATATCGGGCAAAGCGATGAGTGTAGCTTCGACTACCTGTGGCAAAGGGTATGTTCTCCTGCTGGTCATAGCCACAGTCCTTGCATTGGTAGCGTTGTACCTTCATCCTCACTATTACCTTCTTGCCGCCAAGGGGAAGACCTATGAAATCCCTTGTACGGTAACCATTCTTCACCAAATGACGCATCCCGCACTGTGGACAAAAAGAGAGTCGTTCTTTTGTTTCCACATGCAGAATAATTGTGTTACCTTTGTACTCCACTCTGGTACATTTCTGGGAATAAAGACCCCAACCGTGATATAGGAAACTGCTGTTCATGCTTGCATATTTTAGTTTGGTCACTACAAATATACAAAGAATTGCGGCTTCCTTCTTTATAATACTATTACTCTATCACTCGAAATGTCGGATGAACCAAAAATTTGATGGTCGGGAGGCGAGGGTCTATTCATCCTCGGAATCATCCTCACTATCGTGGGCGTAGTTGTAGCGGTTGGGGAGGAGGGAGATAATCTCGGGGACGGCTTCGTTGCCCATCATGTACTGGCCGAAACGGTTGAGGTTGACACGACCGGCGATGCTGTAGGCGCAGGCCATGGCACAACGGTCGTCGGGATGACGCTGGATGCGGTCGAGACAGGACACATAACACTTGCGACGGAAGTCGTTGTAGAAATGGTTGGGGATCTCGGAGTCGCGGGAGGCACCGTAGTACTCGGTCTGGGTCAGGGCTCTGAAGGTGAACCAGATCTTGTTGAGGATGGGGCTGTAGTAGCCGCTGTTCATCAGTTTCTCGGCAACGGCGAGTACCCAGACGTTCTCGGTGGATGACTGCATGGAGTTGGACCAGTTGCGCCACAGGGAGCATTGCTCGTCGAAGTTGCTGGCGTTGGCGAGTAGGTCGAGCATCACCTTCAGTTGTTCGTCGCCTTTGGCTTGCTCATAACTGTGGAAACGCTCCAAGGCGAGTGACTCAACCTTCTGGATGACGGAGTCGAGGCTGTCGGCGAAGGTTTCAGGATCCTCATAAAACTTATACGTTTTGTTGTCGATGGCCTCGAGGTATTCGTTGAGGAGGGCGTAAGGCATATAGGGTGGTTCGTCTTCCCAGACCTTGGGGAGGTCGTCGAAGGACTTGAGGAGGACGTTGCGGTAGCGTTCGGCAGCCTGGCGTATGTCGGTGTCGTGGAGGAAGTCAACGCTGATGTTCTTGACGCTCTCCTTGACTTCGTCTTCGTCGAAGAGCTCGCTGGAGGTCATGCTGCGGAACCACACTTCGACGTTGCTCCAGACGTTCCAGCCATAGACCATGCCGTTGTAGAAGTCTTCGGCGAGGGGGAGGAAGGGATGTTTGGCGTTGGCGTACTGGGGGAGATGGACGATGAAGGAGGTGTCGGTGCAGAGCCATACCTCGGAGTCGGGTGTTGACATCAAGCGGTTCTGCAGGTCGTAGATGTCGTCTTCGCTTTGGCCGCCTTCCTTCTGGTACCAGTCGTAGGCTTCAAGGACGGATGAGAGATCGACTGCGGGGCTGTAGTCGAAGATGGGGTCGATTTGGGTTTTGTCGTTTTTCGTGCAACTGACTACGAGCATCGCAACGCAGGCGGCGAGAAGTAGGTGGATGGTTTTCATATTGTTTTATTTTTGTCAAGAGTCAAGAGTCAAGAGGCGAGAGTCAAGAGTCAAGAGGCGAGAGGCAAGAGGCGAGAGGCAAGAGGCTTTAGCTGACACCAGCCGAACTCGGCTGGTGTAGGGGGAAAACACCGGGCATGAATGCCCGGGCACAGGGCTCCCTATCTGAAGTCAAGAGGCGAGAGGCGAGAGGCGAGAAATCTAACAAATCTTTTAGCAACTCTAACTTCACTTTCGTCGAACTGACGTTAGTTGAGGCAAAAGTAAGGAAAAAAGAAGAGGAAAGCAAATTTTTAGCTTTTTTTTGGCGTTTGCTGGTGACTACCCCGGCCGTGGAAAGGCCTGGCACACAACCGATTACTCCGCCGACCGAATCGGCGGGAACGATGGCTCCCTATCAATAGGCTTTAGGCGAGGAAAGGTTATTGGTTATAGGTTATTGGTTATTGAGTTCAGGCTAACGCCTAAGGTCAAGAGGCAAGGGTCAAGAGGCGAGAGGCGAGAAATCTCACAAATCGAGACAAATCTTACAAATTATTTTGCTGATGTTAGTTGAGGCAAGAGAAACAGAGGGAAGCTCCAATAGGAGCTTCCCTCTGTGGAGGTGCCTAGCAGATTCGAACTGCTGTAGACGGTTTTGCAGACCGTTGACTAAGCCACTCATCCAAGGCACCAATAAGAATGATGTTGGGAACCATCTGATGGTGGTTGGAACCACCCCTTTCTGATTTCCGAATGCAAAATTAACGCTTTTCATGGACGTAAACAAAAATCGGCGGCAGATTTTCACACTTTTTTTACATAATTTGCTCAAAAAGTAGGAAAAATGTGCATTTATGGGAAAAAGCATGCACAAGAGTTTGTCGGTATGTGCAAAAAGAGCTACATTTGCATCGGAAAACGACGGGCATGCGTAGGTGGCAGTGCGGTGCCCGTTTCTTTATGCGCTTTACCACAAGCGAAGGAGAATCCGACATCTGCTACAAATATTCAACAACTAACAAGACATGCAAGACATCACGACCATAGAGAAGACCGTCAGCAAGTTTATCGAACTCAACAACCTGCTCGACAAGGACAGGAAATTAGCGATTGCTTTGAGTGGCGGTGCCGACTCCGTTTGTATGCTTCTGATGCTCACTAAGCTGGGTTATCAGTGCGACGCTATCCACTGCAACTTCCATCTCCGCGGCAAGGAGAGTATGCGCGACGAGCAGTTCGTCACGGACCTCTGCCAACGAATGGGTATACGACTGTTCAAACGCGACTTCCAGACAGGCATCTTCGCCAGCAAGATGGGCATCAGCCTGGAGATCGCGGCACGCGAGCAACGCTACACCTACTTCCGCGAGGTGCTTGACCAAACGGGTGACCAGGCCATCGTGACGGCCCACCACCGCGACGACAACGTGGAGACGCTGATGCTGAACCTGGTGCGCGGCACAGGTATCCGCGGCATGAGAGGCATCCTCCCGAAGAACGGGCGAGTGATACGTCCATTCCTTTGCATCAGCCGCAGTGACATCCTCTTCTACCTGGAGCGTCACGGTCAGGATTTCGTGGAGGACAGCAGCAACAGGGAGGACGTGTTCAGTCGCAACAAGATCCGTCTGGACGTGGTGCCGGTGCTGAACTCCATCAACCTCTCGGCTTCGGCCAACATCGCTCAGTCGATGGACAACATGCGTGAGGTGTGCAAGATCTACGAGGACGCGATGCAGAAGAGCATGGCCGAGTGTGTGGTGAAGGAGAACGACATCGTGAAGGTGAACATCAACGCTATGCTGCACCAGGTGTCGCCTCGTTCGACGCTTCACGAGATCATCTATCCCTTGGGTTTCAACCACGCTCAGGAGATCAGCATCTTCGCCTCACTGAACGAGGTGGGCAAGATCTTCACCACGCCCAAGCAGCGTCTGCTGATTGACCGCACGGAGATCATCATCGAGCCTACCCGTCTGAAGGCGGACGAGATGGAGCGCACGCTGGACATCACTGGCGACGAGGGCGAGTTCGCTATCCGTGACCTGGGACTGCTCAAATACCGTATTGTATATATAGAAGATGTGAAGATCAACACTGACCGCCATCACGCTTACCTGGACTATGACAAGCTGACGCTGCCGCTGAAGCTGCGCACTGTGAAGAACGGGGACTCTTTCGCTCCTTTCGGACTGAAAGGCGACCTGAAACTGGTGAGCGACTTCCTGACGGAACGGAAGTTGAACAGGTTCCAGAAGGAGCACCAGAAGGTGCTGCTGTCGGGCAACGACATCGCCTGGATTGTGGGCGAACGCATCTCGGAACATTTCCGGGTGGATGAGGTCAACACGACTAAGGTGCTGGAATTGAGCATTGAGTAGAGTTTTAGTCAAGAGTCGAGAGGCAAGAGTCGAGAGGCAAGAGCTGACACCAGCCGAACTCGGCTGGTGTGGACGACAACACCGGCCATGAATGGCCGGGCACAGGGTTCCCCTTATATTAGGCGTTAGCTGGAGTCGCCTTCGGCGAGAAATCTTACAAATCGAGACAAATCTAACAAATTATTTCAAAGCCGTGGTACGGCCGAGCACACAACCGATTACACCGCCGACCGAATCGGCGGGAACGATGGCTCCCTATCAATAGGCTTTAGGCTGGAGGCTTTAGCTGGAGTCGCCTTCGGCGAGAAAAATGCGATTAAGCGAGGGCAGAGCCGAACTTGTTCGAACTATGCCGAGCGTGAGCATTTTATCAAAATCTCACAAATCTGATTAAATCTTTCAAATCTAATTTTCAGTAGTCTTTTCTATGCATTAGCTATTCTCGGCCGTAATACGGCCGAGCACACAACCGATTACACCGCCGACCGAATCGGCGGGAACGATGGCTCCCTATCAATAGGCTTTAGGCGGTAGCTGATATAGTTGCTATAGTCTCCATAGTTGCTATAGTTGCTATAGTCTCCAAAGGTCAAGAGGCGAGAGTGATTAGGCTCTAGGCGTTAGGCTTTAGACTTAAGCTGACACCAGCCGAACTCGGCTGGTGTGGATGAAAACACCGGCACACAACTGATTACACCGGCCGTGAAAAGGCCGGGCACACAACCGTTCTTAGGCGTTAAGCGTTGGTTTTTTGCCTTTACCCGTCATCTACAGGAAGAAAAAAGCATCCGTGGCAGTTGCCACGGATGTATCGTTTACGGACTAAAGGTCGGAAAGGACTGGCCGCGACTGCGGCCATGGCTGTCTAAAGCAAAGAGGCCTATTCTTGGTTGGGGGGGCGGCGGTGGATCTTGCGTTTCTGCTTCTGCCACTGCTGGATGGCGAGCTCCTGCATATCGACGACGGAGTCGCGCTCATCCACAATCTCGAAGCCGAGCATGGTCTCGATGACGTCCTCCATGGTGACCAGACCACGGAAACCGCCGTACTCGTCGAGGATGGCGGAAATCTGCTCTTTCTTCTCCAAAAGACTTTCCCAGATCTTGGAGACGGGTGTCTCCTCCTCGAAGGTGAGGATGGGACGGGCCAGTTCGGCGAGTGTGGTGTTGAACTTATCCTCAGCCAGTCGCTCGAGTACTGCCTGACGCAGCACATATCCCGAGACATAGTCGTCGGTGTCGGTATAGACAGGGATGCGCGAGTGCTTGCTGTATTCCTCCTTCTTGTAGAAGTCACGTACGGTCATCTTCTCGTTGACGAGATCGACCACGACGCTGGGTGTCATGATCTCCTCGGCTGTGATCTCGTCGAGTTTGAGCAGGTGCTGGATCATCTTGTTCTCTTTCTTCTCCAGCACTCCTTCCTCGGCACCGACGGTGACCATGGCCGACACCTCCTCACGGCTGACAGCCGCGGGCCGGTTGTCGGACGTGACAAGTCCCGTAATCCATTGCAAGAGTAGCACGATGGGATAGGTAATGATGATCAGCACCCGTATGATGGAGGATGCCGGGAGTATGATTTTGCGCCAGTAGTCAGCTCCGATGGTTTTGGGTATGATCTCGGAGAAGACGAGTATGAGGAGGGTGAACACGGCAGATGTAACGCCAACAAAGGCGTTGCCGAAGACCTGAGTGGCCTGTGCACCGACGAGCGCTGCACCGGCCGTGTTAGCGATGGTGTTGAGTGTGAGTATGGCCGATATGGGTCGGTCGATATCCTCCTTATAGAGTCTGAGGCGTTTCGCCTTTGGATGGTTCTTGCTCTCGAGTGTCGTGACGTAAGACAGCGGTGTCGATAAGAGCGCGGACTCGAGGATGGAACACATCGCCGAGACCACGACAGTGATCAGGACATAAATGATAATCAGGTTCATATCTATTCAAAAATCATGAAAATCGAAATTTGAGCATTAGGTTTCACGATTCTCAAATGATCACTTTCTGCTTACTTTTATTGTCGTCAATCTTTTGGTCAGTCTCGTCGGCAGCTGTCACTCCTGGAGGTATGATGGCATTGAGAATGATACCCACAAGAGCAGCGATGGCCAGTCCAGAGAAGCCTATGTCGCCAATCATCACCTTGTCGTCGGCTCCATACTTGATGCCGATGGAGAGCACGAGGATAAGAGCAGCGATGATGACGTTGCGTGACTTGGAGAAGTCAGTCTTGCTCTCGACGAGGTTTCGGATACCGACAGCTGAGATCATGCCGTAGAGTATGAGAGACACACCACCGATGGTAGCCGCAGGCATGAGGTGGATGAGTGCCGCAAACTTAGGGCAGAAGGAGAGGATAATGGCAAAGCAAGCCGCAATGCGTATGACGAGCGGGTCGAAGACTTTAGTCAGGTTGAGCACTCCAGTGTTCTCTCCGTATGTGGTGTTGGCCGGTGCGCCGAAGAGTGAAGCCAGTGCTGTGGCCACACCGTCGCCAGTGAGTGTGCGGTGCAGACCGGGCTCATAGAGGTAGTTCTTGCCAGTGGTGGAAGAGATGGCGCACATGTCGCCGATATGCTCCACGATGGTGGCGAAGGCTATAGGCACGATAGCGATGATGGCCGAGAGCATGAAGTCCCAGTTGGGAGCGTCGAAGACAGCGAGTACGGTGGTCTCGCGTTGGAAAGGCAGTCCGAACCAGGCGGCGTCTTTGAACTCCTGGAAATCGACCATACCGAAGCACACCGCAATGATATAGGAACCGACCACGCCAAGGAGTATAGGCACAATGCGGAGTATTCCCCTACCCCAGATGTTGGCGATGATAACGATAAGTATGGCCAGTATGGCTATGGGCCAAGACTGCGTGCAGTTGGAGATGGCGCTACCCGACAGCGTCAGACCGATGGCGATCACGATGGGTCCTGTAACGATTGGTGGGAAGAAACGAAGTATCTTCCTGCTGCCGAAAAGTTTAATGAGTCCTGCAAGGATGAAATAGACCATTCCCGCGCAGAAGATGCCGACACAGGCATAGTCGAGCGCGAGTTCCTGAGTCATTCCGATCTCCATGCCCATGCTCTTGACCGCCTCGTATCCGCCAATGAAGGCGAAGGAGGAGCCGAGGAAAGCAGGCACCTTAAGTTTGGTGATGAGGTGGAAGATGAGTGTTCCGATACCTGCGAGGAGCAAAGTGGTAGGGATGGGCAGTCCTGTGATGACCGGGACGAGGACAGTTGCGCCAAACATGGCGAAAAGGTGCTGTAGTCCTAAGAGTCCCATCTTAGGCAGACCGAGTTCACGGGCGTTGAATATGCCCGTTTGTGTTTTGGTGCTCGCTACATTAGGGGCAGCGTCACCGTCAGATGAATTGTTATCCATATTATAAAGTATTGATGTATTAATCTAATCTGCAAATTTAGCAATAATTAACTGAATAAGCGCAATGTTTGAGGGAAAAATATTGAAAAAAGTGAGATAGCTGAGGAAAGGTTATTGGTTATTGGTTATTGGTTATTGAGAAGGCTTCGCCGTTGGCTGGGCTTTTCTCGGCCGTAGTACGGCCGAGCACACAACCGAAAACACCGCCGACCAAATCGGCGGGCACAATGGCTCCCTATCAATAGGCTATAGGCGGGAGGCGGTAGCTGATATAGTTGCTATAGTCTCCATAGTTGCTATAGTCTCCATAGTTTTTATAGTTGCTATAGTCTCCAAAGGTCAAGAGGCGATAGGCTTTAGACTTTAGCTGACACCAGCCGAACTCGGCTGGTGTGGACGAAAACCCCAGCCGTGGAAAGGCCGGGAAAAGCACTGATTGGAGGCGGGAGGGGGGATTAGTGCTTGGGGTTGTATTCGAAGGTGTATTTGTTTTCGATGCGGCAGCCGATGCTCTCCTTGAAATTGCAGAGGCCGATGCTGGGTGCGCCGAACTGGGAGGAGGGTCCTACATCGACGTAATGAATGCCAGCCTTCTTGTAGTAGTCCACGAGATGGGCTGCGAGACAGTTCATGGGACGGTAGTTCTCGAAGCCCGGCACATCGCCCCAGTAAATGACCTGGACTACATCTGGAGCCACATGGAAGACCTGAGCAGCCGCCACATTGGCGCCGTTCATGCTGAGGTTGAAGAAGTCGGCAGGAATGACCTGGATGGTGTCGAGCACGTCTTGCAGCGACATCCTCAGCGGATAGCCCTTGGACTTGCGGTTCTGCTCGATGGTGGAATATGCGACGATGATTTCCTCCTGGCTCTCAGCCCGTTTGAAGACGAAGGGTTCCCGCTGTGCCCTCTGCAGGTTCTTGCGGGCGTTTCGCCAGAGAATGGACTTATAGTCGGAGAAGGCGTGGAGGTCGAAATGGAAGTTCACATCGTCGTAAAGCTGACGGAATCCGTTGGCAGAGAGGCTGAAAAGCTGTTTGGGTATGAGTTGTGGGTGGTAGAAGGCAGGAGGGAGTGTGATGCGAATGGACAGTCGTCGGAGGTCGGCGTACCTGACGAGTGCCTTCACAGCCTTATCGACCATCTCGAGCGATGAGTCGGGGTTAGCGAAGACGAATCCGCCGAAGGGCGCGCTGAATGGCGAGCAGAGCAGACTGCCCCTCAGTCCGAATGTGATTCCCATGCGTGGTTTGTGGTCCTTGAGTTCCAAGAACCTGAGTTCCTCACATTTGTCCTCGTTGAGTGTGGAGAACGCCACGGTGTTGAAGACGTGCAAGGTGCAGGGGAAGTTCTTTGCGAACTGCTGTCTGTCGGTAGTCTGCTCTACTGCCATTAATTAAGGGGGGAGTTAAAATTATGAATTGGGAGTTAAAAGGGGAGTTAAAAGGGGGAGTTAAAGAGGGAGTTAAAATGGACGATACGATAGAATCGCACCTTTTCGACATAAGCGAGTTTACTCCACTATTGCGAGTAATAAAGAGGGAGTTAAAATGGACGATACGATGGGATTACACCTTGTCGCCATAAGCGAGGTCGCCAGCATCGCCCAATCCGGGCACGATGTAGGAGTGCTCGTTGAGGTCAGGATCGATAGCCGCGCACCAAAGATAGAAGTTGGGTTTGTCGCGGAACGCCTTCTTCACGTACTCCACTCCCCTCTTGGAAGCGATGGCGCAGCAGAGATGCACCGTGGCAGGCGTTCCCTTGGTGAGGAAAGCCTCGTAGCCCAGTTCCATGCTTCCGCCAGTGGCGAGCATGGGGTCGGCGATGATGAGCGTCTTACCGTCAAGAGCCGGTGAGGCGATATACTCGATCTTGATGCCCACATCGACTCCTTCCTTGTCCTTGTAGTAGCGGTAAGCCGATACGAAGGCGTTTCCGGCCTTGTCGAAGATGTCGAGGAATCCGGCATGGAACGGCAGTCCGGCTCGGAAGATAGTGGCCAGTACGATCTCGTCGTCGTGTGTGTTGGCCTTAGCGATGCCGAGTGGTGTGGTAATATCCTTTTCGGAATAGTTGAGCGTCTTGCTCAGTTCGAAGGCCATGAGCTGGCCTATACGCTGTAGGTTGTGACGGAAGCGCGCCCTGTCGTTGTGTACATTGACGTCGCGCAATTCAGCCACATACTGGTTGATAACCGTTTTCGAGTCCGCAAAATTGATAATCTTCATAATATAATAAGGTTTTGATTGGTGTAGTCGAGAGCTTTTGAAAGGTTATTGGTTATGGGTTATTGGTTATTGAGAAGGCTTCGCCGTTTGCTAGGCTTTTCTCGGCCGTAGTACGGCCGAGCACTTAACCGATTACAACCCCGGCCGTGGAAAGGCCGGGCACACAACCGTGATTAGGCGTTAGGCGTTAGCGCTTGGCCATCCGGATGATCGCGGGCTGGCAGCCCACGTACCCTGTTCTTAGGCGTTAGCTGACACCAGCCGAACTCGGCTGGGGGGGTTAGAAGCGGTAGCCGAGGTAGGCGTGGAAGATCCAGTCGCGGGCGAGGGTCTCGTAGCGCGGTGAACGTCCGATCTTGAAGATATCGAAAGTAGTGTCGAGTCCTCCCACATACCTGTCGCTGATCTGATAGACCACAGAAGCTCTCGCCACTCCGGCGTAGGTGAGGTGTGATTTTCCGCCCAAGTATGTCTTAGTAGCCTCCTTCAGTCGTGCACGTTCCTCCTCGGTCATGTCACGGTTTTTCATACCCGCGTCGGACTTGATAGAGTACATGAGCATAGGCATGATGGATCCGTGGAACATGAGTTTTCGTTTGCATGTGACCCAGTTGTAGCCATATCCACCTCCCAATGCGAAGAAGAACGATTTGAAGCGGTTGAGTCCATTGAAGGTCATGATGAGTTCGTCGTCGACCGCCTTGAACTGCATATAGTAGATTGATGACCCCAGCAACCATGAGCCCGCCGACTTGAGTTGTATTTTCTTGGGTTTCATTGCCGCGGCATAACTGAACTTCTTGTGGTTGAAGACATAATGCATGTTGCAGACAAAGGAGGTGATTTGAATGTTTCCCTGCTCAATGTTCTCAGCCTCGTCCATTTTCTTTTCCAGTTCCTCCACCTTCTGATACATCTCTTCAATCTCATCTTCAGACATGGAACTGATTTTGTCGATCATGATGTCTTCGATACGGTCCATGTTTTCGAATTCAAATTCGCCCTCGATTTTCTTGGTCTTATGGTATCTGAGATCCATGCCGAATCTGTTGCCATTGAATTTGAAATTGAATTCCTGGTCGTTGTGGCTTGTAAGCGCCATATTGTATCCGCCTCCCAACTTTCCGTAGCTGATGTAGAATCCAAGTCGGTAGCTGTAGGGTGTGGAAGCATCGATTTTGAGTCTTCCCATATTAGCCCCCACAGGAACCAGTCCCATGAGTCCTTCGCTCATCGCAGGACTAACAAGAATATCAGGTGTCTTGATATCGACATTCGTCTTGCTGATCACGGAATTGAGCATGAAGAGCCACTGTCGGTCGGCTACGGAGATATAATTGGTGTCGAGTTTGGTGACATCGTATGTAATGAACTTGCGCGCCTTCTCGAGTATGGCCGACCGATGCTTGTGTTCTTCCTTCGGTCTGTCCTGCGCATATCCTCTGGTGCAGAGGGTGAAACAGGCCAATGCAATGATGATGAATTTACTTTTCATTATTTGCCTATTGTTCAACAGATAGCTTATCATACAAGATAGTTTTGGGCGGATGTTGCACGCTCAATATTGTCAGTGCAAAATTAAGCAAAATCTGTTTATTACGAAAATAAAACACGCTGAATATTTGCAAGTGCTGCCTAATCATTCGGTAATAACCTTGTCGAGAAGTATCATTCCATGTCGTTGTGGAAAATGAAATGGTAAATGTTACAAAAATTACAATATTTGTTATAGAAATAATTTGCAAATAGCGAAAGTCTGAATATCTTTGCACTAAAGAAGTTGGTATGGTCCTTTTTTACCTATCTATATTGAAGAACACTAAATCGGCCGTCCACTTCATCAACAAACCTTGACATAAAAAACCAACAGCATGTATTTACTTGGATACGACATCGGCACATCGTCAGTGAAGGCGTCCTTAGTGAACAGAGAGACAGGCGCAATCGCCGCCACCGCCTTCTGGCCGGAAAAAGAAGCAGAAATCATCGCAAAGAAACCCGGATGGGCCGAGCAGCGGCCTGAGATGTGGTGGGACAACATGAAAGCCGCCACCCGTCTGGTAGTGAACAAGACAGGCGCGAAGCCCGAGGACATCGAGGCCATCGGCATCAGTTACCAGATGCACGGTCTGGTGTGTGTAGATAAGGACAAGCAGGTATTGCGTCCGAGCATCATCTGGTGTGACGGTCGCGCCGTTCCTTACGGCAACAAGGCGTTCGAGGCCATCGGTGCAGAGAACTGCCTGAGCCACCTGCTCAACTCTCCCGGCAACTTCACCGCCGCCAAGTTGGCCTGGGTGAAGGAAAACGAGCCCGAGTTGTTTGAGAAGATCTACAAGATCATGCTCCCCGGCGACTACATCGCCATGCGCCTGAGCGGTGACATCAACACCACCATCTCCGGTTTGTCGGAAGGCATCTTCTGGGACTTCAAGAACAGGGAGGTGAGCAAGGACGTGATGAACTACTTCGGTTTCAGCCAGGACATCATCGCCAACATCGTTCCCACATTTGCCGTTCAGTCGGTGGTGAGCAAGGAAGTGGCCGAAGAGCTGGGTCTGAAGGCCGGCACCCCTATCAGCTACCGTGGTGGCGACCAGCCCAACAACGCCTTGTCGCTGAACGTGATGAACGCCGGTGAGATAGCCGCCACAGGAGGTACTTCTGGTGTGGTTTACGGTGTGCTCGACCAGGTGAACTACGACAAGTTAAGCCGTGTGAACACCTTCGCCCACGTGAACTACACGGAGGAGCAGACCCGTCTGGGTGTGTTGCTCTGCATCAACGGCACAGGTATCCTGAACGCCTGGATGAAGCGCAACGTGGCCCCCGAGGGCGTGAGCTACAACGACATGAACGAGCTTGCCTCGACCGTAGCCATCGGCAGCAACGGCTTGAGCATCATACCTTTCGGCAACGGTGCAGAGCGCATCCTTCAGAACCAGGACATCGGTTGCTCGATCCAAGGCATCAACTTCAACGTCCACAGCAAGGCCCATCTCATCCGCGCCGCGCATGAAGGCATCGTGTTCTCGTTCAAGCAGGGCATCGACATCATGAAGGACATGGGCATGGCTATCAACAACATACACGCCGGCTACGCCAACATGTTCCTCAACGGCATCTTCACGAAGACGCTGGCGAGTGTGACAGGCGCGACCATCGACCTGTATGAGACCGACGGTGCAGTAGGCGCAGCCAAGGGCGCAGGTATCGGTGCCGGCATCTACAAGGACGCCGACGAGGCCTTCAGCACGTTGAGGCACATCTCGACCATCGAGCCCGACGTGAAGAACCGCGACGCATATCTTGACGCTTACAACCTCTGGAAGCAGCGTCTTGACACCATCGTGGGCAAATAAGACAAGAAAAACGAGAAACTAGAAATCCTGGACATTCCAGGTCATCTAGTGGAGAGAACAATAACTATTCAAGAACATTAAATCATCTAACAAACTTATTCAAAAAAACAAAAAAACATTATGGCAAAAGAGTATTTTCCAACAGTAGGTAAGATTCCTTTCGTAGGCAAGGATTCGACAGATCCAATGGCATTCCACTACTATGACGCAGAGAAAGTGATCATGGGCAAGAAGATGAAGGACTGGCTTCGTTTCGCAATGGCATGGTGGCACACACTGTGCGCAGACGGTGGCGACCAGTTCGGTGGTGGCACAAAGTGCTTCCCCTGGAGCCAGGGTGCAGACGCTCTGACCATTGCCAAGCAGAAGGTTGACGCAGGTTTCGAGATCATGCAGAAACTTGGCATTCCTTATTTCTGCTTCCATGACGTGGACCTCATCTCTGAGGGCGCCAACGTAGAGGAGTACGAGGCCAACATGAAGGCAATCGTAGCCTACCTGAAGGAGAAGATGGCAGAGACCGGCATCAAATTGCTGTGGTCAACCGCCAACGTATTCGGCAACAAGCGCTACATGAACGGTGCCAGCACCAACCCCGACTTCGACGTAGTAGCCCGCGCAATTGTCCAGATCAAGAACGCCATCGACGCAGGTATTGAGTTGGGCGCAGAGAACTATGTATTCTGGGGCGGCCGTGAGGGTTACATGAGCCTGTTGAACACAGACCAGAAGCGTGAGAAGCAGCACATGGCCACCATGCTCGGCATGGCCCGCGACTATGCCCGTGGCAAGGGATTCAAGGGTACATTCCTCATCGAGCCCAAGCCCATGGAGCCCAGCAAGCACCAGTATGACGTTGACACAGAGACCGTTATTGGTTTCCTCCGTGCCAATGGTCTTGACAAGGACTTCAAGGTGAACATCGAGGTTAACCACGCCACCTTGGCTGGCCACACCTTCGAGCACGAGTTGGCATGCGCAGTTGACGCAGGTATGCTTGGCAGCATCGACGCCAACCGTGGTGACTACCAGAACGGCTGGGATACCGACCAGTTCCCCATCGACCAGTACGAGCTCACTCAGGCATGGATGGAGATCATCCGCAACGGTGGTCTTGGCACAGGTGGTACCAACTTCGACGCAAAGACTCGCCGCAACTCCACAGACCTTGACGACATCCTGATCGCTCACATCAGCGGTATGGACGCCATGGCCCGCGCATTGGAGAACGCAGCCGAGTTGCTTGAGAAGTCACCTTACAAGAAGATGAAGGCAGAGCGTTACGCTTCGTTCGACTCTGGTCTTGGCAAGGACTTCGAGGAAGGCAAACTGACTCTCGAGCAGGTTTACGAGTATGGCAAGAAGGTTAACGAGCCGAAGCAGACTTCAGGCAAGCAGGAGCTGTACGAGGCAATCGTTGCTATGTACGCTAAGTAAGCAAAGACTCACTATCAACAAGAAAAAGGCTCCCGGCAAGTTAGTCGGGAGCTTTTTTTGATTTTTTCGGGATATCGGGATAACGGGATGACGAGATTTCGGGATGACGGGATAACGATTTTTCGAGAGATTAATCAATATCATGACAATTCATCGCTTTTTTTTAGGATTTTTTAGCAATTATCGCATGAGAATGAGATTTTATGTTTACTTTTGCAATCATTTCATCAACATATTAAATATTTTGGCTTATGAGAAAACATTTACTTACATTATTCGTGGCTTTGGGCAGCTTGCTTAGCGCCAATGCCCAAACCTTTGAGTGGGGAACCGCTACATGGAGCATTGAAGACGGTGCAGTGTTTGAGGATATCGAGGAGTTCGAAGGTGCAGGTCTGACCCTCTCCTACCCCAACCCGACCGACTACACGCTGACCATGTTCAACATGGTAGCCGTTGGCTTCGACCTCTTCATCGACGACGCTCCCGAGCCCATCAAGGCAGTTGCCACTTCGCGTGCAAGCACCGATGTGCTTTTCGACTACCCCTTTGCTGAAGGCCACAAATACAAGATTGTGACCACAGGTTCAGTTTTGGTGCAGGTCAATATCGCCACCTTCTCGACCGACACGCTGACCACCAACACCGACTCCTACCAGATTTCGTTCACGATTAAGGGTCCGGAACTGGTTCAGACCATCGATGTGGAAGGCATCATGTCGCTCTCCATCATTGACCAAGAGTGGTTGCTCACCTACTCTTATATAGATCCCGCTTCCATCCTCTCTCCCCTTGGCGCTTCCTCCATGGACGAGGTGAAAGTTTATGGCTTGAACCCCAACGGTTCGTACAACGAGCACTTCATGGACTACTACTATGGTTGGCACGATGCTGACGGTGGATTCACCACATGGGGCGGTGGTTGGGACCAATACAATGGTCACAACGCCTACCCCGCTGTGTATGGTATGCAGCTCAATGAGACTTGCGACACCGTGAAGTACTACTTCTACGACTACTGGAGATTGTATGACCCCAACGAGGAACAGGAGACAGGTGGTGGTGTCATCAGCACCGTGAACCGTCGCTTCGCACCTGAGACCACCTATAACTCTGTCATCTGGGACTGGGAAAACGAAGACGGCTCCACCACTCAGTACAGACGTAACTACCGTGTGAACGAAGGTCAGGACTACAAGGCCAGCTTCATCTTCATTGCCAACAAGAAGAGCGTCCAGCTCAACGCCACCATGCACTTTGTGAGCCAGGAAGCTTATGATGAGTTCATTTCAGGCGTCAACAAGGTAGTCAGCAATGACAATGGCGAGGAAGCCATCTACGACTTGAACGGTGTACGTCTGCCAGCGCTCAGAAAGGGCATCAACATTGTGAAGAGCGGCAATAGCGTGAAGAAGGTGTATGTGAAGTAAGTGCACGACCCACGCATAAAGAAAAGAAGAGCCACCCACGATTGCGGGTGGCTCTTTTTTTGGATTTTTCGGTATAACGATTAAACGAATAAACGTTAAAACGAGGGGCGGGATATCGGGACAACGTTCGTTTATTGCTGGGGCATCTTGCCGTCCATGGCATCGATGATCATGCGCAGGAGATCGTCGGTGGGACGAGAGAGGCGCATATTGCCGACGGTGGTCTGCGCCTTGCGCTTTCCATCCTTGATGTCAGCGAGGCGCTGGAGGAGTATTTCCTTCATCTGAGAGCGGTATTTGGCATCAGTCTCAGGAGTGAAAGGCTTAGCCCAACGAGCCAGTTGCATGTCGTCGGCATCGAGATTGGCGTTGGCGAGATACTCACGAATGTAGCCCAAATAAGCGTCGAAGTTCTTCTGCTTCTCAGAGAGGGTAATCAGCGTAGAGAGGCGGTAGTGGTCAGCATTGGGTATGTTGAGTTCCTTGAGCAGGCTGACAAACTTGTCGAACTGTGTCTGGTCGATGGTGGCTGTTCCATTCTCCTCATTGATGATCTGTCGCTGGTAGTTGCCCAGTACGTTCTGGATTTTCATCTCGACGGGCATGTCACCGATTTGGGCCTTGAGGTCGGCAGGGTTCTTGACCGTATAGATGAATGAAGGCGCGAAGGGGTTGATGATGCTGCGCATGAAGACCATTCGGAGAGTGCTGTCGGCAGCGAAAGTGGCCTCTTTTCCCTCGAGGAGTGCCTCAGCCACGGTGTTGGCCTCATCGCCCTTATATGAAGCGTTGAGGGACTTGAGGTAGTCGAGTAGGAACTGCTGGTCGCGGTCTCCATTGTTGAATCGTTTCTGGAAATCAGATGAGGAATTGTCCTTGCTCTTCTCCTCCACATTCTTGATGAATCCGTCAGCATCGCTTGAACCGAGGAAACGTCCGATTTCCTGTGCGTCGGCATTGAAGATGACGAAAGTGGGGTAAGCGGTGATCTGCAGTTTCTTAGCGAGTGGTGCTCCATACTCACCCTCCATATCGATTTGGAGGTTGATGAACTTAGGGTTCATGTATGCGCCGACCTTTTCCTGTGGGAAGACGTCGCGTGCCATTTTCTTGCAAGGTCCGCACCAAGTGGTGAAGCAATCGAGGAAGATGAGCTTGTTCTCTGCCTTTGCCTTGGCAGAAGCCTCTTCGAGGGTTGTTCCTGTGGGTTCGAACTTCATACCTTGAGCCATCAGGGCCATCATGCACATGAAGCAGACGGCGAGGGCTGAAAAACGTTTGTAGTTGGTCATATTTGTTGTAGTTATTTAATTGATAATCTTTTGGTTTTTGACTATATTTACTTGATTCTATAGATTTTTATAGTTTCTATAGTTTCTATAGTTTTTATAGTTTCTATAGTTTCTATAGTTTTTATAGTTTCTATAGATTCTATAGATTCTATAGATTGGATGGTTACTGCATGGAGAACTTCCAGGCCATGTCCTTGACCTTGCCGGGTATGTCGTAGTCGTAGGAGCGGGTTGTGTCGAGGATACCGCTGGCAGGGTTGATGAGGTACTGGTAGAGGTGTCCACGCTGTGTTTTCTCGTTCCAGGTGGCGATGTGGACGAGGTTGTCGGAGCGAGGCACCATGCCGTATCCATAGATGGTGCCATGGTAATACTTCATGATGCGGACGCAGGTGATTTGCTCGTCGTCGGAAGGAGCAGTCCAAGCCTCAGATGCAGGCAATGTGCTGTCGTATGCGAAGTTATAGAGTTTTTTACCTGCGCCGTAGTAGATGAAGTTGCCGACATGGCTGGAGGCCATTGTGACGGCGTCGTTGATGTCGGGGCAGAGATCCTTCATGGGGTAAAGTCCGATGCCGATGTTGTCGTCAGCCGGTGTAGAAGACGAGAAATTGGTAACAGCGAGATAGCGTTGTCCGTCTTTCTCCATGATGATATAGTCATATGGGCGTAGTCCTACGCCTTGGCTTGTGCCCTTACCCCAATCAGCCATGATGAGAGTCATGCCGGTGTTGTTGACGTCGAACGCAGCGGAAGTAAGGTCTTGTTGTTCGAAGTGCTCGAGTTGTGCCGAGTTGTATGCGGCGTAACGGAAGCAGTGGTTTGTCTGGTCATAGACCACGATGCCGTAGTAGAGTGTCTGTGGCACCTCAGCGTTCCAGGCAGCGAGTTCACCTATTCCTTCGTCGAACTTAGGCACTCCGAAGCGAGTGTTTCGTCCTTCAGTGGCACTGAACGAATAGGTGTTGGTGTAGATGCGGTTGTCGTTGATGAGCACCTCGGAGCTTTGTCCGGACATCACTCCCGAGCCATGCTGGCCATACCATGTGGGTTTCATGGTGGCAGGAGCCTGATGGAAGAAGTCGTTGAATTCCAGCGCCTTCTCTATTCCGTTCTCGCTGACTCCCACCAAGGTGTAGTCGGTGCAGAGCCCCACATAGTTATTGCCAGAGGCAAGTGACACAGCAATGTCGAAGCAACGGATGGGATGTCCTTGGAGCAGTTCGCCGTTAGTGGTCTCGTAGAGGTTGAGGTAATGTCGGTTGTAGTTGACATTGAGTTTGGTCCAAGGGTTATAGATGAGCGCAACGTCGGAGTATCCGGGTTGGTCCGCTCTTTCGTAGAACACCATCCATCCTCCGTCGAACACCTCGCTGACAGCAACGGGTATGCGGAAGAACTGTCGGACGCCATCGTTTCGGTTGGTGACCACCAACTGCACGAGGTAGTTGCCTCCGGTGCGTGTGATGGGCGCCTTGAGACAGCGTTCGTATCCCAGCGTGTCGATGACGGTGCTGGAGCCGGCCCCCGTTGTGGCGCTGAAGATGGTCCATAGGTAGTCGAGCGGCGCCTGGTTGGCATCGGTGACCTCTTGTCCCTGGAAGAACACTCGTGGTGAGAGTTCGAGTGTGTCGAAGCGCATGATGGCGTATTCGGACTGCATTCCCACTGCTGTGGTGTCGATGCTGACCTGTTCCAATTCGATATAGTCGTAGTTGCCCTTGTCCTCATAGCATGAGGTCAATGCCAAAACTGAGGCAAAGAGAGTCGGAATGGCTATATTCCGTAATGGTTGTATGTTTTTTGTTATCTTCATCCTCAAATAAAAAAGGGAGTTAAAATGGGAGTTAAAATGGACGGAAGTAATTAGTGTCAGAAAATTACGGGATTACCATATTCATCGGTGAGCGGTGTATCGTGTGTAGCGTTGTAGTCGGCAAGCGCCTTCTGCATCACCTGCTGTAGATAGACGGCATAGACAGCCGACACCACATTCCGTTCGGGGTCGTAGGATGTCTGTGTGTTGTAGTTGATTTCGAAATCAATCAGTCCCAGCACCTCGATCATGAACTGATACTTCACGCGGCTGTAGTTTCCGAAGAAGTTCGACAGTGGCACACGTGGATAATTGGCGTTGTCCCAGTTATCGGGTTTTGCGAGATAGTTCTTCAGTACCACGGTGAACTGTTGGTGTTTTTCGGTTCCGATATCGAAGTTATCGTTTGGTGCCACACGGAAGGAGATTTTTCCGTCCCGATTGGTGAAGAGGTCGGGGCTGGAGAGTTTCTGCGTGTTGAAATGCACTTGGTATGTTCCCCCAATACTTCCAGCTGGTATGACGTAGTCCTCGGTTCGTATGGTAGAGACCACGAGTGCAGAGTCGCCACCGAATGGTTCGAGTCGGAAAGTCCGGTCGTGGTCGGCAGGCATACCGCTGATTTGCGCATAGAAGGTGACGCTTCCTTCCTCATAAGCGTAGGAGTAGTTATAGGTAGTGTTCTCGTAAACGGCAGCCGCGTTTCCGACCCAGATATCGAGTCCGGTCCGGGATGTGTCGTAAGTGGAAACCTCCTCCTTGCTGCAGCCGATGACCATCATTACGGTCAAGGCTGTGAAAATGATGTTCTTACTTATTGTCTTCACGTTGTGCTGATTCTGTTTCGGTGATAGGAATTGGGAATGTATAAACTTTCTCCGCCACGGCATCTATGTCGGCATAGAGTATGGTGTTGCGGTTGAGTCGTTTGTAGAGGAAGAAGAGTTGTCCTTCTGCGAGGAACTCCCGTCTGTACTCACGTATGAGCTCGAGATAGAAATCTTCTGGCAGTTCGTTGAGTGCCGGGAGGTTTCGAGCCACACGGAGTTGATTGAGTGTTGCTTTAGCGTTGTCAGTGTTGCCATTCCTGTATTCCACCTCGCTTCGGATGAGGTACATTTCCGGCAGGCGTACGAGTGGCATCTTATAATTGTAATATGTGTTGTTGCCGCTTGGCTCGTCATACTTCATGAGGTAGCGGTTGTTGGCATGAGTGGCCGACCCTGCCTTGAAGAGGAATGTGAACCGGTAATCCTGAGTGGCGTTGTCGAAATAGTCGAGCAGTCTGTCGCGCGTCACAGCGAAGCTGTATGGTGAGTCGTCGGCGAAGAACTCATTGGCGACATCAGCCTTGAGTGTGAGGTTGTTGAGCGCAAAGAGGTGCTCAGTAGCCATACAGCGGTCGTATCCGGCTTGTAGGTTAGCCACAGTGGCCCACTCGAACTGTCCGCTCTCGATGACCTCGTTTGCAGCCTCGAGTGCCTTGTTGTACTGTCCCATCCACATATAGACACGGGCCTCAATGGCTTTGACAGCATAGTAGTTGAGGTGTAGCTGACGGTTGAGGAGGTATCCGTTGTCGATGCTCTCGGTGATTTCCCTTCCCGTGGCAATGGGGTCAGCAGCCTTGAGGAGCGCCTCGGCAGCGAGGAGGTCGTCAAGGGCTGCCTGCGCCACTTCCCTGACTTTGAGTTGAGGGAAGACTCGGTAGCTGAGCGCAGTGCTATAGGGTATGGCGGGTTGTTCGGGGTTGACCGCAAAGCTCACTCCGAAGCAGCGTAGCAGGTCGAAATGGAGGAAAGCTCTTAGAGCGAGTGCCTCTCCTTTTATCACATCGTGGTTGTCGGCCGAGAAGAGCGAAGGCTTTTCATCGATATGCGCCAAGAGGTTGTTGACGTTGGCAATGCCGCTGTAACTATTGGACCAGATGCCACGAATATAGTTGGTGGGGAAAGCGGCTTCGTAGTCGAAAGCTGTTGCGTCGTCGTACTGTGAAGCGTAGTAGAAGTCCCATTCATGTGCCAGCACATCGATGAATCCGTAGGTCATCTCCTTGCCATAGGTGCTTGAAGAGAGCATGGAGGAATAAACTCCCGCAAGAGCCTCCTTATAACCGCTTTCGGTATTGAATAGTTCGGTATCTTCCACCTGTGAACGTGGTTGAACATCGAGCCAATCGTTGCAACTGCTGAAGATTAGTGTCAGCAGCGGCAGTAGAAACATGGATTTATATGTTTTCATCATCATTGTTCTATATCTTATAGTGGTTCAGCTGATTCATTAGAGTGTAGCGGTGAGCGAGAAAGAGAAGGTTCGCGCGTAGGGATAGTTCAGTCCTCGTTCGGCTTTCACGGTTGAGAGGTGGAAGACATCGTTGATGTAGAAGGTGAGTCTGAGTCTCTCGAGTTTAGCCTTGTGGAGCCATGAGCAGTACTTGAAATCGTAGTAAGCAGAAAGGCTCGAGAGGTCGAGCATGTTGTTGCGTTGTATGAAACGAGTGGACGCGTAGGTCACGGTCGGTGTGCTGGAGATGTGCTTGTAGAGCGCGATGTCGCCCACCTGGTTCCATGTGTCGCTGAACACACGACGGTCCACGTTGTTGGCGATATTCACGTTCTCCACCCTATCGACCAGTGTCTGGTTGTAGTAGTCACCTCCAAGCTGGTAGTTGAAGAGCATGCTCAGACCAAAGCCCTTGTACTCTCCATTGAATCCGAACGTGCCGTGCACCTTGGGATTAGAGTCGCCCGCGATGATGTAATCGTCGGTGGTATAGTCATAGGTGGTTGTACCGTCTTTCTTGAGGAACATCTCACGTCCGGTGGCAGGGTCGATGCCGAGGCTCTTGACAGCCCAGATGGCTGTCATGCTCTGTCCCTCCTCATATCGTATGATGGGCGAAGTGGTGTTGTCGGCATCCTGCTCCCGGTTGAATGTGCTGAGTGCGTCGTTGATTTTCGTCACCTTATTCACATTGTGTGCGATACTTCCCGAGAGGCTCATGAACGACTGTCCCTTTTGGTAGAAGCGCCAGTTGGCAGTAGCTTCGATACCTTTGTTCTGCACGTTTCCGAGGTTCTCCATATAGGATGAGAAACCTGTTGACGATGGTATGGACATGGCGATGAGCGCATCGCGTGTTCGGCTGTCGTAGTAGTCGAATCGGAGGTTGACCTTCTTCCAAAGACCGAGGTCGAGTCCCACGGTGAAGTCTCCGGTCTGTTGCCATTTCAGGTTGGAGTTAGGCATGCCCATGAGGTATGCGCCCGAGATGTTGTCGTAGATGATGTTGTCGTAGAACTTGTATGTCGCCTTAGCCTGGTATGGTGAGAAGTTCTGGTTACCGGTGAGTCCGTAAGTGACGCGGAACTTGCAGAGTGTCAGCCAGTCGGCATCGTCCATGAAGTTCTCCTTATGAAGGTTCCATCCTCCACCCAAGCTCCAGAAGGTACCCCATCTGTTGTCGCTTCCAAAGACGGAAGATCCATTGAATCGGATGCTCAAGTCCAGGAGATAGCGCTCATCGTAGGAGTAGTTGGCTGCACCTGTGAAGCCCAGTGAGCGTGTCCTGCTCTCGGCGCCCGACGGTGTTCCTCCTTCGGCATACTGTTTGGCGAATGTGATGTAGTCGACATGGTTGTTGAGGAATCCCCATGCTGTCATGCCTTCGGAATTGCTGCTGGCATTTTGCAGGGAATAAGCGATGTTTGAGAGGAGGAGGTGCTTTCCCCACTGGTGGTTGTAGTGTCCTGTGAGGTCGATAGAGAGTCGGTCGGACTCTCCGTTTGTGATGGAATAGCTTCCTCTCTGGAAATAACGGTCGCCAGTCCAAGTGGTGAAACGTGTATGGTCGCCAGGATAGAAGTCCTCTCGTTTGTCGTTTTGGTGGGTATATCCCAGACGTGCTGTGAAGCGCAGGTCGTCAGTGGGTCTGTACTCGAGGTAGAAGTTCTCGACCACCTCCGTATATTTAGAGAAGTTCTTTGTTCCGATGGTGGCGTTGTAGAGTGGGTTGTAGTAAGTGGTTGTGCTTCCGTTGGCGCCAGGTGAAGTGTATGTGCCCAACACCTTGATGGTGTTGCCATAGTCGTCCTCAGGTGCGTAATAGGGGTTGACGCTGACATAGTCAGAGAAAGAGCCGTAAGGGCTGTCGTCGGCCTTGTTTCCGGTGACGGACAATGAGTTTCGGAACATCCACTGCTTGTATCTGTATGAGAGGTTGATATTACCGCTGATGGTGCTTCGTCCCGATTTCTTCATCACGCCGGCCACGTCGTTGTACATGACGCTGGCCGAATAGCGCATCTCGTCAGTACCGCCTTCGATATATGCCGTGTGTTTATTTCCGACAGAAGTGCGCAAGGGTTGTGAGAGCCAATATGTGTTGACTCCTCTCGCGATGTTGGCAGCAATGGTGTTATATTGTTCATCGAGTAGCGCCTGATAATAAGGTGCTAAGGAAGTGTATCTGCCAGAGTTGTACTCCACCTGGAGTTTCTCCTGAGCGTCGCAGAGGTTGTAGGAAGTGAGGTCTGGAGCCTCAAGGTTGAGGTCTCCGGTGTAAGTGATTCGGAGTCGTCCAGCCTCAGGGAGTATGGTTTCGACGACGATCACACCGTTGCTGGCCTTGGAGCCATAAATGGCCTTTGCAGCTCCGTCCTTAAGTATGGTGACGCTCTTGATACGGTTCATGTCGAGGTCGAAGATCTGCTGTTGTGAGGCTTCAAAACCGTCGAGTATGAACAGCGGTGCGTTGGGATTACCCTGGTAGTCACCTTGAAGCCCTCCAAACGAAGCATTACCACGGATGGTGATGTCGTTCATGTAGTTTGGGTTGGAACCATTGACGCTGTTCATATCGACAATGAAGGAGGGGTCGAGTGCCTGAATGACCTTCAGCACATTGGTGTTTCCCACCAGCTTTAGTTCCTCTTGGTTGTAGGAAGCAGTGGATCCGGTGAAAGTCGATGACTTGTAGTCGAAAAGACCAGTGACCACGACCTCTTCAAGTTCGGTGCTTTCCTTCAGGATGATGGTTTGGTTCTTGTAGTCTTTCTTGCCGTCGTAGTTTTTTGTCTGTGTCTGCATACCGACGAACGAGAAATCGACGGTAGATTTCCTGTCCTTTGGGAGGGCAACTGTGAAGCGTCCGTCAATATCGGCCACAGCGCCTCCTTTGGTTTCTCGCACATAGACGTTTGCGCCAGGCAACGGTTCTCCTTTGACGTCCTTGATGACGCCCTGGAGCATCACCTTATCAGCACCTAAAGGACTGGATCGCTGTGGTGTCACAGTGGTCATAGGCACCGATGTCTTGTCGTCTTGGGCAACGGCTTGCAGACAAAAAGACATCGCGAACAATACAGTCAATACCAAGTTGTAATTCCTCATAAATGACATAATAAAAGGATTTCTTCTTGAATGATTTGGTTATAAATATGTGGTTGCAAAATTACAATATATTTTTCAAAAAGTACTGGCAAATGGTGACAAAAAGTAAGATCTGAAAAAATATACCATGAATATGTGATAGATGAATTAAAGTAAACGCCGCAACACTAATGCCGCGGTGACGGTCATGATTGCTCTCGCTTAATCGTATTTTTGAACATTGGTGATAAAAATCATGATAAATTAGGATTGTGGGAGAAAGAAAAAACCGCTTACTTTGCAGTGCGAAAAGGAATGGCCGGAACAATTTGGAACAGTCTAAATCGTCATCGTATTCCGATAAGACTGATTTATCCAGGCAGTTTGACTTAATTAAAGTTTTACTTTAATATAGAATTAAATATAAGTGATTATCAATAAATTATGATTAAGTTTTACACGTTATCAATTCTACTTTTCGGAAGTCTTTCTCTTCCAATGGGAGCGTTTAACAGTTCAAAAGTCACCATCAACAACATCCCGCCTACGCAGACAGACAGTCCAGGTGAGACAGAGTCAGAAGCCGACACGAGCCGTGTGGTGGACGTGGACGAAGTGATTGTGGTGGCACAACCCCGAGAGCAGTTCCGGCTGAGACTCCAGCCAGTGAGCAGCAGTATGTTCAACGCTGACGACTTCGAGGCTCTCAACATCCGCGACCTGCGTGATCTCTCCCTCTACACCCCATCGTTTGTCATGCCTCATTATGGTTCTCGTTATACTTCGACCATGTACGTGCGCGGCATTGGTACGCGTGTGAACAGTCCCGCTGTTGGTATGTATGTTGACGGGCTGCCCATGGTGAGCAAGAGCCAAATGAACTTCCACACCTATGAGACTTCGCGCGTGGATATTCTGCGCGGTCCCCAAGGGACGCTCTACGGCATGAACACAGAGGGTGGACTCATCCGTCTCTACAGCAAGAGTCCCATGGACTACCAAGGCACGGACGTGACTCTCGGATTGGGTTCCCGCATGTACCGGAACGTGGAAGCCGCACACTATAGCAAGCCCAGTGACCAGTTTGCCTTCTCCATCGCCGGCTTCTACTCAGGAGAGAACGGATTCTTCCGCAACGCCACCACGGGCAACCGTGCCGACAACTACAACGAGGCAGGCAGCAAGGTGAGGCTTATCTTCCAGCCCACCACCCGCCTGAACTTCGACTTCATCGCCGACTACCAGTGGGTGCGCCAGAACGCGTTCCCCTACGGTGAGCTCGACATGGAGACGATGAAGGCCGCATCGCCGTCCACCAACCTCGACAACAATTACCGCCGCCAGATGCTCAACACCGGGCTGAACGTCAAGTACGCTGGCAAGGGTTACGACCTCTACTCCACCACCTCCTTCCAGCATCTCAACGACCACATGCTGATGGACATCGACTACCTGCCAGTCAACAACATGCACCTGATCCAAGAGCAGTTGCAGAACGGTCTGACACAGGAATTTGTTGTGAAGACTGGGGGTAACCGCCGTTGGCGCACGTCATCGGGTGTGTTTGGCAGTTATACATGGCTGCGAACCGACGGTCCCGTCTATTTCGACCAGGGTTTCAACGACCAGTTGTCACAGACCATCCACGACGACGCCTACTACCCCATGATCAACGCCATGGCATCAAGGATGGAAGAGCGGATGGGCAAGGAAGGCGCTATGGAATGGGCGCGCAACATGGTGGAGAGCCAAGGTGGCGTGCACATCAACATGGAGATTGACGACGTGCCAGGTACCTTCCATACCCCTCAGGGCAACCTCGGTTTGTTTCATGAGTCGAACCTGGACCTCACCGACCGTCTGACCGCCACATTAGGTCTGCGCTTCGACCTCACTCACGTGAAGATTGACTACAACACCTCTGGACGTGCCGCCATCGACATGAGCGTGATGGGCACGAACGTGAAAGCGAGCGCCGTGTCGGAGCTCATCCATAAAGAGAGCGACACTTACAAACAGTTCCTTCCCAAGGTGGGCCTCACCTACAGGGTCGATGACCATGGCAGCAATGTCTATGCCACGCTGTCGAAAGGTTACCGAGCCGGCGGCTTCAACTTCCAGATGTTCAGTGACATCCTGCAGAAGGAGGTGGATGATCCACGACTCCGTTCAGCCCGTCAGGACGTGGATATCGTCGTGGAGCACGACGAGAAGGCTTATGACAACATCCGCAACACCATCGCCTACAAACCTGAGGAGAGTTGGAACTATGAGTTCGGCACCCACCTCAACCTCTTTGACAACCGTCTTCACCTCGACCTCTCGGGTTACTACATGCTTATCCGCAACCAACAGTTGTCGGTAATGGCGAGTGA
Source organism: Bacteroidaceae bacterium (assembly GCA_017509605.1). GTDB lineage: Bacteria > Bacteroidota > Bacteroidia > Bacteroidales > Bacteroidaceae > RUG11857. The sequence continues at coordinate 87,837 of JAFWPH010000037.1, read as the reverse complement.
CTACGGTTTCGGTCGTATGATGGTGAACGCCGGCAAGAGTTACAGCTGCGGTGTGGAACTGAGCTTGCGTGGAAGCGCACTCGGCGGTCACCTCAACTGGAGCGCAAGTTACGGCTATACTCACGCTGTCTTCAAGGAGTACAACGACAGCATACAGACCGACGAGGGAATCAAACAAATCAGCTACAAGGACAAACGTGTGCCATTCGTACCTGAGCACACAGTCAGCGCCAGCGCAGACTACCGCTTCGACTTCAGTGGGACCATGCGCTCTCTCACCATTGGCGCGAACGCCAGTTTGCAGGGCAAGACCTACTGGGACGAAGCCAACAGTTACGGACAGGATTTCTACGGATTGCTTGGCGCACACGCCAAAGCCGACTTCGGCATGGTGGCTGTGAACGTGTGGGCGCGGAACATCACAAACACAAACTACAATACTTTCGCATTGCTCAACGCCTCAACGGGCAGTCATTTCGCCCAGAGGGGTAATCCCTTCCAGATGGGAGTGGATGTGAGCCTGCACTTCTGATAATCAACGTGAATTCGACGAAAAAAGATTAATGGTTTATTATTGGCTATTTATATTGATATTAAACATGAATGTCCACAAATATATCATAAATTTCTCATGAATTATTATGTTAAAGGCAAGCCTTTTTATAATTCTCATGAATTCATCGAACTGACGTTAATTAAAAAAAGTCTGCGATTCAGCAAGTTCAGTCTTGCACCCATCACAAACACATTTATAACTGCAGACTAAAGGGGGATATGGTCAGCCATATCCCCCTAATTATTTGTTTCTCACAATCCTTTCATCCACTGCACAATGTCGCTGAGGACCTCGGGTGAGATGGTCTCCTCGATTTGTCCATACTCGGTGATGAGTCCTGTGGTGCAGTGTTGGAAGAGGTGGTTAAGTCCTGGATATACCTTGACGAGGTTCTTCTTCGACTTCGGCAGGAGCTGTTGGATGGCGGTGAGGTTTTGGGATGCGATCACCTGCACGTCGGCCTCGCCATTGAGTGCGAAAACGGGGCAGCGAGTCTTTCGGATATCGTCTGCGGGGTCGTAGTCGATGTACCAGCGGAGCCACGGCATATCCTGTACTTCTTTCTGCTGGCGGTATTTCTCAACAGTCAAATTGGCTGGCATACCCGACAGGGAGTAGATGAGGTTTCCTTGTGCCGCCAGCAGTGTGTCTCCTTTTACGCCCGGTCCAGCCAAGGAAACGATGAAGTCAGTCATTTTTTGTGCACCCAACATGAAGGCGATGGCACCTCCTTCACTATGACCGAGCAGACCGACTTTGCTGAACGCCTTCTTGCCTCGTAGGAAATCGAGTCCAGCCGCAGCATCGCGTGCAAAGTCCTTGGTGGTGGCGTTTTTCACATCGCCTCCGACTGAAGCACCCGTGGCACGGTCATCGTAGCGCAGGGATGCGATACCCTGCCGTGCGAGATAGTCGGCAATGACGAGGAAAGGTTTGTGGCCAAGCAGTTCCTCGTCGCGGTTCTGCTGTCCGCTTCCCGAGACAAGCAGCACGACCACGGGTTTCTGTTTCGCTTGTTTGTCGTAGCCCAGGGGCCAGGTCAGTGTACCCGCCAGCGTAGCTCCGTCGGCCTCGTTCGTAAATGACACCTCCTCCGTCTCGTAAGGATAAGGCGGTTTAGGGTGTTGTGGGCGTTTCACCTCAGGCAGTCCTCTTGTCATCACGAGTGGAATGGACAGTCCATTCTGGGAGAATGTACCGTCGAGCTTCCCTTCCTTCAGCCGTGCTCGGTAAGTCAGATTGAGTTGTTCCACCTTCACGGCCAGTGAATCGTCGCTCAGAAACTCTTTGAATGTTCCGATGCCCATGGCGTTTTGGTCGGGGCTGTCGAGTGTCACGACCACATAGCCGTCGGCCTGTTCGAGATGGAGTACCAGTGTCAGTTTTATGACGCCCAAGTCAAGTTTACCCGACCATGAGCCTATCAGTTCCGTTGTCGGCTGTACCTGTGCCCGTCCCATCATCGCAAAGAAAGCGAGCAGAAGAGTGATGATGAATTTCTTGTTCATAATTGTTGAGCTATGTTTTACGGTGTGTGTTTCAGAAAATGTCCCCAGGTGTATTGGCAATCATTGCAAGTGTATTCAGGGCTATCATCACTAACCATGCAGCCCCCCAGCACCACCTTGCCGCTCTCCAGTTCTTTATTGAGTGTGGAATCACTGTGGTCAACTAATCCATAGACAATGGTGGTAACGTTGGTGCTTCCGCACTTTGGGCATATATCGCCCTCGTGCTCGGCATCAGTCTGAAAATGTTGAAATAACAGATATCCGCCTATTGCTCCAACAAGGCAGACGATTATTGGGATGATGATCTTTTTCATAGGCTGAAGTTGAACTTGATTATTATCATCTATTATTCTCTTTTATTCTTCCTGATGTTACAAAGATACTACTATTCTTCGAAACCACTGAAAAAAAGATCGAAAAAAAGCAATGGCATCCATAATGGGTGCCATTGCTGTTTTTATCGGTCTGAGGTAAATCCAAGACTTATCCGCAGGCGGGCTGCCTGCGTACCCCGAGTTTTACCTTTGTCTAAGATTAGTCATCGATATAGACTTTTCGGGCGGTTCCGTCGGCTGATTTTTCGATGCAGAGGCCATGAGGTTGGTCTATGCGTCGTCCTTGGAAGTCGTAATAAGTCTTGGGAGCGTCATCATCCATATCCAGGTCTCTGATGGCCGCACTTGTCTGGTCGATCATGAAGATGTAGGTGTTGAGGCTACGTGCAGGCAAGCTGACGGTGATATCGCTTACAGGCTCTTCAATCTCGATGGGTTCCTCCTGGCAGAGGCTCTCATTGCTGGTCGAAAGGATGTGTGTGCCACTCTTCACGTTGTAGGGCAGGCGTAGCCTCAGTTTGTAGGTTGTCTTGGTGGTGTCGATGGCCATCACGATGAGGGAGTCGCCCTTGATGTAGGCAGAAGTCTCGAATGCGCTCTCAGTGCCAGTCTGGACGCTAGAAGTGGTTGAGAGGCGTGTGGAGCCAGTAACATGCTTGGAGAAGTGCGACAAGACGTATGCTCTTGGCAGCAACCTGTTCTTGGCATTTCCAGGATTATACTTAGCCTCACCCGTCCCCACAAAAGCCCAGTGTGCGCGCATGTACCAGTAAATGTAGCCAGTGCATCCAGCGAGCATACATTCGTTCAACTCCTCGGCGAAGAGCAGTTGCTCGTGCCAGTTGGGCAGACGGTCGATGTTGTCAGTGGAAGAATGTTCCGTCATCCACACCTCCTTGCCGTACTTGGAAGCCAAAACGGCAGAAGTCTTCAAGTTTCCAAGTGGTGGATGCCCATAGATATGTCCCGCCACGATGTCGATGTGTTCGCGTGCTGTGGGATCTTGCATCAAGGCATTGGAATACTTGGGGTCGAAGCCGAGAGGTTCGGCACTGATGAGTCGCACGCCGTACTTCTCCTTGTCGAGCATGTGTGCATAGTTCCTCACCAATTTAACCTGCTGAATAGGTGTGTAGAGACATCCAGAGTAGCTTACCCACCAGTCAGGCTCGTTCTGAATCGACACGGCATCTACTCTGACGCCATGTTTGTCCATCCAATCCAGGAAAGAATTGAGCCATGGGAAGAACTTCTCGTAGCAGTCTTCACGTAGTTCTCCTCGTTGATTGCCCTGGCTGTCGCTGTTGCCTCCCTGTGCTGTTCCGTTGGTCTTGTATTCGCCTGGAGGCGACCAAGGGGTACCGAATATGATGGCTCCACGTTTCTTAGCTTCCCTGGCCGAGGGAAGAGAGCCGTTCCAGTCGTAAGGTGTGTCCCACCCAATATCAGAGTATGAGATGTCGCCCTTGAAGTTGGGTGATATCTCCATACGCATGATGTTGAGTCCAATCTTCGACTGTGGGCCATAGAGGAGTCTGACGGGTGCTGTATCGCTTCCAAAGGGGCACATTGCTCCGTCGCAGCAAGCTGCTCCGAAACCAGTCACCGTCTGATAGCGTGTGTCTTTCACCACGACAGAGATAATCTGCGCATGGACAGCCGCGGCTGTAGCCAGCGCAAAAATGGAAAGTAGAACTTTTTTCATTGGCATAAAAAAAATGATATTTGACTGCAAATATACTCATTTTTACATAAACCAAGGCGGGCGTCACCATTTTTTCACTTGTCATCCACAAAAAAGATTTGTTTTGAGAAAAAAAAGTATATCTTTGTAGTGAGGGTTTAGGCTCTTTTTTGTCAAGAGTCAAGAGTCAAGAGTCAAGAGGCGAGGGTCAAGAGCCTAATTAACTAAGAGTTAAGAATCAAGAGTCCTTAGTAGGCGTTAGGCGTTAGGGAAAAGACACATACAAAAAATATAAACGTTATGAGACATACATTACTACTGATGCTGATGGGACTACAGTTCCAGATGCTGTTGGCGCAGAAGCCGCCAATCACCCCTGCATGGGCACTTGGACATATCGTCTGGGAGGACAGTATGAACACCACCTCAGGCGCCGAGCGGCTTGTTGAAGGCTACCTTCAAAGGGACATCCCCGTCGATGCCATCATCATCGACAGTCCTTGGTCCACCAGTTACAATGACTTCACCTGGGACCGTTCCCGTTATGCCAACCCCGATAAGATGATCAAGGGTTTTGGTAAGCGCGGTGTGAGGACCATCCTCTGGCTAACAGGCTGTGTAAACGAGCGTTGCAAGGACACACCCTTGCAGAAAGGAGCCACTTACGACGAGGTGGCAGCTCTCAACTACGGAGTGAACAACAACCAGCCTTTCGAGTGGTGGAAAGGCTACGGCATGCACATCGACTTCACGAACGCCGACGCCACGCGGTGGTGGTACCGACAGTTGGACAAGGTCTTCAAGGGCAACGTCAGTGGTTGGAAGGTCGATCAAGGCGAGAAGTATCTTCCTGATAAGTTTCAGACCTCGAAGGGAGAGATGTCGAACGAGGAATTCCGTCATTATTACTACGACGCGATGTACGACTATGCGGTCAGTCGCAAGAAAGACGGCATCATCATCGCTCGTCCCTACTCCCATCAGGAAGGTCTGACAGCCAGTGTGGATAAGATGAACATGGGTTGGTGCGGTGATTTCACAGGCAACTGGGAGGGTTTGCGCCAACAGATCGACAATATCTACCGTTCTTCCCAGTCCGGCTACGGTGCTGTGGGCTGTGAGGTCGGCGGTTTCTACTTTGCCAGGAGCAATGCCAAACAGTTCGCCCGCTATACCCAGTTCGGCTGCATGACGGCCTGCATGATCAACGGCGGGGAGAACGGTGCCTTCACCTCCCATCTGCCCTGGTGGCACGGTCAAGACGTGGAAGCCATCTACCGCGAATGTGTGGTGTTGATGAAGCGGTTGACACCCTATAAGTTCTCCACCCTGGTAGATGCCCACCTTCATGGCGGTTCATTGCTGAAGAACACGAACATGGAGGAGGAGAGTCATCAAGTTGGCAACGACATCTTCACCAAGGCCATCACTTCGGACGACGATCACGTTGCCTTCCACCTGCCAGCCGACGGGGAATGGATAGACCACTTAACAGGCGAGCGATATCAGGGAGGCACGCTGATAACAAAAACATACCCACTCGACAATTTCCCGCTGTTCATCCGTTCGGGAGCCATCATCCCCACCTACGATCCCATCAACAAGAAACGAGTACTCTTCCGCATCTATCCCGACGGCAAGAGCACTCGCACTTTTCATCTGCCAAAAAGCGATGGAATTGACTACTACGACTGCACAGTCAGTTTCGATGAGCAACAACAGCGTTTTACCCTTGTTGCCGACCGCGCCATCGACGCCATCGTCACCATAGGCGACAAGAGCATCCGTGCCAAGGGCAAGAAGATTGACACAGTCATCAAGTGAGCTGAATAATGGAGTTAAGAATTAAGTATCGTATATCAGATGATCGTTGACACTTTTATATCAGGAGATCGTTGACATATAGGATTTTATATTTTTTTAGTTTATAGAGATATATTTTTCTGATTTTATGATGTGAACTCCTTAGGAATCAGCATGCTGAATAGGTTTTCTTAGCGGAGGGAATCCATCTGGATACAGTGTGTGTATACTTTTATGACCCCCTTCTAAGGGATACAAAAAGTGTAAACGATGTCCTGAGCTACGATAATTAAGAGTTAAGAGTTAAGAAAAAAAGATATTGTACTGTTGGTAGCACATAACTCACATGGTCTTAGCGAATTCATTTCCGTTTTTACTTGAGAAAGTTGAAAAAACAGCCATTGCAAATCCTTTGGGTTTCGCAATGGCTGGAATTCTTATAGTAGTTATGCGTTTCGCATTTCCATGAGCAGTTGTTTCTGTCGTTCGCTGAGGTTGGTGGGCAGTGCAACGTTGTAGGTGATAATGAGGTCGCCGAAGGAACCGTCTGCACGTTGGTATCCCTTGCCCTTGAGTCGCACCTTGGTACCGTTCTGAGTGCCGGGTTTGACCTTAAGTCTCAGTCGTGTGTCGGCAGTCTGCAGCATGATTTCTCCGCCGAGCAGTGCAGTGTACATGTCGATGGTGACGGTGCTCTGTGCCTGTCCTTCGTTGTGGTTGACAGCCGACCCATAGGAAGCCCTTGTACCAGCTCCACCTCTCCGGTTGCCGAAAAGGCGTTCGAAGAAGTCGGAGAATCCACCACCGCCACCGAAATTAAAGCTGAAGCCGCCATCGGTCCATCCTTCGGTACCACCGCCAAAGGGGTTGAATCCTCCGCCGGCGTTCTCAAAAGCCTCGGCGTTCTTCCACTGCTCGCCATACTTGTCGTACTTGGCCCGTTTTTCGGGGTCGGACAAAACGGCATATGCCTCATTCAACATCTGGAACTTGGCTTTGGCCTTTGGATCGTCGGGATGAAGGTCGGGATGAAACTGTTTGGAACGGCGACGGTATGCCGCCTTTATATCGTCTTGAGGGATGTCCTTGGGCACTCCCATCACTTTGTAATAATCTATAAATGCCATAATCGTGTCCTCCTTGATTTCAACTTTCTTGTATGATTTGTCGCAACAAAAAAAGTGCCACGGGTAGGGAAATGACAAAAATAAGTCAAAAACATGACAAACAGTAAGCATCATTGTCGAAAAAGTGCCAAAAAAGTATTAATTTTGCATCATGGAGACCCGGACAAAACAACTGAAGATTATCTTCACGAGCGATATCCACGGCAATTATTTCCCTTATGACTTCCGCCACGAGCACTGGGGTAAGGGTAGTTTGCAACGTGTTTATGCCTACGTGAAGAAACAGCGCAAGCGCTATCCCGAGAGCACCATCCTCATCGATGGCGGTGACATGCTTCAAGGAGAGCCCACCGCTTACTACTTCAACTACATTGACATGCGCAAGGGTCACAGCGTGGCTGATATGTGCAATTTCGTGGGCTACGATGTGGGTGTGATTGGTAACCATGACATCGAGACGGGTCACGAGAACTTCGACCGTTTTGTCAACAGCTGCAACCACCCTATCCTTGGTGCCAACGCCATCAACAACACCACAGGTCTCCCCTACTTCCGTCCTTACACCATCCTCACTCGTTGCGGCATCCGCCTTTGCATCATTGGTTTCATCACTCCTGCCATTCCCCACTGGATACCGAAGAAGATTTGGGACGACATGCACTTTGAGGACATCAAGGAGAGCGCACGTCGTTGGATAGCCTACGTGAAGCAGAATGAGCGCCCTGACTGCATCATTGGTCTGATCCACAGCGGTATGGACAATGGCATCGTAACCGACGACTACCGTGAGAACGCCGTTCGCGAGACTGTGAGCGAGGTGGATGGCTTCGACTTGGTGCTATACGGGCACGACCACACCAGCAACATGGAGAGCGTGGAGTCGCCCTCAGGGCGCAGCATCCTCTGCGTGAACCCGGGCAGTCTGGCCTACTCTATCTCGGAGGTGAAGATGCGTTTCACGCTCAACCGCGTGGGCAAGGTAGTGAAGAACGAGTCATCGTGTCAGTCCATCTACATCGGCACCTTCCACAACAGCTATGCGAAGGAGTATGAACGTCAGTTCGCCGAGGAATACAAAGCTGTGTCTCAGTTCGCGTCCCAGCAGATCGGCAGTTTTGCCAGCCGTGTGGATATCAGCGACGCCTACTTCGGTTCCTCCGCCTACATCGATCTGATTCAGGAATTGCAGTTGCACGTGTCGAAAGCCGAGTTGTCGTTTTCGGCCCCCCTCTTCTTCAACGCGTCAATAGAGGCAGGCGAGGTAAAGGTGAACAGTCTCTTCAACCTCTACCGTTTTGAGGATCGTCTCTACACCCTCCGTATGCGTGGCATCGAGATCAAGAACTACTTGGAGATGAGTTATGCGCTGTGGACATGCCAAATGCAGGGTCCCGATGACAAACTGCTTCTGACCGAGCCCATGAAGAACAATCCCCTCCGTTTGGGTTTCAAGAACTTCCTCTTCAACTTCGATTCAGTTGCCGGCATTCGTTATACGGTGGATGTCAGCAAACCCGAGGGCGAGAAGGTTAACATCATCTCGATGAATGACGGCAGTCCCTTCGATATGGAGCGTTTCTATACTGTGGCCATGACCGCCTACCGCGCCAACGGTGGCGGTGAGTTACTGACCAAGGGGGCTGGACTGACGAAAAGCGAAATAGAATCAAGAACCGTTTCTTCGACCGTTAAGGATATCCGTTACTACCTGATGGAATACATCAAGGAGAAGGGAGTGATTACCCCAACCGCCCACAACCACTGGAAGTTCATTCCCGAAGACTGGGTGTCCGCCGCCACTAAGCGCGAGCGCGAGCAACTCTTCGGCGAAGCCAACAACATCAAACGTAAATCATATTCCGAGAACAACGGTGAGGAGAGCAGAGAGAGATAGAAAAGAGACATGATTTTGTATTATTCGTGGTATTATCATTTTTATTGTTTCATTATTTTGATAGTTTATTATATATTTATATTTTTGTAAACACAATTAATTTATTAAACCTTAAAGAAGAGCTTGAGAAAGCAATATTATGAGATGGCGACATGGCCTAAACAAATTTTATCAAGAGATAATGGCGAACTGGTATCTATGCAAGTGCCAGAGATAATTTCGGCAAGCCGAAGTACTGATATACCAGCTTTTTATGCTGATTGGTTTTTCTATCGTTTGAAAGTGGGATATTCTTCTTGGACAAATCCTTTTAACGGTGTGAAAGGATATGTATCATACAAGAATACTTGCTTTATCGTTTTTTGGTCCAAATATCCTTCTCCATTATTGCCGCATCTAGATGAATTAAAAAGGAGGAAGATAGGATGTTATATTCAATATACTCTGAATGATTATGATAAAGAAGGATTAGAAAAAGGAGTGAGGTCACTGAAAGAACGCATCGGCTCGTTCAAACAACTTGTTGACAAACTTGGATATGGTAGTGTGATATGGCGTTTTGACCCTTTGGTACTTATAGATAGAATTGATATTAATACTCTTCTTGAAAAAATTGAGAGAATCGGCGACCAATTGAAAGGCTATACCGAGAAACTAGTTTTTAGCTTTGCCGATATATCATTGTATAGAAATGTAAAAACTAATCTTGAAAAGAACGGTTTCAAAAGTAGAGAATGGATGGAAGATGACATGCATAAATTTGCAAATGAACTGGCAAAACTCAACCAGTCTTGGGGGTTTACTTTAGCATCATGTGGTGAAAGAGTTGACTTAAAACAATATGGTATTCAGCATAATCATTGTATTGATGATGAACTGATTATAAAACTTGCCCATCAAAACAAAACACTTATGGACTTTTTAAAAGTCAAAATACATCCACTGCCGAGTTCTTCTATTTTTGGCGACTCGGTTCCTCTCCCACCCAATGCAATTATTCTTTCCAATAACACATATGCAACCCATGGTGATAACAAGGATAAGGGGCAAAGGGCTTTTTGTGGATGTATAAAGAGTAAAGACATTGGCGAGTACAACACCTGTATTCACCTTTGCGAGTATTGTTATGCAAATACCAGTAAAAACGCCGCAGTGATGAATCACAATACATTTATGAAAAAACCTTTTAGTGAATCAATTACAGGAAGATGAAAGAATGTAAAACCACATACTCATACCTCATTGAACACATGGTAAATCCTTCATTTATGAAAGTTTGGGATATTGCCTCCGATTTTGTTCAAAAGTTGCCTAGCAACTTGTGTGATGAATTGCACGAGTCCTTAAATAGAGGTATTGATATATTGGACTCTGAACCATTATTGCAGATGTACATATATTCGTTCGGAAAGATGCACAATGCTAAATTACAATATGCATATAACAATATTCAGAAAAGAATATTAGAGTTCAATCATGTTGAAATCGTCGATTATGGATGTGGTCAGGGGTTGGCAACGATTTGTTTTCATGATTTTGTCTTAGAACATAATTCTGAACTGAAAGTTAAACGAATTATATTAATTGAACCATCAGTGATGGCACTATCAAGAGCGGAATTACTTTGTTCTAGGTTCTACCCAGAAACAGATATTATCACCATAAACAAGAATTTTGATGAATTAACAAATGAAGATTTGAAACTATCTTCTGATATACCCACAATTCATCTTTTATCCAATATTTTAGATATAGAGTCATTCAATCTTTCACACTTTTCCCAGATTGTCAAAGAACAATCTGTTGGAGTTAATGAGTATATTATAGTCTCCCCCATGCAGAATACTCAACGCCTGCAAAGATTAAAGTCATTTGCTTCCACTATTGATAAAAACATCTATTTTGAACATTATTTTGACAAACGACAAATAGATAAAGAAAAGGATTGGACATGCGCAGTCCTTTTATGTTCAGATTCACTACACTCATACTGCGATATAGTATTTGACGAAGCATTAGCTTTCATTAACAATAAAGGTGATGTAAATCAGAATCTTACAGGTGAACAATACGAAAAGCTATTTAACAAATTACTTGTATGTGCAAAATCGGGAGACAAAAGATGTCAGAATCAGTTGGGCTTATGGTATGAAAAAGGATTCGGGATTAAACAGGACTTCCAACAAGCACTTGATTGGTATAGAAAATCAGCAGAACAAAAATACCCATCTGCTTTTGGCAATATTGGGAACCTATATAGTATAGGAAAAGGTGTTGAAAAAGATTCTCAGAAAGCGTTTGCTTTTTACTTCAAAGGGGCAGAATTGAATCATCCCTATTGTCAATACAAATTAGGCCTTTTCTTTTTAAAAGGTATTGGCGTTGAAAAAGATTATAACAACGCTTTTATTTGGTTAAAAAGGGCTACAGACCAAGGCTTTGCTAAAGCATTTTATCCTTTATATTTATGTTATCTTTATGGATTAGGAACTGATAGAAATGAAAAGACTGCGATAGATGTTTTAAAAGAGGCAGTTAATCTAAATGACCCTAAATCGTGCTATATTTTAGCAGACTATTGCCAATCTGGAAAATTGGTAGAGAAAATTAATGATGAAAAAGCTTTGGAGTTATTTACAAAATCAGCCGAACTAGGATATTGTTCAGCTCAAAAGAAATTGGGTGAAATATATTGGAATGGATTATTGGGGCAAGAAAAAGATCCCCAAAAGGCATTCAAATGGTATTATGAAGCAGCCAAACAAGGCAGTGATTCTGCACAATTCTATGTGGGACTATTTTACTCAAATGGCTATGGCGTAAAAAAAGACCTGGAATCTGCATTTAATTGGTATTCACAAGCGGCACAACAGAATAATTCAGCAGCTCTCAACAATTTGGCAGTTTGTTATGAATATGGAAAAGGTACTAATATAGATTTATCAAAAGCTATTTCCTATTATGAACAATCAGCAAAAATGGGAAACATTAAAGCTCAAAAGAATCTTGCTACATGTTTTCTTAATGGAACCGGGGTTGAACCAGATCCTAACAAAGTATTTTTTTGGACTTATGAGGCCGCTAAAAAATCTGATTTTGAGTCGCTTGGAAAGATTGCATTCTTTTACTTTAAAGGATTTGGTACAAATAAGAACAATGAAGAAGCGTTAATTTGGTATTCAAAATACTACTCCAAAGCTACCCTTTGTAATCAAATTAAAAATTCGGAAGATGCTATTAACTTCTTTATTGCAAAAGCAGACGAAGGTGACACTCAAGCACTGTATATAGTGGGGAAATGCATGCAATATGGTATCGCAACCATTAAGAACATTAAAAACGCACATTCATATTATGAAAAAGCAGCTAGGTTAGGACACATAGAATCATTAATTAAAGTCAAGCGTATAACGTCTCTTTATAGGTTTTGTTCTATTCAAGAAGACGCGAACTCCATTAAAGACCCCTATGGTGCAATCTATTCAAAGGACAAGAAAGTACTAATTAGTCTTGGCATCCAACAATCAAAAGAATACAAGATACCTACAGGAACGAGAATAATATGTGACAACGCTTTCTACTTTGGAACTGCTGACATAATAACAATACCATCATCTGTTGTATTAATTGGGAAAAATCCTTTTGTAAAGAATGGTTGGGGAGGTCGTAAATCAATTCGAATAGTTTGTCATTCACCAAACTATATCGTTTCGGACTTTGCATTGTTCACACAGGATAAAAAGAAACTAGTTTCATATTTTGGAAAAGATTCGAAATACACAATACCTTACGGGATTGAAACCATAGGAGAAAACGCTTTCTACGAAAATGAAAATATTTTGGATTTACGATTTCCAGATACCCTGCATTTTATTGAAGACGGCGCTTTTATGTATTGTTTTAATTTACAAAGAATCATTTTACCAAAGAGTGTCACTAATATTGGGTCCAAAAGTTTCTATGGTTGCGAGTCTCTAACAGAAGTACTTTCCCTCGGGGATATCAGTATGATAAAAGAAGAAACTTTTATGGGCTGTAATATTTCGAAGTTAGTTCTTCCTGAATCCCTTGTTGAGATAGCAAATGATGCATTTAATTCAAACTATGAATTACAACATCTCGTACTTCCTAATTCAGTAAGAAAGATTGGTAATTCATGTTTCGCGTATTGTGACCTTAAATATATTTCTTTAAGTGACAATCTCCAAGAAATAGGCGATTTTTGCTTCTTTCAATGCCCAATTGATACAATTATTATACCATCACAAGTTAATAAGATTGGAATAAATCCTTTTATCGGAACATTGCATATTAAATGTTTGGATAATAATAGATTTGTTTCTGAAAATGGATTGTTATATAATGTTGAAAAAGGTGAATTGATAGCACATTTTGAAGATGCCGAGATTGCGTTATACCCTCCAATATGCAGAGTAAAACCTTTTGCATTCTATAACTCAAAGGTTACTGATATCTTTATGGGCGCAAACATTGTTGAAATTCAACCATGGGCATTTTACAAAGCAGAATTATTGGAAAAAGTCATCTGGCAGAAATGTAAAATACAGATAATTCCTATGGGGTGCTTTGGGGAATGTTCAAAATTAAACAGAATTGATATTCCTTCAACTGTAGAGGATATCCAGAAAGGTTCTTTATTTGATTGTTATGATTTGAGAGTTATTCGCTTCTATGGGACAAAGACCAAAGCTAATGAGGAAGTATTCTTAAGAGAAGCACCTTCTTTTTTACCAGAAGAATACTGGTCTCCAAACACAGCAATGGGTAGTTCTGTCGAGGAATGTACAGAAAGAAATAATGTGGACTTTAATTCATTCATTAAAATTGAGATTATTGTCCCCTCTGGGTATTCTAATATTTTACATTTTTCTGCTATATACAACCATGATCTCTATAATCAACATAGAGATTATGGATATGGGATGGACAGACAATTCATCGTAAAAGAATATGAAAAGGAATAGTCTTGCGCCAATTATGGGAATTAATCGGCTACGGATTGGTACTGATGGAAAAGGTATTACCACATTGGTTGCTTTTTATGGATGCCCTTTAAAATGTAGCTATTGTTTGAATCCTCAATGTCATAGAGCATTGTCTGATGTTACTTATTTTCGACCTGACGAAGTATATGATGTTGTTGCTAAAGACGAATTATATTATCTAAATACAGGTGGAGGTGTTACATTTGGAGGAGGAGAACCTTTATTATACCCACATTTTATTGGAGATGTTCTTAATTTAGGTGCAAAAAAATGGAATGTTACAATTGAAACATCTTTGAATGTTCCATATAATAATATTGATTACTTGCTACCCTTCATCAACGAAATGATTGTTGATATTAAAGATATTGATCCATTAATATATGAATCGTATACTCAATCTAGTAATGCAGTTGTAGTTGAGAACCTTAAGCGACTTGCTATTGTAGGCTTTGTAAACCATGTAGTTATTCGAATTCCGTTTATAGATGGGTATAACACTTTAGATGATATCTATAAAAGTAAGCACTTTATAGAGGATATAGGCTATTCCAATTTTGATATCTTTCAATATAAAACGAGGGTAAAATTATGAACGGAAAGGAGAAATGCGCATTATTAAAAGCTATAAGAATTAGACTTGCAGAATTGAATAATATCACTTATTCTCCTCATCGATGCAATAATACAGAAGATTGCATCGGCACGTGTGAAGCATGTGATGCAGAATCTCATTGGCTGTTGCAGACACTGAAGAACATGGAGAACAAAGGTTATCCTATAATCTATTCATTCAGTGAGATAGATTGGTTGATTATGGATACCCAAAAGGAAGAGTCAAATTGTTGAAAAGTGATGTTTGCCATATTATTGTTCAACTCATGGATTGTTAATATGATAAATAAAGATAGATATAGACAACAAGCATCATCCCTTCTTAGTAAAATGCATAGGGCTAGGAGTCTTTTTGCTAAACACAAACCATCTATCGGATATGTTGGAGAACAGGCTCTTCGATTGGCGATAAAACGTATATTACCGAAAGGCTTTGATGTATGCCAAGGTTTTATAATCAACAATAATACAATAAAGGATGACAACATTTCTAATCAGTGTGATATTATTATTCACCGAAAGGAAAAAAGAGCTATTGCATATTCTATTGGAGACTTAAAGATAATTAATATATCTTCTGTGATTGCTGTAATTGAAGTGAAATCATCTATTAGGTATAAGTCATTTTCTACTACACTTAAGGCATTTGAAAAATTGAACGAACTTGGAGTGAACTGTTTTTATATTTTCATCTTCAGCTCAATCTCTAAAAAATCTCTTCAAAGGTGGTTTTTTCAATACAAGTTTCCAAAGTTCAAAAATAAGGACTATTTATTTTTTCAAAAGGAATTATTCGATTGGCCTGACAAAGAATGGTTACCCAATGCAATTCTGTCTCTAAATTCTGGCAATTACTACAAATTAGACCATCTTCAAGATGATGAAAATGATTATATAGGATACGCTTCATATTTGATAAAGGACAAAAAGAATAAAGATATTTGTTGTCTCCAAGAATTTTTCTCATCTATTATGTATTATATATTAAATGACCCATTAATAAATGACATAAGTAACTATTCGATAAAAGATGGTTTCCGACTGTATCGAATATAACTGATCATCAATGCATTTATTTGGATATGAAAAAGGAATGATATGACCTAACTCGAACTAAAAAGTAGAAGAATTGGTTTTTAGTCGAAGTTACTACATCACAACTTACGATATATTAAAAACACATGTGAATAAAAGCTTTTGACATCTATTTGAACACACAGAAAAATAGCCTTAGTTTATATTCAATTTAGTCGAAAGACGAGTCGAATCCGACGGAAAAAGAGAGATAAAGAGATATGAAAAACAAAAAGGAAGACAGAAGAATATACTGGTTTGTGTTTATCAGCGGTTGTGTGCTGCTGAAAAAAGAAGAGGACGGCTACAGTGTGCCGTTGCAGGAGGAAGCGCCAGCACCGATACAGGCATGGACCTACGTGCAGCAGTTGCCGGAATTGAATGGGCATGAGTGCCGCGCCTTCAGTGTGAACACCCCTCCCGAAGCCGTACGCAAAGGTGAGTTGGAAAGCGTCGGACTCCGTGCATCATATCAATACCTTCCCAAGTCCTTCTACGACATGGCAGGCAAGGGAGCCGAGTTGCTGTATTGGGACAGCAACACCAAGTTTTGTGGTGTGTGCGGTGCCCCGATGAAACCCGCCACCGTCATCAGCAAGAAATGCACGCATTGCGGCAAGGAGATATGGCCTCAGGTATCGCCCGCCATCATTGTGAGGATCCGCCGCAACGACACACCCGACATTCCCGAGAACGAGAAGATCCTTCTGGTCCATGCTCGTAACTTCCGTTCCGACTACTACGGTCTGGTGGCAGGTTTTGTGGAAACGGGCGAGACACTGGAGCAATGCGTAGAGCGCGAAGTGTGGGAGGAAACCCATCTGAAGGTGACCAACATCCGCTATTTCGGTTCTCAGCCCTGGCCCTACCCCTGCGGTATCATGATTGGTTTTACGGCAGACTATGTGAGCGGTGAGGTGAAGATCCAGCAAGAGGAGTTGTCGAAGAGCGGTTGGTTCGGGCGCAAGGAAATGCCCGCCATCCCCGGCAAGATGTCGATAGCAAGGAAGTTGATTGACGATTGGTTAGAACATGCATAATATTATTTCACATTCTTTTGATAGATTTTAAGAGAGTTGATGCTCTATAAATGAGAACAAAAAGGTAATTTTGCACGCAGAACAACAATAATTGCACGCTGAACCACTAAACTCAAGAGAATATGAAAAAGTCCATCGTTTATTTCATGTCAACTGCACTGCTACTGAGCAGCTGCACCCCCACAACCTACATGGGAACCTCTATAGGCACCCAGTTAGGCAGTATCATCGGCGGAGGCATCGGTGCCATGGGCGGTTACCGTGGTGATGCGGCCATGGGCAGTGTTGTCGGTGCGATAGCCGGCGCAGCCATTGGTTACGGTATCTCTTCCGCAGTGGAAGAAGAAGCCCGTCAGGAGGCTGAGTCACGTGCCGAACGCCGCGGAGGCTACGATAACAGACGTTACGATGACAGACGTTACGATGACAGACGTTATGATGACAGACGTTATGACAGTCGCGGCTACGATGATGTCTATGACACTGACCGAGACTTCGAGAGCGAGGTGGTAGTTGGTACTCCGGTATCGAAGCGCTGCATCTCCATCTCCAACAAGAGTTACTACGACACCAACGGTGACGGTATGTTCGGCAAGAACGAGGTCATCAGCATTGTTTTCGACGTGACCAACTACAGCGACAAGAACCTCCGTTCGGTGAACCTCAACGTCAGTCCGGTGACCTCTCAGGCAGGTTATTTCCAGATTTCCCCTTCTAAGACAGTGAGGCTGAACGCAGGGCAGACTCTTCGCTATACCGCCAAGGTGAAAGCCAACCGCAACATCAGCGATTTGCAACGTGCGGAGTTCATTCTCCATGCCACAGCATCGGGCAACGGCGACGTGACGGAAACCATCAAGATCAAGGTTAAGGAATGAGATGACTAAAGTTTCGGTAGTTATAAAAAAGGAGTTAAATCGGGAGTTCATTCGCTACGCTCATGGGAGTTAAAAAGGACGATAGATATTATAAGGGCTGGCTCTGAGAAGCCAGCCCTTTGTGTGTCATTTGGAATTCAATTTTAGCGAGGCAGATTTGAGTCCTTTGCCCGAGACGTTCACGGATATGGGGCCGGGCTTGTCTGTGGTCTGCACACCGATGACGAGTCGGCCATGGAAGAGACGCATGGTAGGTTTTGTGAACACCTCCAGCGAAGTGGCGTCGCCATTGCAAATGCCGCGGAAACGGGCATTGCCAGAAACCTTGACGTTGAGTTGGTTGTCGGCATCGGGGCAGATATTGCCCTCCTTATCGACCGCCACCGCCGTGATGAAGACGATGTCTTCTCCATCCGCCTTGACGGGTTCGGACAGACTCACGAGTGTTGGGTCGTCGGTAGGTTTCATATCCGCATACGAGGTCAGTCCATTAGCCACTCCATGGTCTGCTATGAGTTCGATATGGTCGGGGGCTCCAGCGGTTCT
Source organism: Bacteroidaceae bacterium (assembly GCA_017509605.1). GTDB lineage: Bacteria > Bacteroidota > Bacteroidia > Bacteroidales > Bacteroidaceae > RUG11857. Next base: position 69,768 of record JAFWPH010000037.1, on the reverse strand, counting down.
CACCACCTGCTCGCCAACGGCTTTCCCATCCTTGTCATAAACCACCACCTTGATTTCACCAGGTTCATATTTCACCTCGTTCCAGCGCAGACGATAGCGGTCGAAAGCAGGTCCCTGCGAGCCGTCAAGAGATGCGTTTTTGCTGATACGTCCCTGGCTCTTGCCATTGATAAAGAGTTCAGCTGACGGATAGTCGGTATAGCAATAGACAGGTGTCACCTCACCCTCACGTCCTTTCCAATTCCAATGAGGCAAGAGGTGGATGGTATGTTGCTTGGTGTTCCATCGTGAGCGATAGAGCCAATAGCGGTCTTTGGGGAGTCCGGCAAGGTCGAAGATACCGAAATAACTGCTTCGACTGGGCCAGTACTCGTCGTAAGGAGTCGGCTCTCCAAGATAATCGAAGCCCGTCCACACGAACTCTCCCATCACCCATGGTTTGTCGTCCTGGAGCACCCAATCCTCTTCTGGCACATTGCTCCACGAGCAAGCCTGCACATCGTAGCCCGAGCACTGTCCGTCATCGTATTTCGCACCCTTACTGTATTCGACAGGGAACTTATAGACACCGCGCGATGAGACGGTGCTTGCAGTCTCGCTACCGAGGAGGAAACCATGACGCAATTTCTCATGAGCCATCTCGTATTTATGTGTGCGGTAGTTCATGCCCGGGATGTCGAGGATCTGTGCATAACCCGTGGAGAGCGCGTTGTCAATGCGGTCCATACCAGCAGTGACGGGACGTGTGGGGTCAAGTTTGTGCATGAGGTTCTGCATGTCGCGCGTCATCTGGTTCCCCTCCTTCATACCCTGTTCCGGTATCTCATTACCGATTGACCACATCACGATGGAAGGATGCAACTGGTTGGCACGCACCAGATTGGTAAGGTCGCGTTGCCACCAGTCTTCGTAGAAACGCGCGTAGCCGTTCTTGCACTTGGGGTAGCGCCACATATCGAACGACTCCGCCATGACCATGATGCCAAGGGAGTCACAGAGGTCCATCTGCCACTGTGAAGGCATGTTATGGGATGTGCGAATGGCATTGCACCCCATCGACTTGAGCAGTTGAAGCTGGCGTGTCAGGGCGGCCTTGTTGACCGCTGCTCCAATCATGCCGAGGTCGTGGTGTAGGCACACGCCTTTGAACTGAAAAGGCATGTCATTGATATAGAATCCTTTCAGTCCTGCTTTACCATTAACATCGACGTAACTCTCTCCGTAAGTGATTGTACGGATGCCGTATTTGAACGATTTGGCATCCACTGTGCGTCCTTGCTTGTCGAGGATGCTGACCTTTGCATCGTAGAGTTTGGGGTGATTGTTGGGATACCAGCCCACCACATCTTCCAAAGTGATTTCAGCACTTGCGGTTCTGTTCTGAGGAAAGCCATTATTAGCTTTGAACTCCAAGTCGAAGTCCTTGCCATTAAAAGTGAAGCGAACCGTCTCTTCCTGATTTCTTTCAGCAACCCTTACGACGACCTTGAGTCTGGCAGTGCTGGTGAACATGTTGCATTGGAGTGTCTGCACATCAATACCCCATGGCTGTATATGGGTCTTGGAGGTCGTCACGAGAGTCACAGGTCGGAAGAGTCCTGCTCCCGGGTACCATCGGCTGCTCTCCTCGAGATTCTGCAGACGCACTGCAACGGTGTTGGGACTGCCATCCTTATTGACATAAGGAGTGATATCGACGTTGAATGCAGAGTATCCATACTTCCATTCGCCCGCCAACTGACCGTTGACATAGACCTGAGGTTCGGCCATGGCGCCATCGAAGTTGAGCCAGGCACATCCACAGTCCTTAGGCACGGTGAACTGGGTGCGGTACCATCCTGTTCCGATCCAGGGCAGTGAACCTGAGCGACCTGTTTTCTCGGTGGCTTCCTTCTCGCCGTTCTGTACGATAGCCACGGTCTGTTTGTCTATTTCCTTGTCGAACGGACCTGCGATAGCCCAGTCGTGTGGAACGGTCACCTGTTCCCACTTACTGTCGTTGAAGTCGGATTGCGCCTGTGAGGGATTGTCGTTGTGTGAGAAACGCCAATGTGTGAGCATGGTCTCGCTGCGTGGTGACTGCGAGAAAGCACAAAGGCCGTAGGCCAAAAGGCATACGGTCATAGCGTGACGAAGAGTGAGTTTATCCATCATTCTTGAAGTTATAAGTTCTATGAAAAAGTCAGACCTGTCAGACATGCCTGTCTGACAGGTCTGAGTCATTGAAATCGTTTTATCTCACCAGCACTTTCCTGCCGTTGATGATGTAGGTGCCAGCAGGCAATGAAGCGGTTTTGCCATAACGGGAAACTACCCTGCCCTGCAAGTCATAGACCTTGTTGTCGGTGGTTGCAGATTTAGCAGTAGCGATAACATCTTCGATGCCCACCGTCTCGGTGACCTCTTGCACCATATACTTGCCACTGGTCTGGGTGGTGAGTATCTCGTAGTAGGCATTGTCGGCGATGTTGGTGATATCGACGGTCTGACTGCCCTTTCCACCGTCGTTAAGGACGACATTGTAGCGGTAGTCAGCAGTGTTCTTCTTAAAGTCGTACTTATACCAAGTCTCGCCATTGATGGTTGTGGCAGTCATCGCCGCACCTGGCCATTTGTTGACAGCACCCGATGCTGTTCCATCACTATCCCAAGCATAGACGTATGGCGGATTCCACAACGGAGACTTGACATAGAGGGAGATGGTGGTGGGTTGGAAAGGCTGCGCCATTGTATAGTCCCGACGCACCTCTTTGGTCTTGGTACCATCGGAAAGTACGAGTAGCGCCCTTAATGTCATGTTGTCATTTATGGCGAGTGTAGTAGCACCAGTCACAGCCTTGGCGTAAGCGGTATAGGGATCAGAGCCGTCGGTAGTGTAGCAGACCTTCGCTCCGCTGTCTGTCGTGACAGGTGTAATCTTCACTTCTGTTCCCTGTTCGTACTCACCGCTTGATGGTGTGACAAGCACCGAGTTGCACGACTTTGATACCCAAATCTTGTAGTTGGTTCCGCTACAAGCCTCCACATAGTCATCGCCAGCATTGTATGTGGTGTTGCCAAGGCAAAGTAACAACTTGCCCTTTGTTCCTTCCACCTCGAATGCGATTTGGTTGGCGGAACTCACTTTCACGGTAGCCTTGCTCTGGTTGTGTATGCCAGCGAGTTTGCGAGCATCGATCATGGCCTTGATTTCTCCCTTGTACTTCTGCCAATGCGGCAAGAATACGCAAGGAGTTCCAGGCATTGAGATGATATAAGCATTGGCTGCAGTAATATTTGAAGTCAACGGGTTGGTGCTGCCGTAATCAGTGCGGTATGTATCGTGATTATCAACGAAAGTCACGGCATATCGTTTGTAGTTGTCGTTTGCGATGAGCGAAGCGGAAGTATTGAGTTTGTTCCATTGGAAGGTCTTGCACGCATCGTTGAGCAAGTACTTGGTCGGGAAGTCGAAGGCCGCCGACTGCACTACTCCTCCGTCTTTTGTGTTGTCAATCCACCTTTCGATGCTGGCATATCCATCCCAATACTCTCCCACAGAGAACTCAGGCTTAGAAGCCACGTTGTATAAAGCGGTGTAACTTGCCGAGTATCCCTTGACCATGTCGTAGCGGAAGCCAGCATAGCCGAGGTCGTTGATCAGGAAATTGAGGTAAGCCTTGATGTTGTCCTGGACATTGGCGCTGGTGTGGTCGAGGTCGCGGCTTCCGTTGAAGTCGTCACCAGTGTCATTGGCGCCCGTAGTGGGAAATCCGTTACGGTTACATTCGTCGGTTTTGCAGATGTCGGCTGTGGTCATCTGGTAAGTTTTGCCGTTCCAGGTCTCAGCCGGGAAGTCCACATCGTTAGAAACGCCACTTCGGTGGTTGATGACCACGTCTGCGATCATGCCCACGCCTTTGGCCTTCATGGTTGAGATGAGTGAGCGCAGTTCGGCCTCGCTTCCGAAAGAGCTGTTGTGGTCGAAGTAATAGACGGGTGTGTATCCCATCTTGTTCTCTCCGTATCCATAAACGCAGTTTCCGCTCTGTGGTATCCAAATCAGGTCGAAGAACTCAGCCAGTTCGTCGGACTGGCTCTCCAGATATGGCCAAGCAGTATCCGTGTATGAGTCCCAGTAGAAAGCCTGTAGCATCACACCCTCGTAGTTCGAGGGCCAACCCTGTGCCGCAACGGTTTGCGGCAAGAGCATCATGGCGCAAAGCCATCCCAATAAAGTCTTTTTCATATCCTTTGTTGTTGATTAATCAAGTTTATGTCACAATGACGATGCAAAAATAAGGATTATATGGATTTATCACTCGTTTTCTTCGCTATTTTTAACAGAGTAAGCGAATGCAAACGATTGCGTCGTCCATCTTTGTCATGTGTTGACCGACATGGGAGATTGTTTTAGCGGAATCATTATTTCACGAAAATCTTCCTGGTTGTCCCGTCGCTGTATCGAATGATATTGAGTCCCTTTTGGGTTTCCTTCATCAACATTCCACCAGTGTTGTAGATACCCACCACGATCTTCGAACCGCTGGCCGTCTTGTCGTCCAAGTTAATGCTCTGTATTCCCGTGGCCACAGCGGCAGCTCGGTATGCCTCCAGTTCATCCTCTGAAATGATGATCCACTGTTGAGCGGTGGCAGAGTTGCTGTAGCTGAAGTTCGCTTGGGCAATGGTTCCGTAGCCCGTGGCTTTACCCACTTTGTTGGCTTGCATAGATTTGTTTCCGCTGTCGTTCCATGTGAACCAGTATCCGTGTGTAGTAATGATGTCTTTCCCCGTTCCGATGGTCACATCCGTACGGTCAGGCATCAGTTGGAACTGTTCGGTCCTGGTAGGACTATCCGTAGCCTTGAGCGAAACCGTTGTACTGCCCGAGGCATGTGTGAGATACTTGCCAGTCTCCACATTCTTGAACATATAATAACCCAATTTGGGATTAAACTCCATATACCAAGCAGCCGAATCCGCCAAGGTCTCGCCCACAAGATTAGGTTGCCATGCCACCGCCGTGCTTGTTCTCTGGTACAACACACCCAATCCGAGTCCGCAATCCACGTTCTTGTTCATGAGGTAGTATTTCTTCGCGTCATCGAAGTTGTAGGTGTAGCCAGAGATGCCGTTAGGATCGCTGTCGGTTGGACAGAGTCCGTCGATAAAGAGTCCGTGGAGGATGCACATGCCACCGATGTATTGGAGTTCGGTGTGTTTGTCTTTGTCTGCTCCATTGACCAGCCAATCGTATGAGATGCTGGCATTGCCAGAGGCTCCGGTGGCAGTAGAACCCCATCCATGCACGGCGTCTCCTGTAAAGAACACCTCATCGCCTTCGTAGTTCTCCAGGAAGTGGAGAACATCATTGGCTTCTCTTCCGAGCCATTTGCCATATTTACTTTCCCTTTCCCGGGTGTCACTACAATTGTTCCAACGCCAGTGCGTGCCTACACCTACCCCGTGTCCTGTTTCGTGCAGCACTGTTCCAATAGCTTGGTATGCGGCATTGGGACCGATTCTCATCCAACCGCCATAAGAGCAGTCAGCCGTTTGTGTTTGGGCGCCATAGTGTCCGGAAAGGTGGAATCCTTTGATACCTGTCCATTCGTTGAAGTAAGCAATGGTCTGTTCCATCGCCTTTCGGCATCGTTCATTGGCCTCATCCGTAGGTGCTCCTTCATCCCACGACCAAGTGCAAGTACCCTTGGGATGTGTAACGATTTTCACCTCGTCTCCATATGCCACAGTGTAGGTTTTGTTCATCACGTATGGGCGTAGGTAATAGACCGTTGAAGGTTGCATGCCCTTCACATGGAAGATGGTGCCCTTGAGTGTGAAGGACTTCGTGGTGCGGTTGTCCAACACTGTTGGTTCATGGTTGGTGCTCCAGCATACTCCTCTCTCAAGGATGTTGCTTCCCGACATTGTGGCACGCATCAGCGCCTCTGTGGCTCCAGTCGCCACATAGTGGTTGGTTTCCGTCACCTTGGGTGCTGTTCCTGTTCCAGGTGTTGCGTTGGCGAGATTATAGGCGAGCCTAACTTTTTCAAGTGTTTCCACTTCGTCAGCCAGTTCCTGCGATGTGGCCTGTGGATTGTTCAACAATGTTTTGGCCTTGTCTATTTCGGCATTCAGTTCGTTTGCACCTTGTTTACCTGCATCGTAATCCTCTTCTGCCACTTTTACAGCTTTGGCCAGTGCCTCATATTCCGCAATGGAAGCCTGTGCGGCCTCCATGGCCGTAGAAAGTGACGTCGTAACCTTCTGTACCTCGTCATCAGTTGCTGTGCCATCGATTTTCCTTGCGTCGTCGAGTGCCGACTGGAGCATTGTGGCAGCAGTGCCATTCATCATGTTGTTCTGGAGTTTTTCGGCTTCTGTAATCAATGCGGCCAATCTCTGGTAGTCCTCGATGGAAGTTTGCGCATGTGTGATGGCGTCTCTCAGATTCTTCGAGGCCGTCTGGATGTCTTCATTGTCAGAATCCGTAGTGATGAGTTTGGCTGCGTCAATGGCATTCTGGAGTTCGTTGTGTGCTGTAGCAGACATGGTGCTTGAAAGCAGCGCCTCAGCCTCAGCTGTGATACGTTGGAGTTCAGCTACGGCTGTTCCCGCGTCCACATAGCCGATGAGGTAGAGTCGGAAATTATCGACTGCAATCCAGTTGCCAGTGGCATTTCCCGACATGAATCCGATTTCCACCTCCCCCGAGATATTCGTAAACTTCACGGAATAGTCATCAGGGGTATAGACCGGCTCCTCTTGCTCTCCCGCAAAGATAACGGCGCCGGTGTTTTTCTTTGTCTTGTCCGACTGGCTATAGTTCATTGCTGCTGCGGTGAGTTTATATACCCCGTTGGGGAGGTTCTTAATGGTCTGGCTCAAATAAGCATATCCCACAGCATTTCCTGATGAGGTCCACTTCTCAAGATAGGTACTTCCTGCCTTCTTAGGGAAGTCGGAATTGGTCTGTGTCTGCAAGTTATAGGCATTCCATCCCTTTGTACCATTTTCAAAACTGGGGTTGGTGATGTATTGCGTGCAGTCCTTGGGGTTCTGCTCGCTGACATTCTGGTTTCTGTAAGCGGCTATAGCCTCGTTGAGCGTTTGTGTTGCCTCGAGTACGGTGATGAGGTCGGCATTGTCATTATCGGCCACGGCCTGAGCTGCTTCAATAGCCAGTTTGAGCTCTTCAGCTCCATTGCCTGTTCCGTCACCATAAAAATTATTAGCCGATGTGATGGTAGCTTGCAGCTCAGACTTGTCGATCACCATGTTCTCTCCGATCAGCTGCACATAATCGATGACCAGTTTGGCCGAATTGGCCGATCCATTGGCTGCGGCCTTCATTCCGAATTGTATCCTTCCCGTGGTGGTCTTTGTCAGGGTAAAGGTAATCTGGTCGAGGGTCCATTGACGTGTTGGATATCTGTTCACGTTAGACCTTACGGCACTTCCGTTTTGTGGTACCCAAGCAACCTGTGATGTGGCTTCGGTTTTATCAGCCGATCCATTGTAGGTCGGTACATTCAGAGTATAAGTTCCAGCAGGCAGTGTGATGGTTTGGTAAAAGACAAAAGTCTGGCTCCATCCTGTTGAGATGGCAAGTCCTCCACCCTGTTCTCCATCGTATCCCTTAGCAGGCACTGTTGCAGAGTTGAACACGCCACCGAACCCGAACTCATAGGTTCCGACAATTGTATAACTCGCACTGAGTTCAGCAGTCCATCCCTGCACGTTTTTGATTTCTTCCGCCACATTCTGCGTCGAAGTCGCGGTGTAGTCGAAGTTCTCGTCAAACCCGTGGTTTGACAAGTAATACTGTGTGATGTCGGTCTGTGCATTGATGCTGAGAGCAGCCAATATCATCCAGTTAAAAAGTAAAAATCTTCTCATGTTAAGTTAGGTTATAGTGTTAATGTTTTTTATAAGCTATTTCGTCAACAATGACTATGTATTAAGGGACCTTCCCAAAAAGGTCTTTTTCAATATTCTTTTTATGAACGCGAAGAAGCCACCATCCTTATTCATCTCCTTTATCTCCGCTTCAGTCTCTTGCCTTGCTTCCACCAAAATCTCTGAAGGTTGTGCGGGTGGGTTGATGCCTATCGGCTGTGTCGCCTCGTCATCAGCAACTACAGAAACCTCTAATTCATCATTATCGGTGGTGCCGTTGTTGCCGTTCTCCACGCTATCTACTGGTATGAGCCAACAGGTATAGTTGTCGCGTGTCCGTCCGAAGCACACGTTCTTGATGGCCTGTAGTTTTTCGCTGTCGTCCATGTCGGGATTGGAGAGAATAGCGCAGAGGTTGGCATTGGAGAGTTGTTCCAACACTCCGTCGCTGCAAAGGAAGAAGTAGTCGCCGGCCTTGATGTCGGTAAGATTGTGGATATCGGCCTTGAAGCGTCGCTCCAGATGAGGTTGCATCGCCCGTGTAATCACATTCTTTTGCGGGAAATGGTCAGCCTCCTCCTCAGTAAGTTCCCCGGCTTTGATCAGGTCGTTGACCAGCGAGTGGTCGGATGTCTGGTAGATGATATCCTTGAGTTTGTCGGAACCATCATTCAAAGGTCTGATGTGATAGATTCGGCTGTCGCCAATATGCGCCAAGAGGGCACCGTCGTTGTGCAGAACCACACATGTCATTGTGGTACCCATCTTCTTGACAGCCATGGTATCCACCTTGTCGAGTTCGTCGTAGGCGTACGCAAGTGCCTCCTCGAACATCGCTTTGTTGACGATGCCGTCAGGAGCGGTATGGTTTGTGATGTACTCACCGAGTGCTGTTGCAGCCGTTTGGCTCGCCACCTCTCCGCTGTCGTGGCCTCCCATGCCGTCGCACATCAGGAAGACACGGTTGTCCGCTGTGACTGTTTCGAGCTCCGGCCACAGGTAGTCCTCTTGGTTATCTTTTTTCCCGACCTCAGAGAAGCCCAGGGGTTTTCTGATTATGATATTCATCTATTCTGTAGTTTCTGAATTATAAATGGATGCTCAGAATTCGGCTTCACTTAGCCATCATCCCATACTATTCCACTATAACTCCCTTTTAGATAATCCTCGTTGCGTCTTCGTTGGTTTCCTCCAAAATCACATCGGTCTTTCCCAACGTGAGTTTGTCACCAAACTTCAGCACAATCTCGTCGCCGCGGTTGATGTCTTTGTCGTTGAGTTTGATGATGTTTTTCGAACCTATCTCCACCAGACGGTGCTCTATACCCCGTTCAGTCCTGACCACATCAATCTGCACATGACGGCGGCTCATGTATTCGTCGCGGTAGCCGTCGCCTCCGATCTGGAGGTCGGCAGTTCCTGTCTGGGCCAATCGCCCCAGGACCTGGCTTCCCAGTCGTAGTTCGCATATTTGCCCCGTCTGGACGATGCGCATCTGTCCGGTATCGTTATTCACTGGACAATCCGGGATCTCTGGTGGGCTGAGAGGTTGTTCAGGAGTTTGGGGCATATTCATCAAATGTTGGGGAACAGGAGGAGGGGTGATTTGTTGTTCAGGAGCCTTAGACTTGTTTTGCGTCAATTTTTCTGGTAACTTCTCGTGCATCTCAGTTGGTGGTGCAGGAAGTCTTGTTCCACATTTTCTGCAGAAGAGCGCCCTCATGTTATTGGTTTCGTAACGGCATGCAGGATTAGGACACACTCTGGTCTGTTGTCCTGCTCCTCCAGAAGGCTCATTACTTTTTTTCGCTTCCTGTGCCGGCAAAAAATCACTGACTTTCGCCTTGTAACTGCAGATAGGACAGGTTATCAACTTATCCTGCACGTCTGGTGTCTCCTTTGCTGTGAGACGTGAACGGCAATTTGGGCATACTACGGATATCATAGTTGTGTGTTTAGTTTTTATGGTTATTTCTAATATCCCGAATTAGCGAATTAGCGAATTTTTCAATTATTTGATTATCATAAGATTATCATAATGATTTGAATTTTCGAATTAAATCGCAGCGATTTATAGAAGCACCCTTATGTTGGTAGTTATTTTTCTTATTATTTGGAGAATTATCTCTTATTCCAGTATTTGAGGACATATAGTTCTGAGAAGGCTTTCTCAGTACTCACCCTCAGGGTATGGTCCATCTTCCTCTGGTTCGGCACTCCATCCCATAGTGTCAACAGCAGCCTCTTCGTAAGCAGCAGAATCAGCAGTATACTCGTATATCGCCTCGTTACGACTTCGAGTGCTTTCAATAATTCCATTAACGATCACAGTAATCAACACGATGGCTAATAACGCCGCAAGCACGTTTTTCAAAAGTTGAAGCGTACTTATCTCCTTGACCTCTTGTTCAGTTTCCTTTTTCTCCTGTTCGTGTTCGTTCCGCTCCCATGCCTTTTGATTCTCCATGGCCTTGGCAAATTCTTTCTCTGCCTCCGCCATCTCCTCTGCATAGTCAGGGTCTTCAACTTCCGTTTGACTGGCAATCCCTTCATCGTGTGGATTGGGAACTGCTGGGTCGGCGTGTTGATTTCCATTCTGTGGTGTCTCCACTACAATGGCCAAGGTTGCCTCGTTGTCCTCCACCTCTGGCTGTTTGGTAGCTGGTGCAGGAGGTGTATCCGCTTCCAGCAAGTCGATGAATGTCCGCGCGCTCTTCAGCCTCTCTTTCTTGCGTCCTTGCATGGCTTTGCAGATGACGTCGATGGCCTTCTGGCTCACCCCCTTGTCCTTGAGTTCATTCACAGGCACTCCATCCTCGTTTACATCTGAAGCACTCGGTGGGGTGAGTCCCGTCAACAGTTTGAAGAAAGTGGCTCCGAGGGCGTAGATGTCGGTCTCGGGGGAGAACTCTCCCACCCCACCGGGTTTATACTGTTCCATGGGCGCATAGCCATCGCTGATTCCCACGGGCGTGGTGCTGGTCTGCCTCCCGGTCATTGCGTCGTATTGCTTGCTTAGTCCGAAGTCGATGAGTATTGCATCACCGTTCTCGTTGAGCATGATGTTGCCGGGTTTCACGTCAAGGTGGTTCATCCTTTTCTGGTGAATGTAGTCGAGTGCCTTAGCCACCTGAATGATGTAGCGCTTGGCCAGGGTCTCAGAGAAATAACCAGTCTGTTTCAGTTTCTGTGCAAGAGACCCTCCAACGGCATATTCCATGACGTAGTATGCCGTTCCATTCTCCTCGAAGACATCGAAGATATGTACGATGCCAGGATGGTTGAGGCGAGCGATGTTGCGCGCTTCTTTGAGGAACTTGGCTCGGAATCGGTTGACAGTGTCCCTACTTCCATCAGTTCCAATCGTCATGTGGTTTGTTTCATCACGTCCGCAGTATTCCTTCATGAAAAACTCCTTGAGTGCAACCTTTCGCTCGAGCATCACTTGTTCAGCGAGGTAAGTGATGCCGAAGCCTCCCTGCCCCAACACACTGAGTATCTTGTATTCTCCTCCCTTGAGGGATGAGTTGTTCGATAGGGTGTACATGCCTTTCAATCGTATATTATAGTTTGTCAACAAAAAACGTTAAAGTGCGAGACGGAAGCCGAGGCTGTTGTCGCGTCTGTCGGGTAAGTCGTAGCTCCGATGCGAGGAACGAGCCCTTCTTGGTGTGATACGCCAACTGCCTCCTCGAGCGATTCGGTATAATCCGTTCGCAGGGCCTATGGGATCCGTCTGTTCAGAAGCATCGTATAGACCGTACCAGTCCTCGCACCACTCATATACATTTCCGCTCATGTCGTAAAGTCCGAGCTCATTTGGAAGTTTAGTGGCCACGTCTTGTGTATTTTTACCGCTGTTCTTGTCGTACCAAGCCACCTCGTTGAGATTATTGCTTCCGCTGAACTGAAAATGACGGCTTTTGTTGCCTCCACGGGCTGCGAACTCCCATTCGGCCTCTGTAGGCAGCCTGAAAGTCAGTCCCGTCAAAGCGTTCAACTTGTCGATGAAGACCTTGCAGTCTTTCCAACTGACACTTTCCACGGGTTTGTTGTCACAGTTTTGTTTTGCTTCAGTTCCCATGATGGAATTCCAGAAGGTCTTCCCATTGTAGTGTGCGGGATTATTTCCCATCACTGCCTTCCACAGTGCCTGTGTGACCACAGTCTTTCCCAGATAGTATGGTTTGGTGATTGTCACAAGATGCTCTGGGCATTCATCGTCCCATGGATTCTTCATTTCAGATGTGGCCCCCATAGCGAACTTACCTGGATGTACAAGAATCATTTCGAACGACACGCCATTGACGGTGTATTTCCTGAAAGATTCCCTTAAGGCTATCTTCTCAGGCGGCGCATCAAGAGCCTTTGTCTCCTCGTCCAATTCGGTTGTTATCCTTGCAGCCTGTCTTTTGGGGGTGACACCCCCGAAAGCGTTGATGAACTCGGCCACGGTCTGGAAGCGTTGCTTTCGGCTGGGCCTCATGGCTTTCTCCACGGCTTTCCATATTTGTGGAGAGACTCCCACGGGACAATGCGGAAAATCCTCGTCGAGCAACAACGTTGCCTCGGGTGGTGTGTTGCCCGTCAGCATCTTGAACATCGTGGCGCCTAAAGAATAAACATCGGTTGCTGGAGAGAAGTTGTGCAAGCTATGGTTGTACTGCTCAATAGGGGCATATCCCTTGCTGATGGCCGCTGGAGATCCGCTGGTCTCCTCCCCTTCTTCGTCATACCGCTTGCTGATGCCGAAGTCGATGAGTACGGCCTCTCCATTGGGACGGAACAAAATGTTGGAAGGCTTCACGTCGAGATGAAGCACGTTGCGGCTATGGACATAGCCCAAAGCCTCACCTATCTCCTTTGTGATTCTCAATGCATCCATCTCTTTCAGTGTACCTTTCCTGACGAGGCTATCCAAGGATCCGCCGCTGATGTGCTCCATAACGTAATAGGCGGTTCCGTTCTCCTCGAAGATATCGTGGATACGCACGATATGCCTGTCGCCCATACCAGCAATCAAGCGTGCTTCTTTCAAGAACTTATCCTTGAAGCGATTCACCAAGGCCTCGCTTCCTGTGGCACCTACCGACACTCTGAAGGTGACCGCGTCGCGGTTGCAGAGGTCGCGCATGAAGAATTCCTTGACGGCCACCGTACGTCCAAGCATCACCTGCTGTGCGAGATAGGTGATGCCAAATCCGCCCTGGCCCAGAACGCCCTGGATCTTGTATTTTCCACCTTGGAGGATGAAGTTGTCAGGTAGTGTGTTCATAGACATGTTGTCGCCTTTATGCGCTGTGTTTTTTGGTGGTTTTATAAAGAGCATTTTCTTGTTCTCGACAAATTTACTACTTTTTCTGTATTTCGATGACATCTATAGGCGTTTTTTTTGACAAGACAGTCGAAGCAATAGGTCGAGGTGTGGAATGTAGTTTTATTTCGCCAAAAGGTTGGGATATTAGTGGAAAGTAAATAACTTTGTGGAAAAATAATAAGTATGCTCAACTTTCGGGAGTAAAAATGGAAGTAGACTAATAAAATAGGGAGTAAAAATGGAAGTAAAAATGGGAGTAAACTCGCTACGCTCATTGGAGTTATGTGCTACGCACAGGACAATAGCATTTTATTGCAGTACTATTGTCCAGCACGAAAGTGCTTAACTCCCTATTTAACTCCATTTTATAACTTCCAAAACTTCAGCAAAGATAATAAGGTTTTCAGGTGCATTCAAGAAGGGAGACTATGGATAATCGTAAGGACACAACACGTCAGGGGGTGCCATCCTCACATCCAGAGAAAAGATATGGTCATAAGAGTTGTTGGGGGCTGATCGCAATTGTGTTGGTCGGTTTTCTCGCCTTTTCATGCACCCGCAACCACAAGGGCAGTGGGCAAGAACAGAGCGACAACTCTAACCATTACTCCCCGGAACCCTACCCCCGTCCCTATACATACACACCTCGTGAAAAAACTTCTACTACCCAACCTGAGGATACTAAAGAAGTCAAAGAAACAGTAAAGCCACAGACCCCTGCTCAAACGCCAGTCACCATCTCCAAGTATTACCAAGAGGGCTACGACAAAGGATATGATGACGGTGAGGACGATGCCGCGATGGGCAATGGCTTCGAAGGCCAGTACGACGACGACTGTCACTACAAAGGACAGAAACGCAAGGACTACGAAGAGGGGTATTCAGATGGATATGAAGCCGGCTATTTCGACAACAAGGACTACGAATAAAAACGGCCGTGAATAATCTGCATATTAACGCGAATTCCGCGAAAACAGCACATGAAGACGTTATTATTTGATGAAGTCACAAAGACTCACACCAAATAAATAATTTCATGTGGAAACACATAAGTTATATAATGCTGAATTTCTGGTCGTTCTTCGTCAGTTCATGTGCGAATTTGGAGTGGCTCACATCGCCCGTTGTGGCGAGGGCGAACTCAACGGTCTCGAAGTCGTAGTTGCGAAGTAAATCCACGAACTCGCGCGACACCACATCGATGGAGTTCTTAAATGCACCGCATCCCCAATTCCCCAGGATAACGACCTCGTTTCCTTCCTTAGCTGCAACGTCAAGTATTTTCTTGATGCGGGAACGTATAATGCCATCATAGTTCGCAGGAAAATGAAACACACGGTTCATCTCCGGCGCTGCAGAAGTAATGACATTGACCTTGTACCAGTCTTCTTGCTCCATCATCCTTGGATAAATGGGCATGGTACGTTCGTCAGTCTTGAAGACAACGACATCGGGCGTGTAAATCAGGTCGTCGTTGCCCATATCGTCCATCTTATTGATGCTGTAAAGGTAAATGTGTTTTTTGTAGAAAGGACGGTCCATAGCCTGAATGCAGGGAAGGAGGGTGGAACATCGGCACAAGGATTCCTCTTGTGCACCAGCAAAAAACGGAGATCCACCAATACTATGGTTGTTGGCATAGTTGAGTACTGCTATCTTCTTGCCCTTGTACTTCCTCGCAGCCTCGAAACTTCTCATACCACTAATGACGTACCTGGTGTTGGAGCAAGTGACCATTGGCTGCCCAATATTGTCCTCATGAGCCACCATATACTGACGTGAGATGGAGTCTGCGACAGCCCTTTGCAGTTCAGGCATTGTCTCATAACAATGCTTCGTGTCGGTCATCACCTCGAAATTGATTTTTCGATAATCGTAATTATTCATGATTCCAATGGTTTTGTAGGATTAGTTAATGCCTTTTTGAGATCTTGTGTGTTAATCACTCTACAAAAGTATAACATTATTTCCATATTTCCAATTTTTTTGCGTAAATATTACACAAAAGTTTTTATTGTTATCCATGAGGGGACGAATAGGTATTCTTGAAATAATTTGGCAGTTTCAAGATTCTATTATATCTTTGCGCCAAAGAATGCCTGTCAAATAAGGATAAGCAGCAGTAAGATCAAACACAAGATATGAAACCGACACCAATAAAGAAAGAGATGGTAGATGGCCTGATCGCCAAGTTCGGCATTCAGGATTTCGCCAAGGCGACCATCCGCGAAGTGAAACAAGTGGCCGCATTCGCCGAGAAGGAGAGCGGTGTAGAGTTTATCAAAATGGAGATGGGCATCCCTGGCCTTCCCGCCGCGAAGGTTGGTGTTGACGCCCAAGTGAAAGCCCTTGAAGATGGCATCGCGCACTCCTACCCCGACATTCAAGGTTACCCAGAGTTGAAGCGCCAGGCCTCCCGATTCGTCAAGGCCTTCATTGGGGTGGATATCGCTCCTGAAGGTTGTGTGCCCGTATGCGGCAGTATGCAAGGTACTTTCGCCTCGTTCCTGACCTGTTCTCAGGCTGACAAGAAGAAGGACACCGTGCTCTTCATCGACCCCGGATTCCCTGTTCAGAAGATGCAGTTGCAAGTGCAAGGTGTTCGCTACGAGACCTTTGACGTGTATGATTTCCGAGGGGAGAAACTCGGTCCGAAGTTGGAGTCCTATCTTTCGAAAGGTAACATCTGTGCCATCGTCTATTCCAACCCCAACAATCCTGCATGGATCTGTCTGACCGAGAGCGAGCTTCAGACCATAGGCATGCTCGCCACTCGCTACGACACCATCGTGATGGAAGACCTCGCCTACTTCGCCATGGACTTCCGCCAGGATCTGAGCACACCTTTCGAGCCGCCCTACCAACCCACCGTGGCCCGTTATACCGACAACTATATCCTGCTTATCAGCG
Source organism: Bacteroidaceae bacterium (assembly GCA_017509605.1). Lineage (GTDB taxonomy): Bacteria > Bacteroidota > Bacteroidia > Bacteroidales > Bacteroidaceae > RUG11857. The sequence goes on along the minus strand of JAFWPH010000037.1, from coordinate 53,657 downwards.
GTTCGAAGGCATTCAGTTATGCCGGCGAGCGCATCGGAGTGACCTGCATCGGTGACAAACTATTCCACCGCCATTACGATGACCTCGCTGCCCGCTACGAGGGACTTCCTTTTGGACTCGTTTTCTCCACCCGAATGCTCTACGCTCTCAGCAGTGGCACCAGTCACTCCGCCCAATATGCGCTGGCAGCGATGTTCCGTGCCGCCTGCGACGGTGAGTACCGTTTCCGCGACGAGGTGCGCATTTATGGTGACCGTGCCCACAAACTGAAGGAGATTTTCTGTCGTCACAACTTCTACGTGGTCTATGACAAGGACCTCGACCGCCCCGTAGCGGACGGTTTCTATTTCACCATCGGTTATCCGGGCATGACTTCCGGTCAGTTGGCCCGCGAACTGATGTATTACGGTGTTTCCGCCATCTGCCTCATTACCACTGGCAGCCACCAGGAAGGCCTCCGCGTCTGCACCTCGTTCATCGAAGATCACCAGTACGAGCAATTGGAAGAACGCATGAAGATTTTCGCTGAGAATAATCCAAGGTAGATATTATCGTAGATATTATAGAGGTCATAGACGCTATAGATACTATAGATGTGATAGAAGCTATAGAAACCTATAATGCCCATAAAACCCATAAAAACATCTCCATCATGAAGACGAGAGCACTATTTCTTGCAGTCGTGGCGATACTCTGTCTCGGCATGCAAGCCAAAGTAAGGCTACCCCACATCATCGGTGACAACATGATCCTGCAACAAGACACCGACGCCCGACTTTGGGGCTGGGCCAAGGCTGGAAAGACCGTCAATGTGTCGGTATCTTGGAGCGACGCCACTTACAGCGCGAAGGCCGACAAGGACGGCAAATGGTTGGTGAAGGTACACACGCCCAAAGCAAGTTACACACCCCTCTCAGTAACCTTTGACGACGGAGACGGAACCGTGACTCTCAACAACATCCTGTCCGGCGAGGTTTGGGTATGCGCAGGACAGAGCAACATGGAGATGCCCATGAAAGGATTCCCTAACTGCCCTGTGGAAGGTTATAACGAGGAGATAGTCAACGCCCGCCAGTACCACGGGATACATTATGTGTTTGTCCCGAGCATCATGCGCATGGAACCTCAGGAAGACGCCCAATGCGAATGGAAGGAAGTGGGTCCTGAGACCATCAGCGACGCCTCAGCCACAGGCTATTTCTTCGCCCAGGTGGTCAACCGCGCCCTCGACATCCCCGTGGGCCTCATCCAGGCCAATAAAGGCGGCAGCCGTGTGGAGAGTTGGCTCACTAAGGAGAATCTTGAGAAATACACTGACGAACCCACCGACTCAGCCGGTATCGTCGCCTTCAAGCCCCAATACGATTTCCTTCGCGGTATGCTCTGGGGCAACGGCACGTTCAATCCCATCCTCAACTACACCGTCAAGGGTATCCTCTTCTATCAGGGCTGCTCCAACATCGGTGACCCAGGTGACCAGTACTCCACCCGTCTGAAACTGCTTGTAGAGCAATGGCGCGAGCAGTTCGGCTTGGGTGAAATACCTTTCTATTTCACGGAAATCGCTCCCTACTTCTATGACGACATAAATGGCGACGTGGGCGCCCGTCTTCGCGAACAGCAATACAAGGCCTCTCAGATTATCCCCAACTGTGGGCTCGTCTGCACCAATGACCTCGCCTATCCCTACGAGACCCGCCAGATACACCCCGCACAGAAGAAACCCGTGGGACAACGTTTGGCCTACCTCGCCCTCAACAAGACCTACGGCATGGAAACCTTGGGTTGTATGAGCCTCTCCTACAGGGACATGAAGGTCAATGGCGACCACATCATCATCCATGTTGACAACGCGATCGGCGGCATCAACCGCATGGAAGACATCCAAGGTTTCGAGGTGGCAGGTGAGGACCACGTGTTCCACCCCGCCACAGCCACTCAGTTCTGGCAGCCCGGCGGCTACTGGAACGAGGGCATCCGTATCAGTTCGTCCGAGGTGCCCCACCCCGTGGCCGTTCGCTACTGCTTCCGTAACTTCCAGGTAGGCAACCTGAAGAACGCCGTCGGCTTGCCCCTCTTCCCCTTCCGCACAGACAACTGGTAATTACGTGGGAGTTAAAAAGATAGTAAAAAGGAGGCTAAAAAGACGTCTGGGAAACATTCCAGGCGTCTTTTTTGTCTTTTCAGCCCGTTTTTTACTCACTTCAAGTAGATGAAGGTAATAAAAACCAGAAAAGATGCGCTAAAATGGAAAATTATCACTAATTTTGCATTTTGTATGTCAATTCAGCAGCAAAAAGTGTGGTTTTATTGACATGATAACAGAAAAAAGGCCTAAAACTATTGTTCCGCGGCGCTGAAAAGAACAGCGCCAGAAATTGAGGATAAAGTACAGCGCCTGAACAGAAATGAGAACAACTATCCTCCAAACCGACATCGTATGGGCAGACCCTAAGTCCAATACAGCCCATGCTGATACATGGATTGATGAAAACCCAGGTAGCGACCTCTACGTGTTCCCCGAGATGTTCACGACAGGGTTCGCCACCCATCCAACCGGCATCAGTGAAAGCGAAGAAGGAGCGTCGTTGTCATGGATGAAACGGAAGTCGGCCAACACTGGCGCCGCTATCTGTGGAAGCATGAGTGTCCAGACCAAGGAAGGCAAGTACGTGAACCGCTTTTACTTCGTGAAACCCGACGGCAGTATCACGTACTATGACAAGCACCATCTGTTCACCTACGGTGGCGAGGACAAGTGCTATGAGGCCGGTGAGAGCCATGTGGTGGTGGAATGGCGAGGTGTCCGTATCATGCTGTTGGTCTGCTACGATCTCCGTTTCCCGATATGGAGTCGCAACCGCAACGACTACTACGACATGATCATCTATGTGGCCAGTTGGCCCACCTCTCGCATCGAGGCGTGGCGCACACTGCTGAAGGCCCGAGCGATAGAGAACCAATGTTACGTTGCCGGTGTGAACCGTGTAGGAAGCGACCCCAATTGTCAGTACTGCGGATGTTCCGCCATCATCAGTCCCTACGGCACCGTCATGGAGGAATGTCCTCGAGATGAGGCAAGCGCAGCAAGCACTGACATCGACATGGAGTCGCTGGACACTTTCCGGAAGAAATTCCCTGTACTTAACGACAGGGACTTTTAAACAAATCATTCAATAATAACTACCAAAAGGGGCCATCTAAGAATTCCCCGTACAATGATTAACAATCACAAAAGGGCTACTATAATAAATCAAACGTAAAACCATATATTTTGGAAAAGAAACTATTATTAGGCGATGAAGCGATTGCGCTTGGTGCAATCAATGCCGGTCTGTCGGGGGTGTACGCCTACCCCGGAACCCCATCGACTGAAATCACCGAGTTCATCCAGGGCAATGTCTTGGCACGTGAGCGCGGTGTTCACAGCCGTTGGTGCACGAATGAGAAGACCGCCATGGAAGCGGCGTTAGGTATGTCCTATGCGGGCAAGCGCGCCTTGGTGTGCATGAAACATGTGGGTATGAATGTATGTGCTGATGCCTTTGTCAACTCAGCTGTGACAGGCGTGAACGGCGGTCTGATTGTCCTTGCCGCCGATGACCCGTCGATGCACTCGTCCCAGAATGAGCAGGACTCCCGTTTTTACGGTAAGTTCGCCATGATTCCGGTGTTCGAGCCATCCACCCAACAGGAGGCTTACGACATGGTGAGCAACGCTTTTGAACTGTCGGAGCGTCTTAAACTGCCCGTGTTGATGCGTGTGGTGACCCGTCTGGCCCACTCCCGTGCAGCAGTGTCCATCACCGCTCCCAAGGAAGAGAACACTTTCTCACCCGACAACGACCGCACCCATTGGGTACTGCTACCCGCCATCGCCCGCAAACAGTATCTCAGTCTCATCAGCAAACAGGCCGAGATAGAGCAAGACAGCGAGAACTCCTCCTATAACAGGCTGGAACGTTATGGAGAGTCCAAACTCGGTGTGATAGCCTGCGGCATCGCCTACAACTATGTTAGAGAAGCCCGACTTGAGAACATAGAAGTGCTCAAGCTTTCGCAATATCCCATGCCGGTCGATATGATCAAGCAACTGTCGTCGGAGTGCTCGAGCATCCTCGTGGTGGAGGACGGCCAACCCGTAGTGGAAGAGCTTGTCCATACGATTGTGGGCTCAGACTACCCTATTGAGGGGCGTCTGACCGGCAAATTGCCACGTACAGGTGAGCTCAACCCCGACAACGTGGCCAAGGCTCTGGGCAAAGAAGTGTCGGAGACGTTCGCCTCAGCCGAGAATGTGGTGGGCCGTCCGCCTGCACTATGCCAAGGCTGCGGACACCGCGATGTCTATAACGCCCTCAACAAGGTGGCTGCCGAATATCCTGGCGCGAGAATCTTCGGTGACATCGGTTGCTATACCTTGGGAGCCCTTCCCCCGTTCAGGTCGATAGACAGTTGCGTGGATATGGGTGCCAGCATCACCATGGCCAAAGGCGCCGCTGACGCTGGACTGTTTCCCGCCATCGCCGTTATCGGCGACTCCACCTTCACCCATTCGGGCATGACAGGATTGCTTGACGCTGTGAACGACAAGGCCAACATCACCATCCTCATCTCCGACAACCTCACCACCGCCATGACAGGTGGACAAGACTCAGCCGGTACCAATAAGTTCGAGGCCATTTGCCTCGGTCTTGGTGTGGAACCCGAACATGTGAGAGTGGTGGTTCCTCTTCCCAAGAACATGGAAGAGATCACCAATATCCTCCGTGAGGAAATCAACTACAACGGAGTGTCAGTCATCATCCCTCGCCGTGAGTGTTTGAGAACACTAGCACGCAAGGCACGTAAAAAATGAAATGGGAGATAAAATGGAAGTAGAAATGGGAGTTAAAATGGAAGTTAGAATTAACTTCCACCTATAACTCCCGAAAACAATAAGGACATGAAAAAGGACATCATACTATCCGGCGTTGGAGGTCAGGGTATCCTCTCCATCGCCACAGTGATTGGCGAGGCAGCCACAGAATGCGGTGTGAACTTGAAGCAAGCCGAGGTACACGGCATGAGCCAGCGCGGCGGTGACGTGCAAAGCAACCTTCGCCTAAGCAACGAGGAAATCTACAGCGACCTCATTCCCCAGGGCGAGGCCGACATCATCATCTCGATGGAGCCGATGGAAGCGCTCCGTTACCTTCCCTTCATCAACAAGGAGAGTTGGGTCATCACTTCAAGCAATACTTTTATAAACATTCCCAACTATCCGGAAGAAAGCAAGTTATTAAATGAATTATCATCTCTTTCTCATGTAGTTCAGTTGCCTATAGAGGACATGGCGAAGGAACACAAAATCCCCAAGAGCGCCAACATGATCCTTTTAGGCATGGCCGCTCCCTACATCGAGATTCTCGCCCCCGAGCAGCTTCGTTCAGCCATCGCCACCATCTTCGCCCGCAAGGGAGAGAAAGTGGTTGAGGACAACCTCAAGGCCTTCGATTTAGGCTTCAAGCTGTAATCCGTTGATGCAGCCAGACAAGCTGGAGACAACAGAGACAATCAACAACACAACACTTAAGGGGTAGAACCCCATCATAAAACACCTTTCATTCAAAGCAAAAAAAACGGAAACACATGATTTGGAACCAGAACAAAGAATGCATGAGCCGCGATGAGATGTCGGCTCTGCAGGGCAAACGTCTGCACAAGGTTGTTGAATACGTTTACCACAACGTACCGTTCTATCGCAAGAAGTTGCAGGAGCGCGACCTCATTCCTGACGATATCCAGACGATAGAAGACATCACCAAACTGCCCTACACCACAAAGAAGGACCTTCGCGACAACTATCCGACAGGTCTTCAGGCAGCTCCCATGAGCCAGATTATCCGCGTTCACGCATCGTCGGGTACAACTGGTAATCCGACGATTGTGGGTTACACCCGCAAGGACATCGCCATCTGGACAGAGTGCATGTCGCGAAGCCTCACCGCCTTCGGTATCGGCAGGAACGACATCATGTCTGTAGCATACGGCTACGGTCTCTTCACTGGCGGCCTTGGCGCCCACAACGGTGTAGAGAACGTTGGTGCCGCTGTGGTTCCGGCCTCGACGGGCAACACAGAGAAACACGCCAAACTGCTCCGCGACCTTGGTATCACAGGCATTGCCTGTACCCCATCCTATGCGCTCTATCTCGCTGAGACGATGGAGAAGATGGGCATCACCAAAGACCAGATCAAGCTTCGTGTGGGTGCTTTCGGTGCCGAGCCATGGACTGAGAACATGCGCAAAGAGATCCAGGACCGCTTGGGTCTGAAAGGCTACAACATCTACGGTCTGAGCGAGGTGATGGGTCCGAGCGTGAGCTACGAATGCCAGTGCCAGAACGGCTCTCACATCTGTGAGGACCACTTCTTCCCTGAGATCATCAACCCCGTGACCCTTGAGCCGTTGCCCCGTGGTCAGAAAGGCGAGCTTGTATTCACTACCCTCACCAAAGAGGGCATGCCCGTGCTTCGCTACCGTACCCGCGACATCACCTCTCTGATGGAGGGTGAATGCAACTGCGGACGCACAGCAGTGCGCATGACCGCTATTGAGGGTCGCAGTGACGACATGCTCATCATCCGCGGTATCAATGTGTTCCCATCTCAGGTAGAGGCCGTAGTGCTTGCCATTCCTGAGATCGCGCCGCGCTACATGCTCATCATCGACCGCGTGAACAACCTCGACACGCTTACCGTGCAGGTGGAGGTACGTCCCGATTACTTCACCAGCGACTTCGATACTCCGGGAGCTGTGGAGAACCTGCGCAAGAAGGTGGAATTCAAGCTCAGGAGTGTGCTGAGCATTGGTGCCAAGGTAGAGCTCAAGGCCCCGGGTTCTATCGAGCGCAGCCAAGGCAAGAGCGTGAGGGTGCTTGACAAGCGTGTGCTGAAGTAAAAAGCCAACAGACCAGACCGACTAGTTTCACTAGGTCAGCCAGTTTAACTAGATTAAGACAGACCATTAACAAATAACTATAAATCAAACAGAAAGAAAAGATGTCATACTCACCTTATTTCAATCCGGAATTGGAGACCATGCCCCGCAAGGAGCTGGAAGCCCTCCAGTTGGAGCGGCTCAAATCCACAGTGAAACGTTGCCTGAACACAAAGTTCTACCAAGACAAGTTTGCGGAACTTGGCATCACAGCTGACGACATCCAAACGCTGGACGATGTGAAGAAGCTGCCATTCACCACCAAAGACGACCTTCGCGCCAACTACCCATTCGGTCTTTCGACCGTGCCTATGAATGAATGCGTTCGTCTGCACTCATCCAGCGGTACGACAGGCAATCCCACAGTGGTTCTTCACACCCAGAAGGACCTCGATGAATGGGCCAACGCTGTAGCCCGTTGTCTGTGGATGGTTGGAAGTCGTCCAGAGGATGTGTTCCAGAACTCAGCAGGCTACGGTATGTTCACTGCCGGTTTGGGATTCCAATACGGAGCCGAGAAAGTGGGTATGCTCACCGTCCCTGCCGCCGCTGGTAACACCAAGCGCCAGATCAAGTTCATCAAGGACTTCGGCACCACCGTGGTTCACGCCATTCCGAGCTACGCCTCCCGCATCTACGAGGTGATGAAGGAAGAGGGGGTGGATCCCGCCCGCGACACAAAACTTCGTGTGCTTTGCATCGGTGCTGAGCCCCATAGCGAGGAACAGCGCAAGCGCATTGAGCACGACCTTCACGTGAAAGCCTACAACTCGTACGGTATCAGTGAGATGATGGGACCAGGTGTCGCCTTTGAGTGCCAGGAGCAGAACGGCCTTCACATTTGGGAAGACTACTTCATCGTTGAGATCATCGACCCTCAGACCCTTGAACCAGTACCCGACGGACAGATCGGTGAGTTGGTGCTGACCACCATCAACCGCGAGGGCATGCCCTTGCTTCGCTACCGCACGCGTGACCTTACGGCCATCATGAGCGGTGAATGCGCCTGCGGTCGTACCCACCGTCGCATCCAGCGCCTACAGGGTCGCAGCGACGACATGATCATCCTCAAGGGTGTGAACATCTTCCCCATCCAGATTGAGAAGATCCTCTTGAAGTTCAAGGAATTGTCGAGCGACTATCTGATTACCTTGGACACCGACAACGGTGGTGACTTCATGACGGTTGATGTGGAGATCAGCCAGCTCTTCACCGACGACTATAGCCGTCTGACCCAGCTCACCAAGGAGATTACCCGCCAGTTGAAGGACGAGATCCTCGTGACCCCGAAGGTGCGACTTGTTCCCAAGGGCAGTCTGAAGGCCAGCGACGAAGGCAAAGCCGTAAGAGTGAAAGACCTTCGCAAAAAGTTCTAAGCAGTTCTTTAGTCAGGGTCGTTCATCCATCAATAATGATTAGATTATTAACCTTATAAACGAGACACAACAATGACAATCAACCAGTTATCCATTTTCATCGAGAACAAGAGCGGTACTCTCGTGAAAGTATTGAAGATATTGAAAGACGCAGGCATCCAGTTGATCGCCTCCGCCATCGCCGACACAGTGGAGTACGGTATCTACCGTGTGGTTTGCAGTGAGCCAACCCGGGCCTACCTCATTCTTAAAGACGCAGGTATTCCTGTAGCTTTGTCCGATGTTTTCGCCTTGGTACTTGAGAACACTCCTGGCAGTGCAGCCGACGCCATTGAATTGTTCACCAACGAGGGCATCAGCATCACCTACATGTACACCTTCCTGTTGAAGGGCAAGGGGATCATCGTGTTCCGCACCGACAATGCGGACAAGGCCCGTGAGACCATCATCCTCAACAACCTGAAGTTCATTGCCGAGAAAGACCTCAACGCATTGGCAGAGCAGAGCATCTAAACATTGAACATTGATCATTGAACATTGGCTTCGCCTTAGATTATGAGACATTTCACACACGATAACAGAGGCACTTGCAGCAAGCAAGTCATCTTCGACATCGACGATGAGAAACGCATCCACAACCTTCAGTTCGTGGGTGGTTGTCCTGGCAACACAATCGGTTTATCCCAACTTGTAGAAGGGATGAAGGCAGAAGAGGTCATCGAGCGTCTCCAAGGCATCCGCTGCGGCATGAAGCCGACGAGTTGTCCAGACCAGTTGGCATCGGCTGTCGTCGAAGCATTGGCAGATATCAAAGACGAGGAATAAGACCTCACCCCGAGACATCATTAGCTACTATTATGAAAGAAGCGCGGTGAAAATGCCGCGCTTCTTTCGTTTCGTTTCTTCGTCAGATTATTTCTTCATCAGATAGCGAAGGATGAGGTAACCGCCGACAATCTGTATGGCGATGCCCGGCCATCCGATGAGGATATCCTGGAGCGCTTTTTGGAAAGAGCCTGTCATTCCCCACTCCACCAGGGTTCCAACAGCCTGATAAGCCAATACTGCAAGGGCAATATTGAGGAGTGTGACACGTTGTGTCCGCTGAGCTATCCATGCGGCAGCAACAGCAAGCAGCGAGCTCTTGATGAGAATGATGGCCAGTGCCGGTGTTGGCGGCATACCGAAAAGCAGGTTGTTGACCACTGGTGAGAGCACAGCCGTTGCCAATCCGACAGTAAAGCCATACTTATAGGCTCCTACAAGTGTGAAGAAATAGATGGGCAGCAGGATCAGGCCCCCTTTAGGCACGAGATGACAGATCTGTGGCAGCAGGATATTGCCCACCACAAAAAGGGATGCTACAAGGTAGGTCTTCAATTTGTCGTAGCTCAACTGATAGAGCGCGACACTGGATACATTCGGATTCATAATTTGTTATCGTTTAGTGTTATTCAAGTTCTGTAGAAAGTGTCCAATCAGACAGTACGCTTCGTCCGTGTCAGATGTGTTGGCAGTGAGTTTCTCCACGGGGCAGATGTCGTTGCCACTACGGTTGATGATGTGCGGTACTTTTTTGTCGTAGGTCACCTTGATGCTGTGGTTGGAGAGTATTTCAAGCGCCGGTTCGCTAATGAGCCGGGCATATACTTCCGCCACGTTCCCTTTGATGATGAGCAAAGCCGCTCCGCGACCTATCACCTTGTCGGCCATGATGGCTCCTGCCAAAAAAGCGGGCTCATTGGTAAGGAGATTGAATAGGTCAAAGACGCCACGATGTGTGAAAGTGCGTATGTCGCCCTTGGTGGACCGGACAACACCTAAGACGCCTTCTTGTTCAAGCAGTTTCTTCAGTTCATCCATTGGCGGAGATTATATAATTGACGCTATCAACACATAGCATTCAATCGACAAATTTAAGAAAATAATTTCAAACGTAGAATACAAATCTGTTTTTTTCTTAGCGAAATAGTTTTTTTGTCACTTTCTAAACTATTGATAGACTCATATCCTTTTTTTTCACTAACTTTGTAGTTTAATTAAAGAACCCAACAATTATGTCCCGATGCTAAAGCGCCTGCTCATATTCTGTATGTGTTTCCTTGCCAGTGGAAAGACAGACAAGCCCAGGCAGGTTATCATCACGGAAGCAGATATCATCAGCCGCAGCAAAGTGTCGGAAACGGCGAGAGAAGGCGCACAATGGCCAAGATTCGATGACAGCCGGCGTGCTTATTTCCGCATTGAGGCACCTGAAGCCAAAGAAGTGGTGGTGCACTGCATGGGCAGCGACATGTTGATGCAGCAAGGTGACAAGGGTTGTTGGTACGGTGTGAGCCGTCCGCTGCCTGAGGGGTTCCATCTCTACCGCTACATTGTGGATGGCGAGCATGCAGTAGATAGCGAAAGCCGTGTCTATTGCGGTTGGAGAGGTGGCGTCAATGGGATAGAGATACCCGAGGGGCCGTGTGGTGACTATTACCGGATTCAGGATGTACCCCACGGTCGTCTCAATGACTTCGAGTATTACTCTTCGGTTGAACAGCGGCAGCGTCATTGCTATGTATATACACCCGCTGACTATGACGCCTCGGGCGCAAGACGTTACCCTGTGCTCTACTTGCAACACGGCATGCGCGAAAACGAGCGTGCGTGGGCAGAACAGGGAAAGGTCGGGGAAATCATGGACAACCTGATAGCTGAGCGAGTTTGCCGCCCCATGATAGTAGTACTGGACAGCGGCAACATCGGCATGAGCTTGTTCAACTACATTCAGGAGCACCCGAAAGCCACAGAACTTGACTTTGGGGCAGACTTCATCCCCATCATGACCAATGACCTCATACCTTCGATAGACAGCGCTTTCCGCACCATCTCCGACAGAGGTCAAAGAGCCATGGCAGGCACCTCATTAGGCGGCCGTCAGACCTTTGAAGTCACGCTCCGGCACCCAGAGTTGTTTGCCTACATCGGCACTTTCAGCGGTTCGTTCTATTTCGGACCAGAGCAATTGGGAATGGTGTATGACAAAGTCTTCACCCGTCCAGAGGACTTCAACTCCAAGGTGAAGGTGTTGTTCCTCGGTTGCGGGAGCGATGAGGACTTCGGCACGAGAGCGATGAGCGACCGACTCACGGAGATGGGTATAGCCAACACCTATTACTGCTCAGAAGGCACAGGCCATGAGTGGTTGACTTGGCGTAGATGCCTGAAGGCATTCGTTCCCCTGCTATTCAGATGACACAACAATGACCTTTTAACGTATAATCCAAACTACTAAAAAACAAAATCATTATGCTTCAAAAACTCTTTGGCTTCGATTCCTCGAAGCACAGTGTCAGAACAGAAGTGATGGCTGGTCTGACCTCGTTCCTGACGATGGCGTATATTCTCGCCGTGAACCCCAACATCTTCTCGGCATTAGCAGACCAAGGCATGGACACGAACGCAGTGTTCACAGCCACGGTGATTGCCTCGGTGGTCGGAACTCTCGTGATGGCATTCTACGCCAAACTACCTTTCGGACTGGCTCCAGGCATGGGTCTGAACGCCTTCTTTGTCTATACGGTCTGCCTCACGATGGGTTACTCATGGCAGTTCGCCCTCACCGCTATTCTGATAGAGGGTATCATCTTCATCATCCTGAGTGTGACGAAGATACGTACCCTTATTGTAAACGCCATCCCTGTACAGATGAAAGCCGCCATCTCCGTAGGTATCGGCTTGTTCATCGCCTCTCTGGGCTTAAAGAACTCAGGAGTGATTGTTGACAGCCAAGCCACGTTGATTACCCTTGGCGACATCACGACAGGCTCTGCGTTGCTCTGCATCATTGGTTTGATTATCACCGCCGCATTGCTGATTTACAAAGTAAAAGGCGCCATGCTTATCGGTATCCTTGTCACCGCGCTTATCGGCATTCCAATGGGGTTGACCACTCTGAACGGCATCGTCGGTATGCCCCCTGATGTATCCCCACTGTTCATGCAATTCGAATGGCACAACATCTTTACCTTGGATATGTTGTTGGTGGTTGTCACATTCCTTTTCATTGACATGTTCGACACCATCGGCACAGTCATTGGTGTGATGACTTCTGCTGGTCTGGTGAAAAAAGACGGCACTATACCTCGTGTGAATGAGGCCCTTTTGGCTGATGCTGTAGCCACAACCGCAGGTGCATGTTTCGGTGCCTCCACTACCACCACTTATGTAGAGTCCGCCTCTGGTGTTGGTGAAGGCGGCCGCACAGGACTGACAGCGGCTTCGATAGCCTTGTTCTTCATCATCTCCCTGTTCTTCGCTCCGTTGTTCCTCGCCATCCCCTCCGCAGCCACCAGCCCCACATTGATCATTGTAGGTTTGATGATGTTCTCCAACGTGAAGGAATTGAAATTCGACGATTTCGCCGAGAGCATCCCCTGCTTCATCACCGTGTTCATGATGGTCATGGGAGGCAGCATCAGTGACGGTATTCTGTTGGGTATCATCTCGTACGTGTTGCTCAACACCATCGCAAGGAAGTGGGAACGCCTCAACCCCACCATTGTGGTGCTGGCCATCATCTTCATCCTGAGATACTGGCTGATGTAAATATTGTAGTTGAAAATATATTAGAATCAGTTTCAGGGGACGCGACACTACGGACAAGTCATACGCGGATGTCGCGTCCCTTTAAAACTTATAAAGTAAAAAATATATAAAGATTATGAGAAAAACACTTTCGTTCCTGTTATCACTTTTAGGTCTGAACTTCACTATGGGGTGCACTTCAGCTCCATCGTTCGACACACTGAACACCAACGCCTTCGCGGACTATATCAGCAAGAATGACGTCCAACTCGTAGATGTCCGCACTACCGAGGAGTATGCAGAAGGTCATATCGAAGGAGCCATAAACATCGATGTGCAAAAAGAGCACTTCAAGACAGACGCTCTTGCCAGACTGGACAAGCAACGTCCGGTTGCCGTGTATTGCAAGAGTGGCCGCCGTTCGGTTTCCGCCGCCAAGACGCTCGTTAAAGAAGGGTTTACTGTGGTGAACCTTCAAGGCGGTATCATGGGCTGGACTCTTTTGAGAAAACCTGTAGTGAGAGGCAATGACCCCGTCGATCTTTTCCCCACCCCAGGTGGTCACCAGGTGGGTTTCCAGGCTTTGCTTCACGCCTCTCTGCGTATCAGTTATGCCGGGAAGGAGATTGAGGTTGACCCTGTTCGTCAGTTGGGTAATCGCACGACCGACTACAGCAAGCTTCCCCAGGCCGACTATATTCTCGTGACCCATGAGCATGGAGACCACTTCGACAAAGAAGCCATCAAGACTTTGAGCAAGGAAGGCACCCAGTTGGTGACCAACCAACGCTGTGCAGAGATGATAGGCTACGGAACCGTGATGGCTAACGGTGACGAACTGATGCTGGGCGACATCAAGGTAGAGGCAATTCCTGCCTACAATACCACTGAGGGACGTCTTCAGTTCCATCCCCAAGGCCGTGACAACGGTTTTATCCTGACGATTGACGGTCTTCGCGTATATATCGCAGGCGACACTGAGGACATCCCGGAGATGGACAACCTGGGCACCATTGACATCGCCTTCCTGCCCTGCAACCAGCCTTACACAATGACGACCACACAGTTGGTGAACGCCGCCAAGCGAATCAAGCCTCGTGTGCTTTTCCCTTATCATTTCGGCAAGACTGACCTCAGCGGCATTCCAGCAGCACTGAAAGACACTGGGATAGAGGTGAGAATCAAGTCTGAATTTGAATGATTATCTCCTCGGCCAGGCCGAGCACACAAGTGTCCCGCCATCAAAAGACGGAGCATTCATCCTCCGCAATCATCATTTTTGGGTATTGATATGGCGCAAGAAGAGAAAATCCAGAAAAAATACACAATTAATGGCATTTTGGGATCGTCAGAAACGCAGTAACTTTGCAGTGTGAAGACAAAGAACGAAAGAAGGATTGAACTATGAGGTTATCAGAACTTAGTAGTGGTGAATGTGGCATGATCGTGAAGGTAAACGGTCATGGCGGTTTCCGCAAGCGCATCGTAGAGATGGGTTTCATCAAGGGCGAGATGGTTGAAGTGTTGCTGAACGCTCCTTTGAGAGACCCTGTGAAATACCGTGTGATGGACTATGAGGTCAGTTTGCGCCATGCGGAGGCAGAGTTGATAGAAGTGCTGAGCCAGCAAGAAGCAGAGCAATGGAAGCAGGAGCATGAGTCGGGTACAGCCACGATTCTCGCAGGTGCTGATTTGCTCCGTCGTGCCACCGAAGCCAAGGGCCGTGTGATCAATGTGGCTTTCGTTGGTAATCCAAACTGCGGCAAGACGAGTTTGTTCAACATCGCCTCAGGTGCCCACGAACGTGTAGGCAACTACAGCGGAGTGACTGTTGACGCCAAGACAGGCCATTTCGACCAGGAAGGCTACCGTTTCAACATCACTGACCTTCCTGGTACGTATTCCCTCTCGGCCTACACTCCAGAGGAGTTGTATGTTCGCCGTCATATCATCGAGCAGACCCCCGACGTGATTGTAAATGTGGTGGACGTTTCGAATCTGGAGCGTAACCTCTACTTGACCTGCCAGTTGATAGACATGGACGTTCCAATGATTATCGCCCTGAACATGTACGACGAGTTCAAGGAGAGTGGCAACCAGTTGGACCAAGAACAGTTAAGCCAACTCTTGGGCGTGAAGATCATCCCCACAGTAGGTCGTACGGGTGAGGGCGTTCAAGAATTGTTTCACAACATCATCTCCATCTACGAGGGGCATGGACAGTTCTACCGCCATATCCACATCAATCACGGTAAGGTGATAGAGAAATATATAGACAAGGTTGAGTCTATGGTTCGCAAGAATCCCGAGCCTCACCACAACTACTCAGCCCGTTTCATCTCGATTAAGCTATTAGAGAACGACAAGCAGATAGCCCATATTATCAGCGACTTCGACAACTATGAGGAAATCATTGCCTGCCGCGACAAATGCCAACGCGACATTCTGGATGAGATTCAAGAAGACAGCGAGACGGCCATCACCGATGCCAAGTACGGATATGTGCAGGGGGCTCTGAAGGAATGTTTTGTGAATGTGCACAGGAACAGCCACAGCCGTCTGATGACCAAGACCATCGACAGTGTGGTGACCAACAGGTATCTTGGTTTCCCCATCTTCTTCCTGCTGTTGTACCTGATGTTCTATTGCACATTCAATATCGGTCAGTATCCGATGGACTGGATAGACGGCCTTGTGGGTTGGTTGGGCAATGCCATTGATCATAGTGGCTGGCTTGGAGACGGTCCACTGAAAGACCTCATCGTCGATGGCATCATAGCCGGCGTTGGCGGTGTGATTATCTTCCTGCCAAATATCATGATCCTGTATGCATTCATCTCCTGGATGGAAGATTCCGGCTATATGGCTCGCGCTGCCTTCATCATGGACAGGGTGATGCACAAGATGGGTCTTCATGGCAAGTCGTTCATACCTATGATCATGGGGTTCGGTTGCAATATTCCCGCTGTGATGGCCACACGTACGATTGAAGACCGCAAATCCCGTCTCATCACGATGCTGATTGTTCCATTGATGTCATGCTCTGCCCGTCTGCCAGTGTATATTATCATCATCGGTGCTTTCTTTCCCCATCAAAAGGCGTTGATCCTGCTTTGTCTATACACTCTTGGCATTCTCTTGTCGGTGTTGATGGCACGCCTCTTCAGTCGCTTTCTGGTAAAGGGAGAGAGCAGTCCTTTTGTGATGGAGCTTCCTCCTTACCGTCTTCCGTCGTGGAAGTCCGTTTTCCGTCACACATGGGAGAAAGGACGTCAGTACCTGAAGAAGATGGGCACCACTATCCTTGTGGCCTCGATTATCATCTGGGCACTGAGCTACTTCCCCCGCTACGATGGAGGTTCTTCGAGTGATCCAAAGGGCCCAGTTGCAACAGAGGTTGTTAACAACAACGAACTGCAAATGAAGAACAGTTACATCGGTCAGTTAGGACAGTTGATTGAGCCAGTGATCCGTCCATGTGGGTTCGCCTGGCGTGAGGGTGTCAGCATCCTGGCAGGTACAGCCGCCAAGGAGATTGTCGCCTCGACGATGGGAGTGCTTTACAGTCAGACAGACGCAGAGACGGAGGCACTGGGGGATGATTCTGCAGACGAGGCCCGTTTGTCGGGTATCTTGCGCAGAAGTGGTATGACCACACTCTCAGCCTTGTCGTTCCTGATTTTCGTGTTACTCTACATGCCCTGCATACCGACATGTATCGCTATCAAGAACGAGTCTGGACGGTTGAAATGGGCGTTCTTCACGATTGTCTATACAACGCTCCTGGCTTGGATATGCTCGACACTTGTGTATCAGATCGGGAGCATGATGTGACCATTGGGGTCAAGAGTCGAGAGTCAAGAGGCGTTGAACATTGACCGTTGAACATTGACAATTTTTTAGAATAGAAGACGGAAACCATGCAAACTATCATAGTAGCCATTATCGTAGTCATGGCCTTCGGCATCGCAGGAAGGCAACTGTGGCGTCAGTTGAGTGGCAAATCAAAAGGCTGCAACTGCTGTAATTGTGATTGCCGCAAAGACAATGAAAGCTGTGATTGCGGCTGCGGGAATTGCCACTGCGGGAAAAAGGACGAAGAGACGCGACAATAGAAAAAGGGAGGCGATTGCCTCCCTTTTTCTATTGAACAATGCAATGAACATTAGTTGTTCTCTGGGCGGAGTTTGCGTACTGTAGCTCCAGCCTGCCACATCTCGCTCTCCCTCATGGCCTTGAGCTCCTCATTGAGTTTCTCGCGGTAGTCGGGCTTGGAGTTGCTATCGATGGAGATCTGAGCCTCGTTGCCAGTTTTCACAGAGTAATAGAGCCATTGCATAACGGGCTTAATGGCATCGTGGAAACGAGGTGCCCAGTCGAGTGCACCACGCTGTGCTGTAGTAGAGCAGTTGGCATACATCCAGTCCATACCCTTCTCGCCGAAGAGCGGGCCAAGGCTCTGAGTCAGTTCCTCAACAGTCTCGTTGAAAGCCTCAGAGGGTGAGTGTCCGTTCTCACGGAGCACCTCGTACTGAGCGAGGAGGAGTCCCTGAATAGCTCCCATGAGCGATCCGCGCTCACCTGTAAGGTCGCTGGTAGCCTCACGCTGGAAAGTGGTCTTGAAGAGGTATCCTGCTCCAATACCGATACCGAAAGCGAGTGTACGCTCCTCAGCCTTTCCTGTAGCGTCCTGATAAATAGCGTATGAGCAGTTGAGTCCACGTCCTTCGAGGAACATGGTGCGCAGGGAAGTACCAGAACCCTTAGGTGCCACCATGATGACATCGACGTCGGCTGGAGGCACTACGCCAGTGCGGTCGTTCCAGTTGATGGCGAAACCATGTGAGAAATAGAGGGCCTTTCCTGGTGTGAGATACTGCTTGATTGTGGGCCAAACAGCGATCTGTGCTGCGTCGGAGAGCAGCATGCAGACGATTGTACCCTTCTGTGCAGCCTCTTCGAGTGAGAACAGCGTCTCTCCCGGTACCCATCCGTCAGCCACAGCTTTGTCGTAGGTCTTTCCCTGACGCTGTCCGACGATAACGTTGAATCCATTGTCGCGGAGGTTTCCGGCCTGTCCAGGTCCCTGAATACCATAACCCAAGACTGCGATAGTCTCGTTCTTGAGCACTTCACGTGCCTTCTCCAGTGAGAATTCTTTGCTGGTGACCACTTCCTCGAGTACGCCACCGAAATTCATCTGTGCCATTTGTTTTGTTTGTGTTTTATGCCACCCGTCTTCAATCACGGGCAGCGGTTAATATTTTATTGTGCAAAATTACAACTAAAATCCCAATATAACTGTGTGTATCGTGCTAATTATTCAAAAATCAACCTTGCCCTGACACAAACCTCTCCTTTATCGTCGGTTTGAATGTCGGTTCTGCATATCTCCACATCATAGACATTCTCTGTCTCGTTTTTCATGAAGAACTGCAGGAACTGTCCGTAGTAACTCTCTTTTTGGTACTGGAGTTCCACTCTTCTGAGTCTTTGCTTCCTATACTGTTCGAGTGGGAAGATATCTCGCAGATGCAGCAAGTACTTCATGCTGTTGACATGTCCATTAAAGTCGATGTCGGAGTAATTGACCTTATGCATTTTCACGATTTCCGCGCCCGCCAAAGGCTTTATCCTGGTGTATGGCGCGATAGGACACGGGAGTTCAGGTGCACAGTAGTCGGCGAACTCCGGTCCGTGGAATTCCAAGAGATCAACAGGTTTTCTGGTCTCGAAATTGATGGTGGACCACACCGATCTTGCATATCCATAGACACATCCCTTTCCATCGTGTATGGCGTAGTCACGGTTGGTGAACATAGAAAAGACATTCTCCACCCATGTATCGATGAGGTAATCCTGATAAACTTTAGGTGTGACATCGAGTTCAATCACGAGCCTTGCAAGCACCCAAGTGTAGTTGACGTCATTAACATCCTTCATGCCAAATCCCCTGATGGCGGCATGGTTCTCAGCTGCATTGAGCAGATCGACTCCGAGCGTTTCCCAGGAGAGTTGTTTCTTGTAGTCGGTGTGGAAAGGGTCAACGATGTGGCGTGTGGTTTCAACTTTCTGCATGAGCTGGATGATGATAACGGGTTTGGATGGGTCTAAAGGTCATCATGGGGTTGAGGGGGATTATTGCTCCATGATTTGTGCATGTTTCTTCTCTCGCAACTGTATATACTCATCGAGTTTCTCAATGCGGCTCTTTGTGACAGCGATACGTCCTGACCGTACGAATTGCAGAATGCATTCGAGTTCTGTAAGCGAGTCGAAAAGTGAGAGGATTTCCTCGGTGAGTCCTGTTTTCTCAACAATAGAATACGTAGGGTTGACCTCGACGATTTTGGCATCGTGTATTCTGATGACCTTGCTGATCCTGTTGTTTTCGAGGATGGCAGGCGTGGACAGTTTGAAGAGTGCCGTTTCCTGGATATAAATCTGGTCGTCGGTGAAGTAGTTGGCTTGAAGGACATCGATTCTTTTTTCCATCTGCTTCTTGAGCATCTCGGCCATTTCTGTATCGCAATAGCAGGTGATGGTGTATTTATGCACTCCTGGCGTTGAGGATGCGCAGACGTTGAGTGTTTCGATGTTCACCTGACGACGTGTGAAGACAGCCGTAATCTGGCTGAGCAGACCAGAAATATTCTCCGAATAGACAAGAATCGTGTGTAACGGCATGCCATTTCTGACGCTGTTTTTCTCACGTGCATTTTTGTCGCACTTGCCACAAGTCTGGCAATCATTATTCTGATTAGGCATTTTATCTCGGTTTATGAGTTTCGTTAATCTTGTTCTATCCTATCGGTCATTCCTTGATCTCGAGCATCATCTTATCGACGTCTGCTCCCGGAGGTGTCATAGGCAAGACGTTGTCTTCCTCCATAACGGCACATTGCAAGAGATATGGTCCAGGAGTGTCGAGCATGACGCGTATGCTGTCGTCGAGGTCTTGCCTGTCGATGACAGTATGGGCAGGAATGCCGTATGCCTCGGCGATTTTCTCGTAGTCGGGATTTGCCATAGGTGTGAAAGAATACCTGTGGTTGAAGAACATGGCCTGCCATTGTCTCACATTTCCAAGGAAGTTGTTGTTAAGCAGTATGATCTTGACGGGGCAACCTTGTTCCATGATAGTACCCAGTTCCTGGATGGTCATCTGCAGTCCTCCGTCTCCCACAAAGAGGCATACAGTTCTTTCAGGCACTCCGAATGTGGCTCCGATGGCAGCTGGCAGTCCAAATCCCATGGTTCCGCATCCTCCTGATGTGACGACGCTCCTTGGCTTGGTGAACTTGAAGTATCTGCATCCGAACATCTGGTTCTGTCCGACATCAGTGACGAGCACAGCCTCGTTGTTGGCCGCCTCCGACACTTTTCTCACTACCTCTCCCATGAGCAATGGGCCTTGAGTCGGGTGAATGGCCTTCTCGATGACTTTGTTGTACTCTTTCTCCGCATATGGCTGGAATCCTTGTATCCAGCTGTTGTGCTTGGCCGGGCTGATAAGTTTAGAGACTGCGGCGAGTGTTGTCTTGCAGTTACCAAGCACTGGGAGGTCCACTTTGACGTTCTTATCGAATTCCGAGGGATCGATGTCGAAATGTATGATCTTGGCTTGTTTTGCGTATGTGTTCAGATTTCCTGTCACTCGGTCGTCGAATCTCATGCCAATCGCGATGAGCAAATCGCACTGGTTGGTCATGACATTAGGTCCGAGGTTTCCATGCATGCCGAGCATTCCCATATTGAGAGGATGGTCTGTTGGCAAAGCCGACAGTCCGAGCAAGGTGCATCCTGCGGGTATCTGAGCTTTCTCGAGGAACTCCCTGAGTTCGTTCTGCGCGTTTCCGAGTTCCACGCCCTGCCCTACGAGCACGAATGGCTTGACAGAATCGTCAATCATCCTGGCCGCTAATTTGATGGCCTCGTCAGAAGGTTGTGGGTCGGGGTCATAGCTGCGGATGAAATCGACCTTCGCAGGTTCGTATTCGACCATTCCTGTCTGAGCGTTCTTAGCGAAATCGAGAACGACAGGTCCAGGTCGTCCGCTCTTGGCGATGTAGAAAGCTCTGCTGACAGCCCATGCCACATCTTCGGCTCGGCGTATCTGGAAATTCCACTTGGAGATCGGTGATGTGATGCCCACCACATCGACCTCTTGGAAAGCGTCCGTACCGAGCATAGAGACCCCAACCTGTCCGCAAATGACCACCATGGGTGTGCTGTCAATCATAGCGTCAGCGATTCCAGTGATGGTGTTAGTGGCTCCAGGTCCACTTGTGACGATACAGCATCCGACTTCTCCTGAGACTCTTGCGAATCCCTGAGCCGCATGAGTGGCTCCTTGCTCATGTCTGACGAGAATGTGGTTGAGTCTGTCTCTATAGTCATAGAGTGCATCGAATACTGGCATGATTGCTCCACCCGGATACCCGAAGATAGTTTTCACTCCCTCGTTCACCAGTGAGCGCATCAGCGCTTCAGCTCCTGTAATTCTCTCCTTCATAATATGATTATTCTTAAGATTTTACAATAATTTATTAAAGCAAAACTTCAAGTATGCAAGATTATACTGAATATGTTATGGATAAAGAGTATCACATAGGTTCAGTCAATGATTCTGACTCCGCCCTTATCGGCCGAGCTGACACTTTGCGCGTATGCCCTAAGCGCTTTGCTTACGACTCGGTTTCGCTTGAGAGGCTGCTGAGGGCGTTGTTTCAGTTCCTCGTCGGAGAGTTTCACATTGATGGTACGGCTTGGGATATCGATGACGATGATGTCTCCATCAACCAGTTTTCCGATATTACCTCCCGAAGCCGCCTCAGGGCTGACATGTCCGATAGAGAGTCCAGATGTTCCTCCGGAGAAGCGCCCGTCGGTAATGAGCGCGCACTCTTTTCCCATGTGCATGGACTTGATATAGGAAGTCGGGTAAAGCATTTCCTGCATGCCGGGTCCTCCCTTGGGTCCCTCGTGAGTGATGACGACCACATCGCCTTTCTGCACCTTTCCGCCCAGGATACCCTCACAAGCGTCCTCTTGTGAGTCGAACACTTTGGCGGGACCCTCGAAATGCCAGATGCTCTCATCGACTCCAGCTGTTTTGACGACGCAACCGTCCTGAGCGATGTTTCCGAAGAGCACAGCAAGACCTCCGTCCTTCGTGTATGCATATTCGAGACTGCGGATACATCCGTTCTGTCGGTCTTTGTCGAGTGTTTCCCATTTGGTGTCCTGCACTCCGAGTTGGTTGCAGAATTTGCCTGCGGGTGCGCTCTGATAGATGCGTTGAGCCTCCGGGTCGATGTTATCCTTGAGTATGGAATACTTCTCAATGTCTTCCCCGAGTGTAGCTCCGTTGACGCGTTTCACGTCAAGGTTGAGCAGTCCTCCCTTTGCCAGTTCTCCGAGAATGCCAAGGATACCCCCTGCCCTTCCACATTCCTGCACGGAATATTTCTGTGTGTTGGGTGCCAGTTTGCAGAGGCAAGGCACCCTTCTCGAGAGTTGGTCGATGTCAGCCATTTTGAAGTCTGCTCCTGCTTCCTGTGCCACAGCGAGCAGGTGAAGTATGGTATTGGTGGAACCGCCCATAGCGATGTCGAGTGTCATGGCGTTGAGGAATGCGTCTCTGACGGCAATATTTCGTGGGAGCACGCTTTCGTCGCCGTCCTCGTAGTATGCGAGTGCGTTCTTGACGATTTGCCGTGCGGCCTGCTTCATGAGTTCCTTACGGTTGACGTGTGTGGCGAGAATGGTTCCATTACCTGGCAGAGAGAGTCCGATGGCCTCTGTGAGCGAGTTCATGGAGTTAGCGGTAAACATACCAGAGCAGCATCCGCATCCGGGGCAAGCTCTGCTTTCGATTTCCGCCAGTTCGTCGTCGCTGACAGTCTTGTCTGCACCTTTAACCATAGCAGCGATGAGGTCGAGGTTCTCTCCTTTGTACTTACCCGCCTCCATAGGACCTCCAGAAACGAAGACAGCGGGGATGTTGAGTCTCATAGCGGCCATCAGCATACCCGGTGTTATCTTGTCGCAGTTGGAGATGCATATCATGGCGTCGGCCTTGTGGGCGTTGCACATATATTCAACCGAGTCGGCAATGATGTCTCGTGAGGGCAGTGAATAGAGCATTCCGTCATGTCCCATAGCGATACCATCGTCGATGGCAATGGTATTGAACTCAGCGGCATAGCAACCCATCTTCTCAATTTCCTCTTTGACGATTTGTCCGGCCTCATGCAAATGAGTGTGTCCAGGTACAAACTGTGTGAAAGAATTGACGATCGCGATGATAGGCTTTCCGAATTGCTCACGTTTCATGCCATTGGCTACCCAGAGCGCCCTTGCTCCTGCCATTCTCCGTCCCTCGGTGCATACCGCACTGCGTAATTGATTCTTCATAACTATAGAAACCCGTTTATATTATAAAAGAAAAGCCTCCCCCAAGTCGTCCGTGAGAAAGGCCTAATAAATTGTCAGCATAAATATCATGTTGTTGCGCACTCATTCTCACGGCTTAATTATAAGTCGACGACCACTTTTAGCACAATGACCGGAATGTGAAAACTGAGTGTAAACATCATCTTTTTTACCATTGAAAGCGCCATGAACAGGATGATAATGTGAAATCATCTTCTGTAAAAGACGCCATTTATGAGATTTTGACTGCAAATTTACAACTTTTATTTCAAAGCGTAAAGGATTTGGCCTATTTTTATTGAAAATCGTAAGAAAAAAAACGGATATACGATATTATTAGCGATGACAAGTCGGTTGACCAGACCGTCTGCACATCAATCGAAGTGAGTGGTAATTTGGTGCAAGGTGATGTTACTAATCTACCGTCTGGAGCTGGGTAGATATGTTGCAAGAAAATGCATGAAAACGACATTTTGCAAAACTATTCAATAAAAATGATAATCTCTATTTGTCTGACAGGTAGTAATTTTGCATTCGAATTAGCACCCATCAATCAAATTATCAATAGTCATTTCCAGTCAATACTGATTTGACATTCTTCACTGCACCGAAGTTACATATGACAATGAAGAGAAGTGGATACGCGGCAGACAGTTTGCTTGTCTGTCGCGTATCTTTGTGTGCTTTCCTCATTTATTTGGATGAGTTCGTTCAAAAAAACATGTTCTGTTGTAAAAATCCCCATTATGTAGTATGCATAGTTGCTCTAATTTTTTGATTATGTCGGGAAAAAGTTGTACTTTTGCAGTTAAAATTAATTCGATGGTCTATTCAAGCCATTGCAGAGTTAGAATCATAACACAATAATGACACGAAAAAAGTTATATTGGGAAGAGATTGGCGTTAGTGCCGAGTTATCGTTGTTCAATCCAGAAGGTCTGACAGACGAAATTCATGCCATCCTGCATGTAGAGGCACGTGACGAGGACTTTTGCGGTCAGCTATCTCGTTTAAGCCGAGGCCAGTCGTTGCTTTCCTCTTTACCGGAATTGTCGGGCTGCCATGCTGTTTTCAAGCGTTACTTTCTGAGCGACTCCACGAACCAACGTCCCCTGATGGAAGAAGAGCATGATTGTTCGGTATCTTACATCCAGCAGTCTCCCTTGGACGGAAGCCGTATCGCTTTATGGAGCTATTACATCAAAGATGTTGATATCGAGACAGATTCCGGGATGACTATCGTTTCGCACAATGGCTACCGCCATTTATGGAAGATGGGGATGCAGGAACATGGCGGCGATTCGGAGTCTCAGACCCGTAATTTGTTGTGTTCCTACGATAAAGACCTTGCCCGGCAAGGTGCCACTCTTGAGGACAACTGCATCCGTACATGGTTTTTTGTTCGTGACGTTGATTCACATTATGCAGGTATGGTCAGGGCTCGTCGCGAGCATTTTGCCGTTCACGATTTGACAGAGCGTACCCACTACATCGCAAGTACAGGAATCGGTGGTAATCCTTCCGACACCCGTGCCCTTGTTCAGTTCGGTGCCTACGCCTTGATGGGTTTTGAGCCAGCCCAGCAGCGCTATCTTTATGCCCTTACTCATTTGAACCCGACATACGAATACGGTGTGACCTTCGAGCGTGGCACTTGTATCGATTACGGTGACCGGAGTCACGTGATGATCAGCGGCACAGCGAGCATCAACAACAAGGGTGAGGTGATGTATATCGGCGACATCAACAAGCAGTTGGACCGTATGTGCGAGAATGTTGAGACTTTGTTGTCTGAAGGTGGTGCGAGTTTTGCAGACGTGATGCAGATTGTGGTTTACCTTCGCGACTTGGCAGACTACAAGAATGTAAAGGAAAGGTTCGACTCCCGTTTTCCCGACATTCCATGTTTGATTACTCTTGCTCCTGTATGCCGTCCGACTTGGTTGATTGAGATGGAGTGTATCGCAATCGTGGAGAAAAAGAACAGCAAATACCGTAATTTCTAAAATACACACGAGCGCTCCATCGATGGATAGCCTCCCAAAAGCCTAAAAAAGTAAGAGACAATGGGAAAGATAGAGTATGACTTGAAACAGATAGAAGCAGATTCAGCTTTCATCCGCGAATTGACCGACGGCTATTTAGAAAAGATCGGCGGTTCATTGACTGCGGACAATATGGGTGAATTGAATGTGAACCAGCACACATTACTGGCCTATCGCATTATCCTTGACGAGGTGATGGAAGGTGGTTTCGTTCAGTTGATTCAGAATGGCTGGGGTCCTTATATTTTCAACAATCCCTTTGCGAAGGTGTTGCGCGACTGGGGTGAACGCGACTTGGCCAAGCTCATCTTCGAGGCAGGCAAATACTACCACAGGCACAGTGAGGAGCTAGAGGTTAATATGAGTGAAGAGGAATTCATGGCTCTCTATGAATCTCATGAGGAGCTGAACGACATGGGTGATTCTTTTCTCGACGACATCCAGGAGACCAGCACTCCCGAGATAGCTGCCTATGTGAGAACTCATCAGGAGGATTTTTAGAACATTGATCATTGGCAGACCGGCAAAATAGAACAAGGAAAGGACATAGAATATGGCAAAGAAAAAAGGGCTGAAACGCGGTCCAATCAACATAAAAAACAAACGAGCCAGTTTCGAATATGAATTCATTGACGAGTTCACAGCCGGCATTGTCTTGACGGGCACCGAGATCAAATCTATCCGTGAAGGAAAGGCCAGTCTGGTTGACACATACTGTTATTTTGTGAACAATGAGTTATGGGTGAAGAACATGCACATCGCCCAGTATGCCCTTGGCTCGTACAACAACCATGTGGAACGTCGTGAGCGCAAGTTGCTTTTGACCAAGCGCGAGCTCAGGAGCCTTCAGGAAGACACGAAAGCTCCGGGTTTGACAATAGTGCCGACCCGTTTGTTTATCAATGAGAAAGGCTTTGCCAAATTAGATATCGCTTTAGCCCGAGGCAAAAAGAGTTACGACAAACGCCAGTCGATGAAAGACAAAGAAGACAAACGCG
The DNA here is from genome assembly GCA_017509605.1 of Bacteroidaceae bacterium. Classification (GTDB taxonomy): domain Bacteria; phylum Bacteroidota; class Bacteroidia; order Bacteroidales; family Bacteroidaceae; genus RUG11857. Next base: position 27,248 of record JAFWPH010000037.1, on the reverse strand, counting down.
ACATGGCCCGTGCTTTCATGAAATAGCAAGCAAAACAACCTACATGATAACGTCAAAACCGATGAGACTGGAAGACGCGATAAGAGAACGCATATTGGTTCTTGATGGTGCGATGGGCACGATGATTCAATCGTACAACCTTCGTGAGTCAGATTTCAGGGGTGAGTTGTTCACCTCTGTACCAGGCTTGATGAAGGGCAACAATGACATACTCAACTTGACACGTCCAGATGTTGTGCAAGACATCCACCGGCGTTATCTGGATGCTGGTTGTGACATTATCGAGACCAACACTTTCTCCTCTCAACGTATCTCGATGAGCGATTATCACGTTGAAGCTCATGTGAAAGCGATGAACGCTGCCGGATGCCGTATCGCACGCAGTCTTGCCGACAGCTACACCCAGAAAGACTCCAGCCATCCTCGTTTCGTTGTGGGTTCTGTAGGCCCAACGAACAAGACTTGTTCGATGAGCCCAGATGTAAATAATCCCGCTTTTCGCAACCTCACTTTCGACGAGTTGACCGAGGCTTACTTAGAGCAGATGTCGGTGATGCTTGAAGAAGGAGTGGATGGTTTGCTGATTGAGACCATCTTCGACACGTTGAACGCCAAGAGTGCGATATACGCTGCTGAAGAAGCCATGAACAAGATTGGCCGCAAGGTGCCTTTGATGCTCTCCTTGACCGTCGCCGACAAAAGCGGCCGTACCTTGTCGGGGCAAACCCTTGAGGCCTTTTTGGCATCTGTGGATCAGGCCAACATCTTCTCCATCGGTTTGAACTGCTCTTTCGGTGCAGACCAGCTCAAGCCCTTCCTCCGTATTTTGTCAGAGAAATCACCTTATTATATCAGTGCCTACCCTAACGCAGGTCTTCCCAACAGCTTGGGACTCTACGACGAGAGTCCTGAAGAGATGGCAGAGAAGATTCGCGGCTACGTGGATGAAGGGCTGGTAAACATCATCGGTGGTTGCTGCGGCACTACGGATGATTATCTACGTCTTTACCCATCCTTGATCAAGGACGAACAAGGGCGATGGAAGCGTCCTCATCAGCGGCCAACCGATCTAATGCCGGAGCCGCTGTCTTCGGAGAAAGTTGAAAAGAGCACTTTGCATCTGTCGGGTTTGGAACTGCTTGATGTAAGTGAGGAGAAAAAGTTCATCAATGTAGGTGAGCGCTGCAATGTAGCCGGTTCGAAGAAGTTCAAGGACCTGATTCTCTCGAAGGACTATGACTCAGCTCTGTCGATAGCCCGAAAGCAGGTTGAAGACGGTGCGATGGTCTTGGACGTGAACATGGATGATGCCCTATTGGATGCCCGTTCAGAGATGGTGAATTTCCTGAACCTGATGATGAGCGACCCCGATGTGGCGCGCGTTCCCGTGATGATTGACTCGTCGAAATGGGAAGTGATCCATGCCGGTCTGAAATGTCTCCAAGGCAAAGGCATCGTCAACTCGATATCCCTGAAAGAAGGGGAGGAAGTCTTCCTCAGCCATGCTCGCGAGATTCGCCGTTTAGGTGCGGCAGTGGTGGTGATGGCTTTTGACGAGGAAGGCCAAGCCACGACTTTCGACCGCAAAACCGCCATTTGCCAACGCAGTTACGATCTTCTGGTCCACAAGGCGGGATTTAATCCTTTGGACATCATCTTCGACCCCTGTGTGTTGACAGTCGCCACTGGTATGAAAGAGCACAACGACTATGCAAAGGATTTCATCCTCGCCACCTCCTGGATACGTCGTCATCTTCCCGGTGCCCATGTGAGCGGTGGTGTGAGCAACCTGTCGTTCGCCTTCCGTGGCAACAACTATATCCGTGAGGCCATGCACGCCGTGTTCCTTTATAACACCATCCAGGCCGGTCAGGACTTCGGCATCGTGAATCCTGGCACGAAGGTGATGTACACCGATATCGCTCCCGACCTGCTTGCAGCCATTAATGACGTTCTTCTCAACCGTTGTGAAGACGCCACAGACCGTCTGATTGAAATTGCGACCCGTCTGAAGGCCGCTCAAGATGCCTCCAAGTCAGGGAAAGGTCCTGTTCAGTCTGATGCGTCGAAGATCATAAAGAGTGTGGATGACCGTTTGGTGCAAGCCCTGATGAAAGGTCAGACGGAAAGCCTTGAGTCAGACTTGATAGAAGCCTTGGAACAATACGGCAACCCTGTAGCTATCATCGAGGGGCCTTTGATGAAAGGCATGACCAAGGTAGGTGAACTATTTGGCGAGGGCAAGATGTTCCTTCCCCAAGTGGTGAAGACGGCCCGTACTATGAAGAAAGCCGTTTCCATTCTGCAGCCTTATATTGAGTCAAGCCAGTCGTCTGGTGCCAAGAAAGCCGGCAAGGTGCTATTAGCTACGGTGAAAGGTGATGTTCATGATATCGGCAAGAACATCGTGAGCGTAATCATGGCTTGCAACAACTATGAGATTATCGACTTGGGCGTTATGGTCCCAGCAGAAGAGATTGTCCGTGTGGCGATAGCTGAGCAAGTGGATGTCATCGGTTTGAGCGGTCTGATCACCCCCTCATTGGAAGAGATGGTAAATGTGGCCAAAGCTTTGGAGCGGGCCAACGTGGATATTCCGTTGATGATAGGTGGTGCCACCACCAGTGAACTTCATACAGCCCTGAAGATCGCTCCTGTTTATTCTGCTCCTATTGTCTGGCTGAAAGACGCATCCCAGAACACCCTCGTTGCTTCAAAGTTGATTACTTCAAAGGCTGTATATGCCGAGGAACTCAACAAGCGTTATAGCGAACTCCGTGAAGAGTACGACCGAAAGGATGAGGCACTTTTGAGTTTAGAAGAGGCCAGGAAGCGTAAGCCACGTCTGTTCTGAAAATCTCTGCTTTGATCAGGACGTACACTCAGCAAGAATGAGCGGAAGTGTGTCCGTTTTCCATATTTGAAACGAGAAAGCATCGATTCCATTGGAAAACGACAATTTGTCTAAAAAAAACGACAATTATTTTATATTTCAGTAGCTATTATTAGTTAAATTTGCAGATGAATTTGAAAACCATCTGTAAAGACTCTTTCTATTCACTAACTACAACTGATAACTTGCCGTAATGGCGGAAGCCATTATCGGATGAAACACAACAATGTAATGATAAGACAAAGACTTACACTCTCGGCACTTTCAGCAATGCTGATGTGCAATATGGCATATGCCCAAATCTACGAGCACCAGATTTTGATTGACACTACCTTGGCATCCAAAAAGCCAATAACGAGGAAAATAACCAACATAGATTACGGAACCCGTACCCAACGCCACACAGGTATTCCCACCGTATTTGTAGATATCCTTGATGGTCAGAAGACCAATGGTGTTCTTGACTCCATTGGGCAAGACTACAAATACGTTGACGGTCAATGGAAGCCCAACGGCAACCGCTACAACATCTACATGTCGTGGGGCACCACAAGGGAGATTGGCAACAGTGACATCATCAGAGACAAGAACTGGACCCTCTACGCGAGAGAGGACAGATGGAACAACTACTACAAACCTGTCAGATGGGGATCTATTAGAGACAAGAACTACGACCTGGCACGTATCCAGGTGATAGACGCTTCTAAAGGCATGAAAGAGCGCGATGAATTAGTGAAGTTGCGTGGCCGTGGCAATTCGACGTGGCGCACGACGAAACGAGGATACCGTTTGAAATTTCCCCACAAGACGGCGCTTCTCTCCTTAGGTGACGGCACTAACACCCATGCTGATGCAAAAAGCTGGACCTTGATTGCCAATGCATTCGACAAATCCATGATCCGCAATGCCATCGCTTCAGAAATAGGCAAGAAAGTGGGCCTTCCTTTCAATGTTTCCTATAAATTGGTTGATATATATTTCAACAACGAATACTACGGTTGCTATCAGGTAGCAGACCAGATTGCCATCGGAGGCCGTCGTATAGACATTAACGAGGAAGAAGGTTGGTTATTGGAGGCTGTTGCATCAAGAGAAGAGTTCGCTTCCGCTCCCTATATCTCTCCGAACATCCAAGGCATAGATCAAAGCCAGCAAGAGTGGGATGTCATCAACGTGAAGAACCCCGAAGTGGAAAACGACAACCCGAATGACCCGAAAATCACTGCGATCACCAACTGGTTCAACCAGGTCAATTTCGCCGATCACTCTGAAGAAACCGGATTCAGGAAATATATAGACATCTATTCATTCGCTGACTACCTCATCGTGTTGGATATCTCAGGCAACTACGACGGAACCATTCAGAACTACATGTACCGGGACAAGGGCACTAACGCCAAGTTGAAGTTCGGTCCGATATGGGACAACGACCTTGCCTTCGGCAATTTCTGGGGTGATACGACATATAAGTTGCAGCGAGAAGGGATAAAAGAAGACAAGAAGACTCGTTTCTCCAGTATGATTGACGCAGCGATGAAGGATGCCGTGTTCATGAAAGCCTTGATGCGCAAATGGAATAAAGTCTATCCCACTATGCCGTCCTTTATAGCCAGCAAGGTGAGCGAGATAGCCGATGCCAATATAGCCGCCATCAATGACAACAATACCGTATGGCCCATCTCGGAAGACCAATCAGGCTGGGTTGGCGGTCAGGCTCCCGACTATGAAACCGCCATCTACCGCATCAACAATTACATCAGCAATCACTTACCCTTCGTGAACACGTCATACACCAACTGTTACAATGCCTTCAAGACAGACAATACGATTTTGATCAATGCAGGTGAGACCAACAACAGTTCCACCCCATTCAGTTCTGTAAGCAACAAGATCTGCACGACTTACGTTCAGAACAAGAGTTTCGCCGCCAACACATGGGCTACTATATGCCTTCCCTTCAACCTTGACGAGGACGAGTTGAAGAACTATTTCGGTGATGATGTGCAATTGGCGGAATACACTCGGTTGGATGGTGCTGGCACGCTGATGGTGTTCTCGAAACAGGCAAATCTGTTGTTGGAGGCAGGTGTTCCCTATTTAATCAAGCCGAGCAAGGCTGTGAACAAACCGACCTTTACCGAGGTAGTTCTGAGCATACAGACTCCCAAAACCATCAAGATCAGCTCGAGCGATGCCGTAGGCTTCACAGGAACTTTCTTCAAGACGAACATTCCGACAACGAATGTGAGCACCCTTCAGGGCATTGACTTCAAAAAGTACACAGGAGGCACTATCGACGGTATCAGCGCCTACGTCAATGGTTCAAGCATCGTCTCTTTGCAGATAGAAGGCGAGGATTTGACTCCGGTGATTGCTTTAGGCGACGTCAACGAAGACGGCAATGTGAGTGTGTTGGACTTAACAACCATGATCAACTACATCCTTGGCAGTACTCCATCTTCGTTCAACAGAGAGGCCGCCGATATGAATGGCGATAACGATGTGACAATCCTCGATGTGACGATGCTTATCAACTTACTCCTGAGCCAAAGTGCAGAATAGCCAGTTCTTGGTCACCCTTAACGCTCCATCCCCCACTCCGATAAGGAATGGGGGATGGTTCGCTTTGATGCCGAATAGTCTATCATGACGATTTTTACTTTTTTTTCGTTTTCCTTCTTCTTTTCTTTGCTTTGGATTTAGGCGCATGGGGAGCGTTAGTGACGTAGTCGCCATTGTACTCTGCACTGACAAATTGCAGGTCATAAATCACCTTTCCTGTATTCTTGGAGATGAAGACATGGTGAACAGTAGCTTCCAATTCCTTGACAGGAATCATCTCAGGTGCTTGTTTCAAAGAAGTAAGATAAATGGAGCGCTGAGCGTCAATAAGAATCGGAAATTCGTAATCGTCATCCATAGTTCCACTGACAGTATAGTAATAATAATAGTCATTAGGGGCATCAGCCCTGAAAACGATACTGTCCATGGTCATGTTCTCATTGATCATCCTGGGACAAACCCTTCGTGAATAATCCATGGTGGAGATTTCTATCTGTTCAGGCGTCACCTCTTTCTTCTTGCATGAAATCAGTAGCGCGCATGAAGCCATAGCGACTATAGTGAACTGCTTGATATTCATTTGTTCCAAATAAAAATAAAATTACATGTTGCAAAATTACCACATTATCTGAGAAAAACCAAAAAAGGTCATTAAAAACATCATATTGGGCGTCAAAAGGTTGAAGATGTACTGGTCATAGAATCATAAAAGCAAAAAAAACGAAATAATTGCTGTAAAAATGATTGAAAAGGTCTAATTTTGCATTGAAAAAGGAATCAAGTTGTAATATCGCCCTTTTCAGAATACAAAAACCAAACAATTTATAGAAATAATGAAGTCATTGAAATTTTTATGCCTGTTCGGCGTCTTGTTGTTGTTCTGGTCATGCAAGACTCCTGAACAGATCAGTTATTTTCAGGATTTGCGCCCTGGTGTGAGTGAGAACGAGATTATCAATCCCCGTGACATCAAAGTACGTGTTGAAGACAAATTGGCTATTATTGTCAATAGCCGTGATCCTCAGTTGACGACGATGTTCAACCTTCCTTACATCACTCAGACTATCGGTAATCAGTCTGGTGCAAACAATCAGTCTCGTGGAATCTCTGGCTATACAGTTCGTAAAGACGGCACGATTGACTTTCCTGTATTAGGTACCCTTAAAGTGTTAGGCATGACTCGAGAGGAGATCGCCGCCATGATCAAGAAGGAACTGATTAACCGCAACCAGTTGAAAGATCCCGTTGTAACCGTAGAATTCATGAATCTGACTTACTCGGTATTAGGTGAGGTATCCAGTCCTGGTCGTTACAGCATTGAGAAGGACAAAGTGACGATTCTCGACGCAATCAGCGAAGCAGGGGATTTAACGATTTTCGGTAAGCGTGAGAACGTCTTGGTTCTCCGTAATGAGAATGGTACCCAACGCGTTTATGACGTGAACCTTTGCAGCGGCAACGACATTTACAATTCTCCTGTTTACTATCTTCAGCAGGATGATGTTGTCTATGTGGAGCCAAACAAAGTGAAGGCTCGTCAATCGACAGTCAACGGCAACACCATTTTTACTCCATCATTCTGGTTATCAGTACTTTCACTTGCGACAACCATCACTGTGCTGATTGTGAAGTAATTCCAATAGTCCCAAAAAGAGAGGAGGCTCCATCAGAGCCTCCTCTTTTTTATTTTTCCTGTAGCATTTCGTCCATGCTCTGTGCGGCACGTCGTCCATCTCCCATAGCGAGAATGACGGTAGCTCCTCCACGGACGATATCACCTCCTGCAAAGACCTCTGGGCGACTGCTCTGCATTCCCTCGTTGACCACGATGGTGTTCTTTCTGCCCAGTTCAAGTCCTGGTATAGACTTGGGCACCAAAGGATTAGGTGACACACCTACAGCGACAATGACCTGGTCGACATCAAGTGTGACGGTTTTTCCGGGTATTGGTTCGGGTCTTCTTCTTCCGCTGGCATCGGGTTCTCCGAGCTGCATGACCTGCAACACAGCCTGTTTCACCGCACCTTTCTCATCGGCAATATATTCGATAGGGTTGTGTAGTGTAAGGAAGTTGATACCCTCTTCCTTGGCATGCTTCACCTCTTCAAGTCGAGCGGGCATCTCAGCCTCAGAGCGTCGATACACGAGTGTAACCTCAGCTCCGAGCCTCTTTGCAGTTCTGCAGGAGTCCATGGCGGTGTTTCCGCCTCCTACCACCATAACGCTCTTCCCGAGGTTGATAGGAGTGTCAGTAGCGGGATTAGCCGCATCCATGAGATTGACACGAGTGAGGTACTCATTGCTGGACATGATGTTGAGGCAATTCTCACCTGGAATGTTCATGAAGTTAGGCGTACCAGCTCCCGATCCGACGAAGATTCCTTTGAATCCCTGTTGCTCAAGTTCCTCAACAGAGATGGTCTTTCCCACAATTGTATCGACGAAGAACTTGACGCCCATCTTCTTGAGGTTGTCAATCTCAACATCCACGATTCTGTTGGGGAGTCGGAATTCCGGGATACCATACTTAAGTACACCTCCGATTTCGTGCAGTGCCTCGAAGACATGCACGTCGTAGCCCTTCTTCACCATATCACCGGCAAAGCTGAGTCCCGAAGGTCCTGAACCGACAACAGCGACCTTGATACCATTGGCAGGTGCCACTTCAGGCAGTGACATTTGTCCGCTCTCCCGTTCGTAGTCAGCGGCAAAGCGCTCAAGATATCCGATAGCCACAGGTGCTTCGTTGAGTTTGACATGGATACATTTGGCCTCACACTGCTTCTCCTGAGGACAAACACGTCCACACACAGCGGGTAGTGCCGAAGTTTTCTTGAGGACTTTTGCAGCCGCGAGGAACTGTCCTCTCTCAATATTCTTAACGAAAGCGGGTATGTCGATGTTGACGGGGCATCCCTCGACGCAAGTAGGTTTCGCACAATCGAGACAGCGTTTGGCCTCAGTGAGCGCCTGTTCTTTGGTCAGTCCCTTGTTGACTTCCTCAAGTCTTGTTGTAGCCCTATACACAGGGTCGAGCTCTGGCATTATCACGCGTTCAATAGCTCCACGTTCCTTTGGTTTCATGGCCTTTCTCAGTTCCTCCCTCCATGGTGCCTTTCTGTCAGTGAGTTCCTCCATGGATTCGTTGGTGGGCTCCACATCCATCGTGATAATCTCGGCATCAGTTTTTTCCGGTGCCTTTGGTGAAACAGCATCAATATGGTTGAGGAATCTCTGATATTCCTCCTGCTCAGCCCCTTTGAAAGTTCCCATTCTTTTGAACATCTCGTCCCAATCGACTTTATAGCCATCGAAGTCCGGTCCATCAATGCAGACGAACTTGGTTTCTCCTCCGATGGTCAGTCGGCATGCTCCACACATACCTGTACCATCGACCATGATGGTGTTGAGCGACACATCGCATGGTATATTGTACTTCTGTGCCAGCAAGCAGCTGAACTTCATCATGATAGGAGGTCCGATAGCGACGATCTTATCGACATGCTCACGGTTGATGACTTGCTCGACTCCGACAGTGACCACACCTTTCTGTCCGTATGACCCATCATCGGTCATGATGATCACCTCGTCGCTATACTTGTTGATACGGTCTTCAAGTATGATCAGTTCCTTGGAACGTCCTGCCAGGACTGAGATGACTTTGTTTCCAGCCTTCTTCAGTGCCTCAACAAGTGGTAGAAGGACAGCGATTCCCACACCACCTCCGGCACAGACGACAGTACCGTAATTGTCAATGGGTGATGGTGTACCGAGAGGTCCGACCACATCCGTGATGTAATCTCCTTCATTCAGCATACAAAGTTTTGTAGAAGAAAGGCCGACTTCTTGCACCACGATGGCAATGGTACCTTTCTCCACGTCTGCATCGGCGATGGTCAGAGGCATACGTTCACCTTTGTCACCGATACGAACGATGATGAAGTTTCCAGCCTTTCGACTCTTAGCAATCAATGGAGCTTCAATTTCGAAGTAAAAAACCTTCTCTGAGAATTGCTCCTTGCGAACGATTTTATTCATAGTTTATTTGTGTTTGTGTTTGAGCTTTTGAATGTTTCCCCGCCAAGTTATGGGAGGTCACTTAACCTGTTTCTATCTACTCGAAGTTGTTGTCGTTGATGTACTCGAAGCCGCAATAGGGCACAAGAGCCTTAGGCACCTTGATGCCTTGTGGTGTTTGGTTGTTCTCCATGATAGCAGCGACAATGCGGGGCAATGCGAGTGCAGAGCCATTGAGCGTGTGGCAGAGTTCGGTTTTCTTATCGGCTTCCCTGCGATATCGGCATTTGAGTCTGTTGGCCTGATAACTCTCAAAATTGGATGTTGAGCTAACCTCGAGCCAACGCTTCTGCGCTGCAGACCACACCTCGAAATCATAGCAGATGGCACTTGTGAATGACATGTCCCCTCCACAGAGTTTGAGGATATGGTATGGCAATTCGAGTTTAATGAGCAGCGATTCCACATGGTCGAGCATTTCCTTGAGCGACTCGTAAGAATGTTCTGGTGTGTCGATTCTAACAATCTCCACTTTATCGAACTCATGAAGCCTGTTCAATCCCCTGACATCCTTTCCGTAGGCGCCGGCCTCTCTGCGGAAGCATCCGGAGTATGCACAACGTTTGATGGGCAAATCCTTTTCGTCAAGTATCACGTCACGGAAGATATTGGTGACGGGGACTTCCGCTGTAGGGATGAGGTAGAGGTCGTCTATTTGGCAGTGGTACATTTGTCCTTCCTTGTCTGGGAGTTGTCCTGTTCCATATCCAGAGTCCTTGTTCACGAGGAAGGGAGGCTGTACCTCAAGATACCCACTCTTTCTGGCTTCTTCGAGGAAGAAAGCCTCGAGCGCTCTTTGGAAGCGCGCCATCTTTCCTATATAGAAAGGGAATCCGGCTCCTGTGACCTTGGCTCCAAGGTCGAAGTCGATAAGATTGTATTTCTTCGCCAGTTCCCAATGCGGCAAAGCGTCTTCAGGCAGTTGTGGTATGACTCCTCCCTCTTTGACAACGACGTTGTCCTCAGCTCCGGCTCCTTCAGGCACATCATCATTAGGTATGTTGGGTATGGTGCAGAGGTGCGCGATGAGCGCCTGTTCAGCTTCCTTCATAGTCTGCTGCAAGGCTGTTGACTCAGCCTTGAGCTCAGCCACCTGTGCCTTGGCATTATCGGCCTCATCTTTCTTCCCTTGTTTCATCAGCATACCGATTTGTGCAGCATATTTCTTGCTCTCAGCCAAGATGGCATCGAGCCTCGTCTGTGCCTCTCGACGTTGCTTGTCGAGTTGGATGGCACGTTCAACAGCCTCTTCGGGTTGTGGGAAATGCTTTTTGTGCAGTCCCTTGACCACCCGTTCAGTTTCTTCCTTAATTAGTTTTAATGTAAGCATATCTTCATCTATTTATAAACTCATAGAATTACCCATATAAAGAAGATAACACTCCGCTTTTCACGTTCTTTCAAGACTACGAAAAAAGTAAAAATGAACAATCTCCCTTAAAACGAGTGCAAAATTATAAAAAATAAGTGTAATAGCGCTTGTTTTAAGTAAAAATGATACCGAAAAAGAAAATAAGATGTTGATTTTGACTAATTTTGCATAGGAAATAAGAAAAAAGTAAGATGCAAAAGACAATCGAGATACGCAATGGCGTTGTTCGCCATCCCTTATACCGTTTCAAGACCCCCATCAATCTTGAGATATGCCAAGGCGAACATATTGCCATCGTAGGAGGTAACGGTAGCGGCAAGAGCATGCTGGTAGATGTGTTGACAGAAAAGCATCCATTGCTGATGCAGCGAGTGAGCTATGACTTCAGCCCGAGCAAGGCCAAGCTTGTGAGCGACAACATCAAATATATCACATTCCGTGATTCCTATGGGACGAGCGACAGCAACTACTACTTACAACAACGGTGGAACCAGTTCGACATCGATGAAGCCCCTCAGGTGGGTAAGTTGCTGGACGAAGCCTTCAATTTGGCTGAGCAGTCGGCACGTCACGATTCTGCTCTGACATTACAAGAGTTACAATCGCTCACCTCAGAGCGTGAGCAATTGCGTGAACACCTGTACACGATGTTCCATTTGAATTCGCTTCTTGACAAACCCATTATCCTGTTGAGCAGCGGTGAGCTAAGGAAATTCCAATTGACCAAGACATTGCTCAGCCATCCTCGTGTGCTGATTATGGACAACCCTTTCATTGGCCTTGACTCCAACACCCGTGAGCAGTTGCGCGAGTTGCTGTCGATGCTGACTGGGGAATCGTGGCTTCAGGTGATACTTGTCTTCAGCAAGACAGACGACATACCTTCGTTCATCACCCATGTGATTCCTGTGGAAGACATGACAGTCCTTCCCAAGATGAGCCGTGAGGCCTATTTGGAAACCCATCAGGGCCAGCCATCACGCGTGCTTAGTTCAGAGAAGGAGCAGGGCATTCTGGGGCTGCCCTACAGCCCTGACTACGACGAGGGTCAAGCCCCCGGCACCCAACAGGTGATAGACTTCTGCAACGTGACCATCCGTTACGGCGAGCGTTGTATTCTTAAGGATTTGAATTTCACAGTGATGAATGGTGAACGATGGGCGTTGAGCGGTGAGAACGGCAGTGGCAAATCAACGTTGTTGAGTCTGGTTTGTGCGGACAACCCCCAGGCATACGCCAACAGCATTGTGCTTTTCGGTCGTCGTCGTGGAACAGGCGAGACCATTTGGGACATCAAGAAACATATCGGCTATATCAGCCCTGAGATGCACAGGGCCTACATGAAAGACATCCGTTCGGTAGAGATTGTGGCATCAGGTCTGAGCGACTCCATCGGTTTGTACAAACGCCCATCTGAGAAGGATTTGGTCGTTTGTTCGTTCTGGATGGAGATGTTCGGTGTTGGCGACAAAATGGACACGACATTCTTCAAGCTGTCAAGCGGCGAACAACGGTTGGTGCTGTTGGCAAGGGCTTTCGTGAAGGACCCCACCCTACTGATACTGGACGAGCCGCTGCACGGTCTGGACCTCAGGAACCGCCGTTTGGTGAAAGACATCATCGAGACGTTCTGCAAGCGGAAGAACAAGACACTCATCATGGTGACACACTATGAAGAGGAGCTGCCATCGATCATCGACCACAAGATATTTCTTAGGAGGAATTAGACCATTGAACATTGAACATTGACCATTGAACATTGACTTCGTCTAAAATGCTCACGCTTGACAATATTGCCGAGCGTGAGCATTTTGATTGTTGACGGGGAGTTGGGGGCACCTCTATTTGTGAATGTGGATTTTCTTGGTGTAAGAGCCGGTCTTTACCAGATACACGCCGTTGTCCAACAGCTTCGACAAGCGTTCCATTTTTCCTTCAGCCACTTTTGCGCCTGACATTGTAAAGACTTCCACCACTGCATTGGAGAACGCAGTCTCATCCATCACTCGGTCAAGAGCAGTGATGGTCTTGTTGATGTGCACCGTATTAGAGAAGTCGGAATTGAGCAACAGCTCTGCTCTGGCCTGCACCTTGACATAGAGGTCGATGTCGTCTGTTCCCTCTGGTGCGTACTGCTTGATGCTGACCAATGCAGAGGCGCTATTGGTGGTGATGGTGTCGATGCACTGTGTGAAGTTCTCGTCGGTAGCGATAACCGCCCAATACTCTGTGGCTCCCTCAACGTCGTTCCAGTTGAGTGTTTCCGTGATGTAATCCGTGTTGATTACCGGTGCATCCAATTGCTCTGTGATACAATACTTGAATGTGATGATCCCGTCGATTTCCTCGATGTCGCGTATGGGTTGTCCCATAGTGCCGCCTTGATATACAACTGCGGCATCGTCAGCAAGGAGTTTGATTCCCAGCGCTCCAGGGAAAGGCACTGTCGCTTGGTTGTCAAGGTACTCATAAATATCGTAGTATCCTTCCTTTCCGATGTGGTACTGAGGCCAGAGTCTTCCGCCTGCAGGTATGACCGTCATCCTCTGATGGTTGGAGTCGTAATTGATGTTGTTGGCCGTCCAGGCGCTCTGTAGATAATCGACATGACAAATCAACATTCCATGATGGAATTCATTGATGGATCCGAGAGAATAACCGACATTGTAGTCCCATGAATCGTTCTGTCTGTTCTCCAGCCAGTAATATTCGTCTTTGTTTGCAGGGTTAGTGATCTTATAGCTTTCGCCGTAATCGGACAGCGGTTTGAGTGTGACCATTTGTGGTTTATCGGGCGAGAGCTGTACAAAGCTCTGCCATTGCATGAAATCCTTCTCATAACCAGTATATCCAACGGGCCTCCGTCCATTGTTCATATAGTTGCCATAATCCATGATATCCCAGCTTTCCATCCCGTAGTCCTGTGCCTTGTAGTCATAATGGTCAGATAGTCCAAGCGCATGCGACAATTCGTGGCAGAACGTGCCTATTCCATCGATATCTCCTTTGTAAGTCTCATTGCAGCATGCATAGCATCCGTATTTCACCTCATTGATGGTACCCCCTGAGGGGCTTTCCTTTGGCCAAATCAGTTCCACACTGTCCTTAGAGTAAGCATTCTCGCCCTCTCCAGCATAGACAAAGAAGACCATATCGATGATGTTGTCTCCATTGTTGTCGAACTCAGTCCAGTCGCTGATTTGCTCTTGAGCGAGTTTGATGGCTTCGGAATAGAGGGCTTGGATGTTGACATCCTTTCTTGTACCACTGTTCTTTCCGTAGTAAGTATATGATTTGGAAAGCGTGACGGGTCCGATGACCTTGAATTCAGGTGTGAACTGCCCGTTACTCTGGTCGCGGAAATACTCCTTGACACTGCCATAGCTATAGTCCGAGAAATACTCGTTGACGCCATCACCATTGCAATACTTGTTATAGGTCTCATTGATTTGGTCGGCCGATGCGGATGTGAAACTCTTGTCGTTGAACTGAACGAGTACGACAGGCACTTTGGGCGAGCCCACTGAAGCGAGCGCTGCTTTATCGTGCAATCCGACCATCTTCATTCCCGGGCGTTTGTTATCCGTTTTGAAGGAGTTTTTACCTTCAACCTCATCAATAATGTCGAACGCCTTTCTGAGGTCTTTCAGTTCCATGCTCTCGGTAAAAGAACGTGAATGATTATTGTGTGCGAGTGTAGCAGTAAGAACACAATTGTCGCCATCGATAGCGGAGACATAGCAATAATCTCCCTTGTCGTTCTTATCGACGAGATATCCATCGGCTGTGCGGAAAAAGGTTCTTTCAGGTGTAGTCACATTATATATAGTCAGAGATGTTCCATCGGACTGCATCACATCGTAGATGACGGTTCTGGGTGGCACAGTCGCCATTGTGTTCATGGCCAAGGAAACTGCCACAACGATTGAAGTAAGAAATCGTTTCATAAATATTCTGGAAAATTAATTAGCACTTGATTCGTAGGCCTATTCTCAGCCTTAATTTGCAAAGTTATATCATTTATTCAGGAATTTAGGCATGAAAAACCTAAAAAATGCACTGGAGGATGAAACAAGGATTAAATTCAAATGAGTTGCAAAAGATTCTTTATAAATTTGCACTGTCAATTCATCAATAAAAGAATAGCCACAATAAAGAGAAAGGAAATGATGACACTTATCGGACAATACTTTGATGCCTTGGTGGTGATGATGGCAGAAATGGCTCCGTACCTGATGCTGGGTTTCTTCATCGCCGGTCTGTTGCGTACCTTCGTACCTCGTACCGTTTACTCCCGGCATCTGTCGCCCCGCGACATGAAGAGCGTGGTGAAAGCTGCCGCCATCGGCATTCCCCTCCCCCTTTGCAGTTGCGGTGTGATTCCAACAAGTGTGTCGTTAAGGAAGGAAGGGGCGAGTCATGGTGCATGCACGAGTTTTCTGATTGCCACTCCTCAGACAGGTGTGGATTCGATTGCGGCCACTTACTCCATGATGGGCCTTCCATTCGCGATAGTTCGTCCTGTAGCGGCTTTGTTTACTGCGATGTTCGGTGGATGGATGGTGAATCGTTACGCCAAAGACGATGAGCGGCATAGCGCGGAATACGCCCATTCCAATGACGAATGTGAAGAATGCTGTGACTGCTCCCATCACGACGCTGTTGGTTCCGAGTCATTTTGGGAGAAGTTTAAGGGCGCATTAGCTTACGGTTACATCGAGATGCTTCAGGACGTAGGCAAATGGCTGGTCATCGGCCTGTTGATCGCCGCTCTGATCACGGTCGCAGTTCCCAACGAATGGTTAGCCGCCCTTCACGAGTACAAGTTGCTGAACATGTTGATTGTGCTTACCATCGCCATCCCGATGTATGTCTGTGCCACCGGCAGTATTCCGATAGCAGTGTCATTGATGGCCAAGGGACTGACTCCAGGCGCAGCACTGGTGATGCTGATGGCCGGTCCAGCAGTAAACAGCGCAAGCATCTTGGTGATAGGCAATTCCTTCGGCAAGCGTACATTGACCCTATATATCATGTCGATAGTGATAGGCTCAGTGTTTTTCGGTCTGTGCATTGACTACCTTCTGCCCCAAGATTGGTTCGCTGTAAGCCAAATCCTTGCAGACACGAACTGCATGCATCATCTTAGCTTGTGGAATTGGTTGTTTATCGGTGTTTTCATAGCGCTTCTTGTGAACGCATTTGTCCTTCAACACAAGTCATCGCTCAAGATACGCCATTCGCACTCCCATCATCAAGAGGAGACCCTATCAGACAGTTCAAATAATCAAATTATCAACAACAAAAACGATAAAACTATGACAAGAACGTACAAAATCGACGGTATGTCGTGCAATCACTGCAAGGCAAGCGCAGAGAAGGCCATCAGAAGTGTGGCAGGTGTAGAGAACGTGGAAGTGGATTTGCCGAAGGGGGTGGCTTACGTGGAAGGCAGCCATCAAGAGGCAGACATCATCTCCGCTATCGAAGCGGCTGGATTCAGTTGCCGTTTGCTGCAGGAATAGTCAAAAAAGAAAAGGCATCAATTGAATAACATCAGAAGAGGACATGTCAATCACAGAAAAACACATCATAACGCTTATCTTCTTGTTTGGGATAATCTTTTTTCCACAAGTAGGCATCCATGCCCAGACCATTCCAAGCGATTTGGCGGGAAAGAGTTTCCACGCCCTGGCATTTCGCCAGCCCGACTCATGGTTTGAAGAGGATGAAGCCCGTGTGATAGCAGACAGCGTGCTACGATACCAACTGCCCAACGGTGGTTGGTGCAAAAACCAACAATGGCACCGAGGTGCCGACCAGTCAGTGATGCTCAAAAGTCTGGAAAGCGGAATTGGCGCTACGATAGACAATGGTGCGACGTTTGACGAGATGGAATTTCTCAGAAGGGTGTATCTCTTCACTGGCGAGAGCCGTTACCGTCATGCGTTCCTGCGAGGCTTGTTCTATCTTTTGGACGCACAATACGAGAATGGTGGCTGGCCTCAATTCTACCCTCTTCAAGAAGATTACTCCAGTCACATCACCTTCAACGACGGAGCGATGGTGAACGCGATGTACTTGATGAAAGGCATCGGCAAGAACCAGAGTAAATACTCAGGTTTGGAGATAGACGAGGCGCTTCGTTCGCGTTGTCTTGATGCCTATATGCGTGGCCTTTCCTGCATTCTGAAATGCCAGATTGTGAAAAAAGGGAAACGTACGGTCTGGTGCCAACAGCACGATGAAGTGACCTTCGCTCCTGCCTCAGCACGCAGTTACGAGCTCGCCTCTATGTCGGGTTCCGGCGAGACCGAAGGGATTCTTCGTTTGCTGATGGACGAGGACAATCAGACCGACGCTATCCGTGAGGCCGTGACAGGTGCCAAGGAATGGCTCAAGACCCACGCCATCAAGAACACCGTGTTGGAGCATTTCACAAACAGTGAAGGTCAACCCGATATCCGGTTAAAAAAGAAGAAAGGCGCCCCCTTGTTATGGGCTCGTTTCTACGACCTTACGACCGAGAAGCCTTTCTACTGCGACCGTGACGGTGTGGCAAGGGATGACATCTCAAAAATCAGCTATGAGCGTCGTATGGGCTACAGTTGGATTTCAGACTCTCCCGGAGACCTGTTGAAATAAAGGGAATCACTCGTCTGGAGAGGTGGTATTGGGCAATGAACAAGAAGGGAAAAAGGCGGCAGAAAATCGTTATTATTTCATAAAAACGACAGCACGTCTTTGCAGAAAGGATGAAAAGTTATAATTTTGCATGTAAAGTAACCACGAAAAAGCCAGAAGGCAACAACCACAAGCGCAATATACGACAATATATCCCTATGCAAAGACGACCATCCATCATACAGTCACTTTTTTTCCTCCTCTTCCTGCTTATCACCCCACATGCTTTCAGCATCGGCGCTCCCGATGGTGGAAACAAGCAGTTCGTGGTGGTGATTGACCCTGGTCATGGGGGCAAGGATCCCGGCGCCATCGGCAGTAAGCCCAGCAATCGCGAGAAAGACATCAACTTAGGTATCTCAAAGCGCTTAGGCGAGTTGATTCAAGCTAACTGCTCCGACACGAAAGTCATCTTCACCCGTTCGACAGATGTCTTTATCGAACTGGGGCGCCGTGCGGAGATTGCCAACAAAGCCAAAGCCGACCTGTTTATCAGTGTTCACACCAACTCCCTTCCCAAAGGTTCAAGAAAAGCTGTAGGAGTCCAGTCTTACACCTTGACTTTAAGCACATTAAGTACGAATCTCGAGGTTGAGAAACGTGAGAACTCGGTGATAGAATACGAGAAGGACGGTGCCAAGAAATACGGCTTTGATGGCAGCACAGAGAGCAATATCATGTTTGAGCTGATGCAGGACCGTGACATGGAAAGTGGTGTGGAATTCGCCAAATTGTGCCAGCAGGAGATGGTGAAGACAGGCAAGCGCAATGACATGGGTGTTCAGCAGGCCAACTTGGCCGTGCTTCGCCTGACCTACATGCCCAGCGTCTTGCTTGAGGTTGGCTATATCTCGACACCGTCTGAAGAGAGTTTCCTATTGTCAAGCAGTGGTCAGGAAACGATGGCAAAATGCATCTACAACGCTTTCGTGCGCTACAAGGCCCAGCATACAGGCAGGATGTCGAAGTTGGAGCAAGTGGATTTGTCAATTCCATCGAAAGAAGAGTCCACCAATGACGTTGCAGAAGTAGCGACACCCGTAGCGGACACGACTTCGACTCAGGCCGTTCCCGAGAAGACAGCCCCCATTCAGGAGCTTGCTCCCCTACCTCAGGTGGATTCGGATGCTCCGGTGTTCAAGATCCAGTTGCTTGTATCTGATCGAAAGCTAAGAAACAATGACCGTCAATTCAAAGGTCTGGAAGTGGATTACTACCAAGAGGGCAAACTGTATAAGTACACCCACGGCAGCACCACGAACTACAACGAGATCCAGAAGTTGAAGAAGAGCCTGGGCGACAAATTCCCCGGTTCGTTCATCATCGCTTTCAAGAACGGTAAGAAGATCGTGACGAGTGATGCCATCAATGAATGGAAAAAGAACAAAAAACAATAACCCCCAGAACACATAAAGACATGAAGAAATTCACCAAGGAAATCAAGATAGCCTTAGTAGCCATCCTGTCGATCATCATCATTTACATGGGCATCACCTTCCTCAAAGGCATGAGCCTATTCGACGACAGCAAGAGTTTTTACGTTGCTTTGCCTGAAGTCAGCGGCCTTGCCGTGTCGAGCGAAGTCCTTGCCGACGGTTTTCCTGTGGGCGTGGTGAAAGACATGAGTTTTGACTACAGCAGCAACAAACAAGTGGTGATCCACATTACGGTTGACAAAAAACTCAACATCCCCGCAGGAAGCTATGCTGAACTGAGCAAGGAGATGCTTGGCGCCACAAAACTCAACTTGGTGCTTGCCGACAACAACTTGTTTCTGAACCCAGGCGACACCATCAGCGGTGGATGGCGTTTAGGTGCGCTCGACGCAGCCAGTTCGCTGATGCCCAAACTGGAAACCTTGATGCCCAAACTCGACTCCATCATGTACGGACTGAGCATACTGGTGAACAATCCTTCGATATCGACCACGTTGGACAACATGGCCTATCTGACCAACGACTTGAAGACAACAACAGGTCAGTTGAACAACCTTCTTGGGAAGGAGATGCCCAAGTTGGCTGGCAATGCCAACACGATGATGACAAAACTTGGCAATGCCACAGAAAAGATGAACGATGTGGATTTCAAAGGCTTGAGCGATAATACCATCCAGACATTGACTCAACTTCAGCAAGTGACATCGGATTTGAAGAACTTGTTGACTAACCGTGAGGGTACTTACGGAAAGGTGATGTACGACGCAAGCCTCTACAACCATCTTGACTCTACGATTCAAAGTGCCAATGCCTTAATGAACGACTTGCGTGAGCACCCGAAACGGTATGTCCATTTCTCAGTGTTCGGCAAGAAAGACAAGGCACCACAGACCAACGAGCAGCCCCAGCCATAGGAAATGGCTGAAAAACAAATAGCTCCCCACCGAAAAGGGCGGAACACACAAACTCCCCGATTGTCAATACAATCGGGGAGTTTGTGTTCATAGCCTCAGAAGGAAAGACTCCATCTTGTTCATAACAAGTTGGTGTCCTTTCGCATTAAGGTGTGCGGTGTCGTTAGGCGACTGGAAATACCGTTTCCTGAACTTCTCGTTTCCGACATATATACCACTTTCCTTCGCCGCGTTGAACACGGGTATGGATCGTTCGGCACAAACCTCCTCGATTGTTGCTATGACTTGTCTGAATCCAGGTCTCTGGACATTCCATGGAGTGATGAAGGCCAGTTTCGCATCAGGAAACTTCTCAATCAGGCTGTCGCAGAGGGCTTCAAGCCGGTTGCGGAAAATGCTCAAAGAATCCTCGCTATCCTTAATTTTTTCGGCATCGTTGTGTCCAGCGAGCACAATGACATAATCGGCCGTATCGTTCATCATCCTGTATTTTTCCAACAGTGAAGGTCCGAACCCGTCCTTGTCGCGGTTGAAAGCGATACAGCATCCGTTTCTTCCATAGTTTCGATACGTCATGGAGTACTTACTGGCCACCATGCTGTGCCACGTTTCCTCTTTGGGCCGTCGATGGTTGGCCACATATGAATCGCCGATGATGTTGATGGTCTTTCCATAAAGAGGTGATTGCCGGGTGTTGTCGTTCTGTGCTTCGCAAAAAAGTGAAGCCATAGCCATGATCGTCAAAAGAAGAGCCTTAGGTGTCATCATGTTATCAAAATATTAAATGTAAAAATAAAATGCGATGCGAAGTTAGCGATTCTTTTCAATATGAGCAAAAAAAGAGGTGATGAGATGATGAATTATCACACAAATGAAATTCAGGGATGAAGTAAAAGACGGATAGAAAAAGCGGCTAAAAACATCTTTGCTTGAAAAAAACGATTGAAAAGTTTTGCCAATCGGCAACAATCATATATATTTGCATAATAACACCAGCCAAGGATTTCAGATATTCCATTTTTCGAAGTTCTGGCAGGTGCCGAGACCTTAAAAGCAACTATTAACCAATTCAATTTTTTAATACATTATTAATTAAAAACAATGAGTGAAAAAAGAGTTTACACCTTCGGTAACGGAAAAGCCGAGGGTAATGCCCAGATGAGAGAGCAGTTAGGTGGCAAAGGCGCTAACCTGGCTGAGATGAACCTTATCGGAGTTCCTGTGCCTCCAGGTTTTACTATCACGACAGATGTGTGCAACGAGTATTACGAAGTAGGTCAGGAGAAGATTGTAGAACTTCTGAAAGACGACGTAGAAGCAGCCGTTCATCATATTGAGAACTTGATGAACAGCAAATTTGGTGATGTTTCCAACCCCCTCTTGGTATCCGTTCGTTCAGGTGCCCGCGCCTCAATGCCAGGTATGATGGACACCATCTTGAACCTTGGCTTGAACGACGAAGTGGTAGAGGGACTTTGCAGAAAGACCAACAATCCTCACTTCGCATACGACTCCTACCGTCGTTTCGTTCAGATGTACGGTGACGTTGTTCTTGGCATGAAGCCAGAGAACAAGGACGATATCGATCCTTTCGAGGAAATCATCGAGGATGTGAAGAAGATCCGCGGTGTGAAACTTGACAAGGACTTGAGCGTTGACGAGTTGAAAGAACTTGTTAGACGTTTCAAGGCTGCCATCAAGGAGCGCACCGGCGAGGACTTCCCCAACGACCCAATGGTTCAGTTGTGGGGTGCCATCTGCGCCGTGTTCCGCAGTTGGATGAACGAACGCGCCATCCTCTACCGTAAGATGGAAGGTATTCCCGACGAGTGGGGAACAGCTGTTAGTGTAATGGCAATGGTATTCGGCAACATGGGCGAGACATCTGCTACAGGTGTATGCTTCAGCCGTGACGCCGCCACAGGTGAGAACCTGTTCAATGGTGAATACCTTGTTAACGCTCAGGGTGAGGACGTTGTAGCCGGTATCCGCACACCTCAGCAGATCACCGTTGAGGGTTCCCGTCGTTGGGCTGCCCTTCAGGGTATCAGCGAGGAAGAGCGCGCCAGCAAGTTCCCATCAATGGAAGAGGCTATGCCAGAGATTTACAAGGAACTCGACGCCCTTCAGGAGAAGCTTGAGAACCACTACCACGACATGCAGGACATGGAGTTCACTGTTCAGGAAGGCAAACTTTGGTTCTTGCAGACCCGTAACGGCAAGCGCACAGGTACAGCCATGGTGAAGATTGCCATGGACTTGCTGGAGGAAGGTCTGATAGACGAGAAGACCGCCATCATGCGTTGCGAGCCTAACAAGCTGGATGAGTTGCTGCACCCGATTTTCGACAAGGATGCCCTGAAGAAAGCCAAGGTGATCACCCAGGGTCTTCCCGCCTCTCCAGGTGCAGGCTGCGGCCAGATTGTATTCTTCGCTGATGATGCCGCCAAGTGGCATGCAGACGGACACCGTGTGGTGATGGTCCGCATTGAGACCTCTCCCGAGGACCTCGCTGGTATGTCTGCCGCTGAAGGTATCTTGACTGCCCGTGGTGGTATGACCTCTCACGCAGCCGTTGTTGCCCGTGGTATGGGTAAGTGCTGTGTGTCAGGTGCAGGTGCCATCAATGTAGATTACAAGGCCAAGACAGTTGAGATTGAGGGTGTTGTCTATAAAGAAGGCGACTACATCAGTATCAACGGTTCCACAGGTCAGGTATATGCAGGCGAGGTTCCGACCAAGGTTCCCGAGTTGTCGGGCGACTTCAAGAAGTTGATGGATCTCTGCGACAAGTACACCAAACTTCAGGTTCGCACCAACGCCGACACTCCACACGATGCCCAAGTAGCCCGCAACTTCGGTGCTAAGGGTATCGGTTTGACACGTACTGAGCACATGTTCTTCGAGGACAAGAAGATTATCGCCATGCGCGAGATGATTCTTGCCGATTCAGTTGAAGGCCGTGAGAAGGCTTTGGAGAAACTGCTTCCCTACCAGAAGGCAGACTTCAAGGGTATCCTCGAGGCCATGGACGGTTGCCCAGTGAACATCCGTTTGCTGGATCCCCCACTCCACGAGTTCGTTCCCCACGATCCTGCAGGTCAGGAGACCATGGCCAAGGAAATGGGTGTGAGCGTAGCCGATATCAAGAAGCGTGTTGACAGCCTTGCCGAGAACAACCCGATGCTTGGTCACCGTGGTTGCCGTCTGGGTATCACATTCCCCGAAATCACGGCTATGCAGACCCGTGCCATCCTGAGCGCCGCTTGCGAGTTGAAGAAGGAAGGCAAGGATCCACGTCCAGAGATCATGGTTCCTCTGATTGGTATTCTCTACGAGTTCAAGCAGCAGAAAGAGATCATCGAGAAGACCGCCAAGGAAGTATTTGAGGAGTATGGTGTGACTATCGACTTCGAGATTGGTACAATGATTGAGATTCCACGTGCCGCCCTGACTGCTGACCGCATTGCTACAGAGGCAGAGTACTTCTCCTTCGGTACCAACGACTTGACTCAGATGACCTTCGGTTACTCTCGTGACGACATCGCCAGCTTCTTGCCCGTATATCTTGAGAAGAAGATTCTGAAGGTTGACCCATTCCAGGTACTCGACCAGAAGGGTGTAGGCAAGTTGATCAAGTACGCAGTGAAGAAAGGCCGCGAGGTACGTCCACAGTTGCGTTGCGGTATCTGCGGTGAGCATGGTGGTGAGCCATCGTCCGTGAAGTTCTGCGCCAAGATTGGCATGAACTACGCATCCTGCTCTCCATTCCGTGTGCCTATCGCACGCCTTGCCGCCGCGCAGGCTGCCGTAGAGGAATAAACGGTAAGATGCTGAAAATTAGTGAAATACGAGGCAAGTACTTGGCGAACAGGTACTTGCCTCGCTTCTTTTCTGCTCATTCTGCTCATAAAACAAGCAGTCCATGACGAGTTCGTTTTACAAATGCTTTACACTAAATCGGCAAATGTTTTACACTAAAAAATGGCACTGCAAAACGAGAACAAAAAGAAGTCACATTATTCACTAATTTTTTAATTGATATGGTAAACTTAAAAGCAACTGTAAGAGTAAAAACAAAGAATGGTCTCTATCCTGTTTACATTCGCTTTACGAAAGGTAATCA
This sequence comes from Bacteroidaceae bacterium, assembly GCA_017509605.1. Classification (GTDB taxonomy): domain Bacteria; phylum Bacteroidota; class Bacteroidia; order Bacteroidales; family Bacteroidaceae; genus RUG11857. The sequence goes on along the minus strand of JAFWPH010000037.1, from coordinate 3,184 downwards.
GGTTTCATATGTAAAGACCTCGTGGGTGGTTAATGACAAAGGATTAGACCAGAAAAAGAACATCACAGATCCTTTTGTCTTCCATCAGGTTTCCATCTTGATGGATAGTTATTATAAGCAACTCAATCAGATTGAAACATCCAAGTGGACAACTTCGGAGATAGTAAAGTACTTGACTGAGTTCAATAATGATCTCTCATTTTCGGATTATACGCGAAAGCATATCGACAAATTGATAAGAAGTGGTCACGAACGAACTTCTCGAAATTACAAGTGGGCATTAAACCACATGGAGAGATTTGCTGAGACAGACAACATCATGTTTTCTCGATTGACATCTTCTTTTCTTAATCGATGGATTGAGTCACTTTCTGAAACCAACCGTTGTAAAGAGCAATACCCTGTTTGCATGCGTGAGGTCTATAAGGCTGCTATTAAAGAATACAATGACGAAGAGCTTGGAATCGTCAGGCTAAAGAATCCCTGGAGTAATGTAACTATTCCAAGAAGTGACGTTCCTGAGAAGCGAGCAATTACTGCTAGTATGTTGCGGAAGTTTTTCAATGTGGTTCCTGACCGTAGCAGATTCACCAATCCTCTTATGGAGGTTGGTCAAGATGTTGCTTTGATTTCGTTTTGTATGTGTGGACTTAATGCTGTTGACATCTTTAATGCGAAGAAGGATCAGTATGTGAATGGTATTTTTCACTATGAACGCCAGAAGACAAGAATGAGCCGTTCAGACAGAGGCTACTTTGAAATTCGTGTTCCTGAATTTCTGAAACCAACCTTTGATAAATATCTCTCCAGAAAAGCCAGTTCTCCATGGTTATTCAACTTTCATGAGCGATTGTCAACATCTGATTCCTTCAGTGCCAATGTAAATATCGGCATCAAACAGATATGGGCAAAAGTTGACCCCAATTACAAGGCTTCTTTATATGCCTTCCGTCACAGTTGGGCTACAATAGCTCAGAATGAGTGTGGAGCGACAATGAACGAAGTGGACTTTGGTCTTAACCATTCTATTAACAAAATGGCCAAGGTTTATGTGAAGGTGGATTATACCCCGGCTTGGATTCTGAACGAAAAGGTTATTGATTTTATCTTCTTTACTGATAAAGAATCTAAATTCGTGGAGAGAGAAGATAAAACTTTTGAGAGAATATCTAAGTATAATAATATACGCGCCGAAGCATATGTGATGGGTAAAAAAGTATGTGCTATAGAAGACACCGGCTTTACAAATGTTGACCAGATAATGGACAAACTGATTACTTTGCTACCCAAGAAAATAAAGAAAACCCGTGTTCAGTTTAAGATTACGAATGTAGATAAGAATCTTACTCAGATGTATCAACGAATGGTTTCTTAAGATATATATATTGAATGAAACAATAAAACTCAGATATGGCAAATTGTCGTATCTGAGTTTTATTGTGTTTGTGTTCTTGTTTTACAGAAGATAGTTCTGCTGAATGCTCGCCAGTTGTTGCAAATCTACTAGTCTATACCGCTTCTTGCCTGGTGAAATTCTAACAGGCACTAACTTGCCGCTTTTGATCCATCGAAGAACGTCTGCCTTTCCAAACATTTTGTATGCCTGACTTTGGCTGACTTCAAATTGTCCCTTTTCAATTTGATGTATTCGCAGAGCAATTTTTGTTGCTAACTTGTCTACGAACTGGTCATATGAAACCGTTTGATCTCCAAATTGAAGCACTGAATTGTCGTCCATATGTCTTTTGATTTAAATACAACGATAAGGAGGGCCTACCTCCGTGCATGAATAAATTCTGCTGCAAAGGTAGCCCCTACTAGTCATCGGCCGACATAAAACGACTATATAGGATTGCTTATATAGTTGTTATATCGCACTCTTACTTGCAGTTTGTGTTCTATATTTCATTTTACAGACTTTCTTTCAATCTTAACACGAAACTTCTGCAAGTGGATTCAAACCCGACCTCTTCATCCTTCAGATTGGATTTTTTCTTCTTTCCAAGTTTCGGATTTCTGGCCTGTGACAGGCTACAACGTAGCTGGCTTGCTCGAAGCGGTTCATTGTTTGCTGAAGAGGAAAGAAGTTTGTTTCTCTCCAGGATCATCTGCCATTGGAAAGGCAAAAGACCATGTTCACGGAGTGCTCCAAAGAACAAGGCAACGTTTCTGTTGCTGTTTGCCTGTAGTGGCCTCTGGAGCCTACACTCGAACAAATCCCTCATGATTTCTTCAGTAACCTCAGTCCTGAACAAGCTGGCGGCTGTTACAAACTCGGTAATACGAGCAAGCTGTTCATCAGAGAAGTGAGCAAGAAACTCAGCCTTTGACTCTAAGCCCTTTCCTGTGTTGAACAGATGCAGCATCTGCCGGTAGTCCTCCTCCTCAAACTTGTCTTTTGAAAAGAAGGCATCTACAAGGTCACGACGCTCTTCAAGTAGTTCAACCACTTCGCAGACATGCATGAAATGTGTTCTCATATCTGCTTCGCTCATGCCTGTGACAGGTAGGTGGTAATACAAGAAATCATAAATAAAGCGAGAATATGCTTTCTCGCCATTGCTGATTTCAGACTTGTACTGCTCGAAGGCAATACGACAAAGTTGCCAGAGTTCATCCCCTGGCAACTCTTTCTCAATTTTCTTGGCACAGCTTACACAGCATGGACACAAAAAGAGAGAGAACGGAGTTGTTCTTTAACCGTATCATTTTCTTTCTGTGTTAATTAAAAATGTTACTTAAATATGTTTATATACAATACTTTATCTTTTACTGATTTCATACTCCATCTTTTATTTATCGTCAAAACGGTTGCAAAGGTACACATGTTTTGTGAAGTCTATCTTCACAGTGCGCACAAATATGATTTTCATGTAAGAAAAGGGTTTAAATCATACTGAATCTGCACCTTGGAGTGCTATAAATGCTCGAAAATGAAACAAATCCAAACAAAAGAAACAAACGGAACGATATAACAACGAAACATCTGCTCGTATATAGTAGCCTTTTACCAGCAAGTTCTATACTCTCTATACCTTTGCATCAGATTTTAATCCGAAACAAGGGCTTCGCCCTTCCAGGACAAACTCAAAATGTTTACATTCTATGTCTAAAAAAGAAATTGAACAGTTAGAGAAACGTATTGACCGAATAGAGAAATGTCTCGAACTATTAGAGATGGAGA
>JAFWPH010000008.1 GCA_017509605.1 Bacteroidaceae bacterium | reverse complement strand
TTGATTTGTGATTCCCTCGATTTGTCACTTTCTCAGGGTGGTCGAGGGAATTTTTATTATTACATACAAAGGTACAAATTTTCTATCATATTGCCAATCAATTAGTTATAAATATTCTTAATTATTTACGACATTCCCTAATATAACTTTTCGGGTGGCTTTGTTGTAAATTGGTGATTTTCAATGTATTTTTAGTTCTTTTGATAAAATTGCCATAGTCAACTTTTCTTTAATCGATTATGGCTGTTGAACGTCAATATTATCATTTGCTGAATCATGGAGGGTAGAGGTGAGATAAGGGGCGCACTTGTGAATTTGGATATGATGTGTGCGGACATTCAAGGTATCGGGGGTGACGGCGAGTTGTACGACAGCGGCTTTGCTGTTGATGTCGCGTGTCTGGTCGAAGATAAAGTTCCCGATACTGTAGTAGATGTAATGCCCTTGGTAGTTCTCGATGGTTTGTAGCGTATGTGTGTGGTGGCAGATAAGGATATCTGCACCTGCGTCGATGATTGCGTGTGCTTCGATACGTTGTTGCGGTACAGGGCGTAGCGTATGCTCTCCTCCCCAATGGAGCGATACGATAATGACAGCTTCGGGATGGTGTAGTCTTAGTTCGCTGACGCGGAGTAGCAGGGTATCCATGGGCTCTTGGCTGGGGCATGGTTTGAGTGGCAGGTATGGGAAGTTCTCCAGAGCCACTCTCAGTGAGGCGAGTATGTAAACAGGTCGTGGTTGTGTGGCGAGTAGTAGAGGTTGTGAGGCCGCCTTCATGGTGGTGTCGGCTCCGAATGGTGTCATCCCAGCAGCGATGACGTTGTCACGTGTGTCCATCAGTCCTGTTCTTCCTTGGTCGATGGTATGGTTGTTGGCGAGATTGAGATGTGTGAAGCCGTGTTGTTGGAGGCAATCGAGCCATTCCGGTTCGGCACGGAAGATGAACTGTTTGAAGTTGGGTTGGTGGATGCGCGTTGCTGGACATTCAAGATTGCCCACAACGAGGTCTGATACTTGGAACAGCGAGTCGATGGATGGTGAGAAAAGCGCTTTGGTTCCGGTGTGCTCGATGCGCTGTCTTACTCCTCGATCGAGCAGCACGTCTCCAGTGAATGTGATGGTGAGTGTATCTATCTGTGCATAGGAAGGCAGGGACAGCAGCGTTGCTGCCATCCCTGCGATGATTATGCTTTTGATTGTCTTAGCAACCTGAGCTATAGAAGATATGCTCATTGTCGAGTTCTTTACCGTTCTCTGGCAAAATGATTTCCTCCATCCATGTGGGTATGCCCTTGTCGGGCTTGCTTTCGAGTTGCTGCTGCCATTCCTCGTCGGTAAGTCTCGGTGCGTCGAGGGCCTCACCGAACTCGCGGTATGAGAAGACGGCTCCTCTGGTGAGGTAGAGGTATCCTTCGATTTCCACCACGACATAGATCTCATGGGCAGGTCCCACAGCCTCGTAGAGTACCGACGGCTCGGGATTGTTGAATGAGTTGGCGGTATAGACATCGGCCACAAGCGCGATCTTCTTGTCAGCGCTTTGTATGTCGTCCCATCCCGATAGGTACTGGTTGGGCTCTCTCAGGATGTTGAGTGTGGTATATTCGAAGGCAGCGCCCATGTATTCTATCTGTCCGTATTCCTCATCGGTGAGTTTCTCGCCTTTGAGTTCCTTTTGGCTGACGGCGAGGAGGAACTCCGCTTTCTCATGCAGGTCAAGTGAGACGTTCTCGATTTCCTCGGTGATGAAATCGTACTTTCGGAGCAGACTCTTTGTGGCGTCGAGCAGATCGATGGCTTTCTGCCAGTAAGCCACATTGGGTTCCACATAACCGCGGCAGATGGGTTCAGGTGGTCCTCCGCCACCACATTCGGCACCAAAGGGCTGTTTAGCGTAGAGGATGGCGTCGTGCTTGAGTTCTGCCCATGATGCGAGTGCTGTATTGAGGTTTTTCTTTCCCCACTGTGGTGTGTTCATGAAATAGGGCGCGTTTTCAGGTTGTGAGTTCACATCCTTCATCGTTGCTATCCATCGGTTGGAAACTGATGCGTCCCAGTCGATTTCCGCCATGCGCTCCTTCATTCTCTTGAGTGTTGGCATGTAATCGCTCCACTGCTTGTCTTCCTTGAGTTCGTCGATGAGTATCCGTTCCGCTTGCGGGATACCGATGGCAGCCATCACATCAAGTCCTTTGGGCGTGGCTCGCTTAGTTGGTTTGCTTTCATAGTCAACCATCTCTTGCAGGACCTCAGCATCTGGCACATAGCGCTGTGGCATGAAGTTGATCTTAACCTCGCTTGTGGTGGAGAACTTGGGTTTGATACGCGTCTGTTTCTTGTCGAGTTCCTCTATGGCCGTCTTGATTTTGCCAAGTGCCTCGTCGTCTTTCATCACTTGGTCGATGGTAAGGCCGTTTTGCTTGAGCAAATCGTTGATTTGTAGTATGTTGACATTGTCGGGCTCTCCCATAAGGAAAGTGATGGGGTCGGCGATGCTTTTGTAGGTTCCAGCCAGTCCGATGTCGTTGCCAACCACGTCTGCCATGAGAAGGGCTCTTCGGAGTTGGTTAGGCTTGTCATTACCGAAAGGCACGTTCTGCAGCCACATCATTCCCTCGAAGTAATGCTTGAGTTTGTCGTTGCGTGTGTAGTGCCCCCGAGGGCGGTAGATGTTGTAAACGAACGGCGTGTCTTTGTACTCGAGGAATTCGGATGAACATGTTTGAGCGTCGTGTACGTTTTTTATCTCTTGCTCTGCCATTTCTTTGTACTCGGCAGGCACGTTTTTCAGGGGCTGTCCAGAGAGCAATGCATGTGCGATGGCGAAATACGCTTGGTTGTAGGCTGCGGCTTTTCTGATTTCCTCGTTGTCAGTGTTGTTGGCAATGGCCTTCATTTCTCCGCAGAGGAGGTCGGTGAAATGTAAGAGCTTGGGTATGAACTTTTCCTGCTCCACCTGTCGGAGTACGCAGTCGAAATAGAGGTGGAAGGCTTGTAGGAAGAGGTCTGTGGTGATGAAGTTGGGGAAGTCGCGGTAATCGTTTCGTTCGTAGATTTGGAAGAGCTGGTCCTCATTCTGTGGCACGATGGCGAAGCCATAGTTGGCCAGGGCTGTGGCGAGGCCATCATCGAAGTCGTTGAGCTGGAAGGGGTTGATAATGTTGGTCACGTTGACCACCCATCCATCGTTTCCCTTGTAGTTCAGTTTGATTAGTTCGTCTTCGCGAGCTTTGATTTTGTTGATAAAAGTTGTTTCCTCGTCGGTGTAGCTGATGGGCTTGAGCTGCGCGGCTTGTTTTTTGTCATCTTCGTCGCCGTACATGGCCCCTTCCTCGAGCCAGTATCGGTTTTCCATCAGTGAGTCGTACCATGTGGTGGTGCTGAAGATGCCTCGCAGGTCAGCGTTCATGAAGCAGTAGCCTTGTCGTGCCGCGAAGGCGTTTCGCAGGATTCGAAGGTCGCTGAGGCTGTATCCGTTGATGTCCTGCTTGAGGTCAATGTCCTTATTGAGTTTCTCGACATCAAGTTTGGATGGTGGGACACTTGCCGGTGTGAGCTGGACCATTTTCTGCTGTTCGTTGCAGGCTATCAAAAAGAGTGCTGAGATAGCCAAAAGCAGTGATTTTCTCATAGGCATGATGTTGTTTTAGGGTTTGTGATTAATCTGCATTGAATATATGGCTAGCCTCTTCGAGAGAGACATTAGTGGCAAGAAAGCGGCAAAAATCCACGCCGAAGTGCGCCCATTGGTACTCCGCCACCACGAAGCGTCCATCGTTAGTGGATTCGAGTGCTCGTATTTTGCCATCCTTGAATCGGAAATCCTGAAGTATTCCGCCGAGTTTGGATCCCATCCACAAAGCACGTATCTTGCCGTGATAGTTTTTGAAAATGAAGATGCGCCTTCCTATTTCGGGGTGGAATCGTGTGGCTTTCACTACGCCTACAATGGCGTCTGTTGTGCCGTCGCCATCCACATCCCCGGTCTGGAACTGATAGACAGGGTAGGGTAGTTTCCATTTGTTGACCGCTTGTTCGGTTTGCAGACAGAGGTAGCAAAGCGTGTCGTTGACCTGCTGCAGGGTGAAAGTCTGTGCCTTGGCTTGTGAAGGCAACAAGCACAACCCCAATAGAACCATGTGTAGCCAATAGGCGGACTTCATTTACACGAATAATTCTTTATCTTGGCTACAAATTTAAAGAAAGATTTTGAAAAACGTCCTATTTTTGGAGATAAAATATTATTTTTGCATCATGAGAAATTTCTCTTTCAATTCCAGGCCCCGTGTGATGCTGATTTACACAGGTGGCACGATAGGTATGATTCAGAACCACAGTACGGGTGCCTTCGAGGCTTTCAACTTCGATCACCTGCGCGCCAATGTACCCGAGTTGAACCGTTTCGACTATGCGATCCAGGCATATCAGTTCGACCCACCGATAGACTCGTCGGACATGACCCCTGAGGTGTGGCAGAAGCTCGTGAAGATTATCAATTACAACTACGATAACTTCGATGGTTTTGTTATCCTGCATGGTACGGACACGATGGCTTATACAGCTTCAGCGCTGAGTTTCATGCTTGAGAACTTGTCCAAACCCGTTGTGCTCACTGGCAGTCAGTTGCCAATAGGCATGCTTCGAACCGATGGGAAGGAGAATTTGATTACCGCCGTGGAGATTGCCGCCGCCCGAGACGAGGAAGGCCGTCCGATGGTGCCAGAGGTAAGTGTGTATTTCCAACAGCGCTTGTTCCGTGGCAACCGCACGACGAAGTTCTCTGCCGACAATTTCAACGCTTTCCGTTCCAATAATTTTCCCCCTTTGGGTCATGCAGGTGTTGATATCACATATTCTACTGACTTGATTCGTTATCCTGCCCCCGACAGTTCACTGAAACCTCATTTCCTGCTTGACAGCCATGTGCTTGCCATCACGCTGTTCCCTGGCTTGGAGGAACAACTCGTTCGCCATCTTTTCGCCAAAGAATTGGTAAAAGGCCTGATACTCCGTACTTTTGGTTCAGGCAATGCCCCTCAGCACTCATGGTTGGCCAACGCTTTGAAAGAGGCCACCGATGCAGGAAAAGTAATCGTGAACATCACTCAGTGCCAGACGGGTTCAGTGGAGATGGGCCGTTATGAGACAGGGCGTCAACTATTGGATGCCGGTGTGGTGAGTGGTCATAACATGACCATAGAGGCCGCTATCACTAAGTTGATGTTTCTACTTGGTCACTATGATGATCCTCGCAAAGTGAGATATCTGATGGGACAGTCTCTGGCAGGTGAGTTGGATAGGAAATAGACTATGCATGGGTTCTTTGAGTGGGGGACCAGATTCGGATTAAACAAACTGTTACCAGCCAAAAACGAGGCAATTCGTCAAGTTTAGGTTAAATAATTAGTTTTTCTCGTTGAAAATTCGGAACTTTGCATTTTATTATGCAAGTGTTAGAATCACATATAGTCCAACATATAGCCTTTATACCTTGGCAGCAGACGATTAGTGTGCTGGAGATGATCGTCAAGGGGTTCATAATCGGCATAGTGGTATCCGCTCCGATGGGTCCCACAGGTGTGTTGTGTGTGCAGCGTACTATGAACAAGGGTCGTGCCTATGGTCTTGCTACAGGCTTAGGTGCCTCGCTCAGCGATATCATCTACGCCTTGATTACAGGCTACGGCATGTCGTTCGTGATGGATATCATTGAGAATCCTCAAGTCTTGTTCTGGGTGAAGATGGTGGGCAGTGCTTTGTTGCTGATGTTCGGCGTGTTCACTTTCAACTCCAATCCAGTTAAGGAGATTCGTCATGTATCGCACAATAAAGGCTCTTTAATCCACAATTTTGTCACGGGTTTCATTGTCACGGTGAGCAATCCCGCCATTATCTTCCTCTTCATCGCCCTTTTCGGACAGTTCATTTTCATTGTGCCCGGTCGGTTGGTGCATCAGGTAGTGGGATATTTGGCGTTGATTTGCGGCGCAGTGGCTTGGTGGTTTGGTCTGACTTATCTTGTTGACAAGGTGCGCAACCGCTTTGAGGAGCGTGGATTGTGGGTAATCAACCGTGTGATAGGCATTGTGGTGATACTGGTATCGATAGGCATTCTGCTATATTCGCTGAAGGAATGGCTTGAGTTTCCGTCTTTTGGTTCCTTCGGCATGGGGCAATGATAGACTGGCAGATTATTACGGGTAAAAAGAGATAGGGGAACAATGTATATATCAGACAAACTCAGAGAGAGCAACATAGCGGAATACCTGTTGTATATGTGGCAAGTTGAAGATCTCATTCGTGCCAACGGGCTTGACATTGACCGTTTGTCAACAGGCTACCTGTCTCAGTTTGGTACAGAGGGTGAGCAGAAAGCTCGTCTTGTGGGCTGGTACGAGGAGCTGATTAACATGATGCGCGAGGAAGGTGTGGAGAAAAGCGGACATCTTCAGATCAACAAAAATATCATCATCATGCTCACAGACCTCCATCTGCGTCTGTTGCGTACCCCCAAGTTTGCAGATTATAGCTCTGCGTATTATCGTATCTTGCCTTTCATCGTGGAGTTGCGCGCCAAGAACCGTCAAGGTGGTGGAGAAGAGAAAGACGAGATTGAGACCTGCCTTGACGCCCTTTACGGGCTGTTGCTTCTGCATCTTCAAGGTAAGAAGGTGAGCAGCGAGACAGAACTTGCCTTGGCCGAGGTGTCGAAATTTGTGGCGTTGCTTTCTGACTACTACAAGAAAGAAAAGACGGGTGAACTCGACTTTGACTGAGTAAGTGGAAATGACTGCCCGTATATCGTTACTGAAACAACATCGCATCAACTTATAATACATATAGGGATATGGTAATCAAGAACATATTGATAACAGGTTGCAATGGTCAGTTGGGCAACGAGATGCAGTTGCAATCGAAGTTGGCAGAGAATTCTTCTTTCAACTACTTCTTCACCGATGTGGAAGAACTCGACATCACAGATGAAGAGGCGGTCAATGCCTTTGTGGACACACATTCTATAGACTGCATCGTGAACTGCGCCGCTTACACCAATGTCGATAAGTCGGAGAGCAATGAGGAGTTATGCCGCTTGCTCAACAATGTGGCTCCGGGGTATCTTGCCAAGGCTATAGCGCGTCGTCAAGGCACCATCATCCAGGTCAGCACCGATTATGTGTTCGATGGAACGAACCATGTACCATACAAAGAGGACGAGACCACTTGTCCGTGCTCGGTGTATGGCAGCACTAAACTCGAAGGCGAGAAGCAAGTGCTGGCGGCATGTCCCCAGGCAGTGATTATCCGTACAGCCTGGCTTTATTCCCGCTTCGGTGGCAATTTTGTAAAGACCATGATGCGCTTAGGGCGTGAACGCTCGTCGCTCAATGTGGTGTTCGACCAGATAGGCACTCCGACCTATGCCCGTGACTTGGCTTCCGCCATCTCCGCTGTGATACGCCATGGTATTGTGCCTGGCATCTATCATTTCAGCAACGAGGGTGTGACGTCGTGGTATGACTTCACCTGTGCCATCCACCGCATAGCCGGTATTGACAGTTGTGAGGTGAGTCCTATCCATACGTCCGAGTACCCCACACCGGCCACTCGTCCGCATTACTCTGTGCTTGATAAGACTAAGATCAAGAACACTTACGGCATACACATTAATCATTGGGAGCGTTCGCTGGAGCAATGCATCAGTGAACTGCTTGCTGAAGGCTAAACCAGAAGACAAAGATGATGAACGAAATAGAACGCAGGCGCACATTTGCCATCGTTTCTCACCCAGACGCGGGCAAGACCACCCTTACGGAGAAACTGCTCTTGTTTGGAGGCCAGATACAGGTGGCAGGTGCAGTAAAGTCGAACAAGATCAAGAAGACCGCGACTTCTGACTGGATGGACATCGAGAAGCAGCGTGGCATTTCCGTTTCGACCTCGGTGATGGAGTTTGACTACAACGACTATAAGGTGAATATCCTTGACACTCCTGGTCACCAGGACTTCGCTGAGGACACTTTCCGCACGCTCACCGCTGTTGACAGCGTGATTATCGTGATTGACAGCGCCAAGGGTGTGGAGGCTCAGACGCGGAAACTGATGACAGTCTGCCGCATGAGGAAGACCCCCGTAATTGTTTTTATGAACAAGATGGACCGTGAGGGACGCGACCCTTTCGACCTTCTCGACGAGGTAGAGGAGGAGTTGCAAATCAGTGTCCGTCCGTTGAGTTGGCCTATCAACCAAGGTCAGCGTTTCAAGGGTGTCTATAATATCTATGAGCAGAAACTCAACCTTTTCACCCCGAGTAAGCAGACAGTGACAGAGAAGGTGGAGGTGGATATTGCCAGTCACGATCTTGATGAGCGTGTAGGTGAGGATGATGCCTCGAAGTTGCGCGAGGACTTGGAACTGGTTGACGGTGTGTATTCCGAGTTCAATGTCGATGACTACTTGGCAGGTGAGTTGGCTCCGGTGTTCTTCGGTTCCGCCCTCAACAACTTTGGTGTGCAGGAACTGCTCGACTGTTTTGTGGAGATCGCTCCATCTCCCCGTGGCACTCAGGCAGAGGAGCGTTTCGTGGAGCCAGAGGAGCCCAAGTTCACTGGCTTCATCTTCAAGATCACCGCCAACATCGACCCTAACCACCGTTCTTGCACCGCTTTTTGCAAGGTATGTTCCGGAAAGTTTGTTCGCAATGCCCCTTACCTGCATGTCCGACACGGCAAGACGGTGCGTTTCTCGTCACCCACTCAGTTTATGGCGCAGCGCAAGAGTACGATAGAGGAAGCTTATCCTGGCGACATTATCGGCCTGCCCGACAATGGTATCTTCAAGATTGGGGACACTCTGACTGAGGGTGAGATGCTTCATTTCCGCGGACTGCCGAGTTTCTCTCCAGAGATGTTCAAGTACATCGAGAATGCTGACCCGATGAAGACCAAGCAACTCAACAAGGGTATTGAGCAGTTGATGGACGAGGGCGTGGCCCAGTTGTTTGTCAACCAGTTTAACAACCGCAAGATCATTGGTACAGTGGGACAGTTGCAGTTCGAGGTGATTCAGTACCGACTGGAGAATGAATACAATGCGCTTTGCCGTTGGGAGCCCGCCAACTTGTACAAGGCTTGCTGGATAGAGAGTGATGACGAGGTTCAACTCGACAATTTCAAGAAACGCAAGTACCAGTACATGGCGAAGGACCGCGAAGGCCGTGACGTGTTTTTGGCCGACAGCAACTATGTGCTTCAGATGGCGCAACAGGATTTCGAACACATCAAGTTCCATTTCACCAGTGAATTCTAAACTAAGTGAAGGAAGACAATAATAACCAACAAACATTATGCTGAAAGACGAAGTGAAGAAAGCCGTGGAGGTGATGCGAGCCGGAGGTGTGATTCTTTATCCCACGGACACCGTATGGGGCATAGGTTGCGACGCCACCAATGCCGAGGCTGTGAAACGGATCTATGAGATCAAGCGCCGAGATGACAGCAAGGCCATGATTTGTCTTGTTGACAGCGAGGCTCGGTTGTCGCGTTACGTCCGCCATGTTGCCGACGTGACATGGGACATGATAGAGCTATCGACCAAACCTCTGACCATCATCTTTGACGGTGTCACGGGTTTGGCCCCCAACTTGGTGGCTGAAGACGGTAGTGTTGGAATGAGGGTTACCCGTGAGGAGTTTTCCAAGGAGTTATGCTTCAGGATGGAGAAACCTGTTGTTTCGACCAGTGCCAACATCAGCGGTGAAGCCACTCCTCGCAACTTCAGCGAGATTTCTGACGAGATCAGGAACGCAGTGGATTACGTGGTGAACTACAGTCGTCAGGGCAAGGAGAAGCACAAGCCCTCGAGCATCATCAAGATGAGCGAAAGCGGAGAATTCACCATCATCAGGGAATAATCCTTCCTATATTATTATCTCATAGCAGGTTTAATCAAGGGCAGATGAGGTTAGTATCGCTACAAGGCTTACGTCGTTACCTTCGGTTGTTCAACCGATTCACCGACTGGTTGCGTACGGTCACCAGCGAGCGCAATGTGGTGCTGGGGCTGAGCCTCATTGTGGGTGTGTTGACGGCATTGGCGAGTTATGTGCTGAAATATCTTGTCGGCGAGATTCGTGTGTTGTTGACAGAGCGTTTCGCTCCCGAGAGCATCAACTTGCTCTATTTCGTTTATCCCGCTGTGGGAATTCTGGTGACCTCGTTGGTGGTGCGTTATGTGGTTCGCGATGACATCAGTCACGGAGTGACGAAGATCCTCTTTGCCATCTCTCGTCGTAAGGCGAGAATCAGAGGTCATAACATGTGGTCGAGCATAGTTGCCAGTGGCATCACCATCGGTTTTGGCGGCAGTGTTGGAGCCGAGGCACCTATTGTGCTGACAGGCAGTGCTATTGGCAGCAATCTGGGGCGTCGTTTCCACGTTCGTGGTAATACCATGATGCTATTGGTGGGCTGTGGTGCCGCAGGAGCAGTGGCAAGCATTTTCAAGGCTCCAATCGCGGGTCTGGTGTTTGTGCTGGAAGTGTTGATGCTCGATTTGAACATGGCGTCTTTGCTGCCTTTGTTGGTAACATGTGTCACCTCGGCCTGTGTGTCTTATGCTTTCTACGGTACAGAGTCGATGTTTTCCTTCTCCCTCGACCGCCCCTTCTCTATCGAGGTTATTCCGGCATGCATTCTGTTGGGCATGGTCTGTGGTCTTGTGTCGCTTTATTTCACTCGTGCCATGAATTGGTTTGAGGGTATCTTCGGTGGCATCAAGAGCCAGATGTACAAGTTCTTGCTTGGCGCGTCGGTCTTGGGTGTGCTCATCTTTTTCTTCCCTGTACTCTATGGTGAGGGTTATGATGTTATCGCCCAGCTTCTCAACAACGACTCCGCTGCCAATATCATGCACAACTCTCTGTTTTATAGCAATTCGCGCAGTCTGCTTGTCTATCTCTCCTTGGTGATGGTGTTCAAGGTCTTTGCCACCACCTCCACCAATGGCGGCGGTGGCTGCGGCGGTGTGTTCGCTCCCAGTTTGTTCTTGGGTTGTATTGCGGGTTTCGTCTTCGCAAGTCTCTGGAACGGCTATGGGGTGATGAACGAGAATCTGGCTACGAAGAACTTCGCGCTCTACGGCATGGCAGGTTTGATGTCGGGCATCATGCATGCGCCCCTGACAGGTATCTTCCTCATCGCCGAGTTGACAGGTGGCTATCAGCTCTTTGTTCCCATCATGATTGTGTCTGTGGTGTCCTATTTGACCATAGTGGTGTTTGAGCCTCATAGCATCTATGCTACCCGTTTGGCGAAGAAAGGCGAGCTGATAACCCACGACAAAGACAAGGCGGTTTTGCAGTTCATGAACATGAACGCTTTGGTGGAGAAGAATTTCACCCCGGTTTATCCGGACATGGATTTACGCGAACTGGTTCAGATTATCAGTAAGTCGCAAAGAAACATCTTTCCTGTGGTGGACCGTGGCGGCAAGCTGCTCGGACTGCTCAAACTTGACTCAGTTCGTCAGTATATCTTCCGTCCCGAGTTATATCATAAATACAATGTGGCCAAATTCATGACAGAGGCCAAGGCCGTGATTGTCTTGACCGACACGATGGGTGTGGTGACCCGTAAGTTTGAGAAGACGCATGAATGGAACCTGCCCGTCATCCGTAGCGACGGCACCTATGAGGGGTTCATTTCCCGTTCAGGTCTTTTCAGCACCTATCGCCGCACGCTTGTGAATTTCACGTCGGATTGATTTTTTTATGCTTCAGAGAATTAGACATTGGCTCCCAAGGGTGCCGTCAGATTGACAAGATATACCATACGGAATTAAAACAACCTCAATATGGATAAGAACAGTGTGAGAATAGTCTTCATGGGTACTCCTGAGTTTGCTGTGGAGAGCCTTCGCGCCCTTGTGGAAGGCGGTTACAACGTGGTGGGTGTGGTGACGATGCCCGATAAGCCCATGGGTCGTCATGGGAGCGTGCTACAAGGTAGTCCGGTGAAGCAATATGCCGTTGAGCATGGGCTGACCGTGCTTCAGCCAGAGAGGCTTAAGGACGAGGCTTTTTTGGAATCCTTGCGTTCGCTCAATGCCCAGCTTCAGATTGTTGTGGCTTTCCGCATGCTTCCAGAGGTAGTGTGGGCCATGCCTTCTTTAGGTACGTTCAACCTTCATGCTTCTTTGTTGCCGCAGTACCGTGGTGCTGCGCCCATCAACTGGGCCATCATCAATGGTGAGACAGAGACGGGCATTACGACCTTCTTCCTGAAGCATGAGATAGATACGGGTGAAGTGATCCAGCAGGTGAAAGTGCCTATTCTCGAAACGGATAACGTGGGTGACGTTCACGACCGGCTGATGAGCCTGGGAGGGGAGTTGGTGACACAGACTGTGGACAGCATCATTGACGGCACAGTCAGTACCATCCCTCAGGAGCTGATGGCAGGTAGGAATGCCTCATTGCTTCCTGCGCCCAAGATTTTCCATGACACCTGTCGTATAGATTGGCGGCACAAGAACACCAAACAGGCCTATGACTTCATTCGCGGCCTCAGTCCTTACCCTGCTGCTTGGACCACTCTCGTTTCAGGTGAGAAGGTGATGGAGGTGAAGATTTATGAGACGCGCAAGTTGCCCTTGGTTGAGGGTGTTGACAATCCTGTCGGAGCCTTGCTTAGCGATGGCCGTAGTTATCTTCGTGTGCGGCTTTCCGATGGTCTGATAGATATACTGACGCTTCAGCAGGCAGGTAAGAAGCGTATGAATGTAGCTGCTTTCCTCAATGGATTCAAAATGGAAGAGGACTCGCATTTTGAATGAAAAGCCGATGAATATTCAGAAAAATGTTCATTTATTGTATAGGATGTGTTAAAAAATCCACTGTTCAGCAAAAAAATCAGACAAAATTTGCTGAATTATTCCAAAAACATATAAATTTGCAAAGTCTATATGCCAATTTCGGGGTTTTTGAATAGCCTTTGGAAACGGAATCAAGAATAAGTAAACATATTATTAACCACTAAAAACCATTTGCCTATAGGAGAAACATTACGCTGAATCAAAAAAGTAAAGCTTAATGGAAAATTTAAACAAATTGTCGGATGACAAGCTTTTGAGTTTGTATGTCAATGGCAATAACGACGCATTTGATGTGATCATCAGGCGCTACGAAAGCAAGGTTTTTAGTTACATAGCTTATTCGGTAAAGAACCAAGAGCTGGCAGAGGATATCTTCCAGGATACATTTGTGAAGGCTATCTATGCCATTCAGCAGGGAAAATACGCGGAAAACGGTAAGTTCAGTTCTTGGATCATGAGAATTGCGCACAACGCATTACTTGACTACTACCGTACGAACAAAGGTGTGAACATCATCTCGAACGACGAGTCAGAAGTTGACTTGTTCAACGACCCCTCTCTTGCAGCCAAGGAAAATGTGGAGCATGAGATGATAGACCGTCAGACCCTTCGTGAGTTGCGTGCCTTAGTGGCGATGTTGCCCGACAATCAGCGCGAGGTAGTGCTGATGCGCTACTATAGAGATTTGAGTTTCAAGGAGATTGCCGATCTCACTAATGTGAGCATCAATACCGCTCTTGGCCGCATGCGCTATGCCTTGATCAATCTGCGTAGGCTGGCTCGTGAGTATGATGTGGAGATCGCATAAAGCGTGAAAGGCGAGTGCCTTTCACGCTGAATATGGCGGAATAATAAAGAGTCTTATTCCTTAATTGTATAAGTCCTCATACTGCGAGGCTATTCTCTTCCAGGTGTACTTCCTCTGGGCGACCTCTTTCATGACCTCGCCGTCCAGTCCTTGTCTTTTCAGCAACTCCTCCAACTGCTTGCAGTCTTTGAAATAGTAGGCTTTTCCATCGGTTGTTGCGCGGTTGTAAACCACGTCGAAAGCCAGGATCGGTTTTCCGAAGAACATCGCCTCAACCAACGACGGGTTGGTGCCTCCAGCGCTATGTCCATGTATATACATGGCCGCATTAGAGCGTAATGCGTAGAGTGTGTCGAGGTCATATTCTGGCGTGTGGATATTGATGTTCTTGAACCCGGAATAACGGCGTTTCAGATTCTTTCCATACTCATTCTTTTCCCAATTGCCGATATACACCAGTTTTCTGTCTGTCTTGGCGAAAGCCTCCAATATCACATGGCAGTTGTTCTCGGGTTCGATTCTGCACACCGAGATGGCGTAATTGCCTTTTTCCACTCCATACTGTTTGAGTATCTCGGCTGTTTTCTCGTCCGGCACCTGTCGTTTCACGTGGTCACCACCGTAAGCAATCAGCGCTGATGGTTTGTGATAAGTATCTGTCACGTAGTCTTGAATACCTTTGTTGTCGGCTATGATCACATCCGCGAATCTCAGTGCCATGGCCTCCGATTGTTTCAGGAACCACTTTGCAAACGTTCCCCATTTCCCACGCTTGTGTTCCAGTCCGTCGATGTTCACGATAAGCTTGTTTCTGAACCACAATCTGAAAAATGGCAGGAAAAGGCAGCCCGAAACACCGAGTACCAAGGCAATGTCGTATTTGTTGGATGTCCTGAGCGTCGCCATGATGTCATACAAGGTGCTTTGTATGCCATTTGCATCGAGTCCTATATGTTTGAGTTTGGCTCCCTTATAGGACTCACGATGTTCCTCGTAGATCTTGCTGCTACAAAAAACGGTATATTCTACATCCTCCGACGCATTCTCACCTATGATGTTTTCCACCAAGGTCTCGAATCCGCCGTAGTTTGCAGGCACACCGACTATTCCTATGATTGCTATTTTCTTCATTCAAGAGTAATGGTTCTATATAACCGCTGAAGCAATGATTCCAAATGCGCGGCAAAGGTAATCATTTTATTCGAGAAAACCTTTCCTTTTAGGTGTATTTTTCCATTCATCTGGTCAACCAGTGACATGGAGGTCTCTTTTCTGAATGCAAATGATAAACAGGCGTTAACAGCAAGGTAGTCGTCAGTTGGGGATAGGGCACAAAAAAACCTGCTTGACTGTTGAAGTCTTGCAGGTTCCAATTCCCTCGTTAGGAGTTCGTTGTTTCGCTTAACTTTGTGCGGACTGAATTAGAGAGCAGCCTTTACAGAGTCGATAGCAGCGTCCACTGTGGAGTCAGTCTGAGTGGCGAGAGTGTCGAGAGTAGAGTCAACCTCTTCTGCAACTTCTGTAGCAACAGAGTCAACAGTCTCAGCAACCTTCTTAGGAGCGTCACCGCAAGAAACGAAAGAAACAGCCACAACGGCTACGAACATAAATACTAACTTTTTCATTTTTTCTTAACTTTAAAACGTTAAACAATCATTTGCTTTTTTAAACCGATGCAAAATTAGTCACTTTCTGAATAGGTTGTATTCGCAAACAGCGTGTTTTTTCTTAAATCACAGTTTTTTTCACTTTTTAGCCCTGTTTACTGCACAGACGATATGTGTCTGTGCAATATTTTGGGTGTTTGTGTGCGATTACATGATTGTATCCGCGACACTTAAAAACTGTTTTATCGCGATAACTACTTGTTGTGTGCGATAACACCTTTTCTTACCCGATTTCTTTCAATATATCGACGAAAACGGATATAAATTCATCCGTCCTTTCTTTTTTCGGTCTGATATAGGTGTGAAAGCCGTAAAAATGGGTAAATTTGCATTGTGAAACGGTAAACGTCACTTAGGTCATTCCATCCAATGATAGATACAAGTATATTACAAGGTAAGAAAGCCGCCTATTTCACTTTGGGCTGTAAGTTAAACTTCGCTGAGACCTCGTCGATTGGAGATGCCTTGAAACAACAAGGTGTGCTGACGGCAGAGGAAGGTGAGGTGGCGGATATCTGTGTGGTCAACACCTGTTCGGTGACTGAGATAGCCGACCGCAAGTGCCGTCAGGGCATCCGCAGGATGGTGAAGGCCCATCCAGGGGCATTTGTGGCAGTGACGGGTTGTTATGCCCAGTTGCGGCCCGATGACATATTGGAGATAGATGGTGTGGATTTAGTGGTGGGTACTGAGCGAAAGGGCGATATCGTGAGTTTGATTGCGCAGAAGATGACAGAGCGCGACACAACTCCCTCATCGTCGAAACTGACGGTGCCCACCAAGGACATCCGTAGTTTCGCTCCTTCTTGCTCACGCGGTGACAGGACGCGTTATTTTCTGAAAGTTCAAGACGGCTGCAACTATTATTGCACCTATTGCACTATACCCTACGCCCGTGGCCGCAGTCGCAATGGAAGCATTGCCTTGATGCTGGAGCAGGCGCGGAGTGTGGCCGAACAGGGCGGCAAGGAGATTGTGATTACAGGAGTGAATATCGGTGACTTCGGTCGCACTACTGGGGAGACCTTCTTTGACTTGGTCAAGGCGCTCGACGGTGTGGAGGGAATAGCTCGTTTCCGCATCTCGTCGATAGAGCCCAACTTGCTGACCGATGAAATCATCCGTTATGTAGCCTCCTCTCGTGCTTTCATGCCTCATTTTCATATTCCGTTGCAAAGTGGCAGCGACGAGGTGCTGCGGTTGATGCGCCGAAAGTATGACACAGCTTTCTTCCGGCAGAAGATCGAGCGAGTGAAGACGTTGTTGCCCGATGCCTTTATTGGAGTGGACGTGATGGTGGGCTGCAGGGGTGAGACTGACACGTGTTTTGAGGAGGCGTACAAGTTCATTGAGAGTATCGATGTGTCGCATCTTCATGTCTTCACGTATTCGGAACGTCCTGGTACCAAGGCTTTGGAGATTCCTCATGTGGTGAGTCCCGAGCAGAAGCATGAGCGCTGCCAGCGTCTGTTGGCATTGTCGGAACAGAAGACGCGTGATTTCTATGCACAATATATCAACAAGGTGAGACCTGTGTTGTTGGAGTATGCCCCTGTTGGGCGGCCCATGCATGGTTTTACCGACAACTATGTGAAGGTGGAGGTGGAAAATCATCCGTTGCTCGACAACACCATAGTAAACGTACGGTTGCAGGACTTCAATAAAGACGGGACATCAGTAAAAGCAGAGATTTTGAATGGATAAGGTAGCTGTAGTAATTTTGAACTGGAATGGTGCCGACATGATGCGCAAGTACCTGCCCGGAGTGGTGGCAAGTACGGAGACGACATCTGGTGCGCGAGTTTATGTGGCTGATAATGGCTCGACCGACGGGTCGATGGAGATGGTCGGTGAGTTGTTTCCGACTGTCGGTCAGGTGCAGCTCGACCGCAACTACGGTTTCGCTGAAGGCTATAACCTCTCCTTACGCTCGGTTGATGCTGAATATTATGTGTTGTTGAATTCTGACGTGGAGATCCGTGACAAGGGATGGCTTGATCCGCTCGTGGAGTACATGGACCGTCATCCGCTTGTAGGCGCCTGTCAGCCTAAGCTGATGAGCCTTCGCCAGGAGGGGGTTTTTGAGTATGCCGGTGCTTCTGGCGGGTTTCTTGACCGCTATGGTTATCCTTTCTGCCGTGGTAGGGTTTTCGACCGTGTCGAGTCGGACAGGGGGCAGTATGACGATGTGGAGTCGTTGCTGTGGGCAACGGGTGCCGCTCTTATGGTCCGCTCGGAGAGTTACTGGGCTGTTGGTGGCTTGGACCCCGACTTCTTCGCCCACATGGAAGAGATCGATTTCTGCTGGCGTCTGCGCAGCATGGGGCAAGGTGTTGTGTGTGTGCCCTCGTCGAAGGTGTATCATCTTGGCGGAGCCACCCTTAGCAAGGAGAATCCCCGGAAGACCTTCTTGAACTTCCGCAATAACAGGCTGATGCTCTACAAGAACCTTCCAGAGAGGGAACTGCGTTGGGTGTTGTTCGTGCGATACTGTCTTGACTGGGTTGCTGCCCTTCAATTCTTGCTAAAGGGGCATTTCCGTGACGCGCGTGCCGTGCTGCAAGCATTGCGTGGTTTCAGTCGTATGAAATCACAGTACGAGGAGCGGCGTAAGGAAGTGCAGGCCAAGAGGGTAGTAGATTCGGTTCCTGAACGCCGTCGTTTCCTGCTGCTATGGCAGTTCTACATTCTCAGACGGCAAACCTATGATCAGTTGCCAAAATAACATGAGAAAAGGCACCGCGAATCCGCGATGCCTTTTTCTTATTGATTGTCACCTTCCGGTGAATGGTGAGTCTTTTATTCCTCAGTAGCCTCATTGGCTTCAGTCTTCGACTCGATGAAATCTTCGATTTCGTCCTCCATAGTGGGCGCTTCTTCAGCCTTGGGCTCCTCTTCGAAAGCAGGTGCTTCTTCAGCCTTCACGGCGTCAGCAACCACGGTGAAAGGTACCTCAACAGCCACTTCCTTGTGGAGACGGAGCACAGCAACGAAGTTACCGAGTTCCTTCACGGGCTTGAGCTCAACGTTCTTAGTCTCAACCTCGAGACCACGTTTCACCAGTTCCTCAGCGATTTGAGCAGGACCAACAGAACCGTAAGTAGTGCCGCTTTCCGACACCTTCACGGGGATGGTGAGTTTCACGCCTTCGAACTTCAGGGCCTTGCTTTCGGCGTCGGCCTTGATCTTGGCCAGTTTGTGGGCGCGCTGCTTGAGTTCCTCGTTGAGCTGCTTAACGGCGTGCTCAGTGGCGAGTACAGCGAATCCCTGTGGGAGGAGATAATTGCGTCCGTATCCGTCCTTCACTGTGAGGACATCGTCCTTGTAGCCTAAGCCCTGGACATCTTTCTTCAATATGATTTTCATATTCTTATTTCCTCCTTATCAATTATTTCAACAAATCGGTTACAAATGGGAGCAGAGCCAAGTGGCGCGCTCTCTTGACAGCCTGAGCCACACGGCGCTGGTACTTGAGCGATGTGCCAGTGATGCGGCGTGGAAGGATCTTTCCCTGTTCGTTGAGGAACTTCTTGAGGAACTCGGGATCCTTGTAGTCGATATACTTGATACCGCTCTTCTTGAAGCGGCAATACTTCTTCTTCTTGACGTCAACTGAAGGTGGAGTCAAATATCTGATTTCTGATACTTCTGCCATGGTTTATTCCTCCTTTTGTTTTTTTAGGTTTCTACGCTTTTCAGCATACTCAATAGCATACTTCTCCAGCTTCACGGTGATGTAGCGGAGAACGCGCTCGTCGCGTCGCATCTGCAACTCGAACTTAGCGATCACTGATGGCTCAGCCTTGAATTCGATCAACTGATAGAAACCAGTTGTCTTCTTCTCGATAGGATAAGCCAATTTCCTCAAACCCCAGTTTTCCTCGTTGATAATCTCAGAGCCGGCAGCAGTGAGAATATCACGGAACTTGTCTACCGCTTCCTTCATCTGAACGTCAGACAAAACGGGAGTTAAAATGAAAACGGTTTCGTACTGATTCATAATTGGTTTTATAGTTAATAATAATGTTTTGAAACCGGTGCGGAAGCCCCCTTGAGTTGTGGGATGCCACACCGTGCGAAAAAACGCGGTGCAAAGTTAGCGCTTTTTTCTTAAACTGCCAATAATTTGTGCTTTTTTATTTAATAAAAAGAATAAAATGCGATAGGATGTGTTTTTTCCCCCCGAATTATTTCGTATTTTGCCATTAAATCACTTAATTTGCAGAATAAAACTAGGAAAGACAATAAAAACACAATAAAAAACATCATCTTATGAAGAATTTAGGCGTATTAATGATTATCATCGGTGCATTGCTTCTTCTTCTTGGCGCTTTTGTGCTGAAAGACATGGTTGACTACAATTGGTACACATGGGGAAGTGTGGTGCTTATCATCATCGGACTTGTTCTCCACATTGTGATCAACAAGAAGCATGTAGGGTAAAATATTGTATCGATGAAAGAGAGAAAGAGGAAGCCGCGGCTTCCTCTTTTGTTTTATCTGTTTCCCATCCTTTTAGGTGTTCATTGGAATTCGGGTTGGAGGTCGTTGTGGATGATGTCGTAAGCCTTGTCCATGATTTTCTTTGTGGGTATGCCCTTTCGTTGCTCAGCGGTAATCGGGTCGTGCACGGTAAGCGACAGTTTGCCGAAATGCACGAGTTTGGCTTTACGGCTGTACACTTGGAATGATCCGTTAATGGTCATGGGCACCAGTGGCAGTCCGATTTCGTTGGCGAGCGTGAAGGCACCTTTCTTGAAAGGCTGCATCTTGCCGTCGTGTGTGCGTGTACCTTCGGGGAAGATGACGAGTGACATACCTTCCCTGAGTGTTTTCTGCGCTTGTTTCACCGTTTCCAGTATAGATGCCAGTGAGTTGCCCACAAACACCTGGTTGGATTTCTGGCAAGCATATCCCACGAAGGGGATTTTCTTCAGGTATTCTTTCATCATCCATTTGAGGTTATGTCCCAGATAGCCGTATATGAGGAAGATATCGAAATAGCCCTGGTGGTTGGCGAGGAAGACGTATGACTGTTGTTTGTCGAGTTTCTCACGTCCTGTCACTTTTACTTTGATGAGGTAGATGAAGCAAGTGAAGCGTGACCAGAAATGTGGAGCCCAGTAGGCGATGAACTTGTCGTCGCCCATCATGGCCGCTGTCACCACAACGAAGGCCGTGATGATGGTGGCGACCACGAATAAAGGTGTGGCGATGCAGATACTGTATAGGATGTATAGGATTCGTAGTAAAACAGACATGCTAATGGAGAGGTGTGAAAAAGTTGTCAAAGGATGTTGTTCAGGGTGTTTTGCGTCGGAGTGTGATGACGTTCACTTCAGGCCATGCTCCGAATCGGAAAGGGAACATCACAGCGCCGACGCCATCGCTCACATCGAGCACTTGGTTGCCTTCGGTATAAGCTCCCGACCATTCGTCATACACGTACTTGACTGGTGACCAGCCGAAAACCTTGAATTGTCCGGCGTGGGTATGTCCGGCAAGGCTGAGGGAGATGTTGGTTTCGGGGATGACTTTCCTTCTCCAGTGTGTGGGGTCGTGTGTGAGCAGTATGCAGAAGGTGCCCTCGCCAATTCCTTGGGTAGCTTTGGGCAGGTCGCCGAGGGAAGGGAAAGGTGGTTTTCCGTCATTCTCCACGCCGATGACGGCGATGGAGTCATTTCCTCTCCGTATGATGCGATGCTCATTGAGCAGCAGTGTCCATCCAAACTCCCGTTGTTTGGCATGTAGTTTGTCGATGTCGGCCTGCTTCTCCTCCTCCGATGCGTATCGGATATAGCTGCTGTAGTCGTGGTTTCCCATGATGGAGAAGACGCCGTCTTTAGCTTTGAGTGAAGACATTTGCTGTTCGAATCCATACACTTCGGCACATTGGTAGTTGACCAAGTCGCCTCCGAACATGATGGCATCGGCTTTTTGTTCGTTGATGAGGTCTGCGATGGTCTGTACGTCTTTCTCGTTGCCTTGTCGGAATGTTCCGATATGTATGTCGCTGAAGAAAGCTATTCGGTATCCGTCGAATGCTGGCGGTAGGTTGTCGAAGACGAAAGTCTGCTGGTGCACCACAAAGTGGTTTCTTCCCCAGCAGTAGCCTGTGAGCAGGATGAGCACGGCCGTTCCGGCCGCGGCCATTGCCACGATTCTGAAGATGCGTCCGATAATATCTGAAGGCACGAGGTGTCCCAGTCCGTCGATGATGAAAAACACGGCTTTAGGCGCAGTGATACATAAGAATATGATGAAGAAGACCCCAATGGCATGCTGGTGGTCAGGGTCCGCTGCCGTGCCTATCCTGACGGAAAGCATATAGATGATGAGCAGGGCGGTTGGGAGGAAAAACAGTCCCCTCCACAGCCAGCTTTTGGTCCACTTGACGATGT
Source organism: Bacteroidaceae bacterium (assembly GCA_017509605.1). GTDB lineage: Bacteria > Bacteroidota > Bacteroidia > Bacteroidales > Bacteroidaceae > RUG11857. Next base: position 15,661 of record JAFWPH010000008.1, on the reverse strand, counting down.
ACATGAAGTAGATGTAGATGTCGGGCAGGAACAAAAGCGCCAGCAGCAAGGCTATCGTTTTAATGAACATTTGCATAGTCGTATGAAGTCTAAAATGGTGGTGTCTGTATGTTTCTTTGTTCCTCAGAGCGAGTTGGCGAGGTATGACCTCATTTGCTCCACATTCATTCCCCTTCTTGCCGCGTAATCGCGCAGTTGTGTCTCGTCGATATGCCCCACGCTGAAATACTTGGCTTTGGGGTGAGCGATCATCAGTCCGCACACAGAAGCGTGGGGTTGCATCATGCCCGTCTCAGTGAGTTTGATGCCGATATCCTTGAGTTGCAGCACGCTGTCGATGATGACATTAAGTGAGATGTCGGGCATGCTGGGATAGCCTGTGGCAGGTCGTATGCCTTGGTATCGCTCAGAGTGCAATTCGTCGAAGGGGAGTCTCTCGTGTGGTGCGTAGCCCCAGATCTGTCGCCTCACCTCCTCGTGGAACTTGTCGGCAGTGGCCTCGGCCAGTCTGTCGGCCAGGGTCTGCCTCATCATTGCGTTGTAGGGGTCGTTGTCCTTGGTGTACTCCACAATGGACCTTGACGCAGACGTGGCGAAGAGTCCTATGCAGTCGTCACCTGCCTCAGACGGACGAATGAAATCGCTCAGACAGTAGCAGAGGCCGTCGTTGTCTGGTGATTGCTGCCGTAGCATGGGCAGTCTTGTGGACAGTCCGTTGTAGTTGACAAGTATGTCGTCGCCGTCGCTGTTGGCTTGGCAGATGATGGCCACTGCTTGTGTGACGTTGTGCTCGGCATCAAGGGAGGACAGTGTCCTTAAGGCGTCGTGATAGAGGTTGAGTGCTTCCTTTCCTTGGTCTTGCATCTCGTCGGGCAATGATTTCACCCATGCTGCGGTGCATCCCTCGCAGTCATGTACCCGTGTCAGCGACACCATAGAGGCAGGTAGTCCCCATGTGTGGAAGAAGTAGAACCAGTTGATGTAGGGTGCCACATCGCTGATGCGGTAGGTCCTTATCGTTTTCTGTTCTTTACTAAGATTGTCGGTCATCGTCGTGGGGCTAAGTGTTGAACTCCAACGCCATGCCTCTGACTCCGTCAACGATGGTGCCGTTGTAGTAGGCTGTTTTTCCGTTGACGATGGTTCGCTCCACCTTCCATTTGTAATGATGCTCGTCCATAGGTGTCCATCCGCATTTGGTGTAGTATCTGTCTTTGATTACGTCCCAGGGGTGGTTGGGGTTGACCAGTACCAGGTCAGCGTAATATCCCTTTCGGATGAATCCCCGTCGGTCGATGCGGAAGAGTTTGGCAGGGTTGTGGCACATCAGTTCCACAGTCTTCTCAATACTGAGCACTCCCTCGTCCACCATCTCGAGCATGGTGACCAAAGAGAACTGCACCATCGGCATGCCCGATGCGGCGGTGAGCGCTCCTCCCTGCTTTTCTTTGAGGAGGTGTGGGGCGTGGTCGGTAGCGACCACATCGATGATGGAGTCGTTGATTGCTTGTCGCAGTGCGTTGCGGTCGTCGTTGGTCTTGACCGAAGGGTTGCATTTTATTCTGGCTCCGAGTTGGTCGTAGTCGTTGGTTGTGAACACGAGGTGGGCTATTACGGCCTCTGCGGTGATGCGTTTGCTTTCGACAGGTCCAGGCTCGAACAAAGACAGTTCGTCGGCGGTGGAGATGTGAGCGATATGCAGTCTTGCTCCCGTTTCCTTGGCCAGTTTTATGGCCTTGGCCGATGAGGTGTAGCATGCTGCGGTGTTTCTAATGCGTGTGTGATACCTCACGGGGAAGTCATTCTGTCCCTTGAATCTCCGTTTGAACGATTCGATGTTCTGGTTGATGATGGACGTGTCCTCGCAATGCGCCATGAGTAGCAGTGGTGATTGCAGGAACAAATCCCTGAGTGATTGTTCGTCGTCCATCAGCATGTTTCCGGTGCTGCTACCCATAAACACCTTCACGCCGCATACGTGTTTGGGGTCAAGTTGAACCACACTGCTGAGGTTGTCGTTGGTGGCTCCGAAATAGAACGAGTAGTTCACGCGGCTTTTCTCAGCACCGAGGGCAAATTTCTGTTCCAGCAGTTGGATTGTGGTGGTTTGTGGTTTTGTATTGGGCATGTCCATGAACGAAGTCACCCCACCCGCCGCGGCCGTTCGGCTTTCGCTCTCGATGTCGGCCTTGTAGGTCAGTCCAGGCTCACGGAAATGCACGTGGTCGTCGATGACTCCGGGCAGCAGGTATAGTCCGGTAGCGTCGATGACGTAGTCGAAGGCGTTCTTGTCGATGTTGTCGTTTCCTTCGATGATGTCGGCTATCAATTCGTCCTCTATCACCACCGAGGCGTCGAACTGACGGTTCTCGTTGACGATATGCGCATTGTGTATCAGTGTTCTCATGATGTCTGCTTCTTGTTGTACTTCTTGAACCATCCATCGAAACGTAGGCGGATGACTCCGAAAACGGCTTCGCTGAATATGCCACCGCTCATTTTGGAGGTTCCTTCCACCCTGTTGACGAAGACCACAGGCACTTCCTTGATTTTGAATCCGCTCTTGTATGCGGTGAATTTCATCTCGATTTGGAAGGCGTATCCTTTGAATCGTATGCTGTCGAGGTCGATGGTGGATAGGACCTGGCGCCTATAGCAGACGAATCCAGCTGTAGTGTCGTGGATTTTCACTCCTGTGATGAGCCTCACGTATTTGGATGCGAAATAGGACATGAGCACCCGTCCCATCGGCCAGTTCACGACGTTCACTCCAGTGACGTAGCGTGACCCGATAGACATGTCGTAGCCTTCGTCGTGGCATGCTGCATAGAGTCGTGTCAGGTCAGCAGGGTTGTGTGAGAAGTCAGCGTCCATTTCGAAGATGTACTCATAGTCATGTTGCAGGCTCCATTTGAATCCCGCGATGTAAGCGGTGCCAAGTCCTTGCTTTCCTTTTCGCTCGACAATGAACAGGCGGTTGGTGAACTCTTCATCCATCAGCTTCTTCACGATGGCGGCGGTGCCATCGGGGGATCCGTCGTCAATAACGAGTATATGGAAAGCCTTCTCCAGACTGAAGATGGCTCTGATGATTTTCTCTATGTTCTCCTTTTCGTTATAAGTAGGGATGATGATGATGCTGTCGCTCATGTTTTTTGGGTTTGTCAGGTTCTATGTCAGGCGTTCATATATACAGAAGATGTCGTACTTCGTATAACAATTCCTTTGTCTGCAATCGGGTGTGCAGATGATTATTAGTCGGTATGAACTGCAAAATTACTGATAAAAAACTGAAAAAAGGAAACTAAAGAGGATTTTTTTCCCTTTCCAGAGTGGTGAAAGTCCAAAAAGCGTAGATAAAGGTCCTGTTTATCGTCTTCATGCAGAGGGTGAGGCTTCCATGTCCTCAAGAATGGCAAGACATTCCCCCACGGACCGTACACTCTTGACAATCACCACGCAGTGGCCTTCGTTTCTGACCTCCACTTTTCTGGGGTTGGAGGCCGCGAAATGCAGTATTTTACCGAAGATGGCGCTTTGGTAGTAGGGACTATTGATGTTTGACACGAGGTGGAGGATCATTTTTTCCTGTCGCAGTACGATTTTCTCCACGCCAAGTCGTCTTCCCGCCCACCTGATTGGCATGACCATCATCAATTCTTCGGCCTCTTTGGGCAGTTTTCCGAATCGGTCGGTGAGATGCCATCTGAATGTGTCGAGTTCGGCCTTGTCCCTGATGGTGTCGAGTTCCTTATAGATTTTCATTCTCTCTCTGCTGTTGGGCACATAGATTTGTGGGAAGAGCAGTTCCATGTCGCTGTCGAAGAGCGTCTCGTTGACAAAGGCAAACTCCTTGACGTAGGTTTTCTTTTTGCCTGCGGTTGAGAGTTTGTCTTCTGTTTCCTCTTCGTCTTCGAAGATGTCGGCAAATTCATCCTCTTTGAGTTCTTGCATGGCTTCATTGAGCACTTTCTGGTAGGTCTCATACCCGAGGTCGGCAATGAATCCGCTTTGTTCTGCGCCCAGCATATTGCCCGCACCGCGGATATCGAGGTCTTGCATGGCGATATTGAATCCAGATGCCAGTTCAGAGAAGTCGCAGATGGCCTGCAATCTTCGTCGAGAGTCGTCGGGCAGCAGGTGTAGTGGCGGTGCAATGAGGTAGCAGAAGGCTTTCTTGTTGCTTCGTCCTACGCGTCCTCTCATCTGGTGCAGGTCGCTTAGTCCATAGTTCTGTGCATTGTTGATGATGATGGTGTTGGCGTTGGTGATGTCCATGCCGTTCTCGATGATGGTGGTGGACACCATCACATCGTAGTCGAAGTTCATGAATTCCAACACGATGTTCTCCAGTTGTTTGGGGTCCATTTGCCCGTGTCCGATGCACACTCTGGCATCGGGTACATGCTGGCGTATCATGTTGGCGATGTCCTCGAGGTTGCTTACCCGGTTGTTGACCACAAACACTTGTCCGTTTCGGCTCATCTCAAAATTGATGGCCTCGGTGAAGATTTCCGGTGAGAAAGTGTGCAGTTCGGTCTGGATTGGATATCGGTTGGGTGGTGGTGTCTGTATCACCGACAGGTCTCTGGCTCCCATGAGCGAGAACTGGAGTGTACGTGGAATGGGTGTTGCGGTGAGGGTGAGCGTATCGACATTGGTGCGCATTTGCCTCAGCTTTTCTTTGACCGAGACTCCGAATTTCTGCTCTTCGTCGATGATGAGGAGTCCGAGGTCCTTGAACTTTACGCTTTTGCCGACCAGTTTGTGTGTGCCGATGATGATGTCGGTCTTGCCTTCCTCAAGGTCCTGAAGTATCTGCTTGGTTTCTTTGGCATTGCGTGCCCTCGTGAGGTAATCCACCTTGATGGGGAACTCTTTGAGACGTGTTGTGAAAGTCTTGTAATGCTGATAAGCCAGGACTGTGGTTGGTACAAGTACGGCAGTTTGTTTTCCGTCGCATGCAGCCTTGCATGCTGCTCGTATGGCGATTTCGGTCTTGCCGAATCCGACGTCTCCACACACCAGACGGTCCATGGGGCGTGGTTTTTCCATGTCCGATTTCACTTCTTGTGTGGTGCGTAATTGGTCGGGGGTGTCTTCGTATGCGAAGCTGGCCTCCAGCTCATGTTGGATGTAGGTGTCGGGTGAGAAGGCGAACCCTTTTTGTTTCCGCCGTTTGGCGTAGAGGCTGATCAGGTCGCGTGCGATATCCTTGACCTTGTTCTTCACGCGTTCCTTCATCCGTTCCCATGCTCCCGACCCCAGAATATTGAGTCTTGGTGGCACGCCGTCTTTCCCTCTGTACTTCGATACTTGGTGCAGGCAGTGTATGGGCACATAGATGGAGTCGTTGTTCTGGTAGCTGATTTTGATCATCTCCTGTGTTGTGCCGTGCAGTGGCAGGCGCACGAGTCCTCCGAAGATGCCTATGCCGTGATTGATGTGTACTACATAGTCGCCGATGGCCAACTCGCTGATTTCCTTGAGTGTGATGGCGCTTCGGCTGCCTCTGACCTTGTCGCTTTTCAGGTTGTATTTATGGAAACGGTCGAAGATCTGGTGGTCGGTGAAGAGACATACCTGCATGTCTTTGTCGATAAATCCTTCGTGCAAGGTCTTGTCAACAGGTGTGAATGCGATGCGAGCCTTGTCTGGCCGGTCGTTGTAGGTGTCGCTGTCCAGGATTTCTTTCAGTCGCTGGTGCTGTTTCTGGCTGTCTGCCAAGATGTATAGCCGGTAGTTTTTCTCCTGCATGTCGCGCAGGGTCTGGCTGAGCAGTTCGAAGTTTTTATGGAAGAGGGGTTGTGGTGAGATGGCAAATTCCAGGTGGTGTCCAGTTTGTCCCTGCCGGTGGGTCAGCCCCACCGTCTTGTGGCTATCCACAAACTCTCTCATCTCGCTGTCGCTGATGACCAGGCGGTTGATGTCCTCAAGCTCCTCCTCCTGTTCCAGTATGGCTTGGGAAGAGTAGTCCTCGTTGCCGATGTCCTTGATGCGTCCCAAGGCATAGTCCAAATCTTTGACCACGACGAGGGCATCGTCGGACAGGAAGTGGAACAACGATACTTTGCTGTTGGCTTTGTCGTTCATTTCCGGCAGAATGGTGGCAGTATCGATTTTGCTGTCGGAGAGTTGGGTTTGCACGTCGAAAGTGCGAATAGACTCCAGTTGGTCGCCGAAAAAGTCGAGACGCAAGGGTTTGTCGGAGGTGTAGGAATAGATGTCGAGAATAGAGCCGCGTGAAGCGTACTGTCCAGGTTCATAGACATAGTCGGTGGCGGTGAAGCCATTGTCCGTCAGTTGTTCCTGCAATTCATCGAGGTCGAACCTGTCTCCCAGCTTAATGTTGATGGCGGAATTGTTGAGTTGTCGTTTCGACACGACCTTCTCCGCTATGGCATCGGGGTAACTGACAATGAGGAGGTTTTCGGGTTGGCGTGCCAGTCGTGTGAGCACTTCGGTGCGCATGATTTCGTTGCCAGCGTCTTTTTGGTTGTATTTGATGGCCCTTCTGTAGGAAGACGGAAAGAGCATGACATTGGACTCGCCGATCATCTGTGTAAGGTCGTGGAAGAAATATCCAGCTTCCTCCATATCGTTAAGCACGAACAAGGTTGTGGGACGTTGCGCTCCTTTGTTCATCGACACGTTGGTGATGGATGCAAATGTGAGGGCAGCAGAGGATCCGATGAGTCCGCTGATGTAGATTCTCTTTGTGGTGCTGTCATCGAGCAGTGTAGTGAGCGCTTTCAACTTAGGGTGTTTAGCCCAGTTGTTAAGTAATGATTTCGTGTCCAAGTTCGTGATGGTTGTTTGTGTTCTGCAGCAAGGTTGAGTGGGAGTGACAACCTGCTGTTTTGATTTTCGTGCAAAGGTAGTTCTTTTTCCTGACATGTCCAATTGAAAACATGAAAACCAAACAAAAGGGGCCGCTCAAAAAGCAGCCCCTTTCGGTAATGACAGGAATTCAATCTTATCTCACAAAGATTTTCTTGACTGTTCCGTCGGCCATCTTCACGATGTTGATGCCCTTCTGTGGAGCAGTCAGTCGTGTGCCGTTGATGCTGTAGTATCCGGCAGGCATGTTGTTGCTATGGTGCGCGCTTTCCGCCAGCAATTCGTCGATGGCGGTAGATTTGCCGTAGTAATAGAGGTTCCATGCACCTACCACTTCATAGTCGTTGGGCAGTACTTCGGTCTTCTCAAGTCCGATGGTCACGGTGCCGTCGTCAGGCACGGTGAAATGCAGCGTGTTGAGATAATATCCAGCGTTGAACCAGATGACAGTGGCGCTTGTTCCATTGGGCACATAGAGTCCGTTGGCAAGTTGGTCGCACTTGCTGCCGCCGACTTGTTCGCTTTGTGCGTCCTCACAGAGGTTCATCACGGGTACTTCGAATGTGTTCTCCGAGGTCTTGGCGTAGAGAGTGGTGAGATGCGACTTGTTCGGATCTTCGAGCCAGAGTGCGTATTCCTCATCGGCGTATCCTGCACGGTAGTAAGTGTGGACTGTGACGTCATACTCACCGGCTGGGAGTCCGCTAAGGGTTTGGTAAAGGGTGATACCGGCTCGGTTGTAGCTGACGGTGTTCTCCTTGTAGCCATTCATGGCGCTGGTGGTCCATCCTTCGATGGTGCCCTCATCCTTGCTGCCGCGTGCGGGGTCGAATGTCGGGTTGACAATCAAGGCTGTGACGTCGCGCTTCTCTTCTTGTGTGTCGTCGCCGTAATAGTAGAGGTTCCAAGCGCCAACCACCTCGTAGTCGTCGGGAAGCACTTCTTTCTTTTCAAGTCCGATGGTCACGGTGCCGTCTTCGGGTACTGTGAATTCAAGGCTGTTGAGATAATATCCAGCGTTGAACCATGTGACAGTGGCGCTCGTTCCGTTTGGCACGTAGAGTCCGTTGGAGAGCTGGTCGCACTTGCTGCCGCCCACTTGCTCGCTTTGTGCGTCCTCACATAGGTTCATCACGGGAGTCTCGAAGGTGTTCTCCGATGTCTTGGCGTAGAGAGTGGTGAGATGCGATTTCTTCGGGTCTTCCTGCCAGAGTGCGTAGTCAGCATCGGCGTATCCAGCGCGGTAGTATGTGTGCACAGTCACTTTGTACTTGCCCTTGGGCAGGCCGCTGAGCTTTTGGTAGAGTGTGATACCGGCTCGGTTGTAGCTTACGGTGTTCTCCTTGTAGCCGTTCATGGCGCTGGTGGTCCATCCTTCGATGGTGCCTTGGTCCTTGCTGCCTCGTGCGGGGTCGAATGTCGGGTTGACGATGAGCGCTGTCACGTCTTGCTCCTCTCCACCTCCACCAGGTATTTTCACTGCCACCACAGCAGAGTTGAGATCGGTTACCATCTGCGAAGCTTGGTCTTTGTTGTATGTGTTGGCCTGGTATCCGGCTTTTGCCTGTTTGGTCAGCGTGTCAAGGTCTTTCAGCGCTTGGGTGGACTGGTTGGCATAGTCGATAAGCGTTTGTTCTGCATTTGAAATGGCGTTGTTGAGCAGTGTGTAGTTGGTGGTTGATTCATCCACGCCGTCCATGGCCACTTTGAGGTCAACCAGTGCTTGGTATGCGTCTGCGGGATTGCTCTCTGCTGCTTGTATGGCCGCTTTCAGTGTTTCGATGTCCTCGTTGCCGCACTTGTTGTTGAGTTTCTCCTTGGCTTGTGGCAAGGAGGAGGCCAGCACTTCTGCAAGCACCTGAGGGTTCTTGGCGCGGAAGATGAGTTTGAAATCTGACCAAACGCCCCAGCAGTTCTCGTAACGGAGGTCGTTACGGACGCCGATTTTCATTGTTCCGTCTGTTACCAGTCCGTAGATCACTTGCTTGTATCTACCAGCCTCGAAGGCAGCCGCCGCACCAGTCACCGAATTGGGTACATATTTGCCGTCGATGACAGCGTCGTCGCTGGCCAGTTGTTCATCTGCCGCACCATTGTCGATGAGGTTCATTTTCTGCTCGAAGCCATTGAGGTAAACGTATGCTCGATAGCCGTCGGGCGTGTAGTTGCCGAAGTCGGCAGGACGGAAGAAGTCGTTCAAGGACAACTCGTAAAGGCCGTTCTGCAAGCCAGTGAAAGTCTGATAGACGTTGAAGAGGATGGTGAATGCCTCAGCCAGCTTGTAGGTGTCAGAGCCTTTAGGATACTCGGCCAGTCCTTCTTTCGTCCATCCGCCTTCAGTCTCGAAATGCGGGTTTTTGATCATGCTTGTGCAGTCAGTTCCGTCGCTCATGCCGTTGGCTATTGCGGTTTCGAGCAGTTGTTCGAGCAGTTTGATTTCCTGAGTCACTTCCTCAGCAGAGAGTGGGCCGTTCTCCAAGATGTACTGTGAACATCCATTGACGAAAAGTGGATATTCGGGGCTTGGTCCCTCATCACTGCCTAAATAGTCACCGAGGAGCATCATTCCCTCGCCCATCAGTTCATCGCTGCGCTCGTCGAAGAAATTGTTTGCCTCGCAAACTTTCTCATAGTAAGCATTATAGGCCTCCACACTTGTTTGCAGTGTTCGGGTCGCCTCGTCGTATGCTGTGATGGCCTTTGCCATCTGGTCGGCAGTTGTGGCGGCGAGAAGCGTCTGCTTTGCGGCCAAGTAAGCATCGTAGGCTGCATGTTGGTAATACTGGCATTCGCCACTCACGACAAGATCCTCGTAGTCAGGAGCGAAACTCAGGTATTCCTCCCGCACCTCATTGTATGCCTCCGCGGTGGTGCCGAGATAAGTCAGCGTCCATTTGTCGAACAATGTCCAGTCGTTGGAGATGGTGGTCTCTTTCTTCAGTCCCATGGTGAGGGCACCGTCCTCGCCAACCATGCATGTGGCGAACGTAGGCTGGTATTTGCCTGCGTCGAAATACACTTGACCAGTGTGCATGTTGTTGGGTATGATTCCGTAAGTGTTCGTACTTGTGTCGTCACCCATGGCCTCTTCTGTAGCGCCTGTGCTGGCAAAGGGAAGCGGTCTGTAGAAAGTGGAATGGAGCCCAGTGCTCACATAGAGTTTTGCGTTCTGCGGTGCCTCTCCCGTTTCTTTCAGCGCGGTCAGAGCCTCAGCGTCGGCTTCAGCGCTGCCGGCGCGATAGTAAGCGGTGGTTCCTACCCGATAGACACCTGCACGGAGACTCAGGGTCTGGTGGTAGTCGTAGTTCTTGCTGAAGAACTCAGCGTTACCATACTGCTGGAAGCCAGGAGTGGTTCCGGTCCATCCGTTGTTGTCGTTGTTGTCGTATGACGGATTGGTGATGAATCCGGTCATGTCAACCGTTGCTTCTGGAGTGGCATAGTCCATCAGCAGGAGTGTCAGGTTCTGGAGCGCGGCTTGCAGTTCCAGGTCAGTGGAGGCAGTGTTGTTGTAGACACTGTTTGCAGAAGAGATATCCACGTTCGGGAATCTTGTCTTGGCGTCCTCGATGGCCTGGCCGAGTGCCGTGGCGGCAATGTACTGCTTCACAGCTGTCGTATATGCCGTGTAATCGGCTGGGGAGACGAAATACCAGTCAATCAGGCAGGTGCTGAAATCGTAGGCGGCGGCGTACGGATCGCAGAGATAAATGCGTGTGTCGCCTCTTGAGGGTATGATGCCTAAGTAGGCCCCCTCGTAAGCTTCTGCGTTGTATTCTCTGTTTTGAGGCGAGAGTCCTATTCTGTAGTTACCGTTGGCTTGTGCCTCGAAAGTGAACGCCTTGTCCTCAGGATCAGTCTTGGCGCGATCGACCCAGATGTTGTCCCATCCGCTGATGAACGTGCATAGCGTCTGGCCGGCAGGTGCGCCGTCCTCGACATAACTTGTGATGAAATAGGATTTCCCGTCCCAATCAGTGGCGTTTTCTGTCACATATTTCTCGATGGTCACTTTGTAACCACGTGTCGGGGATATACTGGCACGTGTGGACCAGTCGTTTGCTCCGAGGAAAAAACCTTCAGCGCCAGGGTTGAACAAGTAAACTACTTCATCTAAAGCAAGTGCCTTCTTGGCTGGCAATGAGGGCTTTGCCCATTGAGCCAACAAAGTGGTGGCTGCCATGAAAGCTGCTAAGAATAATGTTGATTTTTTAAGCATAAGAATTAGTATTTAGTTAACAAATCATTATTATATGTTTGGCAAAGGTACAAAGAGTTTGTTGATTATCCAATTTTTTTTTGATTATTACCAAAAATATCGTTATCTTTGCCCGTGAGAAGATAAACTGACTGACAAACATCAACTATCAGCAAAAACTATTAGGATATGAAGAAAAATTTTACTTTACTACTGCTTTGTGCGATGAGTCAGGGCATTTCTGCCCAGGATATGGTGGAAGTGACCAATTCTGAAATCTCGTTGTTGAATCGTACGAAAAGCCATCAGCGCGTAAGTGTTCATGACCCGTCGATTGTTGATACCGGGACAGGAACTTATTATATTTTTGGAACTCACAATGCTGTAGCCAGGAGCACAGACCTCATCAATTGGTCGGGTGTGGACAACAGCAGGCTCTATGGATTGCGTAACAGCAACGGGGTGGTGACTGCCACTGACTTCAACAATGCTTTTGAGAAGAACATGACCACCAAGGTGACGGCTTTGGTCAACGGTGTGGCTAAAGAAGTGAAATTCGGCAATTTCAATTGCGAGGAATGGATGACTGCTAATAATACTACGGTCGCAGGCAATATATGGGCTCCCGATGTGATTTGGAACAAGGACATGAAGAAATGGTGTATGTACCTCAGTCTCAACGGAAACACCTGGAGCAGTGTCATTGTGTTGCTTACAGCAAGTAATATTGAGGGGCCTTATGTGTACGAGGGGCCAGTCGTATATTCGGGATTTATCAATGGTACTAATGAGAGGATTAGTTGGAAGAAAACCGACCTCGAACTCGTCATCGGAACTCAGTCCACCTTGCCTTCACGTTATAACAGAGGAGGAGATTGGGGAACATTCTGGCCTAATAACATTGACCCTTGTGTGCTTTACGACGAAGAAGGGCAACTCTGGATGTCGTACGGCTCTTGGAGCGGGGGTATCTTTATGCTCAAGCTCGACAACAAGACAGGACTACGAGACTACCTCACCACTTATCCTTTAGTCACAGATGGTGGAGGCCGTGCCACCAGCGACCCCTATTTCGGCAAGCGTATCGCAGGTGGTTATTATGTGTCGGGTGAGGGTTCCTACATCCAGCATATCGGTGATTATTATTACTTGTTTATGACCTATGGCGGTTTGGAGTCTAACAAGGGCTATGTGATGAGGTCTTTCCGTTCCAGCAATGTTGATGGACCTTATACCGATGCAAAAGGCAAGAGTGCCATCTTCTCGTGGTATGAGATGAACTACGGTACAAATGACGCCAATACAGTGGGTAATCTTCTGATGTCTTCCTACAATGGCCTCGGTTTCCAAACTACAGGTGAAGTTGCCCAAGGACACAACTCCGCTTTTGTGGACAGCAAGAACAGGAACTTCCTCATCTACCATACTCGTTTCACAGGAGGTGGTGAAGGTTTTCAGGACAGGGTTCACCAATTGTTTGTCAACAAGAAAGGATGGCTCTGCGCAGCACCTTTTGAGTTCGATGGTGAGACTTTGACTGACGACAGCATCAAGGCTAACTTCAAATATACCAGCAAGGACATTCTTGGCGAGTATCAGTTCATGCAGCACAGATACAAACTTAACAATGAGGCCAGGGAGTGCGTTACTCCAGTCACTGTGACTTTGACCGAGGATGGTAAAGTGACTGGCGGTGCCAGTGGCACATGGTCGTTGACGGATGGCACAGGGTATATTACTGTGAAGTTGGGCAATGTCACCTACGACGGTGTGGTATGTGACCAAACAGTCGATGGTTATCAATACAAGTCGATAGCTATCACGGGACTGTCAACTACCGGTACGGTGCTGTGGGGATGGAAGATGGCGCCAAGTTCCGCTATCGCCTATACTGTGAAGAATTCCACATCAAACGTCAAGTCGGGTAATGTCGTCATTCACCAGGATTTCAATTACGACACCTACTACGGCACAGTCAGCCAATGGATTTCGTCGAATGAAGAAGTGTTGACCAATGATGGCAAGTACAACCCTGCAGACGAGAACATAGATGTTACATTGATCCACAGGTTGACCAACGGCAACCGTTATTATGATGAGACATACAAGATGAAAGTGCTGGCTGCCACTGAAACAGACGGTGACTATAAGTCGGGTCTTGCCGCTTACTACAATTTCGACGAGAAGCCAATCACCAATATGCTGAACACTGAGCAGTCAGCGACTTTATCCAAGCAGAGTAGGGGAACCATGCCAGAGCTTGCTTACGACATTGCCCGTTTCGGACAGACCATGTATGTCAAAGGTGGCGATGACGCTGACAAGACATGTGGTGTTGTGAGAATGGGGAATCCTCTATACGGTCAGACCGACATGAAGGGCATGAGCATCAGTTTCTGGGTGAAGAGGTTGGAAAACGACTTGTGGGGCACCTTGTTCGCTTTCGTCAACACGAACCCCGCTTTCATCACCAAGCAGAACAACCTGTCGTTCTCGGGCAACACATACCTTGCTTTCGACAATGGCACCGATACTTTCGCCGTGAACTATCCCAATGTGGAGCGTACCGTCATCGAACCGGGCAAGTGGAAGTTCGTGACCATCACCATCGCCCCTGAGGATGGCGTGAAGATTTACGTCAACAAAATCCGGCGCAGCAATGTGTTTGCCTCCACTGCTGGGACTTCAGCCAAGGACTTCGACTTCCAGAAAGTGCTTGACTTGTTGTCCGCTTCCCAGTACTTGTGCTTGGGCAAGGGCAATGGACACGGAGGCGCCTCAGCCTTGTACGATGATTTGTTTGTCCACAACCGCGCGCTTACATCAGATGATGTCGGTGCTCTTTACGCTGCTGTTACCAGGGTGACGGACTTTGAGGCTGAATTATCGACTGACATTCACGACGTGTTTGATGATCAGGTTGAACGTGCTGAAGACGGTGCCTGGTACACCATTCAAGGTCAGCGACTTACGAGCAAGCCCCAGTCCAAGGGCATCTATATTCACTGTGGCAAAAAGGTGCTGGTGAAGTGAAGGAGAAGCTGGTGAAGTGAAGGAAAAGAAGAACATCGTCTTTCTGTTGGCAGGATTAGCTGTCGGGATGCTGACAATGGCTTTGATATGGCATTGCAGCAGTCCTTCGGGTGAACCATTGGTCGTCACCGGCGATACCATCCGTTATTCTGACGGCAGCGCGTATTATGGGGAGGTGGATGAGGCGCTTGTCCCCAATGGTTACGGTGTGAAAGTCACTTCCACTGGTTCCCATTATGCTGGTGTGTGGTACGATGGTCTGTTGCCCTATGGCACCATGGCACGGGGTGACAGCATCTATACGGGTGAGTTCAGAAACTTTCAGCCCAATGGTTACGGGAGGTTGGATTTGCCTGGCGGTAAGACGTTTATTGGCCGATGGGTAAACGGGCATAAAAAAGGCATAGGCAAGAGGATGGTGGACGGTGAGTGCGTCCAGTTCGGAATGTGGGACGCCGACACCATCGAACGTGCCAACCCCTTTCCGTTTGGCGAACTCGTTTTCGGTATCGACATTTCTCGCTTCCAGCACAGCATAGACTGGACCAACCTTTACTTGCGGTCCGACTCTTTGGGGCGAGTTGCGAAGAATGGATGGGAAAAAGGCATTGAAAGCCGTTTTTTCACCAACAAGACGCTCAATTATTACCAACCCGTTCAGTTCGTGATCATGAAATCCACCGATGGGGCATACCAGACGGATCCGTTCTATTATCGTAATGTTAAGGCGGCCCGTGGTGCCAACCTCATTGTCGGTGTCTATCATTTCCTGCGTTTTGAACCAGTTGAGGAACAAATCAGTAATTTTATCGCCAATGTGGATATGGTGAGAGGTGATTTGCCGCCAGTGCTCGATATTGAGGACGACAGTCGAGATCATGCACTCACCACCCACACTGACGAATATGTGGCCATGGCGCTTCGTTGGTTACAGGCCATTGAACAGCACTATGGCGTCCGTCCAATGATTTACATGAGCAAAAACACTTTCCTCAAATATGGTGATGGAACAGGGCTGGAAAAATACAACAAATGGATAGCCAACTACAATAAAACTGCAGAACATCCCGACATCGCCGACTGGCGCTTTTGGCAGTTCAGTTGCACTGGGTCTGTTGGTGGCATTCAGTATAAGGACAAGAGCCATGTGGATATGGATGTCTTTAACGGAAATGTCATTCAGTTGAGGGAGTTTATTGACAATTGTTGGGAGTAATATAATTATATAAATAAGGTATATCTTTCTCTTTTACCCCTCGTCTGGCAAAAAAAACGCGTTTTGATGAAAAAAGTTGCTGAAAAGTTTTGCCAGTCCGGAAAATCGTTATACCTTTGCATCCACAACTCGGAAGAAAAGCGGTGCTGTTAACGCACACGGCATGTTTTCCGAGTTTCGCGAGAGAAGTTCTTTGACAGACTGAGACAACAGACAATAAGCAGTAGCGGCCCATGCCTTGTGGCTTTGGGCCGAGACAAGCTACCGTCAAAAACAATGATACAAGAAGATTGAAGCTATAGACTTCAGGACAGAGCGGATAAAGCGTCCTGGCGGGAAAGAACAACCCCCTTATGGGGGAACAATATTAAAAC
>JAFWPH010000007.1 GCA_017509605.1 Bacteroidaceae bacterium | reverse complement strand
GGCTCCACCTCTTCCCATCCCGAACAGAGAAGTTAAGCCCGCACGCGCCGATGGTACTGCGCCGCAAAGTGGGAGAGTAGGTCGCCGCCGTCTTAGAGAGGGTCTCCTCGCTGGTTTTCCAGCGGGGAGATTCTTTTTTTGCACAATAAAAATAGTAATCATCCGTTTTATTGGAAAGTATTAACGATTTAATAACATCCATCATGAAGAGACTCTTTTTGATTCTTGCAGTTGTTCTTTCCTTTTCTGCGAAAGCACAGACTTCTTGGACAGGTACTTGGGCCGCCGCCGCCGAATTCACAGGTCCATCAGATATGCCAAAGACAACTTTAGCGGGCAAGACCTTGCGTGAAATTATCCAAGTCAGTATTCCCGGTGAGGAGTTGCAGTTGATGCTGTCCAATGAATTCGGTGACAAACCTGTTGAAATCAAGTCGGTTTATATTGCTGATGCCCTTGATTCATGCGATATCGTTAAGAAAAGTGCGACTTATTTGAAGTTCAACGGGGCTAAGAATGTGACTATCGCACCGGGTGAAACCGTCACAAGTGATGTTTTCAAGTATAAGTTGAAAATTTGGCAACGTCTTTCAGTCAATATTTGTTATGGTGGTCAGGTTCCTGAACATGCCACATCCCATCGAGGTTCGCGCACTACCAGTTTCATCGCTCAAGGCGAAGTGAAACCTGGGCAGAAGTTCCCGACTATGGAGAAAGTGGACCATTGGTACAACATCGCTCAGTTGATGGTGCGTACTAATAAGAAGGCTATAGCCGTATTGGGTAACTCTATCACTGATGGACGTGGTTCAACCACTAACCTTCAAAACCGCTGGCCAGACTTCCTTGCTGCTCATGTGGATTGTGGTGTTCTCAATTTGGGCATTGGCGGGAATGCCGTTGTTCAAGGAGGTTTATCGCAACCTGCATTGGTACGCTTTGACCGTGACATCTTAGGTCAAAAGGGTGTTGACAAGTTGATCATCTTTGAAGGTGTCAACGATATCGGTGGTTCTCGGCATGCAGAGAAAACCACTACTGACCTGATCAATGCCTACAAGACGCTTGTTGACAAGGCTCATGCAGCAGGAATAGAGAAGGTTTATGGTGCCACTATCACTCCGTTCAAGGGCAATGGCTATTTCACTCCCTTCCACGAGACTGCAAGGCAAGTGGTAAACGAGTGGATTCGCACAAGTGGGGCGTTCGACGGTGTGATAGACTTCGATTTGTTGGTGCGTGACCCAGAGGACCATGAGAAACTCCAGAAGAAATATTCTGATGACTGGTTGCACTTGAATCCAGAAGGCTATAAGGCGATGGGTGAATTTGCGGCCAAGGTTATCTTTGATCCTGTTTTTGTCAACTTTGACCTCCCTCTCATGAAGTAAAGTGACAGTCGGAACAATCAGACACTGCTTGCTATAGATAGAAACTAAGATATATATTCTGTTTAGCCACGAAAGACTTGAGATGTCTTTCGTGGCTTTTTTCGTTATGATATGAATTTGAGGGACTTTTCCGCTTAATTCTTACAAATCATTAAAATTTTGTCGAGAATATTTTGAAATATTAAGGAAATTGCTTAATTTTGCGCCGAATTTAAAGAAAAGATGATGAATTCTATAATTAACAGCATTATTCTGATTTCGCTACGACTTACTCAAGCCGATAGTGTGAGAATTGCTGTGATATGACGATAGACATTGTATGCATCAGATACCAGCCTTTCTCACATGGTGAGGAAGGCTTTATTTTTGCATTTATTCCTGATTCTTAAGGATAAAGACAATGTATGTCGGATAAAATCACTAATTTTGCAATTTAATAGACACAAGATAAATCATTATAGTTATGAGCGACAGATTATACATTTTCGACACTACTCTCAGAGATGGTGAACAAGTGCCTGGATGTCAGTTGAACACAGTGGAAAAGATCCAGGTGGCACGCCAACTTGAGCAGCTTGGTGTGGATGTGATTGAGGCTGGTTTTCCTATCTCCAGTCCAGGTGATTTCAATTCTGTGATAGAAATTTCTAAAGCCGTGACTTGGCCAACCATCTGCGCTTTGACACGTGCTGTCCAGAAAGACATTGACGTGGCGGTGGAAGCCTTGAAATACGCCAAGCGTAAGCGTATCCATACAGGTATTGGCACCTCCGACTCCCACATCAAATATAAGTTCAACAGCAATCGTGAAGAGATTATCGAGCGTGCTGTGGCAGCTGTGAAGTATGCCCGTCGTTTTGTGGATGATGTGGAGTTCTATGCCGAGGATGCAGGTCGTACGGAGAACGAGTATCTGGCCCGTGTGGTTGAGGCGGTTGTGAAGGCCGGTGCCACAGTTGTCAATATCCCCGACACTACAGGCTACTGCCTTCCAGCTGAGTATGGCGCTAAGATCAAGTATTTGTGCGACCATGTTGCTGGTATAGAGAACGCCATTATCTCCACCCATTGCCATAATGACCTTGGCATGGCTACCGCCAACACCATGTCTGGTGTGCTGAACGGTGCCCGTCAGGCCGAGGTAACCATTAACGGTATCGGCGAGCGTGCCGGCAACACTTCCCTTGAAGAGGTTGCTATGATCTTGAAATGCCATAAGGGTCTTGACATCAACACCAACATCAACACGACGAAGATCTATCCGACGAGCCGTATGGTGTCGAGTCTGATGAACATGCCCGTGCAGCCCAACAAAGCCATCGTGGGTCGCAACGCTTTCGCACACTCCTCCGGCATCCATCAGGACGGAGTTTTGAAGAATGTTCAGACCTACGAAATTATGGATCCCAAGGATGTGGGTATCGATGACAACGCCATTGTGCTGACCGCCCGCAGCGGAAGGGCTGCATTGAAGCACCGCTTATCAGTCAACGGTGTTGACATTGACGGCGAGAAACTCGACAATGTCTATAAGGAATTCCTCAAGTTGGCCGACAAGAAGAAGGAAATCACCGACGATGACATTCTGATTCTCGCTGGAGCCGACCGTGCCGACCTCCATAACATCAAACTCGAGTACCTGCAGGTGACCACCGGTAAGGGTGTCCGTTCTGTGGCCAGTATCGGTTTGAGCATCTCGGGCGAGAAGTTCGAGGCCGCAGCCACGGGTAATGGTCCTGTCGATGCCGCCATCAAGGCACTCAAGGTTATCATCCGCAGGGAGATGACACTGAAGGAATTCACCATCCAGGCCATCAGTAAAGGCAGCGACGATTTGGGCAAGGTGCACATGCAGGTGGAGCATGCCGGCCATCTTTATTATGGTTTCGGTGCCAATACCGACATCGTCACCGCTTCGGTTGAGGCCTATATCGACTGTATCAATAAGTTCAAGAAATAGAAAAGACAACCTGGACAACAAGAACAACCTTTTCTTTTCATCCCTGATTAGAGACTTATATTGCAAGCTATTTTGAAGTTACCTATATATAAACAGACAAGACTTTTATGAATACATTATTCGACAAGATTTGGGACGCACATGTGGTGCAGAACGTGGAAGACGGTCCCACTCAACTGTATATTGACCGCCTTTACTGCCACGAGGTGACCAGCCCACAGGCTTTTGAGGGGATGCGCAGTCGCGGCCTCCAATGCCTTCGTCCAGACCATATCTTCTGCATGCCAGACCACAACACACCCACCCACGACCAGGACAAGCCCATAGAGGATCCTGTATCGAAGAAGCAGGTGGATACGCTGGCTAAGAACGCCGCTGATTTCGGCCTCGCCCATTTCGGCATGATGAACAAGAAGAACGGCATCATCCATGTGGTGGGTCCTGAGCGTGGCCTCAGTCTTCCAGGCATGACCATTGTCTGTGGTGATTCCCATACTTCTACCCACGGCGCTATGGGTGCTGTGGCTTTCGGTATCGGAACGAGTGAGGTTGAGATGGTGCTTGCCTCTCAATGTATCCTCCAGCAGAAGCCCAAGTCAATGCGCATCAACATCAACGGAAAGTTGGGCAAAGGCGTGACCGCCAAGGACGTAGCTCTTTATCTGATGTCGAAACTGACCACTTCTGGTGCTACTGGCTACTTTGTGGAATATGCGGGTGATGTGGTGAAGAACCTCACGATGGAAGGTCGTCTGACCCTATGCAACCTGTCAATCGAGATGGGAGCCCGTGGTGGTTTCATCGCACCAGATGAGACGACTTTTGCATATATCAAGGGCCGTGAGTATGCTCCCAAGGGTGAAGACTGGGACAAGGCACTGGCCTATTGGAAGACATTGAAGAGCGGTGAGGACGCAGTGTTCGACAAGGAATTGTCGTTTGACGGCGCAGACATTGAGCCGATGGTTACTTACGGCACCAACCCGGGTATGGGCATGGGTATCAACGAACATATCCCATCGCTCGACACCGTTCCAGAATCCAGCCGTGTTTCCTACATCAAGTCGCTCGACTACATGGGATTTGCCCCTGGCGACCAACTCCTCGGCAAGAAAGTTGATTACGTGTTCCTCGGTGCTTGCACGAATGGCCGTATAGAGGATTTCCGTGCTTTTGCCTCCATCGTGAAGGGCAGAAAGAAGGCCGACGGTTTGGTGGCTTGGTTGGTGCCAGGTTCTTGGATGGTGGACGAGCAAATTCGAGAGGAAGGTCTTGACAAGGTTTTGGAAGAGGCCGGTTTTGCCATCCGCCAGCCGGGTTGTTCCGCTTGCCTTGCCATGAACGACGACAAGATTCCCGCAGGCAAACTCTCCGTTTCGACCTCAAACCGTAACTTCGAAGGCCGTCAGGGCCCTGGCGCACGTACTGTGCTTGCCAGTCCGCTTGTGGCCGCCGCTGCCGCTGTGACAGGCGTGATTACCGACCCGAGGAATCTTATTTAATAGGGAGTCAAATAGGGAGTTAAATAGGATGTTACTTTTATTGTGGCATGACTATATTCCCATTACTTCAGAAATCAACTAATCTCCGTTCTTTTACAAATTCTTTTTCAATCGCAATAATACAGAAACAATGAAACAGAAATTCGATATCATCACAAGCACTTGTGTTCCTCTTCCCCTTGAGAATGTGGATACCGACCAAATCATCCCTGCGCGTTTTCTGAAGGCAACCACACGCGACGAGAAATTCTTCGGCGATAACCTTTTCCGCGACTGGCGCTATGATAAGGATGGACAACCACGAGCAGATTTCGTGCTTAACGACCCCACATATGGAGGTGAGATACTTGTTGCTGGAAAGAACTTCGGCAGTGGTTCTTCACGTGAGCATGCGGCTTGGGCCATCGCCGGCTACGGATTCAGGGTAGTCATCTCCAGCTTCTTTGCAGATATCCACAAGAACAACGAACTCAACAATTTCGTGCTTCCAGTGGTAGTCAGTGAGGATTTCCTCGCTGAGTTGTTTGCCAGCATCAAGGCCGACCCCAAGATGCAGGTGAGGGTGGATGTGCCCAACCAGACAGTGACCAATCTCGCCACAGGACGTGAGGAGCGTTTCGAGATCAATGGTTATAAGAAATACTGCCTGATGAATGCGCTCGATGACATCGACTTCCTTCTTGAGAACAAGGACAAGATCGAGGCATGGGAGGAGAGGCATTGAGCATTGACCATTGATTATTGAGCATTGAACATTGGCTTCGCCTAAAATGCTCACGCTGACTTTGTCTTCATTTGGCGCGACTCGGCAATCTAAGCAAGCTTGATTGCTCTCGCTGCTTCAAATGTCCGGCATAGCTCGAACAAGTTCGACTCTGCCCTCGCTTAATCGCATTTTTGATCATTGGTTTCGCCTAAAATGATATTTTTTAGGTTTTTAGACCTTAGAGATTGAACGTAAAATGATAAAGGAAAACAAGAAGCGGATAGAGATTCTTGACACGACCCTTCGAGACGGTGAGCAGACCAGTGGTGTGAGTTTCGTGCCACACGAGAAACTCATGGTTGCGCGTATGCTGCTTCAGGACGTCAATGTTGATCGCGTGGAGGTAGCTTCAGCCCGTGTGTCGGAAGGCGAGAAGGAAGCGGTGAAAGGTATTTGCCGTTGGGCTTCCCGTGCCGGCAAGCTCGATAGGGTAGAGGTGCTTGGTTTTGTCGATGGGCATCTGTCGATTGACTGGATCAATGAATGTGGTTGCAAGGTCATCAACCTGCTGTGCAAGGGTTCGGAACGTCATTGCAAATACCAATTGAAGAAGACCCTTGACGAGCATATCGCCGACATCCGTATGTCCATTGACTACGCCAAGGAACTCGGCATCGACGTGAATGTCTATCTTGAGGACTGGAGCAACGGCATGAAGGACTCACCTCAGTATGTGTTTGCTTTCGTTGATGCCTTGAAAGACTCGGGTGTGCATCGTTTCATGTTGCCCGACACCTTAGGTGTGCTCAATCCGATAGAGGTGACCAACTACATCCGCGAGATGCGTCTCCGTTACCCCGACGTGCAGTTTGACTTTCATGCCCACAACGATTACGACCTTGTCATTGCCAATGTGATGATGGCTGTGATTGAGGGTTGCACAGGTGTCCACACCTCTATCAACGGACTTGGCGAGCGTGCTGGAAATGCCCCGCTGTCGAGTGTGCAGGCTCTGCTCAAGGACCAATTGCATATCGACACCAGTATCAATGAGGTGAAACTCTATGAGGCGAGCCGTTTGGTGGAGAGTTACTCGGGTATCGCCATTCCCCCCAACAAACCCATCACCGGTGAGAGTGTGTTCACTCAAGTGGCGGGTGTACATGCTGACGGTGATAACAAGAACAATCTTTATTGCAACGCATTGTTGCCCGAGCGGTTTGGCCGTAAGCGTGAGTACGCTTTGGGTAAGAACAGCGGCAAAGCCAACATTTTAAAGAACCTCGAGGATTTAGGTCTTGAGCTCACCCCAGAGCAGACCCGTCTGGTCACCAACAGAATCATCGAGTTGGGTGACAAGAAGCAGTTAGTGACGCAGGAGGACCTGCCTTACATTGTCTCGGACGTGCTGAAGCATTCCACACCCGACGACAAGGTGAAGCTTATCAGTTATATGGTTTCCACCGCCTATGGTCTGAAGCCGTTGGCGAGTGTCAAACTTGAGGTCAATGGCAAGGTATATGAGGAGTCGTCGATAGGTGACGGTATGTACG
Organism: Bacteroidaceae bacterium; assembly: GCA_017509605.1. GTDB lineage: Bacteria > Bacteroidota > Bacteroidia > Bacteroidales > Bacteroidaceae > RUG11857. Next base: position 124,992 of record JAFWPH010000007.1, on the reverse strand, counting down.
ATGCCTTTGTTCATGCCGTGCGTCATATCTACCGCGACAAACTGCAACGCTCATTCCCCTGGTTGACTAATTACGTGGTGGTGATACCGCCAGGAGGACGCACAGACGCTTTGGTGCAGACCACGATCTCTTGGACTTATAATGACAAGAGTTACAAGACTCATGCCCTTGATGCCGACCAAACAGAAGCCGCTATCAAGGCCACTATCAAGATGCTCAATCTCATCGAGAACGCTAAACCGAGCGATTGACAAGAAAAGCCGGAATAGTTGGATAATCCGGAAACTCCGGATATCCTGGAATCATAAGAAATATTTCCAATAAAAAGATAACGACAATGAAACTGAAACTTGCGGTCCTGCCAGGTGATGGCATAGGACCAGAGATTATGGAACAGGGTCTGGCCGTAGCCAAGGCCATCAGTGAGAAATTCGGTCACGAACTGAGTTATGAATATGCGATTTGTGGAGCCGATGCCATCGACAAGGTTGGTGACCCGTTTCCAGAGGACACTTTCAAACTGTGTATGGAGAGTGATGCCGTGCTTTTTGCCTCGGTAGGTGATCCTAAGTTCGACAACAATCCTAATGCCAAGGTGCGTCCCGAGCAGGGTTTGCTGGCCATGCGCAAGAAACTTGGCCTGTTCGCCAATATTCGTCCTGTGACGACTTTCGACTGCCTTGTGCACAAATCCCCCTTGAAAGATGAACTTGTTCGTGGCGCAGACTTCATTTGCATCCGTGAGTTGACAGGCGGTATGTATTTCGGTGAGAAGTATGAAGCCGACGACAAGGCATACGACACCAATTATTATACCCGTCCCGAGATTGAGCGTATTCTGAAGGTTGGTTTTGAATACGCCATGAAGCGCAATAAGCACCTCACAGTGGTAGATAAAGCCAACGTGCTTGCATCGAGCCGTCTGTGGCGCAAGATTGCCCAGGAGATGGCACCTCAGTATCCAGAGGTGAAGACCGACTACATGTATGTGGATAACGCTGCTATGCGTATGATTCAGGAGCCTCGTTTCTTCGACGTGATGGTGACAGAGAACACCTTCGGTGATATCCTGACCGATGAGGGGTCTTGCATCACGGGTTCGATGGGACTCCTTCCGTCCGCTTCCACAGGTGAGCACACACCTGTGTTTGAGCCCATCCATGGTTCTTGGCCACAGGCCAAGGGACTGAATATCGCCAATCCGTTGGCTCAGATTCTCTCAGTGGCCATGTTGTTCGAGTACTTCGACCTCAAGGCTGAGGGCGCGCTCATCCGCGAGGCTGTCAACGCTTCCCTTGACCAGAATGTGCGCACCCCTGAGATTCAGGTGGAGGGCGGAGCCAAGTACGGCACGAAAGAAGTCGGTGCCTGGATCGTGGACTACATCAAGAATAAGTAAAACCCGTTGTTCATGATATGACAATAATAAAGGCGCATCTGAAGATGCGCCTTTATTATTGTTGGTTTATTGATAAAGTTTAATGATCAAATCAGCACTTCAAGGTCTGTCCTGGCTTGATTTTAGCAGTCTGCTTGATGCCGTTCTTCTTGCATAGCTCTTTCACGCTCATTCCGCTTTTCTTTGCGATGCTGTAGAGTGTGTCGCCTTTCTTCACTTTGTAAGACTTGGCTTTGCTCTGTGCCACCTTGCGGGAAGATGTGTTGCGTCGGCTGTTGGTGGAAGCTTTCTTCTCAGCGGTCTCAAGTGCTCTCTCCAGGTTGTTCTGGTCGTTGGCTACAGAAGCGAGTGCTGAAGCGGATGTGCGAGCCTCTTTCTGTATTTTCTCGCCGCGGTAGATGTAGTAGTCGCTGACGATATCCTGGTTGGGGAAGTCGAAAAGGAGTGTGGGGTCGATGGCCTTGCCAGCGAGTCGTGTCTCGAAGTGGAGGTGTGAGCCAGTGGAACGACCTGTGTTTCCGCCGAGTCCTATCACTTGTCCGGCTTTCACGATTTGGTCAGGGTTCACCAATGTTCTGCTCATGTGTCCATAGAGGGTTTCAAGTCCGTTGGGATGGCGGATGACGACATAATGTCCGTATCCGTTTCCGTCGTACTTCACTACACGAATCTTTCCGTCGAATGCGGCACGAATGGTGTCGCCGACATACACCTTGATATCAAGTCCCTGGTGCTGGCGGTGCCAACGGTAGCCAAACTTAGAGGTTACTACACGGCTTGGAGTAGGCATGCAAAAACCCCTAAGGTCGATTTTGAAGTTTGACGGTACCACACCGGCCACACTGTTCACGCTGGCGTTGTCCCAGTTGGAATAGACATTGGTAGCAGGATTGTTGAGATTGGCATTGTTAAGAATCTTGTGGGTTTTGATGGTGCTGATGTCTTTCATCTGCTTGTCGGAGGCAGCCTGGTGGGCGATGATGTCTTGTGCCTGGATTTGCAGTGTGGACATTGACAACAATACAAAACCGAATGTCTTTTTGATAAGGGAGATTGTCACGTTTTAAGCGGTTTAAAAAGTTAATAAATATGTTTTAATATTCGTCGTTAGCGTAGAGGAACTGGAATGTTGATTGCTTGTAGTCGAAGATTTCCTCAGGTTTGAAGAAACGGTTGAGTTCGACGATAGCGTTTTCAGGAGAGTCGGAAGTGTGGATGATATTTTCCTGGAAACTCATGCCGAAGTCGCCTCTGATGGTACCTGGAGCGGCTTTTCGTCCGTTGGTACTGCCAGTCATACTGCGTACGGTTTCCACGGCATCCACTCCCTCATAACAGCAGCAGATGACGGGAGCTGCCATCATGGAGTTCTTGATTCTTTGGAAGAAAGGCTTGCTACTGAGGTGTGCGTAGTGTTCATTGAGCAATTCGTCGGTAAGTTGCATCATCTTCATTCCTGCCAGACGTAATCCCTTGCGCTCAAATCTTGCTGTTACTTCACCGACTATTGCGCGTTGCACTGCAGACGGCTTGAGTATAACTAAAGTTTTCTCCAACATTTCAGTGTCTGATTTTATAACTACGTTTTTTCGCAATTTATTGTGCAAAGTTATAAAAAACTTTGGACTCTTGGTATAAAGCGAACAACTTTTTAGGATTTATTCACATCTTCTGCATTTTTGTGTATATATTTACGCAAAAAGGAAGTCGAGTTTGCTAAAATGCAAACTCGACTTGACAATTGGTTTGTGTTTGGGATGTGTTGGCATGTGAACGTACACATTCCAAGAAGTTTTAAGCGTTGGAGGTTGTATAGGTTTTCCAGGTGGACTATGTTTTCTATAGCTTCCAGATACCTAAGATTCTCCGAAGACGCTTAAATGGTTTTTTCGACATTCCAGACGAAAGCTCGCAGTCCGAGCATTTCCGACTCAGTGTCGATGGCGTGAAGGCGTTTCAATAGTCTATCGACCTTCTCGTCCTCCACGATGGTGATGATGGTTGAGCAAGTGGATGGCCAGGCATGCGACCCAAAGTGGGGATCGCCAGTCTTGCTTCCTCTTCCACTGGTGAGGGGGAAAAGGGTAAATCCACGGCAGTTGGTACGGTCGAGCGCTGCCAGCACCTTCTCGTATGAGGCCTGGTCGAAAGATATCATTACACTTTTCATACTTGTCGTTTTATGCGTGTCGGTTCATTCTATTTTTTTCTTTTTCTCACTGAAAGCCTGTGCGTTGAGCATTTCTTCTTGTTTATGCTCGTTCCAGTAGGCCTGGAGTTCGCGCTGCTTGCGCATCTTGCGACGCTTCACTTTGACGCCGTTAGCGCCGAAGATACAGAACATGGATGGCACATAGACCAGAGTCATGATGGTTGATACCGTCAGACCACCGATGATGGAGACACCGAGAGGTCTCCACATCTCCGAGCCCACTCCTTGTCCGGCTGCCAGTGGCAGCATACCGAGGATGGTGGTAAGAGATGTCATGAGGATGGGTCGCAGACGGCTTCGTGCAGCCACTACCGCACTGCGTATGAGTCCCATACCTCGTTCTCTCATCAACTGCGTGTAGTCGATGAGCACAATACCGTTCTTCACCACGATACCGATCAGCATGATGCCTCCAAGCATAGACATGATGTTGATGCTGGTGCCAGTGAGCAAGAGTGCGAAGATGATACCCGAGAGTGCGAACACGATTGAGATGATGATGATGAAGGGGTAGGTGAGCGATTCGAACTGAGCCGCCATGACGATGAACACGAGGATGATGATGAGCGCGCCGAGTGTTCCAAGGTCGCGGTTGGCTTCCTGTTGATCCTCGTAAGAGCCAGCCACCTGTACAGTCACTCCGCTGGGTCGGTCGATTTTCTCTGTCAACTGGTTACCCAGATCCACACCTTCAGAGAGTGCGTAACCGTCCTTGAGCACTGCAGTCACGGTGACAATACGCTGTCGGTCCTTGCGTTCAATAGTGGGTGGTATGCTCGACTCCTCGATGGTTGCGATGTCTCCCACTCGGATGTTGACGCCTTGGTTGTTGGGTATCAACAGGTTCTCCAGGTCATTGACACTCTGTCGTGCTGTGGGTTCGAATCTCACTTTGATGTCGTATTCCTCTCCATCCTCGCGGAAATAGGAAAGCAGGCTTCCGTTGATAAGGTTTCTGATGTGTCCGGCCGCATCGCTCATTCCGAGTCCGTACATGGCGAGTTTGTCGCGGTCGAAGTTCACGACCAGTTCAGGCTCGTAGTCGGAACGGGATACGAGTGCCTCGGTGACGATGGGACTGTTGCGGAAGGAGTCGCGCAATGCAGAGGCATAATCGTAAGTGGCCTGCATGTCGTATCCATAGACTTCAAACGTGGCGGTGTTTTGTCCGCCCATACCACCTTGTTGTCCACCCATCATGATTCGGTACTTGGCCAGTTCGGGCACATTCTTGCAGTCCTCGCGCATCTCGTCGCAGACCTTCGCCAGACCTATCTTGCGTTGGTTGGAAGGTACGAGCGTGATGTTGAACGATATGAGGTAATCTCCGTTGGAGTTCATGGAGGCGAAAGTGTTGCTGTCGCCAGCCCTTCCCACTCGGTAGTTGATGACCCTGAGGTTGGAGCCATAGCGTTCTTTCCACATGTTGGTCATTCTTTGTGCCAACTCTTCAGCCTGTTCCACTCGTGATCCGATGGGAAGTTCGAGAGTGGCTCCGATACGTCCGTTGTCGTTTGCAGGGAAATATTCACTTTCGATGCCCACCACCTTTGCGAGAACAAGTGAGAAGATGAACAAAAGGAAACTGCCGATGATGACGGTGGCTCGGTGGCGCACAGCCCAGTTGATGCGTTCGGTGTACCAGTCATCGAGTTTGGCGAGTGCTTTGGATATAGGCGTGTAGAACATCTTGAACGCCTTGCTTTGCTTCTTCTGCAGTTTGAGCATCTGAGAGCAGAGCATGGGTGTGAACGACAAAGCCGATGTGGTTGATACCGTCATGATGACGCACATCATCCATCCAAGTTGCTTGAAGAGCACACCCGACATACCAGTTACCATGGTCAGGGGGAAGAACACGCAGATCATGGTGAGCGTTGAGGCGATAACGGAGATGGCCACCTCGTTGGTGCCGTGTATGGCGGCTTGTTTTGGATCCGACCCTCGCTCAATGTGTGTCGTGACGTTTTCAAGTACCACAATGGCGTCATCGACGACGCTACCGATGGCAATGGACAGACAGGACAGCGATATCATGTTGAGTGAGCCACCTGTCGCATAGAGGTAGATAAACGACGCGATGAGCGACATAGGGATGGTGATGGAGATGATGACGGTGGCCCTCCATCGTCCGAGGAACAGGAACACCACGATGACCACGAAGAGCATGGCGTAGAGTATGGTCTCCGAGAGTGTGTTGATGGTGTTGATGATGTTCTCCGATGTCTCTACAATCACGCCCAGTTTCACGTCGGAAGGCAGGTTCTTCTCAATGTCGGGCAGTCGTTTCTTCACCTCGTTGGAGATGGCCACGGAGTTGGCGCCACTTTGTTTTTGGATGATGACCATGGCACCTTGTTTTCCGTTGGTGAACGATTTCTGTGCTCTTTCCTGCACATCGTCCTGAATGCGAGCGACATCCTTGAGATAGACATTGATGCCGTTTCGGCTTCCCACGATGACATTCAGCATCTGTTGTGGGTCGGTAAACTCTCCTTCTATGCGTACGGAGAAGGTGCTGTTTCCGATATCGACAGTACCGCCTGTGATGTTCCTGTTCTCAGCAGCTATGGCCGCGCTGATCTGTGCGGCGCTCAGGCCATAGGCCTCCATTTTCTGCGGGTTCAGGTAGATGTTGATTTCTCGTTCTGGCGCACCGACGATAGACACGGATCCCACTCCGTCGATACGTGCCAGTGGGTTGGCCACGTTGTCGTCGAGAATCTTGTAGAGTGCTTTCTGACTTTCCTCAGCCTGTGCGGATAGGAGCAGGATGGGGATCATGTCGGTGGAGAACTTGAAGAGTATGGGAGTCTGTGCCTCGTTGGGCAGTGCGTTGCTGACCATGTCGAGCTTGTCTCTCACGTCGTTGGTGAGGACATCTATGTTGTGTCCGTACTCGAACTGGAGTGTCACGACCGACACACCCTCGCTGGACGTGGATGTGATGTGCTTGAGGTGCTCCACGGAGTTGAGCACGTTTTCGATAGGTCGGGTCACGTTGTTCTCGATATCTTCCGACGACGCACCATTGTAGTATGTCATCACCATGATGGTGTTGGTGTCGATGTCGGGGTAGAGGTCGATGGGCAGTCGTGAGAGAGAGAACAATCCCAGGATCACGATGGCCAAGAAGACGAGGCTTGTCATAATCGGTCGTTTGACCGCTCCTTCATATAGGCTCATATTGGTATATGTTAGTCGTTAAAGGTTTCTGAATCGGTTATTTCACTACTGTGACTTCCTTTCCGTTGGCCAGTCGCGACATACCGGCGATGACCACCTCGCTGCCTGGCTCCACTCCGCTGATAATCTCATACTTGTCGTCGAAGTGTTTACCCAGGATCACTTTCTGATAGGTGACTTTGCCTCCCGAGTGTACATACACATAACGGTCGCCTGCACCCACCTGCTTCACGAGCGCCACATCGGGGATGAGCACCCGGCTCTCGCTTCCCATGTTGATGGTGGCACGTGCGAACATGCCTGGCCGTACTTTCTGTTGCGGGTTGCTGACGATGACTTCCACGGGGAAGGTGTGGGTGGTGGCATCGACAGTGGGATAGATACGCGAGATCCGACCAGAGAAGTGCTCGCCCTCGTAGGCATCGAGTTCAATGTCGACATGCATGTTTGTATAGACGAGTTTGAAGAACCTCTCCGACACATTGACAATCATCTTCACGGGGTTGAGTTGTTCCACGGTGAGGATGGGAGTGCCGGAGTACATGTCTCCGTCATCGTAGTTGCGTGCTGTGACGATACCGCTGATGGGGCTCACGAGACGTGTGTTGCGTGCCATCTGCTTGTACATGGTTTCCTGCACTTCAAGGTTCATCTTGGCGTTGTCCCACTCGGCCTTTGACACTCCGCCCACCTTAAAGAGTCCGTCTGTTCTGTTGAACTCTGTTCGCAGGTTCTCTATCTGCAGTTGCAATTGGCGCAGGTTGGAGGCATCGAGCTGTACGACTGTTTGTCCCTTGCTGACACGGTCGCCGACATCGACGTAGATTTTTTCTATGCGGTAGGGCGTATTGGGTGATATGTTGTTTTTCACGTCGCTCTCCACATTGGCCGTGTAGGTTTCCGTCTGTGGTATTTCCTCTGTGGTGACTTTTTGCACTTTCACCTCAATTTTCGCTGCTGGCACAGTGCTTTCTTTCTTCTCTTCCTTGCTTGAGCAAGCCGCAATCGCAAGTGCGCCTGTTACGAGTGCGAAGGCCTGTAATGCTTTTCTCATTGTATGCTTGTTTTTTCGTTATTTCTTCTTTTTTTTCGATCTGTCGTTGTCTCGTTATAACCGTTATATCGGGATATCGAGTTGATATTTTATTTTAGATAGGTCTCCTTGCCGAGTGTGTAGTCGAGGTCGGCTTTGTTGATGAGATAATCGTAAATGGACTGGTTGTAACTGAGTTTTGATTGTGTGAGGGCCATTTCGCTCTCGTTCATCTCGAGCACAGTGCCTCGTCCCACCTCGTATCTTTTGGTGGAGATCATTCTGGCTTTCTCGGCCTGCTGGATAGCCAGTCGGTTGCTTCCCACTTGTTCGATGCTCGATGACATGTTGGTACTGTAGCTCTGTACCGCCATGATGAGTTGCCTTTCTGTGTTGAGGCGGTTATCAAGCAATTGTTCCATTTGGATTTTGTTGGTCTTGAGTTTGGTCCAGTTGCTTGCCCTGTAGATAGGGATGCTGAATGTGATTTGGAAATTGGAGCTTGATGCCCAGTCGTAGTTGAAGATGTTCCAGTTCTCGTTATAGAGTGACTGGTATTGGTATGCCCATGCGAATCCAACCGTCGGCAGGAAATTGGTCTGAAGCACCTTTCTGTTGAGGTTCAGCAATTTCTCGTTGAGGTCGAATTGCCGCATCATTGAGTTGTTGCTGAGGTCGCGGTCAGGGTCGGTGATGTCGGCTAACACCAGTTTGTCCTCGTAGTTTTCCAAGCGGTCGTTGATGTTGATGTTCACGTCGGCTGTGACTCCCATCAGCACTTTCAATTGCAGTGCTGCAAGTGTGAGTGCGTTTTTGGTGGACACCATGGCAGATTTTGTGTTTCTCATCTGCACTTCGGCACTCAATGCATCGTATTCACTTACAGCCCCGAAGTCATATTTAGACTTCACCACATTGTAGTTCTCCTCACTGGTCTTCAGGCTCTGCTGCATCACGTTGTAACTGTCCTGTGCCAGCATGGTTTGGTAATAAGCCTTTGAAACCTGGTTGATGAGGTCGAGTCTTGATGACCGTGCTTTCTCCAGCGACAATTCGATGTCGGCTTTTGTCAGTTTCATTGTCTTATAGACCGCCGGTGCGAAGATGGGGAAATTGACGTTGAGTGTAGCGGCTCCTGTAGCCGTTCCGTCCTTACCCATCTTGAATGAATTGCCGTTGAGTTTCATCTCTGCTGCAAGGAGAGTGTGTGTCATTCCTCCGTTGATGGCCACTTCAGGCAGCAAGCTCTGCCATGCTTCCTTGTCGGCGATGTTTTTCAGTTCCACGTCTTTGTCCGCCACCTTGATGGTGGGGTTCTCGCTGAGCGCAATTTCTATGGCTTTGTCGAGCGTGAGTTCAAGTGTGACCTTGTCGCCGTCCTTGTCGCTGTCTTGTGCATGGCAGGCAGGCGTGATTAAAGCCAGAGCCATGAACATGAGCAATTTGTTTCCTTTTGTCTTCACCTTATTTATTGGATTATGTTAGAATTCGTATTTGTTGAGAATCTGCAGGCCCTTATCAGTGCATACACCTCGTAGGATGACGAGTTGTACGGATTTGAAATAGGTGTCTAAATTCGATTCATTGACTAAACTCCGGTTAATCATTTCTTGTTTCAGCAATTCTTGGACCTTGATAAGGATATCGTAGTCGATGTCGTTTCTGAACACTCCCTCGCTGATACCTCTTTCCATTAATAATTTGCTTTCCTGATGCCGGATGTCTTTTTGCTGGTTGAAATAATCCTGCACTTTCTGGTAATGTGTGAGATCTATCAGAAAGTTGCAGTTGATGCCTCGGATTTGGTTGATGTTGACACTGAGCCATTTCAGGAAAGAGTCGAAAAACGAATCGCTTTCGTTGATGAGTTCATTGTAATACCTCTTGTTTTGTTCAAGGTCGTTTTTCAGTCCTTCCACTAATAGAGACTCTTTGTCTTCGAACAATTCATAGATGGTGCGTTTGGAGATACCAAGACTTGAGGCAAGATCATCCATCTTGACAGCCTTGATTCCCTTTCTCTTAAATTCGTTGTAGGCGAATTGAGCGATGTACCTCTTCTGGTTGGAGTTGTCTTTTTGTTCCTTGGCCATTTTCAAATTTGAAAAAGTTCTGCAAAATTACAAAGAAAACTTTCAAAACCAAAATAGTTTTTTCCAATATTCATCAAAACAATAGTTTTTTTAATTTATTTAAAGAATAGAATCTGAGAAAATATGGTTAACTTTGCCAAATACTACCTCCATTTTCATCGAGATTAAGAAAACCAATTTATTTATATATTCATGAGAAGAACATTTTTAACCGCCCTTGTGTTGGCAACAGCATCAGCGGCATTCGCACAAACGGCCCGTGAGGAAATCCATGCGAAGAAAGAGCGTTCAGGCAGCAACTACCTGGCTTATGAGACTCCAACAAAAAAGCTTACACCTGCTCCCAAAGGTTATGAACCATTCTACATTAACCATTATGGTCGTCATGGTTCACGTTGGCTCATTGGAGAGAACGATTACAAGCGGCCTCTTGCTACATTACGTGAAGCCCATGAGGCAGGTGAACTCACAGCGTTGGGAGAGGATGTGTTGCAGCGTTTCGAACGTTTTTATCCTACAACGATTAATCGTCTTGGCGACCTGACCACCGTTGGCGAGCGCCAGCATCATGGGATAGGAAAGCGTATGACAGAGCGCTTTCCTGAGGTGTTCAGGGGAAAAGCCGAAGTTGACGCACGTTCCACAGTCGTGATTCGATGTATTCTGAGTATGGAGGCCGAATGCGAGGAAATCACGGCGTTCAACCCCGACATCAAGATTCATAATGATGTAAGTGAAGCATTCCAGTACTATCTGAATCAAGAGGACAGCAAGTATATGCACGACATCCGTTGGGTAGGCGATGACGTCAAGGCTGCTTACCGTGACAAGTTCACCCAACCAGAGCGTTTCTGCGGTTTGTTGTTTAAGAAAGGTGTGCAATACTTCGAGAAGGAATCGCATGCCAAGACTTTCATGCGGCGTATGTTTGAGGTATGCAGCAACATGCAGAGCCATGATACAGACATTTCTTTCTACGACCTGTTCACCGAGGACGAACTGTACGACTTGTGGAAGACCAAGAACATTGAGTGGTACATCAACTATGCCGCTTCGCCATTGTCGAAGACTATCGTTCCTTTCTGCCAGTACAATCTGTTGAAGAACATGCTCGACACGGCTGACACCATTCTGGTCAGTGGTCGTCATGGTGCAACCTTGCGTTTTGGTCATGAGGTTTGTGTGCTGCCTTTGGCATGTTTGTTGGAGCTCGACAGCTGCGGCCGTCAGGTGGAAAACCTTGACGAGTTGGACCAACAGTGGGTGAATTACCGGATATTCCCTATGGGCTGTAACATTCAGTTGGTTTATTACCGTCCGAAGAAAGGCAAGAGCGGCGATGTGCTTGTGAAAGCGTTGCTGAATGAGAAGGAGGCCACACTGCCTGTCCACACCGACCGTTATCCCTACTACCGGTGGAAAGATGTCGTGGCATATCTCCGTAATAAACTTGCCAGTTACAGGGAGGAAGATTGATGCGAACAGAAAGCAAAAAAACCGGCAGGATTCAAGTCCTGCCGGTTTTTTATTGGTTTCTATATGCTCTATATAGAGAATATAGATGCTATAGACTGTTTGTTACTTGATGAGCACCTTCTTGCCATCAACGATGTTGATGCCCTTCTGAACTTGGTTCAGACGCTGGCCTGTGATGCTGTAGATGTTCTTGGCGTTCTTCAGGTCAACAGTGGTCTCAGCGGTCTCGATGTCCTTGATGCCAACAGGAGCCTCAGTACCGATGTACTTCAGTTGGAAGTTGTCGGCTACGATCCATGAAGCGTTGGTGTCCTCGACGCGCAGACCTACGGTAGTCGGGTTCACTCCGTCGGAGTAGAAGTCAACAGTGAAGTGCTCTGGTGCAGCTCCTGTCACTGCGATGCCTATCGGAGTGAGGTAGTAGTTGCCGTTGTTGTTGGCCATCAGGTAAGCACCCTGAATACCTTCCTCAGGAATTGCCTTCTGGTTGGTTGCGTAAGCGTCAGCCTCGAGTGTGTAGTAACCTGCTGGCAGCGTCACGTTGAGAGTTTGTCCTACGTTACCGTTGTGGAGTGTTTCTCCGTTAGGTCTCCAAGCCTCTATGAACTGGCTGACAACAATCTGCCCATCCTCGCTGGTGTACTCATTGTTGTTCTGGTAGCCCTGGTTCTGTCCGATGCGGTCATCAATAGAGTCAGTGGCGATCGTCCAGTAGTTGGCGTTCTGCATGTCGAATGCAGCGTTGATGATGATGCCGGTGATGTCAACAGGAGTGTCTCCAGTGGCGTCAGCGAAGCCGTCCTGTCCAAGCACGTAAGCAGCCCAAGCCTTGGGGAACTGGTCGATGTAACCTTGTACTGTTGGGTTGTCTTTGAAGCCGTCGTTCATGCCGTCGCTAACAGCGTCGATGAGGTTGGTCAGTGTTTCGTCGGAAGAAGAGATGTCGCTCTCGGTCATCTTGTTGAGGTAGTCGTTGAACACCTCGTCGAGTTGTTCTGCGAGTTTCACGCTTTCTCCGGCGTAGTCAATGGCGTCGGTGAGTGCGGTTACAGCGGCCACCTTGTCAGCTGTGCTGCCACCAAGTGCTTTCTCACCCTTGTCGCTTGCGCTGCTCAGTCCGTCCTGTGCGGCGATTACATTTCCTGCACCCTCGTCGATAGCATTGTTGGCTTCCTCGATCAAAGCGGTGATTTCATTGTTCAGCAAGTCATCCTCAAGTGCGTTGTAAGTGATAGAGAAGGTGTACCAAACCACCCAGCAGTCGCCCTCCATCTGGTCGGCTTTCACACCGAAGGTGAGGTCGCCGCCGTCTGTAGCAACCACTGTTGAAACAGACTTCTCGAGTTTGTCAGCGTATGCGTCATTCTCGAATACATCGTGTGCAGCCTGCTGGTTGTTGGGCACGTAGAGAGGTTCTTCTTCTGTACCGATATTCGCATTGCCTACGAATGCATCTGCACTTGGATTGGCAATCTCGACTACATTGGTCAGAGCGGTCTTGTTGTGACCGGCAAATACGAAGGCGAGTTCATTGCTTGGGTCGTAGCTTTCGTAGTTGACAGTATTGGATGCTGTGCGGTAGTAAGCTCTTGTAGTGACGGTGTACTTACCGGCTGGCAGGTCGGAGATGGTGCGGGAAACCTCGAATGGAGTCTGATTCCATACCTCGGCTGTACCATACTGGGTCTTGAAGTTGTTGGCGTCACCATATTTCCACTCCTTGTCAGGCACGTTGGTGTTCGACTGAGCAGTAGAGCTGTAAGTGTAAGCGAGTTGCTCGAAGAGCACTGAGATGTCGAGGTCTTTCTTCAATGGTTTGCCAGAAGCGATTGCCTCGTCCCAAGCTTTCTGAACCTCTTCCTTATACATGGCGTTAACAGAACCGAGAACTTCGTTGATTTCCTCTGCTGACCATGTTGGCTCGTCGTTCAACTGTTCCATAATCTGGTCGTTGAGGTCGTTCAAACGCTCGTAGTAACCAGGAAGGTCTTCCTCGTACTGCTCGATGAGCTCTTGCAGTTCTCCGTCATAGAATTCCTGCAATGCGTTGTAAGCCTTGATAGAAGCCTTAGCCTCGCCAAGGAGGTTGTTGATGGCGTCGGCGGCTTCCTTGTTGGCGTCAGCGTCTTTGCTCTGTGAGCTTACGAGAGCAGCGCCGGCTGAAACGACTTCGCGCAGTTCGTCTTTCAAGCTCTGCTGGAAATACTCGTCAAGTGAATTTGTTGCAGAAGAAACGGCTGCTTCAAGAGCGATGAGGGATGGGTCGAAGTCAACGCCTGTACCCACGTAGCGGAGCGAGATACCGTCGATGAAGAGGTGAGGCATAGCGGCTGATCCAGAGTTTGTAGCCTCATAACCCACTGAGAAGTAACCAGAAGTAGGCTCGTCGAGTGTGAACTTCACTGTCATTGTTTCCCAACTGTTCACCTTGAATGTGGTTTCCTGGCAGAGATACTCGAAACCGTCATTGGTGACGAATCCCATGAGGTTCTTGGCAATAGCTCCTGTACCACCACCATTGTAATAAGAAATAGTCAAGGTGTAGGTTCCGTCAGGAATGGTTACCTGCTGGGTGTATTGCGAAGTAGCGGTCCAAACGCTTACGAAACCGAGGAGGTTGCCTTCGGTCGAACCGTCGGACATGGATGTTGGAGGTGTAAAGGCACCGCCACCGAGCCATGCGTCGCTACCAATAGCGAACACACCGCTGGCGCGTGCGTTCTCGTTCATATTGCTGGCTTCCCATCCCTGCACGGGCTGCATACCGTAGTGCTCCACTTTTCGTCCGTTGGAACCGTTGGGATCCTCCATGTCGTAGTCGTAAGTGGTGATACCATCTGTGATAGGATCGTCGAGTGAGAAGTGCGGGTTGGTGATGAAGAATGGTGAGAAGTCGGTTGTACCAGCGGCATTTGCTGCCTTCTGGTCTTCAATGGCCTTCTTCACCTGCTCCACTGTTGCGCCTGGGTTGTTATAAACAGCCAATGCTGCGCTCACGTCCACACCGAGGTCACGTCCTTCATTGATGACAGCGAGGAGTTCTTCCTTGGCAGCCACAACTTCAGCGTCTTGCAGAGGAGTGGGGTCGATGCTGTAGAGTTTCACGTTGTCGATGAAAAGGTGTGGAGCTGAACCAGAGCCCCAGTTGCCAGATTTGTAGCCAAGGGTCACTTTACCACTAGCAGGTTCCTTGAGCAGGAATGTAATGGTGTCAGTAATCCAAACGCTGGTCGGGTATTGAAGCAAATTGGACTCATGTTTTGCACCGTTGCTTTCAACGAATCCGTTGTAGCTCTCAATCACTGCTGAAGCGCCAGCGGTGTTCTGAAGCTGCACCAACAGCATGTAGCCGCCAGCAGGAAGTTCAACATCTTGAGAGTAGGTGATACCTGCACCCCAAACAGCCACTATACCAAGGCCTGGTCCAGTGAAGCCTTCCTCAATGTAAGGTGCGTAGTAAGCGCCACCAAGGCCGGGGAAAGAAGTCTCAGTGGATTCGTCGTCGATATAGTCGAAGATACCGGCAGCACGTGCATTGGCACCGTCTGTGCGAGCGTCTTTGACCATATAGATGTTGTCAGTAGGATTTGCAGCGGTCCATCCTGTGATGGCCTGCTGTCCGAAGAGGTCAGTACCGCCTGCGCCAGCTCCGAGTTGGTCGGGCATGTCGTAGTCGTAGGTGCGGATTGTCACTGTAGTTGGTGGGTCAGCAGTGAAGTCGGCGTTCTGGATTTTGGAAGTGAGATCGGATAGGATCTTGTACTCCGTCTGCGCCGATGCTTTCTGCACACCCATCATGGCCATCGCGGCCAAAGCGAAAGTGAAAATTCTTTTCATGTGCAAAAATTAATTAGTTGTTAGAATAAATAAATTAGTTAAAGCCTGTCAAATCTTTGTAAATATAATATGCAAAAATACGAATTAAATCCAACAATCAGAACAAACAAAGACCATTTTTTTCTAAAAAGGCGTTAATTCTACCTTTTAGAATTGAATATCCACCTTAAATTTGGATACTTGCCCCGTTTTATGGGGGAAGATTAGTTGAGCAATGTGTGTTGGGAAAGTTCATACAACACCCTGTGCCATCATCGCCTTAGCCACCTTCATGAAACCAGCGATGTTGGCTCCCCTGACATAGTTGACATAGCCATCGGGTTGCCGTCCGTATTCCACGCACTGGTTGTGGATGGCGTGCATGATGCCGTGAAGCTTCTGGTCGACTTCTGCCGCCGACCATGACAGGTGCATAGCGTTCTGGCTCATTTCCAGTCCACTGGTAGCCACACCGCCCGCATTCACGGCCTTGCCAGGTGCGAAGAGCATCTTGGCTTCGATGAAAGCGTCGATAGCCTCGGGAGTGCATCCCATGTTGCTGATTTCGCCCACACAGAGGCATCCGTTGGCAATGAGTTGCCGAGCATCGTCGCCGTTCAGTTCGTTTTGTGTGGCGCAAGGCAGGGCGATGTCGCACTTCAGTTCCCAAGGTCTTTTATCTGGGATGAACTTGGCTTCGGGGAATTCTTCGGCGTAGGGTTGGCACACGTCGTTTCCAGAAGCGCGTAGTTCGAGCAGGTAGTCGATTTTCTCGCCACTGACACCCTCCGGGTCGTAGATATAACCATCGGGTCCGCTGATGCTGATGACCTTAGCGCCCAGTTGTGTGGCTTTGGTTGCGGCTCCCCAAGCCACGTTGCCAAATCCGCTGATGGCGACAGTCTTTCCCTTGATGTCAATGTCGTGTGTTTGCAGCATTTCGTTCACAAAATAGAGTCCGCCGAACCCGGTGGCTTCAGGGCGCACCAGGGAACCTCCGAAGGGCAGTCCCTTGCCAGTGAGTACTCCGTTCCAGTGATGGGTCAGTTTCTTGTACTGTCCGAACAGGTAGCCAATCTCCCTGGCACCCACGCCGATGTCGCCTGCAGGCACATCCTCGTCAGGTCCGATATAGCGGTACAGTTCGTTCATGAAAGCCTGACAGAAACGCATCACCTCTCCGTTGCTCTTGCCTCGGATGCTGAAGTCGCTTCCTCCCTTTCCACCGCCCATAGGCAGGGTGGTGAGCGCGTTCTTGAAGGTCTGCTCAAATCCGAGGAATTTCAGAATGGAAAGGTTCACCGATGAATGGAATCTCAGTCCTCCCTTGTATGGGCCTATGGCGCTGTTGAACTGCACACGGTATCCGATGTTGACCTGTACCTCGCCCTTGTCGTCCACCCAGGGGACACGGAAAGTGATGATGCGCTCTGGCTCCACCAGACGCTCTATGATTTTGGCACGTTCAAACTCAGGGTGTTGGTTATATACATCCTCAATCGAAATCAGCACTTCTTTCACTGCTTGCAGGTATTCAGCTTCGCCCGGATGCTTACGCTCAAGTTGAGCCATGATTTCCTGAATCTTCATAGTCTTGTCGTTTATTAGGTTAGTTTGAATGTTTTTTATGTTTCAGATGGTATAGGTATTCTATACGTTCTGGAATATTGTTGTCCTTTAGATTCTCTCGATGATGTCGGAACTGATTTCCACCGACACGCCCAGGAGGTTGTCGAGCATCACCACCACGGTGCGTTTCCTGTTGCCTTTCACCCTGATGAAGGTGCCAGTGAGTCCGATGAGGGCTCCGCTTGCTATTCTCACCCTTGTTCCTTTTGTCAAATCGATGTCATCGGGCATGAGAAAACGTTTCGCTCCGTCGCTTTCGGCTACACGGATGAAGTCTTCCATCTGTTTGTCGGGCACAGTCATGAACTTGCGGTCATCGCCTCGTCCTGTCATGGCGTATTGAATGAAAGGGTAGCTTTCTTTCACGGGCTGAATGTCGAGTCGTCGTCCATGCACAAAGAAGAGACTTGCGATGACAGGCACCTTCACCACTTGTTTCTTTCCGTGGTATGTTCTTAGCACTTCTCGTTTGGGCATGTAGAACTCCAGTCCAGGGATGTTGGAAAGCAGACTTTCCGCCTTCGCCTCACATTTGTATGCGCGCATCACATACCAGCGGACAGCTTTTTTCTCTTCCAGCAGTTGCTCTAACTGCAGTCGCTGTTCCTCCGCTGTCTGGCTTTGCTCCTCGATCTGTTGTTTGTTCAATGTTTCCATATTTGCAAATTTACACCTTGTTATTTGTTTTGCAAAATGTTCATCCACCTAAATCTTTTTTTTAATTTTTTTTTGCGAAAGATTTGGCAGTATGGAGAAAACGGCGTAAATTTGCGCGGAATAGTGAAACAAAGGTACTATTGCTGGGACATTGGATGTGATGTTTGGCATCCATCCAGTCCAGGGTGAAAAAGAAATACAAATAAAAAACAAAGAACTACCATCAACGAAATTCACCGTATGCCTAAAAGAAAAAAAGAAAGTTTGCCGTGAAAACGGATATGTCACTTCCCATTCAAAACTACGGTTTCGAGCGCTTTGCAAATGCTGCAAGCACGCATTATGCGCCGACGTTGACAGTGTTCTTTGACTTGTTGCTACAAAATCATTTCTGATTCGGGCCAACCTTGTCTTATTGAATTGATGATTGTGCAGATGTTCTACGGGATGTTTGTTCTTCCGTGAAACTGTATGGACCCTCATTGCATCCCCAGGGCTATGCCAGGGGCTTGTAATATTCTCTTTCTTCGCTCTTCCCCCTCATGACGGGCAGGGGCAGTAAGTACTATCAAATCTAACCATTTTCACCTTATTTTTTAGAAATATGATCAATCATGTGAAACTAAAGATCCGTTGCAACAAACGGAATCCGCAATACGGCATCCACGCTTTGGAGGTGGCTTTCAATGCCGAAGAGGAGATGAACTTCCTTACACCTTGGAGAGTCTGTGTCTTTACCGAACACCTCTGTCTTGTACTGAACACCGATATGAAACGAGCCGTCCTTTCCCAGTTGGACGAAGACGTTTACAGATGCATTTTCCGGAC
Organism: Bacteroidaceae bacterium; assembly: GCA_017509605.1. GTDB lineage: Bacteria > Bacteroidota > Bacteroidia > Bacteroidales > Bacteroidaceae > RUG11857. The sequence continues at coordinate 106,663 of JAFWPH010000007.1, read as the reverse complement.
CACATGTTATCCATGGATGCCTGGACGTTACTTCATGACCGTTTCTGATGGCAGTGATTGGTGCGTGCGCGTTGACTTTGAACTCAACACCGAGTTGGAGGCTCATGTCCTGGACATCACTCCACGCAGCAAGAGTGATGTGGAATGGACGCTTACCAACGATGTGGACTGGAAAGCGAAGAGCACAAGGGCTTTCTTCTCCACGCCAGCGACCTACCACCTCAAGTTGCGTGCCCTGCAATTGCATAAGTACGACAACTACTCCAAATGGAGCGATAAGGTCTCCATCCCGGTACTTCCCGGTCTCCGTCACCTTGTCATCTATACTACTGGTAACAATGGCAAAGATGCTGTGAGGCTGTTTGGCCATTTCATCAGCTCCATCAACCACTATGAGTGCGAGTTTGTGGATTGTGCCTCGCTCTACGACAAGACCCATATGGAGCCCTACGAGGCGTTGAACAATCTTGTCGGCAGGATGAGAAGAGGTCCTGGCAAAGCGTCTTTGTTCTTATTCGATAATGACGATTCGGACGAAAAGAACTACCTGTTGTTCCTGACCGGCCTCGATACCCTCATGATGCCCCAAGGCAATTATATCACACGACAATTGTCGTGTTTGCCCTCCAACTGTCACCTTGTTCTCGTCGGTACCAAGGACGAGGTGGAACAAGTGCAGCCAATGTTTGGAAATGCCATCTTGAAGGTCGCCGACCAAGACCGTCTGGCGCTGAACACTCCATACATAGACGAAGCCATGTCGAAGTTGATGTTCAGATTGTCCTTCTCCTACAATCCCACATTGGACGCGCAAGACAAACTGTCGAGGGCTTTCTATGGCGCCTACACACAAGGCAAGACCCACTTGCTCAGTTCCGAGTTTGTTGACAGTCTTGTGGACGAGCACATCCTTCCTCATCTTATCGACCGTATCAACGGACTGGACATCACTGATTATACGGATTTTGACGGAGCCGCCTACATTCCACGAGGCTGTAAGGTGGTGCAACTGCAGGCTTCCGACATCGATCTCTCTTCTTTCGAAGAGCATGTTGACTCTTATGAGGACTGCCTGCGCGAACTGAACCAGATGGTGGGGCTGAAGATGGTGAAGGACGACATCCAAACCACAGCCAACCGCGTTCGCTTCCTTGCTGAGCGCAACGAGCAGGGACTGCCCTGCGAAGCTTCTTCCAACGGACACCACATTGTGCTGACTGGTAACCCAGGCACGGGAAAGACCACCGTGGCTCGTCTGCTTGGCCGTATCTACCACCAGCTCGGACTGATTTCGAAAGGCGATGTTGTCATGACGGAGCGTTCGAAGATTGTAGGTGAGTACATTGGACAGACAGAGCAGAACATGCAGATGATTCTCAGTCGCGCCAAGGGCAATGTGCTTTTCATTGACGAAGCCTACTCCCTGTTTGAGGGCGGCAAGGACAGCAAGGACTTCGGTCAGCACGCTATTGAGTGTCTGCTCACCATGCTGTCCAAGCCCAATCCCGACATCCTTGTGGTCTTGGCGGGATATGAGCAGCCGATGCGGGAGATGCTTCAGTCCAATCCTGGTCTTCCAGGCCGTTTCCCCTACCATTTCCATTTCCCCGACTATACAGAGGACGAACTCATCGAAATCTGCGACCGGCTGATTGACAAGAACCAGTATGTTGCTTCTGACGAGGTGCATCAGATGCTCCATGATGCCATCCATAAAGAGATGTTGCATAAAGACGAGTTCTTCGCCAACGCCCGTTGGGTACAGCAGTTGCTTTTCGATGGTGTGGTGCCGGCCATGGCCGACCGCCTTGCCTCTCAGCCCCGTCCCCTCAGCAAGCAGCAGCTGACGACCATTGTTCCTACTGATGTGGAGGCAGCTGTTGAGAAAATGTCACAACGTCCTCAGGCGAACCGTCGTCCGACTATCGCCGGTTTCGGTGTGCATCGTCCCTGACGAGGCGGCACTTCCGCTTCTCCAGATCAACGTGTCCCGTCCTTTTGCTGATGCGCAAGGACGGGACAGTTTTATACTCACACTATACGATAACAACATTATTCATTCACCAACAACATCAATATCTTACGATTATGAATACACCAAATAAATACCAGATTCTCCAGAACAGCAAGGGCGACGTATTGGTTATTGTAGGCTATCAAGACAGTGTGCCCCAAACTCCCCGCCTGATATACGATGGCGGTGATACCGTCCTGCTCTACCGCAACGCTTCGAGTTGCATCTGCCTGCGCAACATCGGTGCGTCTGCCCGCGAGGCTTTGCAGATGGTTGACGAGGTCATCGTCGTCGAAGGTAAGGACGATGAGCGAGGCCGTCTGTACATGGCAGAAATTCTGATGGTTAGTAGTGTACAATCACTAATCTGCTGAGTCATACCCTCATCATCTCATTCCATTTAGATGTTGCGGAGCAGATATGGCGGGTTCTTAGGTTTCCGTTTAATTACAGCCATGAAATAAAGGTGTGAATAGCAATAAAAACGGGAAAAACGCGTTATAAAAAGTTAGGGGTGTCTGTCCCCGAAGGCCGGCTATGGTGTGTGGCAGGTGACAGACCCTCTACTATACTGTGATATGGACGCCATTGTTGTGTCTTAAAGTGTTTATTATAAGCAAATAACAAATATGATAGAATACGTCAGAGGAATCTTAGATGAACTGGAGCCCACCAAGGCCGTGGTGGAATGTAGTGGAGTGGGGTATATGCTCAACATCTCGCTCAACACCTTTACAGCCTTGCAGGGCAAGCACGACGTGCGCCTTTTTGTCTATGAGGCCATACGCGAGGACGCCTATGTGCTTTTCGGCTTCCATTCGAAGGCAGAGCGCGAGTTGTTTGTTCAACTTCTCTCCGTCAGCGGTGTGGGAGGCAACACGGCTCGCACCATTCTTTCGGCTTTCACAGTGCCGGAGTTGTGCAATGTCATCATGAACGAGAACGCGTCCATGCTGAAGTCGGTGAAAGGCCTTGGCCCGAAGACCGCTCAGCGCATCATTGTGGAACTGAAGGACAAGGTGGCTTCGCTTGGTGTTGCGCCCGTCGAGGCTGGTGGCAGCGAGCCTCAGCCTGCTTTCGACAAGGAAGTTCACGACGAGGCCATCGAGGCGCTCAAGATGCTCGGTTATTCGCCTGCACCCGCCACCAAGGCCGTCAGGGCGATTCTCAAGAACGAGCCTCAGTTGCCGGTGGAGAAGGTCATTAAGCAAGCGCTCAAGATGCTTTAGCCATTGACCATTGATCATTGACCATTGGCTTCGCCTAAAATGCTCACGTTGACTTTGTCTTCATTTGGCGCGACTCGGCAAATCTAAGCAAGCTTGATTGCTCTCGCTGCTTCAAATGTCCGGCATAGCTCGAACAAGTTCGGCTCTGCTCTCGCTTAGTCGCATTTTTGACCATTGATACAAAAGAGAACAACAAATTTTTAGAATTGAAGGGAAAGAGCAAACATATATTCGTGATGAGCATGGCCATTTGCGCCGTGTGTGTGGTTCAGTTGTCGTTTGGCCGTCTGCCATACGTCAATGCCACTTTCATGCGTGAAATGCTCGTTGGCAAATCAGAAGAATCATTGGTACCCGTCGGTGCACCAGACGTTGCCATAGAAGCCCCTTCCGATACAGTGCCTAAGGTAAAAGTACGGAAAACCGACACCCCTACCACCGACGAGTCCGAAGACAATTACCCCTTCGACCTGGAAGACCCCGAGAACCTCAAAAAAGACGCCGCTGACTACGACGAGAAGACTGGTTACTACAAGGTGGGAACCAAAATCGGCGACAATTTCCTCAGCACCCCTTACCTGATGACTCCCGAGGAATATCTTGAATGGAGCGAGCGCAAGTCGATGAACGCCTATTTCCGCCAGCGCAACGACTCCCTCTTCGTGACCAAAGGCAAGGAGAAATTCGACTTCACCGACATGCACTTCGACCTTGGACCTGCTGAGAAGATTTTCGGACCTGGTGGCGTGAGAATCAAGACCAACGGCTCGGCAGAACTCAAGTTCGGCTACACCTATAACTTCACCGACAACCCATCAATTTCTGAGCGTAACCGCAAGCAAAGCAACTTCGACTTCGACGAGAAAGTCAACCTCAGCGTCAACGCCTCTATCGGTGACAAGATGGCTTTCAACCTCAAATACAACACTGAGGCCACTTTCGATTTCGACTCCAAGAACCTGAAACTGAAATACGAGGGCAAGGAAGACGAGATCATCAAACTCATCGAGGCTGGTAACATCAGTATGCCCACCAACTCCTCTCTCATCCGCGGTGCTTCCACCCTCTTCGGTATCCGTACCGACATGCAGTTCGGCAAACTCAACCTCCAGACCGTAGTGTCGCAGAAGAAATCCAAGTCTTCGACCGTGTCGGCCAGAGGAGGCAGCCAGCTATCCACCTTCGAACTTGAGGCCTACAACTACGATGAGAACCGCCATTTCTTCCTCTCCCAGTATTTCCGTGACAACTACGACAAGGCCTGTTCCACATTGCCCAACATCACCAGTGGTGTGACCATCAACCGTGTGGAACTCTGGATTACCAACACCAGTGGTGTGACCCAGAACACACGCGACATCATTGGTCTGGTCGATTTGGGTGAGGGTACCAAGATCAGCAGCAAACAATGGTACGGACAAGGCGGTGTGCCCCGCAACGTGGCCAATGACGAGTACTCCACGCTTGTGAATGACCCATATTCCGACGCTCGTAACGTCGATCAGACCAGTACGATTCTTGATGGAATCATGCAGGGTGGTGTTGATTATGAGAAGGTTGAGAATGCCCGTCTGCTCTCTTCCAGCGACTACACCCTCAACAAGCACCTTGGTTATATCTCCCTCAAGCAGAACCTTCAGAGCAACGAGGTGCTTGCCGTCGCCTTCGAATACACCTACGGCGGACAGACTTATCAGGTGGGTGAGTTCTCTGGCGATATCTCAGACAACAACAAGGCCCTATACGTGAAGTTGCTCAAGAACACGTCCAACTCGCCCCGCATGGGCAACTGGGACTTGATGATGAAGAACGTGTATAACCTCAAGGCCACATCCATACAGAAAGACAAGTTCAGGCTTGACATCAAATACCTGAGTGACACCACAGGCGTTTATCTTTCCTACATTCCCGAAGAGATGTTCAAGCAGACCACCATTCTCAAGATGATGAACCTCGACCGTCTGGACAACAACCAGAAGACCAACCCCAACGGCCGATTCGACTTCATTGAGGGCTACACCATCCAGTCCTCCAACGGCCGTGTCATCTTCCCGGTGGTGGAGCCTTTTGGTGACTGGTTGCGTCAGAAATTAGGCAGCGACGCTCTTGCCGACAAATACTGCTACGACGAACTCTACGACAGTACGAAGATTGTAGCGCGTCAGATTGCCGAGAAGAACAAGTTCATCCTGACTGGTGAGTACAAAGCCTCGTCGGGTTCGGAAATTGACTTAGGAAGCATGAACATCCCTCAGGGTTCGGTGAAGGTGACCGCAGGAGGTGTGGAACTGGACGAGGGTTCAGACTATACCGTGGATTATACGATGGGACGCGTGACCATCATTAACCAGAGTATCATCGATGCAGGTACCAACGTCAGCGTGTCGCTTGAAAGTCAGGAGGAATACTCTCAGATCAGGAAGACGATGCTGGGTGTGAACTGGACTTACGACTTCACCAAGAACTTCCAGCTGGGTGGTACTTTGCTCCATTTGAGCGAGAAATCGCTTACTTCCAAGGTGGCGATGGGTGCCGAGCCTGTCAACAACACCATTTGGGGACTCAACATGAACTGGAAGCAGCAAAGTCAGTGGCTTACCAACCTCATAGACAAGATACCTTTGATTAATGTCAGCGCACCGTCGTCCATCTCGTTGCAGGCCGAGGTAGCCCAACTCGTTGCAGGTTCGGCCCATGGTGTTCAGGGCAATGCCTCTTATCTCGATGACTTTGAGAGTACAAAGAGTGAGATAGACGTGAGCACTCCCACTGCTTGGATGCTTTCTTCCACCCCTTCCAATTTGGAATACGGTGGTCTGAAGAACGATGTGAAATACGGTTACAACCGAGCCTTGCTCGCTTGGTACACCATCGACCCTCTGTTCACGCGCCGAAGCAGCTCCCTCACCCCTGGCCATATCAAGAGTGACCTCAACCAGCTCTCCAACCACTATGTGCGCGAGGTCTATGAACGCGAGGTTTATCCCAACAAGGACACCAACGTAGGCGAGAGCACCACGTTACCTATCCTCAACCTTGCCTACTATCCCACAGAACGTGGCCCCTACAACCTTGATCCCGATGTCGATCAAAACGGACATTTGCTCTCACCATCCAAACGTTGGGGTGGTATGATGAGGAAGATTGACAACAGTGACTTCGAGACCGCCAACGTGCAGTACGTGGAGTTTTGGTTGCTTGACCCCTTCATCTACACCAAAGGCAAGTCAGGGTATGGCGGCGACTTCTACATCAACCTCGGCGATGTGAGCGAGGATGTGCTCAAGGACGGTAAGAAAGCCTATGAGAGTGGTATGCCCGTGAACAGTGCCTCCAACTACGCTGAGACCGTGTGGGGACGTGTGCCAACGGAGCAGAGCGTGGTGTATTCTTTCAGCAATGAGAGCGGAGCGCGCCAGAAACAGGATATCGGTCTGAACGGACTTGTCGATGCCGACGAGCGCACCTACGGTATCTATGCCGATTACCTTTCCGCCGTGCAAGGCAAGGTGAGGGCTGAGGTCTATGACTCACTGCTCAATGACCCTGCAGGCGACGACTACCATTATTTCCGTGGCACAGACTTTGACCAGCGGCAGACCTCAGTGCTCGACCGCTACAAGCATATCAACGGTCCAGAGGGTAACTCGCCCAATTCCAGCGACTCGGGCGAGAGTTACAGCACAGCCTACAAGACCACTCCTGACGCAGAGGATGTGAACACTGATTACACCATGAACGAATACGAGAATTTCTTCCAGTACAAGGTGAGCATACGTCCAGAGGACATGGTGGTGGGACGCAACTACATTGTGGATGAGCGTCGCACATCCGTGTCGCTCCGCAACGGTAACAAAGAAGACGCCAACTGGTACCTCTTCCGTATTCCTCTGGATGAGTACGAGCGCAAGGTCGGCAGTATCAACGACTTCAGCAGCATTCGCTTTATGCGTATGTATCTCACAGAGTTTGAGCAGCCCATCGTGTTGCGTTTCGCTTCGCTTGACCTGGTGCGTGGTGAATGGAGAAATTACCAGCAGACCTTATTCACAGGCGACAAGCCAAGTGTGACGGGTTCGCTGACAGTCTCAGCTGTGAACATCGAGGAAAACAACGACAAGACCCCAGTCAACTATGTGTTGCCGCCAGGCATCACCCGAGTGATTGACCCCTCTCAGCCCCAGCTTACCCAAGACAACGAGCAGGCCCTGGCCATCACGGTGAAGAACCTTGCCACAGGTGATGCCCGTGCCGTTTATAAGACCTTCAACTATGACCTCCGCCAGTACAAACACCTGCAGATGTTTGTCCATGCCAACGCCCTTGAAGGCGACCAGACCGTTGCCAGCGACGAGATGAGCGTTTTCCTTCGCATGGGTTCAGACTACCGCAGCAACTACTACGAATACGAGATACCTCTGAAACTCACGCCCGCTGGACGTTACGACACTTACACCACTACTGGCTGTGAAGCCGTCTGGCCCCAAGAGAACATGCTCGATGTTGATTTCAGTGTGTTCACTGATCTTAAGAAAGAACGCAATAAGCGCCGAGCCAGTGGTGACCCCGAGGCCAGCTACACCCAGTTGTTCTCTCAGTATGATCCCGACAGGCCAGGCAACAAGGTCAGTGTGATGGGTAATCCCTCGCTCGGAGAGGTGAAGACCATGATGATCGGTGTGCGCAACAACGCCGCCCATACCAACAGCGTTGAGGTCTGGGTCAACGAGATGCGTATGCAGGATTACAACAACGAGGGAGGCTGGGCCGCACAGGGCAATCTCAATGTCCAGCTCAGCGATATCGGCTCCATCAATATGACAGGACATGCTGAGACCGCCGGCTTCGGCGGTTTGGAAGAGTCGGTCACCCAACGACGTGACGACAACCTTTATGAATGGAGCATCACCACCAGTTTCGAACTGGGCCGTCTCTTCCCCGAGAAATGGAAGATGCAGTTGCCTTTCTATTACTCCTACTCCTGGCAGAAGATCTCACCAAAGTACAATCCATTCGACACCGACATGCTTCTGAAGGACGCTCTCGATGAGACCGGCAGCAAGGCAGAGCGTGATTCACTCAGCAGCTTGACAGAGACGCTGGTACGCAACAAGAACTTCTCGCTTTCCAACTGGAAATCGAACTACCAGAGTCCCAAGCCCATGCCATTCGACCCCGCCAACTTCTCTGTGAGCTATAGTTACAGCAAGCGTTTCAAGGAAGGTGAGACCATTGTTTATGAGAACGACGAAGACTGGAAATTCAACCTCTCCTACAACTACACCCCGAAGTACAAGACTTGGGAGCCTTTCAAGAATCTGAAAAGCAAGTCGAAATGGCTTGATATCGTCAAGGCTCAGAATCTCAACTACCTGCCTCAGAACGTCTCCTTCAACACCGACATCACCCGCAGCTATTATGAACTACAGGAGAGAGACATTGATGCGGGAACACGTCTGCCGGTGACTTTCTCCGAGCAGTTCCTCTGGAACCGAGACTTCTCTATCCGTTGGGACATCTTCAAGTCGATGAAGCTGAGTTGGAAGTCGGCCACTCATGCGGAGATAGAGGAACCCTACGTGGTCATCAACAAGAGTCTTTACCCCGACGAGTACAGCCAATGGAAGGACTCCGTGAAGCGCAGTATCAAATCCTTTGGCCGTCCCCTCACCTACGCATCGTCATTCAACGGGTCGTATCAGGTGCCACTTAACAAGATACCAGTTCTCGACTGGGTATCGCTCGACGGCACCTACACCTCCAACTACGGATGGACCAGAGGCACCGAGTTGGAAGACGGGAGATCGCTCGGTCATACGGTTACCACTAACCGCACGCTCAACATCAATGGCAAATTGAACTTCGAGACCCTCTACAACAAGTGGAAGTTCCTTGAGGGAGTGAACAAGCGTTTCTCGGGCAGCAACAAGAAGACCACCACTGCCAGCAAGAAAACGAACACCAAGGACACGAAGAAGACCACCAAAAAGAACGCTCCAGATGCCGAGGGCGGTGAAGGCTCTGCAGATGCCAAGGCAGCCGATGGCAAGCAGCCTCAGGACAAGAACGCTGACAACAAGAAAAAGAAGGGTTTCACTCAGGAAGTGGCACTCAACGACTCCACCTCGGTGGATGTGAAACATGGTCAGAACAGCAAGCGCATCATCGTCAGGGCCACCACCAAGGAGGGCAAGACCTATAAACTGAAATACAGGAAAGTGGATGAGAACAGCATCAGGATCAAGAACCGCGACACCATCCCCTTGAAGATTTCTGTTGTGGCTAAAGAGCCGCTTTATGAGAAGAACTGGTATAAGACAGCTCAAGTAGTGGCCCGTGGACTGATGATGGTCCGCAATGCCAGCGTGAGTTACCGTAATACCTATTCGCTTACCCTCCCTGGATTCCGCACCGAGATAGGCGATGCTTTCGGACAGAAATCCATTGCAGGCAAGATGTCTCCGGGCTGGGATTTCGCCTTCGGTGCCGTAGGCAACAGTTATATCCAGAAGGCAGCCGACAATGGATGGCTCTTGGTCAACGATTCCAACATCACCACACCTTCCACGACAACAGGAGCAGAGGATCTCAGTTTCCGCGTTTCTCTCGAGCCTATCCGCGACTTCAAGATTGACCTTGACGCCAGCCGAACAGTCAACAAGAGCCGTTCTGTGCAATTCATGTACAAGGGAATGCCAGCTACCCAAAGCGGTAGTTTCACGCAGACCATCATCTCGTTCTCGACCGCTTTCGGTGGAAGTGGCAACATTAACAACAACTACCGCTCCAAGCCTTTCAACGAGTTCCTCAGCAACATTGAAATCGTGCGGCAACGTCTGGAGGAAAAATACGCATCAGCCACATATCCTGAAGCAGCAGAAGACCTTGCGGGTAAACCTTACAATCCTGAGTTGGGCAGCGTTCCGCAGTATTCTGCCGATGTGCTGATACCGGCCTTCCTTGCCGCTTATTGTGGAGGTGATGTCAAGAAACAGCCGCTGACCATCTTCCCCGCTCTATCGAGGATGCTGCCCAACTGGAGGGTGACTTACAGCGGTTTGGCCAAGTTGCCATGGTTTGCCGATCATTTCAAGAGTTTCAACATCAACCACCAGTACAAGAGCACGTATTCTGTAGGCGCCTACAACTCCTATTCCAACTTCATGGAATATATGGGTGACTTCGGTTTCATCACCGATGTGACCACAGGCAATCCTGTGCCGAGCAGCATGTACAACGTGAGCACAGTGAGCATCAACGAGCAGTTCAGTCCGTTGCTGGGTGTTGATATGACGTTCAATAATGGCATCACCGCTAAAGTGGAGTACAAGACTGTTCGTTCACTCAACCTCAGTGTGACCTCTGTAGCGCTGACCGAGAGCAATTCCAACGATATCGTCGTCGGTTTTGGCTGCAAGTTCAAAGACTTGAACCTTTTCGGTGCCAAGCGAATCCAAAGTGGACAGAAGAAGAGCAAGAACAAAAAAGGATCGGCAGACGAAGACACCAATAACAGCAGCAATTCAAGGACAGCGGCCAACCGTCGCAATACCGTCAGTCATGACCTCAACCTGCGCTGCGACTTCTCCTACAGGATGCAGAACGCCCTTAACCGCAATATCCAGACCATGGTGACAACAGCCACGAACGGAAGCACAGCCTACAAGGTTTCTTTGGCCGCCGACTATACCTTCAGCCGATTGCTTACCTTGAGTGGATATATGGACTGGCAGCGTAACGAACCGCTTGTTTCGGCGTCGTCTTATCCCACAACAACCGCAGATTTTGGAGTCAGCATGAAGTTCTCACTCACACGATAAACGCGCTGTTACCACTATTTTAATCCCCTTCATACATATGGCCATTTCACCCGTCATAGAAAGACTTGCAAGAGAAAAGAACTGGGATGGACTTTACCAGCTTTTCCAGAGGATGTCGAACACAGAGTTCCGGCGTACGGAGAGTGTGATACGTGAAATGGTGATGCCTCGTCTTGAGAACGACCTCTTTTGGGAAACCTATCATCATCTGCTGATTTATCGCCATCAGGCTTTTCTTCCTGCCGTCACAGCTGTCAAGCGTTTGGCACATAATGGCCAGTTGTCGTTCACCTGCCCTTCGGCTGTAGCTTTTGGGCAGTATATGGTCCAAGAGTTGCCGGATGAGCGGATGAAGATGATTCGAATGGTCATAGGGTTACTGGAAACAGAAGAGCAGATCACAGGGCTTTTTTCTTGGCTGGAGATTGACCAGCCGGTACAGCGTGTCTCATCCTTGCTTCCGTTGACGACTCCCGTCGCTTATTACATTATGTTCCAGACCCTGCGTCATGCAGAGGGCGACAGGGCTCTTGTTCTGCGCTGTTGCCGTGCCTTGATGCTCAAGAGCGACGACCTGTCATTTAATATGGTGGCGATACTTCGCGAGTATTTTGGTTTGTCAGAATTGAAAAATACACTATCTTTGCGTATCCAACCCTACGAATTGAGTTATATCGACAGTTCGTACGCCAATTTTGAGCATGTTCTCATGGGCAAGCGACCGAGGTGATTTGGTAGGCTTTAGGCATTAGGCTTTAGGGTCTTTTCCCGATAGTTTCTACATATTATTAGACAACGATGGCAGAGGCATTGACCTTATTGGAACTGAACAATATGGTGAGCGAGGTGATTGACAGTTCGTTCACACACTCGTATTGGCTTTCCGCAGAGGTTAGCGAAGTGCGTGAGAACCGCGGTCATTGCTATCTGGAGTTTGTTCAGAAGGACGAGTTCAGCAACTCATTGATTGCCAAGGCGCGGGGCGTGGTGTGGCATAACAAATGGATGCTACTCCGTCCGTGTTTTGAACAGACCACAGGCCAGCCTTTGTCAGCAGGTATGATGCTGCTGGTGCAAGTCAAGTTGTCGTTCCATTCCCTTTACGGTTATACACTAACTGTCAATGATATTGACCCTACTTATACCTTGGGTGATATCGCCAAGCGCCGCAGGGAAATCATCAGCAAATTGAAGGAAGAGGGCATCGACCAGATGAACAAGGAACTGGAATTGCCAAGGCTCCTTCAGCGGATTGCGGTTATCTCGAGCGCCACAGCCGCTGGTTATGGTGATTTCTGCGATCAGTTGAACGCCAATGAAAAGGGTTTGGTGTTCTACACCCGTCTTTTTCCTGCCCTCATGCAAGGCGACGGGGTTGAGTCCAGTGTCATAGCAGCGCTTGACGCGGTCATGAATGACGTGTTGGAATGGGATGTCGTGGTCATTATCCGAGGTGGTGGTTCCGTCTCCGACCTTTCGGGCTTCGACACTTTGCGATTGGCAGAGCATGTGGCTCAGTTTCCTTTGCCCGTCATCACTGGTATCGGGCATGAACGTGACGATACCGTTATCGACATGGTGGCGCATACCCGTGTCAAGACCCCCACTGCAGCCGCAGAGTTGCTTATCCACCATCAAGAGGCAGAACTGTCCCTTGTTGACGACTTCTCCGACCGTATCACAGGATATGTGGAGCGTCGATTGGCTGATGAGAGGAATCGGTTGAACCTGATTGTCGGCAGAATGCCGGCGATTTACACCCTTTTCCATCAGCGTCAGCAGAACCGGCTCATGCAGATCACAAGCCTCATTCACCGCGATATCGTCGGTATATTGCAGACAGACAAGAACAAACTCGACCTCATAACAGCCAGACTGCCGTTACAAGTCAATGCCAGACTGCAGAACGAACAGCATCGGCTGAAACTGATTTCATTGCGTTTACGAGCAGTTGACCCGGTAAACATTCTCAAACAGGGGTACAGCATCACCCAAGTGGGAGGCAAGTCGCTTAGAAGTGTGTCGCAATTGAAGAAGGGGGATGAGATGGTCACTTTTCTGGCTGACGGAAAGGTGGTTTCAGAGGTGACCGAAATGGAAAAGAGCAAATCATAAATAATTAAGAAATATGAAAAAGATAATCTTGACAGCTATCTCGTTGCTGATGTCTTGGACAACCATGACAGCGCAGGACGACAACACACAGCGTCTATGGTACGACAAACCCGCGTCGATATGGCTGGAGGCGCTGCCCGTGGGCAACGGCCGTTTAGGCGGCATGGTATATGGTGGAGCGAAGGAGGACGAGATCCAGCTCAATGAGGACTCTTTTTGGTCGGGTGGACCACACAGCAACAACAGCTCGTCAGCGGCAAACTCTTTGGGGCGGGTACGCGACCTCATCTTCAGCGGCAAGGAGCAGGATGCTGAGAACCTCATCAACCAGCAATTCATCAAAGGCCCGCATGGTATGAAGTACCTGACCCTTGGCAGTCTCAAACTGACCCATACGGGCATCACCGACAGCAAGGTGACCAACTACCAGCGCGAACTGGACTTACAGACCGCTCTCTCCACCGTCTCCTTCGACCAGGACGGACATCACTACCGCCGCACCGTCTTCGCCTCCATGCCCGACAGTGTCATTGTGATGCGCGTGGAGGCCGACACCCTCTCCACCTTTATCATCAGGCACTCGGCACCATACTCCACGGCATATACGAGGGGCACAGACTGCGCCATTGCCACCATCAACGGAGTGGATCACGAGGGTATCAGCAGCAAACTCAAGGCCACACTGCGCTACCATGTGGATAGCGATGGTGACGTGAGCTATGGCACAGGTGGAATGGTGATGGTCAGGAACTACACGACAGCCACCATCTATATTTCTGCAGCCACCAACTACGTCAATTACAAAGATGTCAGCGGTAATGCGTCGGCCAAGAGCCAGTCGTTTCTCACTCATGCGTTGGAGCACGACTACGACCAGCTGCTTAGCCGTCATATTGAGGCCTACCAGCAGCAATATGGCCGTGTGAAACTCTACTTGCCTTCGACAGCTGCAAACAGTAAACTGACAACAGAGAAACGTCTTCAGAAATTCGATGGTAGTTCCGACTGGGGTATGGTGGCCCTGCTTTTCAACTACGGTCGCTACCTGCTCATTTCATCGTCGCAGAAAGGCGGACAGCCCGCCAACCTGCAAGGCCTTTGGAACGACAAGAAAGACGCGCCCTGGGATTCGAAATACACCATCAACATCAATGCCGAGATGAACTACTGGCCTTCGGAAGTCACTAACCTCACGGAGACCAACGAACCATTCTTCGGGATGATACGCGACTTGAGTGAGACGGGTGCCAGAACGGCCAAACTCATGTACAGGTGTGGTGGATGGATGGCCCACCATAACACCGACCTGTGGCGCATTGCAGGTCCCGTCGATGGTGCATTCTGGGGCATGTATCCCAATGGCGGCGCATGGCTCGCCACTCACCTTTGGCAGCACTACCTCTACACAGGCGACGTGGATTTCCTTCGCGAATGGTATCCTGTTATCAAGGGTACGGCGGATTTTTACCTGGACTTCATGGTGCCGCATCCCAACTACCCCACATCGGGAGAAGGTGAGCACTGGCTTGTGGTTGTGCCGTCGGTGAGTCCCGAACAAGGACCTGCCGGCAAATCGACACCTATTACCGCTGGCTGCACGATGGACAACCAGATAGTGTTCGACGCTTTGTCGAATACTTTGCAGGCGGCACGTATCCTTGGCGAGGACGCTGAGTATCAGGAAAAACTTGAACAGACGCTGGCTCTGCTTCCACCCATGCAGATCGGCAGTCGCAAACAACTTCAGGAGTGGCTTATCGACGCTGACGGCAGCGACCCCCATCACCGTCACATCTCCCATCTTTATGGGTTGTATCCCTCCAACCAGATCAGCCCCTACAGTCACAACGAACTCTTCGCAGCGGCCAAACAGACACTGACTGACCGCGGTGACGAGGCCACGGGATGGAGTCTCGGATGGAAAATCTGTTTCTGGGCACGTATGCTCGACGGCGCCCATGCCCTGACCATTCTGAAGAACATGCTGCGTTTGCTTCCCTCGGAGGATGCCACTGGCCAGTATCCCAACGGGCGCACTTTCCCCAACCTCTTCGATGCACACCCGCCCTTCCAAATCGACGGCAACTTCGGTGCTACGGCGGGTATTGCCGAGATGCTGCTTCAGAGCCACGACGGTGCCGTACATCTATTGCCTGCCTTGCCGCTGAATTGGCGGAAGGGCAGTGTCAGCGGTCTTCGGGCGCGTGGAGGATTCGAGGTTGATATGGAATGGGACAACACGAAGTTGCAAACCGCAACCGTGCGCTCCACCATCGGCGGCATCATCCGTCTGCGCTCTTACGTGGAATTGGAGGGCGATGGACTTAAGGATGCTGAGGGCGTCTGTCCCAATCCGCTTTTCGCTCCAGCACAGATCAAGGAACCACTCCTTTCCAAGTCGCTTTCCGCAAAGCCAAAACTCAGTGTGAAGAAGGTTTATGAGTATGACTTGACGACCGTTCCTGGCGGTGAGTACCGTGTCCATCTGAAAGGCACACAGGACGGTATCGCGGACCATGAGTTCACACGGGATGCACACGACGACATCTATTATGACCTTCAGGGACGTCCTGTAGCCCAACCAAAAAAGGGCATTTATATTGTCAACGGCAAAAAGGTCTATGTCAATGACTGAAAATCAAAGGAATAATTAACTTGAGATTCCCAATGCCGGGTGTTTCGCAATACGATATATACGAATGAACAAGGATGAGATGACCTACGAGAAAGCGATGAAGCGCTTGGAGGAGATTGTCGATAAAGTGGAGAATGGTCAGATGGATATCGACAGTCTCAGCGCCACCCTCAAGGAAGCGCAACAACTCGTCGCTTTCTGTCGCGACAAACTGACGAAGGTGGATGCCGAAATCAAGAAGATCCTGGAGAACTGAAAGCAAGTATCTTCGGCTTGCTATGAAAGCAGTTTGCGGCATAGTGCCTCGTCTTTCTCAATTTGCGCTTTCAGTTCCTCCACGTCATTGAATTCGTGTTCTTCTCGGATGTAGTGCACGAATTCAATGATGATTCTCTCGCTGTAGATATCGGCGTTGAAATCGAAGATGTTCACTTCGAGTGTCTGTTCCTCGCCGTTATGGAAAGTGGGCCGATGCCCGATGTTCATCATACCGTTGAGGAGTGTGTCGCCCAAGCGTACCTTTACTGTGTAAACACCTGTGTGGGGAATGAGTTTTCCCTTGCAGTCGGAGTGAATGTTGGCTGTGGGATACCCGATGATTCTTCCGTTGTGGAAACCATCGACCACCTTTCCGCTGATGGGGTAGTTTCTTCCAAGTACAAAATTGGCTTTATCGATGTCTCCATCAATCAACGCCTTGCGTATTACCGATGAACTGAACCTTGTGGAATCGTCTTGTATGTGTTCTTTCGCCTGTATGACCTCAATGCCGTATCGCTTGCCCACAGCCACCAAATCGTGGAATGACAGTCGGTCGTGTCCGATATGGTTGTCGTAGCCGATTATCAGTTTTCGTGTGTTCAACTTGTCTCTCAGCACTTGTGCCATGAACATTTCTGATGAGAGCTGCGACATCTCGTAGGTGAAATGCAGCATCTCCACCCTCTCAATACCAGTGTTCTTGATCAGTTGCAGTTTTTCCTCGGGAGATGATAGCAGAAGAGGCTCGAATCCTGGACGTACGATGGTGAGGGGGTGGTTGTAGAATGTGACGACAGCTGAGGTGAGGCCACAGCGTTTAGCCTCTTCCCTGACTTGGGAGAGGATATATTGGTGCCCGCGATGAACTCCGTCGAAGAAGCCTATGGTTACTACGCAAGGTCTGTCGGTCATCGGTCGTAGTTGGGGATAGGGTCGGCGAACAATTCAGTCCAATCTTCGTCTGGTGTGACCAGATGGGTCTTGAACCCCAAACGGGCTGCAGTATCGCAGTTCTCCTTCATGTCGTCAAGGTAAAGCGTGTTGAACGGCATGATGCCCGTTCGTGCGATGATGGAGTGGTAAATACCAGGGTCGGGCTTCATCTGGTTCATCTGGAAAGAGAGGAACAGTTCCTCGAAATAGTCGTCGATGGTGAAGCCGTGATAGTTGAAATACGTTTGTGCGGAATGGTTCCAATGCAGCACATTTGTGTTGCTGAGCAGATAGACCACATATCTGTCGCGCAGAGAAAGCAGTTTTCTCAGCCGCTGTCGTGGAATGCCAGTGAGCAAAGTGTTCCATGCCTCGGCCACTTGTTCGTCTGTGGTGCCTGCGCTGCAATGGTGTTTCAGGGTTTTGCAGAATTGTTCCGACGAGATTTGTCCAAGTTCGAACTGCTTAAAGACGGTATTGGTACCTTTGTCGTTGAAGACCTCTTCAAAATCGTTGAATCCTAATTTGATGAAGGACTCAATCCACCCTTGGCGGTCTAAGTCAACGAGTACACCTCCAAAATCGAGTATCAGGTTTTGAATGTTGTCGAACATGAGTCGTGTATGTTAATCAGTATATCGTTGACCTTACCTTAATCAGTATGGTCAACGTTTCTTTTGGCAAAGATATGCAAAAAATATGATGTGCAAGCATCCAAGTTGTTATTTTTTAATTGTAGTCAGTCTTTTTTATATATGCAGTTGTAGTTTTTGTCAGGCGGTACTCAAAATCTCATAAATGCCACATGAAAAAACTAAGCCTCATTAAAGCCAGAGACTGTTCATGCTGGATGCTTGAAGATGCAATTCATGTTACATGAAAACAAAATGATTTATGGATAAATTGGTGGAATATGGATTTTTCTTGTTACATTTGCTTAAAATTGTGAATGGGTGCCTGAAAGTTGGTTTCAGATGCCTCATGTAACATGTGAAAAAACTTAACTATCCCCTACTGACTATGAAAAGAAGAATGATGGGAAAACACAATATGACAATGAGAATAGCAGTGTGCTTACTGGCCATGATGACGACAATGTCTGCCATGGGTCAGGCAGTCTATTCGTGGACTTCCGACAACGGCCTGTCGAACACCAACATCCGAAGTCTGTTTCAAGACAGTCGTGGCAATATGTGGATTTTGACACAGAATGGTCTCAATCGGTTTGATGGCTCGAAAATCAATGTGTATTATAAAGATGGAGGCGGACATTCGTTGTCAAACGACATCATGACTTGTATTGAGCAATTGCAGAATGGCGACCTTCTGATTGGCCATTCTTCAGGCATCCAATGGTATGACTACCTGACCGACCAGTTCCATGATGTCACCCTGCTCTCAGAAAATAATGATACCATCCATCCCTACATCATCAGCTTAGCGCATATGCAGGACGGAAAGGTGTATGCTTGCACCTCAGGTGCTGGTCTTCTGGAGATGGAGGATGATGGCAATCGCCATTATGTGATGAGGCATCGTTGCAAGATAGAAGCATTGAACAGGTGTGTGCAGATTGTTGACAGCAAAGACCATGGCTTCTGGTTCATCGGTGGTGACCGTAGTGTGGGCATGTATCGTGATGGGAAGGTCTGGATGGTGGAAGGCGTCAATATCGCAAGGTCTTTGTGCTATGGTTCCGACGGCAGGATGTATTTGGGAGAAGAGCATGGAGGTCTGAAGGTCTATGACTCAGCCCAAGGCTGGTTTGTAAGTGCCACCACCGATCTTGAAGGCAAGTCCATTTGGAAGATCCGTCCTGGTGCTAAGGGCAGTATCTTTATTTGTACCGATGGCGACGGTCTGTATGTCTTTGATGAGAAAACCCGCAAGGTGGAGAAGAGTGTCGTCGAGGTGAACGATTTCAAGATGGACAAATGCAATGTGAAGGATGCGTTGCTCGATAAAGAAGGGAACATTTGGGTTGGTGTGTATTGGAAAGGTGTATATGCCTCTCCAGCAGACGCCTCCAACTTCCATTATATGGGGCGTCGCTCAGCTTCTCGCAATTTGATTGGCACCAATTGTGTGACAGCCATGATGGTGGATAGCAAACGACAGTTATGGGTTTGCACCGACCATTGCGGGGTCTATAAGATCAATCCCGACATGACAGGCAGCGAGCATTTCCAGGGTAAGAACGCATCGGGCATCGACATGACATTTATGGATATCTTTGAGGATAGCAGAGGCAATCTGTGGGTGGGTCCTTTTAATGAAGAGTTGATGCGGATGAATCCCGTAGATGGGACGTTGACGCCTTTGAGCAAGATAGCCTCTGGCGACAAGGTGACAAGCGTCTATTCTGTGGCCGA
This sequence comes from Bacteroidaceae bacterium, assembly GCA_017509605.1. Lineage (GTDB taxonomy): Bacteria > Bacteroidota > Bacteroidia > Bacteroidales > Bacteroidaceae > RUG11857. Next base: position 87,284 of record JAFWPH010000007.1, on the reverse strand, counting down.
GGATAAATCCGGCAACATGTGGATAGGCACTTGCGGATACGGACTCTTTTACTATGATGTGAGAGCAGGTCGTGTAGAGCAAAAAGTACAAAGCGAGTCACGGCGTATTTTGTCACCAAACATGTATATCAATGATATCTTGTTGACGAGCACTCGTATGCTTCTGGCCACAAACTACGGATTGGTGGATATGCATGTGAATGATGGCAATGTGAGCGATGTGAAGTTAGTTGTCGATAGGATTACAATCAATCAAATACGCCAGGTCAAGAATTCCGGTATCTTTTGGTTGGCTACCAATGAAGGCTTGATGAGATATGATGCATCTTCAGGTCAGTTGGAACGTGTAGAGAGTGCGGGGAATGTTAAGGCGGTGCTGAGTATTGAGATTACTGATTACGGCCATCTCTGGATTTCCACTCGTCAAGGTCTTTACCGTTTGGATGCCAAAGGCAAGATGCTGGAAGGCTTCTCTTCCCAGGATGGTCTTCAGGGCAACGAGTTCAGTGAGCGTGCATCGTTCTACGGTGGCGACAATCTGTATTTCGGTGGTGTCAATGGCATCACTTATTTCAATCCGATAGAGATGATCACCCATAGCGTGAATATATCGGATTTCCGAATCGTGGATTTCTACCTTTTTGGCAAGCCTGTGCATACAGGTCAGAAATCGGGCTCTTATACCATCACTGACAAATGGGTTGCCGAAACGGAACGTTTCAACCTGTGCCATAGCGACAATACTTTCAGCGTTGAAGTGGCGCCAGTGTCTCTCACCTCATCACTGATGACTTTCTCTTATAGTGTCAATGACAATGAATGGGTGGAATTGCCAAAAGGCACTCGTCGTATAGAAATGATCAATATGTCTGCTGGAACCTATAACATACGGATCAAAGGCAGTCTGTTGGGTGCGGAAACTGATATTAAGACCGTATCCGTGGTGGTTCATCCTGTCTGGTTCCTATCTACACCAGCCATGGTGAGTTATTTCCTGCTCGTCTTGTTGTTGGCTTGGCTTTTATACAAGGATTTACGTCATCGTGTGAAGGCGCGTCGTCTGTTGGAACGTCATCGTCAGGAAGAGCGGATGAACGAGGCTCGCACTCAGATGTTCATGAACATCAGCCACGAGATACGCACTCCTATGACCCTTATCCTAAGTCCGCTTGAAAGGCTGATGAAGATGGGTGATGACGAGGCACACCAAACCAACTACAAGCTGATCAACCAGAATGCGAAACGCATACTAAGGCTCATCAACCAGTTGATGGATTCACGCAAGGCAGAGAAAGGGCAGCTCAAACTCAAGTACAGCAGGGTGGAACTGGTCCGTTTTGTGAAGAACCTTTACGAGCTCTTCACCTCGTCGGCCACCCAGAAGAACATTCAGTTCCTCTATAATCACCCCAAGGGTGAATTATGGGCATATGTTGATGAGGCAAACCTCGACAAGATTGTGATGAACTTGTTGTCGAACGCCTTCAAGTTCACACCCAAGGACGGTCGTATTGTGGTGTATCTGAGCAGTCTTGCTCAGGAGGGGTCATTCCGTATAGAGGTGACCGACACGGGTTGTGGCATCAAGGACGAGGACAAGAAGCATATCTTTGAGCGTTTTTATTCTGCCAGCGGTAATGTTGACAATTATGTAGGTACTGGTATTGGGCTGAACTTGACGAGCCAGTTGGTGAAACTGCATGGAGGAACAATCGCTGTTGCTGACAACGAGGAGGGAAAAGGCACTCATTTCACGGTGACCATTCCTATAGGCAACGAAGGACTGGTGGTGAAGTCTTCACCCATTGAGAAGTCCAAGGATGAGAATCCAGGAGCTGTGAGTGAAGAGGTCTTGGTATCCCACCAACAGAAAGAGGACCCATCCGAATTTGATGTTAAGACAGAGGAAGAAATACAGCCACTTGCCGCGGTGACTACTGCTGATCAGGCAGGTCATACGCAGGGTGGAGACCATATTGCGGTTCCTTCTCTGGAAGAGCAAACCTCAGAAATAGAGGACAATGGTCTTGCTGTTGATGACTCTTCTGATGCCGGTCATTCCTTCTCAGATGAGACAGAGACGGCTGTTGATATTGACGAAGTCACGACAAATGTCACTGCAACTGATGAATCAAGGGACGAGTCCCTAATAGACGACAACACTCCGGTGGTGTTGCATGTGAGGAAGTCGTCAGGTCCTCGTCGTTTCAATGTTGTCGTTGTGGAGGATGATGAGGCTATCCGTCAGTATGTGATGAGTGAATTGTCGCAGACTGTCAATGTCTGTGATTTTGTCAATGGTCGCGAGGCATGGGATTATGTCTTGCAGAATGTTGAGAAGGTGGATATGGTTGTCAGTGATGTGATGATGCCCGTGATGGACGGCATACAGCTTTGTCAGCATATCAAGAAGAACATCAACACGAGCGATATCTCAGTGTTGTTGCTGACAGCGTTGGGTACTGATGAGAACCGGCTGAAGGGCTTGAATGTGGGAGCTGACGGTTATATGTCTAAACCTTTCAACATTGATGTGCTCAAGCAGATGGTGATGACAATGCTCACCAACCGACATCGGATGCAAAGCAAGTTTGACGGCAGTGCCGAACAAGCAGACAAGGTAGATGACATCGAACTGGAGTCGCCCGATGAGAAGTTGATGCAGCGCATCATGAAGGTGATGAACGAGAATTTGGCGAACCCAGACTTGAGTGTGGAGTTTATAGCCGACAAAGTAGGTCTAAGCCGCGTGCATCTCCATCGTAAGATGAAAGAACTCACAAGTCAGACTCCCCGCGACTTTATCAAGAACGCGCGCTTAAAGCAAGCAGCCAAGTTGTTGGGCAACAAGCACCTCGACATTACGCAAGTCAGTGTAGCTACAGGTTTCCGGTCTATATCCTCATTCTCCACCGCATTCCGCCAACTTTACGGAATGACGCCATCTGACTATATGAAGTCGTCGAAGAAAAAGAAGAAGTAGTAAAGTTAGAATTCCAGTTTGAAGCCTTTCTTTTTCATCTCCTCATATTTCTCGGGATTGAATGTGTAAAGGAAAGACTCCTTTCGCGAGGAGAACCATTCCGTTTCGTGGAGTGGGGTGAGGAGTCCGATATGGAGCATCTTGTTGTAGAAGTTGCGTCGGTCGAATCTCACGCCAAGAATCGCTTCGTAGAGTTGCTGTAGTTGTTTCATGGAGAATTTCTCGGGCAGCAGTTCAAAGCCAACGGGCTCGAAATGAATTTGTTTTCGCAGTGTTTGTTTTGCCGCTTCAAGAATTATGTCATGGTCGAAAGCCAGTTCCGGTATTTCGTCAATTGGGAACCATTGTGCCTTTGCTGCATCGTCGCCTCCCTTCACCTCTTGAATGCGTACCAAGGCATAAAAAGCGATAGTGATGACACGCTCTCGGGGATCTCGTTCAACGTTGGTAAATGTGTGGAACTGCTTGATATATGCGTTAGACACACCTGTTTCCTCTCTCAGTTCCCTGAGCGCACACTCCTCGGCAGTCTCCTTCATGCCGAGGAATCCGCCAGGCAGGGCCCAGCATCCCTTGAAGGGTTCAATTCCTCTCTCCACCAGCAATACGTTGAGTTGCTCGCCGTCGAATCCGAATATCACGCAATCAGTGGTTACGGCAGGGTGAGGGTATTGATAGTGGTATAACAGTTCTTCCATTGCTTTTCTTTTCATGTAATTTTTACGCAAAAGTAGATGAAAAATCTGATTTGCCAAAAGGAAACAGTTAAAAAGTGCTTTTTCAGTTGTTATTCTGAGTCGTCATCCTCTGGTATGATTGGCAGAAACCATAGAGAGTCAACTTCATGGGTCAACTTGAGGTCGATAGTTAAATCCTCTTCTCGAAAAGGTTTGGGTATTTTCAGATGCTCCAGTTCTATTTCGTTGGCGTTTTGGCTGTTGATTTTTTCGATTCTTACCATCGCCACTCCTGCGCCAATGAGACCGATATCTTTGGCGGCGGCGTAGGAGAGGTCGATGATTCTCTTGTGGGCGAAAGGACCTCTGTCGTTCACTTTCACTATCGTGCTTTTGTTGTTTCTGAGGTTAGTCACTTTGAGCAAGGTGCCAAAGGGGTATGTGCGGTGTGCGCAGGTATAACCGTTCTTGTCATAGGTACTTCCACTGCTGGTTCTCCTTCCGTGAAACTTGTTGGCATAATAGGACGCCAGTCCTTCTGTTTGTGCCTTCATTGGCATGTGGCAGAGAGATAATACAGCCGTTATGGTCAGTAAAGTTCTAAGAATTGTGGCCATTCCTTTGGTGTGTTTTCTTGATGTGAATTCAGTCTTTGGTGCAAAAATAATTAAAAAATCGGATTTTTGTGTATTTTTGCATCCTGAAATAGCCAAATGTACTTGAAGATGAAGATAAAAGGACATATATGCATGCTTCTTGCTTGTGGGATATGGGGTTTGATGGCTCCTTTGGGTAAGGATGCGATGAGCAATGGTGTAGGTGGTCTTGAGATGGTCACCTTTCGTGTTTGTGGTGGCGCTTTGTGCTTTTGGCTGGCATCTTTGTTCGTCAAGAACGAGGAAGTCAAGCCGAAGGACATGTTGAAGTTCTTCTTTGCTGCGATGCTTGGCATCGTGTTCAACCAGTGTTGCTACACCATAGGCTTGAGCCTCACCTCTCCCGTGAATGCAAGTATCATGACTACGGTGATGCCTATCATCACGATGGTTTTGGCGGCCATCTTTCTTCGTGAGCCTGTCACTTCGAAGAAAGTCACGGGTGTTTTTCTTGGTGCCATAGGTGCTTTTGTCCTGATTACGAGCAGTAGTCGGGGTGGGGCATCGAATGAAGGCCGTCTCTCAGGTGATTTGTTATGTCTTGCCGCGCAGTTATGCTTCGCAGTCTATCTCACCATTTTCAAACACTTGATTGCTCGTTACACGGTCATCACTTGCATGAAATGGATGATTACCTATGCGGCTATTGTCATCCTGCCTTTCTCTTACGGTCGGATGGCTTCCTTGCCCTGGGCTGAACTCACTGTAACTACTTGGTTGGAGACTGCCTTTGTGGTGGTTGGCGGTACATTCCTGGCCTACATCTTCATGATGACGGGTCAGAAGGGATTGCGTCCGACAGTGGTGAGCATGTACAATTATGTGCAGCCCATTGTGGCCTGTGCGGTGAGTGTGGCCACAGGTCTTGGCGTGTTCGGGCTTTGGCAGTCTGTGGCAATAGTTCTCGTCTTCACCGGTGTTTATCTCGTCACCCAGAGCAAGAGTCGCAGAGACTTGAAAATAGAGCAAAGACGATAAAATAGATTAGGAGGACTGGCCGTAGGAACTAAAGATAAAGAGAAAGGGCGCAATGGAATTGCGCCCTTTCTCTCAGTAAGTGATAGTTAGTTTATTGCAGTACAACTTTCGTCACGGTGAAGAACGCGCCGCAGATGACGAGGCCACCGTTGTTGACCATCTCGTCAATCATGGCCTGAGTCAGTGTCACAGCGAATCTGGTGTCATCAGCAGCCAATGGATTGGCATCGGATGTGCCAGGCAGTGCGCCCCAACTACCGTTGCCAAGACGGATCTGCGACCATCCCTCCGACATGTCGGGGGTGAGATAGACAATCAGTTTCTGTCCTGCCTCCACGGTTGACCAATCGTAGCCACCCCATGAAAGGTCGGCCATCGAACCGCTCCAGTTGCCGATGTAAGTGCTGCCTCTCCAAAGTACGGTTTCCAGGATGGATACAGTGACCTTGGTCACGGTGAAGAAGGCACCGCAGATGACGAGACCACCATTATTGACCATTTCGTCAATCATGGCCTGTGTGAGGGTCACGGAGAACTTGGTGTCTTCAGCAGACAGCGCATTGGCATCGGATGTGCCAGGCAGTGCAGCCCAACTACCGTTGCCGACGCGGATTTGTGACCAGCCTTCCGACATGTCAGGTGTGAGGTAAACGGTCAGCACCTGTCCTGGTTTGATGGTTGACCAGTCGAATCCACCCCATGAGAGGTCGGCCATTGAGCCGCTCCAGTTGCCGATGTAGGTGCTACCAGTCCAGAGTGTGAGTTCAGGTGCCTCGCTGTACATCGATACCTTGTCGGTCTCAATGCTGTAGTTGTCGTGCTGCACGAGGATAATCTTTCCGTCGCCCATTCTTTCAGGCACCTGGAACGAGATCTTCGTGGCGCTCTGCTCGAATTGTCCCTTGGTGAGAGGTTCTCCGATAGCCGGCAGGATGACTTGTGTGATGCGGTCGAGTTTGTCGCCAGTGATGGTGATGGTCTGACCAGCCTTGACATCCTTGGTCGGGTCGATGGAGTTGAAGGTTGCGAGAGGAACGGTGATATCGACTGTGGTTGTGAGTCCAGAAGCGGCAGTCATGGTGACGGTGCCGGATACCGTGTTGGTAGGTACGGTCACTTGGATGGACTTTCCGTCGCTCGCCACCTCGAACTCAACACCTTCTACAGCAGGGAAGTCGAGCGTTTCCACCAAGTCGAGGTTCTCGCCGTTGATGGTGATGCGTTCGCCGAACTCAGGAGTGGCTTTCGACACGCCTGTAGCCTTAGGAGCGTCCACATTGAGGTTGCCTACCACGGTGTTCTCAGCGCCCTCAGAGCCGTCGTTGTATGCCACTTCGCCAGTCTTGGCTTCCATGGGCACGCGTATTTGAATCTCGCTGCGGGTGTTCTTCACGAAGTTCTCTGCATCCACGGTCACATGGTCGAAGAACATGACTTGACCGATGTTCCAGACATACTCACCCTTTATGGAGACGATTTCACCAGGGTGCACAGGGTCGGGCGTCATGGCCGTCACCTTGATTTCCTCGCTGAATGTGATGTTGGTTTGTGAAACAATGGTGTCACCGCCCTTGGTCACGACACGCAGCTTGCCTGGCACGCACTGGTCGGGAATGGTCACCACCATCTCCTCAGAGTTTTTCAGGCTGAATTCTGCGGCGATAAAGGTGGTCGAAGGAGTGAGTTTCTGGTTCCCTTCAGGGAAAATCACTTCTTTCACATCATTCAGATGTGTACCAGTCACTCGCATGGTCTCACCACGTGTGATAGGCATGGGACCGAAGCCCAGGATGTTCACACCGCCTTTGCTGTACGGGTTGGTGTCGAGGTCGTCCTCGCTACAACTGATGAATCCAGTAGCGGCAACCAGTGCAGTCAGGGCTAATACTGATATTTTACGATATATTTTCATTGTCTTAATTAGTTTAGAATTAGTACTCTACCGCGCGGATGTTGTCGATACGAATGATAGGATGACAGGTAGTGCCGCTTGTCACACCGCTCCAAATGAAGAGGGTAAGACCCGTGAAGTTCTTGGTCTCGAGTGGCGTTTTGGCTGGTGTACCGTCGTTCTTGTACTTGAAGTTCTCGAGAGGGATGGTCACTGTTACCCACTTGCCTCCGGTGTCGTAGGAACCTGTGGCTCTCCAAGGTGTCCAAAGTGCGCGAGGGTAGTCTGTTCCGTTGAAGAAGTTGTTGTTGGCAGTAGTCAGGGTCACCTGCTCGTCACCAGAGAAGATGCACTGCATGGAGAGGTTGGTCCATGGGTTGGATGACGGGATGTTCACCTCGAATTTCAGTGCCATGTTGGCGAAGTTGGCGAAGCTGACGAGGTCGGAAAGGCGTGAGTTCACACCAGTGAAGGTGCCATCCCAGTCGCCTGGCCAGTACTCGAAGGATACGTTTCGGTCCATCCAAGAACCGTCCACAAGGTCGCAATCGCCGAGCATGAGGTAACTGCCGTCGAGGGAGTTCTCGTCGCTGATGATTGTCTGATTGTGCCAACCATGGTTGGTCAGACCAGTGGAAGCCTCGCCAGCGTCGAATGAACCCCAGTCGTTGAACAGCATACCGCGTGTGTCGTGGAAGTTGAACTTAGCTTTCTTCTTGCCATAGACTGTGGAGATTTCAACGGGACCTTCCTCTAACCCTTCAGGGATGGTGAATGTCATGTGGCTCATGTCGAACTCGTCAATAGCCACATTTGTACCGTTGATGGTCAGTATAAGCGGAGTGTTGGGGTCATCTACGAAGTAGTTACCATAGATGGTAGCCTGCTCGCCTTTCTGTGCCCATTCGTTGGACATGTTGTTGATGGTAGGTCCGGGAACGAGAACCTTGAAATCGTAGGTAGTGGTATCGTTGGCGTTGTTGATCATGAAGATTTTGTTGAACACCTCACCCGGAATGTTACTCGGTACAGTCACAATCATGGTGTTGTCGGTAATCAGACTGGGAATCAGCTTGGCTTCCTGGTCGTTGAAGAACATCTTGACGATGCTGCGCAGGTTGTCACCCACGATGCAGATGCTGTTGTCCATGTAGGCTCCAGTGAGGATGGAATCAGTACCTTCGGCTCCCACTGAACGTATGTAGCGGATGGTTGGATTTCCGCCGCTTATCTTGTACTTGTCGGGCTCATCTTCACAACTGGTGAACACTGTTGCAGTGAAGGTGATGGCCGCCAGCAAGAAGAGGCTATTAAATGATCTTTTCATGCTTGAATGATATATTAGTTTTTTTAATACTGGTAAGTCTCACGTACGTCCACATGGATGGGGTCTTCCATCAGGTGTGGGTTGAAAGTCAGGTCTTCCATTGGGAAAGGAATAGTGAAACTGCTGGCTGTCACGTTAGGAGCAGGTGTTTGGTCGTCGTAGGTTGTGGTCTGGTCGTTGCCTTCATCATCCTTGTTGACCAACATCCACTGTCCTGTCGTGAAGTAGTTCTTGAAAGTCAGGTTAAGGTTCCAGTAAGAATTGCGTCGCTGCGCCTTGATTTCGTTGATAGCCTTGTCCGTGTTATAGTAAGCCAGACGAACGAAGTCGTACCAGCGGTCGCCCTCGCAGGCAAGTTCCAGACGGCGTTCTTTCCACACCTTGTCGAATGTCAGTGAAGTCTCGGCATTGGCATTAGGAATGGCGCGTTGATGAACAGCGTTGAAAGCTTTGAGCGCGTCAGGGTCAGTACCTTGGTTCATCAGCACCTTGGCCTCAGCGAGAATCAGATAGACATCAGCCAGACGGAGCAGCGGTGTGCAGAGTGAGCTGGCCATACGTTCTGCAGAGTGTCCGAGGGCAGTCACGTGGTCATTGTTGTTGCCATATAGATGCTTCACAACGTTGCAGCCTGTGGGTGAACGGTGCTCTCCCCATGCGGCGTCGTTGTATTCCTTATCGTACTCGAAGCGCATGTAGTCGAAACCACCCTTGTCGCGCCAGAGGTAAGGAATCACGTCGCCGACGGTCATCATGGTGGCGATACGTCGAGTATCCACGTCGGGTCGTGTTGCGGGGTCGTCGAGGACATTGAATCCGAAGGCATCCTGCAGGTCGACAGAGGGACCTCCCCATTCTCCCCAGACATCACCAAACTCGTCCATTCCTGTCATACCGAGGTCGGACTGCATGGGGTTCTGAGATGTCCAGTTAGTGCTTCCTTTTGCTATCCAACGCCAGGCGATCATGTTCTCCTTGGATTTGTTGCCTTCGAGTGTGAAGCAGTCGGCATAGTTCTTCTCCAGTTCACGTCCGCTGTTTTCAATCACGTCCTTGGCCAGGTCGGCGGCTTTCTGCAGGTCGTCGTTGTTCAGTTGTCCTGTGACACCGGCCTTGGTCAGATAAACCTTAGCGAGGAGTCCTTTTGCGCAGTACTTGTCGAGACGTCCTTCTGCGCACTGCTCTGGCAGCCATTCGATGGCTTTCTCCAGTGTCATCACGATGTACTCATAGACATCTGCCTTCTGCACTTTCATTTGGTCGTTGTAGGTGCCGCTCTCGATCATGGCTGAATTGTCGTGCACGATGGGCACGTCGCCGAAGGTGCGTACGAGATAGAAGTAGGCCATGGCCTTCCATAGCAGGCACTCTCCCATGGTCTGGTGTTTCACGGCTTCGGATGCTCCACCGCCTTCGATGTAGTGGCGTACGATGTTGGAGTGTCCGTTGACAGCCCAGAGTGAGTAGGACATGTTGCGCAGGTCCGTATCGTTGGAGTTGAGCGAGAAGTTGAGGTAGGGGCTTGATCCCCAGTAGTAGTTGCCAGACAGCACCTCTCCCACTTTGAAGAATCCTCGAGTGAAGTCGTTCCAAGGTGAGTTGTAGAGATAGTTAACGGCAGCGATGCACTCTGCGTCGGTCTTGTAATACCCGCCAGCCACATAGTTGTCTTCAGTTGGGCGATCCAGGAAGTCTTCGCATGAAGTCAGTCCGAGTCCCATTAACGAAGCAGCTGCAAATATGATGATATTCTTTATTTTCATGATGATTGTCTCCTATGTTTTAGAATGAAATGTTCACACCGAAAGAGCAAGTGAAAGGTGAGGGATAACGACCGTTATCAACACCGAACGAGTGGCCTTGTTGGTCTGTAGTGGAAGCACCGACTTCGGGGTCGTATCCGTCGTATCCAGTGATGGTAGCCACGTTCTGAAGGTTGCAGTAGAGTCGGAGGTTCTCCAAGTAGAGTTTTTGTGTGATGCTCTTGGGGAATGTGTAGCCGAGAGAGATGTTCTTCAGTCGCACATAGGAACCGTCCTCGATGTACCGACTGGAATAGTTCTGGTTGTAGGTGTTTCCGATGGCCACGCGCGGTGTCTTGGTGTTGGGGTTGGTTACATAGACGTTTTCGATGTCATTGTACCATGCTCCTCCATCTGCATAGACCTTGTTTGGATCGACAGCGGCGAGTTGTGCTCTGTCTGCAATCTTCTCGTTGATTTGGTTGTTCCAAGTGCTGGTCATGGAGGTCAGCGGTATGGATGTGTAGTTCATCACCTTGTTGCCCACAGAACCGTTGATGAAGATAGAGAGGTCGAAGCCTTTGTATCTGAACGTGTTAGTGAAACCGAATGTGAACTTAGGCAGTGGCGAGCCGATGTTGGTCTTGTCGTTCTGGTCGATGATACCGTCATTGTTGACGTCCTTGAACTTGAGGTCGCCCGGCCATACCGTGTTGTTCTTGCTGTACTTGGAGGGATCTGTCACATGGCTCCATGTTCCGTCCTCGTTCTGTATGCACGACTGTGTGTAGAGCGTGTTGACTGGTGAGTTGAGGATGTCGTTGAAGTCTTTATAAACACCTTCCACTTCATATCCATAGAAGTCGTACATCGGGCGGCCTACATTAGACACAGCCACCACATCATCCCACTGTCCGTAACCGACGATAGCAGCAGAAGTTGTGCCTTGGAGTGACACCAATTTGTTCTTGTTGAATGAGAACTGGAGGTCGGTGTCCCAACTGAAGTCCTTGGTGACAACCGGAGTGGCCTTAAGCTCGATTTCAAGACCTGTGTTGCGCATGGTGCCGTAGTTGCCCGATGGAGCGGCAAGTGCGGAAGAGGGGTTACCCTGTGTACCCAGGTATGAAGGCAGTTGCATACCCATCAACATGTCCTTTGATTCCTTGCGGTACCAGTCCACGATAAGGTTGACACGGTTGTTGAAGAAACCGAGGTCGACACCGAGGTCAATTTGTTCCTGAGTCTCCCATTTGATGGATTCGTTGGGCAGTCCGACAGGACGGTAAGAGATGCCGAGTAAAGACGGCATTGTTCCCAAAGCAACACCCCATCTATATCCACCGATATTGGCGTTACCGGTCTGTCCCCATCCTACGCGGATCTTACCATTAGAGAGCCAGTCGCCAGCCCACGACTTGATGAATTCCTCATTGCTGAAACGCCAGCTGGTAGCGAAAGAGTGGAAGCCAGCCCATCGTTTGTTGGGACCGAAGTTGGAAGAACCGTCGTAACGGTAAGTATAGGTAGCGTAGTATCTGTCGCCGTAGTTATAGGTTTCGCGCGTGAACCAGGAAGCCATGGATGCTGACCCGAAGCCTGATGATAAAGAGCGGTCGGTAGTTTCAGCCAAAGATGGGTTCTGGACATCGTTGCGTGGCAGGTTCTGTCCCATGATGCTCATGTATTTCCATGTGGATTCCCAGCATTCCTGACCGAGCATGGCGGTGAAGTGGTGCTCACCGAAATCACCTGTGTAGGTCAGGTAGTTCTTCAACTGCCAATACTTGTTGGTGTTGTGCTGCCAGCGGTCTTGGTTGGCTGGTTTCTTCCATCCTCCAAGGTCGATGGATGGTTCCCAAGTCTCAGCGTCGGATTCGGAGAAATCGTAACCGATTTCAGCATGCCAAACGAGAGACTTGATAGGCGTTACCTCAGCAAAGATATTGCCTGTGAGTTTACGGCGCTCCAGTGTGTATTGGTTCATGTTGGCCATAGCCACAGGATTGGGGCTGGAGTATCCCTCACGTACCTCTGCGTAGTAGTTGCCGAAGACGTCATAGATGGGGATGTCGGGCAGTGTGGTCAGAGAGTAAGTGATGACACCCTCGTTACCGTCCGCACGTTTCAGGTCGTCCTTGGTGTTGGCGAAAGTGGTTGACATACCCAGTTTCAGCCAAGGCTTGAGTTGGGCGTCGAGGTTGGAGCGTACTGAGTATCGGTTGAACTCGGAACCGATGATGGTACCTTCCTGATTCATGAAGTTACCAGAGACATAGTATTGTATATTGTCGGAGCCACCTTGGGCGGAGAACTGGTGCTGGTGCTGGAGTGCAGTCTGGAAGACGGCGTCCTGCCAGTTGGTACCCTTTCCGAGTATGGATGAGTCCATATAGTTCTTGTTGGCCTGGCTCTCCACTATCCATCCGTTGCTGACGAAGTCCTGGTAGTACTCAGCGTACTCTCGGAGGTTCATCATGTCGAGGCGCTTGGCTTGTCGATTGACTGCAAACATGCCGTCATAGTTGAATTTGGCACCGCCGCTCTTTCCACGCTTGGTGGTGATGAGAATCACACCGTTAGCACCTTGTGCACCATAAATAGCGGTGGCAGAGGCATCCTTGAGGATTTCCATCGACACGATGTCGGAGGGGTTCAGGGTTGAGAGCGGTGAGACGGTGGAAACCGATCCGTTGCCGAGTCGGTCGCCCAATCCCAGGTCAGAGCCAGACTGTCCGCTAGCCTGGAAGATGACACCATCAATCACGTAGAGTGGTTCCTGGTTGGCATTGATGGAAGCGATACCACGCACGCGGATAGAGGAGGCTGAACCAGGTGCGCCAGACGTTTGGACGGCAGTCACACCAGTGGCACGTCCTTGGAGCGACTGGTCGAGGTTGGTGATGATTGACCCTTTCAATGCATCCTCACCGATGGTGATGGATGAACCCGAGAGGTCGCTTCTCTTCATTGTACCGTAACCAACGACCACTACTTCGTCCACCAGTTTGGCGTCTTCCTTCATGGCGACGTTGATGGCACCAGCCTTGGAAACCTTCACTTTCTGCGTGAGGTATCCAACGTAGGAGAATTCCAGTGTGCTGCCGACGGGGACGGAGAGTTTATAGTTGCCTTCAATGTCGGTGGTGGTACCAGTTCCTGTACCCTCAACCTTCACTGTGGCATAGATGATCTCGTCGCCAGTCGCGGCATCTGTGACCTTACCATAAACGTTCACGTTCTGGGCTTTCATCCCGAGCGGAACGCACAGCATCATTAGCACAATGAATATGCTTTTCGCACATCCAAAGTTCAAGTTAGATAGGATTTTTTTCATAAAAACATTTATTTAGTTCTAATAAAGATATAGTATTCCTGTTAACACGAGTAAGTCTGTTAGTAAGTATGATTGATAGATGCGTTTCATGGGCAAATTTAATGTTTTTTTCTTTTAGCAAACAATTTTTTCATAAAATAAATTGACTGCTTTGTCAAGAAAACGCCATAATTATTATTTTTGGTTAAAATACAATCATTGATTTGGGGATTATGGTTGAGAGTTGTTAAGGAAGTGGCTCAGTTCCCAACAATCAAAAACAGCCTCCTCTTCATTTTTTATTCTATTTACTTGAAAAAACATTCGTGACTGATACTAAAATCAGACTGAAAAGGTGTAACTTTGCAGTTTGTAGAGTATAACAATCAAAGCATATTATTATGAGTGAAATTGACTGGACTAAATTGGGTTTTGGATATCACAAGACCGATTACAATGTGCGTTGCTACTACCGTGACGGCGCATGGGGAGAAATTGAGGTTTGTTCGGAGGAGACGATTCCTCTTCACATGGCAGCCACTTGCCTCCACTACGGACAGGAGGCATTTGAGGGTTTGAAAGCCTATCGTTGCCCAGACGGCAAGGTAAGGGTCTTCCGTATGGATGAGAACGCCAAGCGCCTTCAGAGCACATGCGACGGTATCCTCATGCCTAAACTGCCCATAGAGCGTTTTGAGGAGATGGTGAAGAAGGTGGTACGTCTCAACGAGCGTTTCATTCCGCCATACGAGAGTGGCGCCACCTTGTATATCCGTCCCCTATTCATCGGTATCAGTGCCCAGGTAGGTGTTCATCCTGCCTCTGAATACCTTTTCATGATCTTCGTCACTCCTGTAGGTCCCTATTTCAAGGGCGGTTTCTCCACCAATCCCTATGTGATCATCCGTGAGTTCGACCGTTCCGCTCCGCTGGGTACAGGTATATATAAGGTGGGTGGAAACTATGCAGCCAGTTTGCGTGCCAACAAAATGGCTCACGACCTTGGTTACAGTTGCGAGTTCTATCTCGATGCCAAGGAGAAGAAGTATATGGATGAATGTGGCGCGGCCAATTTCTTCGGTATCAAGAACAACACTTACGTCACTCCCAAAAGCACATCCATCCTTCCTTCCATCACCAACAAGAGCCTGATGCAGTTGGCCGAGGACATTGGCATGAAAGTGGAACGCCGTCAGATTCCGGAGGAGGAACTCGCCACCTTTGAAGAGGCGGGTGCCTGTGGAACAGCCGCGGTTATCAGTCCTATAGAGCGCATTGACGACTTGGAGGAGAAGAAATCATTCGTTTTCTCCAAGGACGGCAAGCCAGGCCCTGTCTGCACACGTCTGTACAATCTGTTGCGTGGCATACAGTACGGAACAGAGCCTGATGTCCATGGCTGGACTACAGTGGTGATTGAGTAGAGTACGAAGGAATGAGCAAAAACAAACTGGCCAAGTTTGCCGACATGGCCCGCTATCCCAATGTCGTTGAATGCCCCTACGGTCAGCTCAAGGACGAGGGATTCGCATTGCGGGGCAAGTGGCATTCGGATTTCTTCAAGAACGACAACCCGATAGTGTTAGAGCTGGGCTGTGGCCGCGGTGAGTACACTGTCGGGCTGGCTCGTTGTCATGCCGACAGGAATTTCATTGGAGTTGACATCAAGGGTGCGCGAATGTGGAGTGGTGCCACTAAGGCCCTTGAGGAGCAGCTCACGAATGTGGCGTTCCTTCGCACCAACATTGAACTCATCGACGCCATGTTTTCCCCCGACGAGGTCAGCGAGATATGGCTTACGTTCAGTGACCCCCAGATGAAGAATCCCCGCAAACGTCTCACCTCTACCTACTTCATGGAGCGTTACCGTCGTTTTTTGATTGACGGGGGTGTCATACACCTGAAGACCGACAGCAACTTTTTGGCCACCTATACCAAATATATGGTGGAGAAGAATGAGTTGCCAGTCGATGTGGTCACTTTTGATCTTTACGGCGAGCCAAATGAGGAGGATGAGGCGAAGGCCATCCACACCTATTACGAGGACATGTGGCTTGAACGTGGTCTGTCCATCAAATACATGCGATTCCACCTTCCACACCACATCGTGTTAGAGGAGCCTGATGTGGAGATTCCCACTGATGGCTACCGCTCCTACCACCATGAGGTGAGGAGCACCAGAAAAACAAGCAAATGAGATCATGACACTTTATCCGAAACTAATTACAGACGCGCTATCGACCGTGCGCTATCCAGGCACTGGAAAAAATATTGTCGAGAGCGGCATGTTAGAGGATGACATTAGAATTGACGGGATGAAAGTGAGTTTCTCCCTGATTTTCGAGAAGAAAACCGACCCATTCCGCCGGTCGGTACTCAAAGCAGCTGAAACAGCCATCCACACTTACGTCAGCGAGGACGTGCAAGTAAGTATTGGTGAGAAGTTCAAGGTTGAATTACCCCCAGAGCCCGACAAATTGTTGCCTGAGGTGAAGAATATCATTGCCGTGTCGAGCGGCAAGGGTGGGGTTGGCAAATCGACTGTCGCCGCCAATCTTGCTATCGGACTTGTTCGGCTTGGCTATCGTGTGGGCCTGCTCGACACCGACATTTTCGGTCCTTCCATGCCCAAGATGTTCAGTGTGGAGGACGAGCGTCCATACGCTCAGAACATCAACGGGCGCGACATGATTCTGCCCATTGAGAAATACGGTGTTAAACTGATGTCCATCGGTTTCTTCATCAACCCCGACGAGGCCGCCTTATGGCGCGGTGCCATGGCCTGCAACGCTTTGAAGCAGTTCATCTCGGATGTATTGTGGGGACCGCTTGATTATCTTGTGCTTGACACCCCTCCGGGTACCAGCGACATTCACCTGACCTTGCTGCAAACACTCGCTATTACGGGTGCGGTGATTGTCAGCACTCCGCAGCAGGTGGCGCTTGCAGATGCCCGAAAGGGAATCAACATGTATATGAATGAGAAGGTCAATGTGCCTATCCTTGGCCTTGTGGAGAATATGGCTTGGTTCACACCTTTACAGCATCCTGATGAGAAATACTATATCTTTGGCAATGGGGGTTGCAAGCAACTGGCTGAGGAGATGAAAGTTCCGCTTTTGGGTCAAATTCCCCTTGTTCAGGATGTTTGCGAAAGTGGTGATGCCGGTGAGCCTTCAGTGGTCAATCCCGTTACACCCGCAGGCAATGTCTTCTTGCAGTTGGCGGCTAAAATTGTGACTCAGGTAGATAAGAGGAACATGGAAATGCCACGAACAGAAAGAGTCAAGACTGATTAGGCGTTAGCCTTATTTTGTCGAGAGTCAAGAGTCAAGAGTCAAGGGTCAAGGGTCAAGAGTAAAGAGTTGAGAGTCAATGGTTTATTAGGCTTTAGGCGTTAGCTTTTTAGTTGGCGAGGGGTCGGTCACCGAGGCGGAGGGCGATTTTCCGTTGGATTTCTTTCAGGACTTTGTATTGCTGCATGATTTCGGTGCAGCGCGCCGTGTCGCTCAACACTTCTTTGTCGAGAAGCATCTTGTGGAGTTGGCTGAGGCGATCATCCACCACATTGATTTTGTAGTCGAGTATCAGGTGCCCTAATTGGGAGCCGATATTCGACTCTTCGTCTGCTATCTTCTCATCTTCGGTGAACATCTTGCTCAACTGGTATTGGTCGTTGAGCATGTCGGCCGCAATCAAGCTGATGTTCAAGTCGGGACTTGACAGGAAGAACCGTTTTGCGGAGAAATCCGGGTCTTGGGCGTGTGCACTTGCGTCGTCGAGCATCTTCTGGTAAGTCGGGTTCCTGAACCTCAGTCCGTCTTCTTCCAATTCGCCAACCACGAAATCCACCACTTGTATTTGTTGCTCTTCACCTTCGTTGTCCTGACAAGCGATGGTACGCTCCCCATATCTCACGACGATGGTCATAATCAGTTTCTCCACTTGCACGAACTTTAGGTCCTCCTTGCTTAAGTGGTTTGTTGGAGACGTGACTTCTGTTTGGGGGCTGAATGAAGGTTGGAATGTGTTGTCGCTTGGGTTCGAGTAGGTGTTGGCACTGTTTGTATCAGTAGCATTGGCTGTCACAGAAGGTTGCTGGCCGTTGCTGGTGTATGGAGTGTCGTTGGCAGGGTTATGCTCATCCTCGTGAGTGGGGAAATCCTCCATGGGCGGCAAGTCATCAGGAGGTAGTCCGGGTATGGTCTGTTGGGTGGGAACCGTTTGAGCCGTCGATGTTCCTGTGTTCTGCCATTTCTGTTGTTGTGCCAGTCGTTCGGCGCGCGCTTGCTCTTGTTCCCGCTCCTTGATTTTTTTCTCATAGTTGGCTTTCCGCTGTTGGTTGGTAGCGTTGATGAGTGTTTGCTCGGGGACGCTGAGCATGTTGCTGCATTCATGAATATAAACGGAGCGTGTGATTTCTTCTGGTATCAGCGCTATACTTGCCACAATGTCCTTAATCATCTCAGAGCGCTTGAATGGGTCGTTCTCTGAGTCTTTTCTCAGCACTTCAGTCTTGAACTTGATGAAATCCACCTGATGTTCATCGATGTATTTCCTGAATTCTGTGGCATTGTGCTTGCGGGCGAAACTGTCGGGGTCATCACCGTCGGGCAGCAACAGCACTTTTACGTTCATGCCACCAGAGAGGAACATGTCGGTACCTCGTAATGCGGCGTGAATGCCAGCCTCGTCGCCATCATAGAGCAAGGTGATGTTGGAAGTGAATCGGTGGAGCAGTCTCACCTGGGCCACATCGAGTGCGGTGCCGGAGTTGGCGACGACATTCTCTATGCCGCATTGGTGCATGGAAAGTACGTCGGTGTATCCTTCTACCATGAATACCCGGTCCTCTTTGGCTATGGCTTTCTTGGCCTGGAATAGTCCGTATAGTTCATGTGACTTGTGGAAAACCTCGGAGTCGTTGGAATTGATGTATTTCTGGCTGACGCCTTTTGTGCGGGCATCGAGTACACGTCCGCCGAACCCGCAGACCTTTCCGCTGACGTTGAACCAGGGGAAGATAGCCCTTCCACGGAACTTGTCGCGCACTTTGCCGTCTTCACTCTTGTAGCAAAGACTGGTCCTGAAAATAAAATCATCCTTGAATCCCTTGCTGACAGCTTCCTTGAAAAGAGCGTCGGGATGATAACGGTCGTCAAGGCTGAATCCCAACCGGAATTTCTCGATGATGTCGTCGCGGAAGCCTCGTGAGCGGAAATAAGCGAGTCCGATGGCTCGGCCGTCAGCGTTGCGCAGCATGATATCGTTGAAGTAACGACTTGCCCATTCGTTGAGCACGAACATGCTCTCGCGGTCGTTTTGCTGGATGCGCTCCTCGCTGCTCATCTCTTTCTCTTTCACCTCGATTCCGTAGCGTTTGGCCAGCATCTTCAGCGCATCCACATAGCTTATCTGCTCTACCTCCATCAGGAAGTGCACCACGTTGCCGCCCTTGCCGCAACTGAAGCATTTGCATACTCCTCGGGAGGGTGAGACAGAAAAAGAAGGCGTCTTGTCGTCGTGGAAAGGACACAGCCCCTTGTAACTGGATCCCGCACGCCGCAAAGTGACATAGTCGGAAATCACATCCACTATGTCGGCAGCAGCGAGTATGCGGTCGATGGTCAGTTGGTCTATCATGGTCTGGTTCCTTTCTTTTCAGGCTGAGCCTTGTCTGTCAGTTCTTGATGAGGCGGAAGAATTCTTTTCGGTTCTCGGGGTCCTCAAACTCACCAGAGAAGTCGAAAGTGGTGGTGATGGCTCCTTGTTTCTGAACGCCACGCATCTGCATGCACAGGTGCTGTGCTTCCAGCAACACCATGACGCCTCTTGGATGCATCACATCCTGTATGCTTTGGAGTATCTGGTTGGTCAGACGCTCCTGTACTTGTAGTCGATGGGAATAGATGTCGACCACCCGTGCTATCTTGCTGATGCCGGTGATGTAGCCATCGGGAATATAAGCCACGTGTGCCTTGCCGAAGAATGGCATCATGTGGTGTTCGCAGAGGGAGTAGAAATCGATATCCTTCACTACTACCATCTTGGAATAGTCCTCCTTGAAAATGGCCGATTTCACCACTTCGGCCGGATCCATGTCGTAGCCGCAAGTGAGGTAGTGCATGGCTTTGGCCACTCGGATGGGAGTTTTCTCCAACCCCTCTCGATGAACATCCTCACCAAGGACTTTGAGTTGGAAACTCACACACTCCTCCAACTTCGCTAACTTCTCTTCCAGTTTCTTATCGTCATCCATTGTTGAGAACGATTATTTAGGATATACAAGAATCTCGCTCTTCACCACCATGGCGCCCTCAATCTTCGCCTTACGCAGCTTGGCGAGATAGTCGGCAGCTTCTTTGCGCTCGCGGAAATCGCCTACGCGGCACCGCCAGTGCGGGGACTCGAAAGTGGTGTAGGCCTGCAACTCTGGAAACATGCTTGTGACCCTGCTTCCGGCACGGATGGCCTTGGTCTGGTCGGAGCGTTGGCTTCCGCCCCAATAGACTTGTATCCTGTAGCCCCTGACTTTCATCCTTCGTCCTTCGGTAATGGCACCCATGCCTTCCACCTTGGTGTTCTCCTTCTGCTCTTCCACTTTTGCAATTTCGGGATAAGCGTCAATGTCGTTGTTGATGATGTCGGTGAGACGCGGGTCTTGTATCACCGTCACTTTTCCCTCTCCGGCTTTCTGGCTTTGGAGTTCGGGCATGAATTTGGATTGTGCCGACAAATGAGTGGCCATCAAACACGAGATGACGATGAACAGTAGTTTTCTCATATTATCTGTGGTTTGGTTTCTTGTTGTTTGTCCGGAATAACCGGAAAATCCGGAATCTCCGGAAAACCCGGAGATTCCGTTTGAGGCTTTATTTCCAAGCGTCGATGATGCCCTTGAAATCGGGAGCTTTGAGAGAAGCGCCACCGATGAGGCCACCGTCGATGTCAGGCTTGGCAAACAGTTCGGGAGCATTGGAGGCCTTGCAAGAACCACCGTAGAGGATGGAAGTGTTGTCTGCCACCTCTTTTCCGTATTTGTTCTCGATGAGAGAGCGGATATAAGCGTGAATCTCCTCAGCCTGCTCAGCAGTAGCGGTCAGACCAGTGCCGATAGCCCAAATGGGCTCATAAGCGATGACGATCTTGGCGAAGTCCTCAGCTGAGAGGTTGAATACTGAACCTTCGAGCTCAGCTTTCACTACCTCGTTCTGCTTGTTGGCCTTGCGCTCTTCGAGGCTCTCGCCGATGCAGAAGATCACTTTAAGTCCGTTTGCCAGAGCGAGCAACACCTTCTCCTTCAAGATCTCAGGTGTCTCGTTGTAGTACTCACGACGCTCGGAGTGGCCGAGGATCACGTACTGTGCACCAGTTGATTTCACCATTTCCGCAGAAACCTCGCCTGTGTAAGCGCCTTTTTCTTTGTCAGCGCAGTTCTCTGCTCCCAGGCCGATGATGTCGGGGTTGATAATCTGTGCCACAGATGCAAGGTGAATGAACGGGGTGCAAATCACCACGTCGCAGTTGGGTTTGTCGGCTGTCAATACTTCATTCAGCTCTTTAGCCAGAGCCACGCCTTCCTGGAGGTTTTTGTTCATCTTCCAGTTTCCGGCTACGATTTTCTTTCTCATTTTTCTTTTGTTTTAGTGTTGTTCAACTTGTCGTTTATATTTTTTCCTTTTCGTTCTTTTCCAATCACCTTTGTCTTGCGTCGCACCATGCGGTAGAAAGCCCAGCGTGCGGCAATGCGGTCGATGATGAGGAGGCAGAAGAGTGGAACAAAAAACATCAGGATGAGTTTTGTGGTCTGTTTCCTGACATCACGTTCACCTTCCATGTCCCACCCCATCTCTTCTATGGGCTTGTTGAGCTCATCCTCGGTGGGAAGGAGCAGATTGCTCCATTTCATCACCACTTTGCCTCCATGTAGCAGGACGAGCCCTGGATTAGCGCGCACCATGGAGAGGAGTGTCTGTTCATCGCCGAGGCAGATGCTGTACTCAGCGCCCGTATGGTCCACCCAGTGGCTGATTGCGGTGGAGTCGGACGCCGTGACACAGTAGAACCCATAACCGTGGTTCATGCAGTAGTCGTACACGTCATTGATACGTCCGCTTGCTCCGTCGTCGGCCCTCGAGAGGTCGGGCGATATGAGCAGGAAGGTGTAGCCCTCGTCAAAGAGTATGTCGTCGGTCACGTCGATATCGTTCTCCACGTCGTAGATGAAGAAGTTCGTGATCTTGGGTTTTCCTCCCTCTTTCACCAATTGGTTTTGTGTTTCCACGTAGTTCCACGTGGAGTCGGGTTCCTCGTCATCAGCATTCACGCTGATGCGTTGTCCGTCCTTCTCGTAGATGATCTTCGTTTCAAAGACAGGCCGCTCATCTTCGGGCATCTCCATGCCCTCAGGTATGCTCGCTCCGATATGGAATGGCCTGTAATCCACTACAGGAAGGTATTTGATGCTATGGTATGACAGCAGTATGGCGTAAAGCACCGTGAAAAGTGACAATATCCATGAGGTGTTGGAGGTGAGCAGTTTCGCCTGCCAATGCATCTTCCACACCACGATGACAGCTATGGCCAGCAACAGGATGTTTTTCAGGAAGGTGTGCAGGTTGGACAGTATCACTGCGTCGCCAAAACAGCCGCAGTCGTCCACTGGGTTGAAGATGACGATGTAGGCGGTCAGCAATGTCATGACGATGAAGAACGCCAAGGTGATGCGGGCCGTCTTTCGCATGCTGATGCCAAAGAACAGATATACCCCCAGGGTGAACTCCAGCACTCCCAAAGCCACGGCGCCCAACACTATGAGGTCGTGGGGAATCTGCATGTCCCAGGCAGTCAGGTACTCCTGGAACTTATATACTGTGCCTATGGGGTCGTTGAGTTTCACTGCCCCGGAGAACACCAAGGTGATGGCGAGTATGAATCTCGCCACATTTGCGATGAACACCGCTGTGCCATGCAGTTTTTGCCGTTGTTGGACGGAGAAGCCCTTCATTGCGCGGTTTTCTTGGCCGCCTCAGCCTCGTCGAGACGAATCAGTCCGAAGACGGCGTAGTTAATCATGTCGAGGTAGTTGGCATCGATGCCTTCAGATACCAGTGTCTGTCCGTCATTGCCTTCTATCTGTTTCGTGCGGTTGAGTTTTGTGAGGATGAAGTCGGTATAGGAACTGATGCGCATGGAGCGCCACGCTTCGTTGTAGTCGTGGTTTTTCTTGAGCATCAAGTCGAGCGCCTGCTGTGCGTAGGTGTCGTAAAGTTCCATGGCTCGTTCGTTGTCGATGTCCTCTGTGTCGGCATATCCCAGGGCCAGTTGTATCAATCCCACGATGCCATAGTTCACTATGCCCATGAACTCGGGGTAGATACCCTCGCCCACAAGCGACACACCTGTCACCTCAAGGCTTCGTATGCGCTTAGCCTTGATGAGGATCTGGTCGGTCACGGATGATGGACGTAGGATTCGCCAAGATGGGCCATAGTCTTGCAACTTGTTTGCGAACAGACTACGACATTTGGCCATTACCGTCCGGAATTGTTCGTTTGTTCCCATAACTTCTGTGCCTCACGGCCTTTTAAGCATGAATTAGAAGGCAAAGTTACAAATTTATTTTGGTATGAAGCTATAAATAGCGTTAAATGCAACTATTTATTGCTTTAATTGACCAGAAACCGTTCGTTTCATTGAAAACAAATCGTGCTAATAATCTATGGTGTAGAAGAGATTGTACAATCCGTATTCCTCGGTCCATTGCTGGTCGCGGGATAGCACGAAATAGTATTCTCCGCTGTGATTTTTCCAGCCTTTGGGCGCATATACGGTCTCTATTATGCCCTCGGCGGTACGTGTGGTTTGTTTGAGGAAACCCATTTGCGCCATTTGGGTCTCGAGAATAGGTACCATATCCTTGTCGGCGAAGACCAGTTCCACTTCTTGGTTGTCCCTGTTGATGAGGAGGATTCCCAATGCCTTGGGACCTTTCTTGACCCAACTGAGGTTGGAGTATTCGAGGTCTCTGCCCCATGCCTCCCAGTACCATTTGTCGTCGTCGGTCTCTTCTTTCTTGCTCAGTCGGTGCATGCCCTCCTTGCCTGCCAGTTCATGCTCCATGGTGTTGTCACACCAGACGGAGAAGATGTTGAGCATGTCGTCGATGTTGATTTCCAGTCGTTCTCTTTCTGCGTATGTCACCTTCCCGATGTTCTTGGCTTCCAGCATGTAAGCATTGCCGAATGAGAAATCCACCGTTGAGGCCGTGAGTCCGGAGAATGTCCATTCTGGGTCGAAGTCGCCACAGGGGTTCTCGCACAGGATCTCGCCAGAATCGTTGTCATAGAAGTTGACCTTGTAGTTTCGTTCTTTCTTGATGTGCCATACTCCCGGCTCATAGCGTTTCAGGCCGAGTTGGTCGAGTTGTTTCTGGGTATAGCGATGCGCCTCGATCATCTTTCCTTTATTGGTGAAGTCGAAGAGAATCTCGTAGCCCACAGACTGTGACTTCATTGTCCAGACCTTGTGTATGGTGGACTGCGCGCAAATCTGAGTTAGGCAGCAAAACAGGAATGTCACCCCTACTATGAATCTTGATGTTCTCATAAGCGTTTGTTGTTAGTTTAGAATTATCTGTTGGGAGGAGAAATGGTTGTCATTCTCGTTCCCTTGCTTTTGTTTTCGAGGTGCAAGTTACAACTTTTCCGTTAAATAAACAGCATGCGCACTTTTTTTCTAACTATTAAGGTGCTTAAACAACGGTTTTTCAGACGAACTCCCATAGAAAAATACAAGCATCCGGGCTAAATGCGGTTGTTTTTCCAACATTTAGCCCGGAAATCTATAGGGGGGCTTCTATAAGAAAATATATAGAAATTCCCTTTTAAGTCCCGTTTTATAGAATTCTTGTCGTAATCCTACTTCACCACTACTTTCTTGCCGTTCTTGATATAGATGCCTCGGGAAGGCTGGGCAACGATGCGGCCAGTGAGGTCGTAATAGGGCGAGTTCGACCATTCGCTGTCTCGCTCGAACACTGGGGCTTGAATCGCACTGGCGATGGGGGTCTCGCCATCATTGCTGAGAAAGACGCTGCTCAGATAGAGAGACTGGCTGCCGTCGGTCTCGAATCCCACCATGTAGATGTGTGACGGGTCGATGGTAGCGCCAGAGGGAGTCTTCATGTTGTGAAGGTCGATGGTTGTTGTCTTGGAGGTGCCCAATTCGGCGGAATAGCAGGGATTGAGGTAGTCGTCGGTGTCAAAGACCTTGAGGACAGGTTTGCATCCAGCCGCGCGCATCAGTTTGACGACGATATAGTTGGCTCCAGAAAAATCAATGCCGTGTGGGTAGCGCCATCCGCCGAAATTGCCATTGTCATTGCCGGCAAATGTGGCAATAGAGCCAGCTTTTGTGAATTTTCCTGACAGGAACAATGACGGATTGAAAGCTTCATTGGTTAGGGGGAAAGGGTTCTCACTGGTGTCGAATCCGATTTCCTGGGTCTTTCCAAGCAGTTTGAGCATGGTCTCGGCATAGCGCTTGCCGATCATACGGTAGCCCTCAGCTGTGAAATGCAGTCCATCGGCTGCACCAGGACAGTTCTCCGAAGAGATGACGTGGGCGTTGGGAATAACGGTTGATGTATTGGCTATCACAGAATTGTGTCCCCAGCAAACGCCACCCATCTTCTGGGAGAGAAGCTCACCGATGAGCAGCGGAGTCTCTTCCTCGTTGAGTCCCAGTTCATTGAGCATGCGGATATAGACGCGTTTCACCTTGACAGGCCAGTCTCTCTGTGTGTTGTTGGAACACCCTTGGTGGAGCAGGATACCCTTGATGACACCCGACTTCTGCGCTTTTTTTGCGAGGTTGATCAGTGTGCGGTAGGGATTGTTGTTGTACTCCCTGCAGTAGCCCTGCAGCCAGTCGGCAGCTTGGGCGATGTAGGCAGCGCACTGGTCCTCGTCGAACAGTTCGATGGCACAACCGCCCACAGCCACATTGATGATACCCACAGTGATGCTGTCGGGTAGGTTCTCCACCATGGTGCGTCCGAAGTAATCGGCGGGTGTGAGTCCGGTCCAGTCTCGGCAGAGTGGGGGATATGCTGTGTACCACTCACCTTTCTTGCGGTTGGAAGAAGGCATATCTACAGCGGCCATCATCTTGAAGCGTGGGGACACGCCAGTTCGGTCCTTGGCCTCGATTTTGGCGTTGCCTTCCATGTTCGACTGTCCGAAACAGAGGTAGATGTGGAAGTTGGGGTCGAAATCGTCAGGTTGGTCGATAGAGCCGCCATTGTTCACCTTGGTGATGTTGGCCGATGTCTTTTCGAAGAGTGTGATGTAGGACCTGAGTCGTGAGATGGCATTGGTCATTAGTGCATCAGTGGTCATCTTCTCGGGAGCGTAAGTGTCGAGTGCATTCTTCAAGGTGTTATAGATGGTTTTGGCTGTCATCTCGGGCGTGTCCTTCCATTCGGTGATAAGGTCCGAGGCTTGCTGATAGACTTCCATAAACTCTTCGCTGAGCGACTTGAACGAGAAGCGCTTGCAGAAGTTCCATATTTCCTTGGCGTTGCCGTCCATAGGCCAGTGTCCGCCGTTGTTGTAGGAGAAGAGTTCCACCACCGCGCCGGTCTTGTCGTTGCTCCACACCTCCTTGTCGCCGTTGTACCATGAGCCGGGGTTGTAGTTCTGTAGTTTAATGTACGTGGTGAACTCGTTCATCTTCGCCATGTTCTCCACATAGCCGTGGATATTGTATTGCTCATAATTGAAGACATCGTCGCCATAGGCATGGCAATGGATCAGGTTCACTGGTTTTTTGCAGTGTTTCCAAGGCTCTTCGCTGAACTGCACTCCACTGGTGGGTGCGAAAGCGGTGATCTTGTCTTGCACGTTAGGCATACAGTGATACATGAGCATGCTGCCCATGGAGAATCCCGACCAATAGACGCGGTTGGTGTTGATGTCGTATCTCGTGGCCATCTCGTCAATGGTCTGTAGCACGAAGTTCTGGTCTTTTGTTCCACCGATGTCCCATGTGTTGCCGTCGCTGCGTAGATAAGCTACAACAAACTTGGCTGTGTCGATGAGGTTGTAGAACTTGTCGGAGTCGTATTGGTACTCAGGGCTTTGGTTCATGCCGTGTGTGACGATCATGAGAGGCATTTTGGGCTGTTTGGCAGCGGGTGTGAATACGACCATGTTTCTTTTCTGGCCATTCACTGTGATATCGATGCTCTCTTTCTTGTAAGCGTGGCTGTAGAAAGAGACGGCGATAACAGAAAGTAATAATAGTAATGTTCGTTTCATACAAAGATTATGTTTTTGGTTGATGGTGCAAAAGTACAACATTCCTTTCTCATGTGCTTAATGTGCATGAAACTTTTTGTTTTGTTTATGAAACTTGTACGTAAAGAGGTCTATGCAAGGGAATGGGTTGTGGATTTTTCTTCCGTTTTCACATAGAAAGTTGAGTTACATATACGGCCAGATGACGATTTGATAATACCCGTCACTAAACTCTACGGAGTTGATTGAATATCGGTTCTGGATGAATCCTTCTTCTTCGACACTTGTCAACTCGATGGAGCCACTGTCCTTGTTCCTGCTCGGGTCGAGGCGCATTCCATTGAACTCGAAAGAATCACTCTTTGTCATTCTGTCAAAAACGCTTTCGGCATCTTCCTTGTTGGCGAAGTTCAGACTTGCTCCTTCCGAGGTGGCGGAATAAAAAAAGAAGTAGCATGAATGATTGGATGTGTTTTCCAGTTTATAGCCGAAACCAGATTCCTCTTTCTCCCCTTTCTTTATCCATTTTCCATAAACCACTTCAGTGGTCTCAACCTCATCTTCCATAGAGTCTTCATAGATGAACGAGAAACCGTATTTCTCAGCAAGTGACGGGTTGCCGAACATCTCGATAAGACTCTGAAGTGTGAGCTGCGAGTAGATTTCCGATGCTTCTTTGGCATCTTTATCGTCCTCAGTAAGCGCAACATCTGCCTTTTCAGTGGAATCGCTGGAAACACTCTCTTGAAAAGCGGTATTTCCATTCTCTTTCGCTGATTTTTGACTGGATGAATCGCAACTTGCTACAAGAAAGGCGAACAGAACGCCTGCCAATAATACGAATGTCTTTTTCATGATGATATTGTTTTGTTAAATGGTTTGACAATAGAGGCTTTTGACCGTCGGATGCAAAGATAGAAGAAATAAATGATATCGTCACAATGTTTGCTCAAAAAAAGGGATTGGGATAAAATTACCCACACTTAAGAGCAGGCTATGGTTCAAATATGGAGTGAAAAAAGACTATTTGTGGCTTGCCACCCTAAAAGAACATAAGCAAAGGGAAATAATAATTCTGCTGTGGAAGACGGTGTGATCACTGAGGATCGTATAGACCAAAGTGTCCGCCGCATACTGAAACTCAAAATTGCAAAGGGGTATAAGTAGCCTACAATAATAAAATGACAAGTGGTATGTCCTCACGGATTACCACTTGTCCTGCCTAATGAATTAATTATCAGAATATTCTGAAATCTCGGAAATCTCCGGTTTTTCAGAATCAGAGTTTCACTTCCGGTACTATCTGACCGTCGAGCAGATTGATGATGCGCTGAGCGAATCCTGCATCGCGCTCTGAATGTGTAACCATCACGACGGTAGTGCCTTCTTGGTTGAGTTCTGTCAGTAATTGCATCACCTCCAAACCATTCTTTGAGTCGAGGTTACCTGTTGGCTCGTCGGCAAGTATCAGTTTGGGGTTCATGACCACGGCTCGCGCTATGGCCACACGTTGTTGCTGTCCACCGCTGAGTTGCTGTGGGAAATGGTGGGCTCGGTGGCTGATGGCCATACGTCGCAACACCTCCTCCACCCGCTGCCGGCGTTCCTTCTTGGGCACACCGAGGTAGGTCAGCGGCAGTTCCACGTTCTCCTCTACGTTCAACTCATCTATTAGGTTGAAACTCTGGAACACGAAGCCGATCTGGCCCTTGCGGACTTTTGTGCGCTGGCTTTCCTTGAGTTTGCCTACCTCCTCGCCATCGAGCCAGTAGGTGCCGTCAGTGGGGTTGTCGAGCAGTCCCAAGATGTTTAGCAATGTGGACTTGCCACAGCCTGAAGGCCCCATGATTGCCACGAACTCACCTTTCTTCACTTCGAGCGATACACCGCCCAATGCCACGGTTTCCACCTCTTCAGTGCGGAACACCTTTTGAATGTTTTCAAGTTTAATCATATCGTTTGTATTAATTTGTTTCTGTTATACTTATCTTTTATTCGTTCTTTATACAATTGACAGGGTTCTCGTTAGCCATTCGCCAACTCTGGATGACTACGGTAGCAAGCGTGATGACACCAATAACAAGCAGCCCCAACGGGAAAAGCCACCAATAGATTGGAGTTCGCTCGGCAAAACCTTGCAGCCACTGTTTGCCTATATGCCATGCTATGGGAGCTGCGACTATAAAGCAACCGACGATCAGCCATGCATAACGTCGGCAGAACAGGAGCAGGATTTCTCGGGTTGAAGAGCCCATGACCTTACGGATACCTATCTCCTTACGACGGTACTCAGTCTCGAACATCGTCAGGCAGAACACACCGATAAGGGTGATGACAAGGCATATCACACTGAACAACAGCACCTGACGGATGAAACGGAATTCCTCTTGGTAGAGACGCTCCATTTCCTGGTCGAGGAATCGCACTTCCACATCACTGCCACTACCCAAGGACGCGAGTTTCTCCTGTAACTGACGGCGCATGGCCACCTTGTCTATACCCGCTCCAATGCGGACATTGAGAATATCAAGTTGGTCGCCCCAATGGGCATAGTTTTCTCCCATGATGATGAATGCCACAGGATCTGTATCACGGTCCTGATGAACGCTGGCATACCTGATATTCTCACACACGCCTATGACGGGCATGTCATTATCGTTATCGGTCAGAGGCTTCTCCATTGCCACCCAACTCCACCGTTTGCGTGCCGCCTCGTTGATGATGTAGCAGTCGCTGTCGTGCTCATTGAAGTCGCGGCCTTCAATCACGTTGATGCCCATTGTGCGCAAATAGTGGCAATCTACGGGGAAACAAGTGAATGTGACAGTCTTGTCGCCATTGCCACGTCCCCACGTCATGTATTGGGGCTGCGAGCCGAGCACAACTTTTGAATAGGCCACGTCCTCCACACCACCCATCTGCAAGAGTTCAGCACGGATGGCATCTTTCTTTCCTTTCAGTTCATCAGATAGATGAGCATAGCACACCTCGTCCTTATCGAAGCCATAATCTGAGTGGTAGATAAAGTGGCTCTGGAGATATAGGATGCCGATGTAGATAACAAGGATAAGGCTGATGAACAACTGCAGAGCAATGAGAACCGTGCGCAGATAACGTCCTTTAGGAGTCAGTCCGAAAGCGCCTTTTAGTGCCAAAGCGGGTTGGAAAGAGGTGACAAACCATGCGGGATACACACCGATAACGATACCGATAGCGACTGCAATCAAGGCCATCCAGCCTATAAGTTGCAGATGGTTACGAAGAGCGATGTTATCGGAGAAGAGTGTAGCGACAGTTGGCCAAATAGAGAGCAGATAGATGACTCCCAGACTAAGGACAAACGCTAAGAACGATGTTACCACCGCCTCGCCAATGAGCGAGAGACGCAGCGACAAGAGGTCACATCCCAGCACACGGCGAGTGTTCACGCCTTTCACACGCATCGGACTCTCAGCCAACGTGAAGTTCAGGAAGTTGATAGCCGCAACAAGCAGCACGATAAGACACGTCCAAATGAGGATCAGGTGAACGGTTCGGTTACCGGTATCACTGGGGTCAACTCCTGAGAAGTAAGTTTCTGTGATAGGTGTAACACGTATTTCCAACGAGCCGAAATAATCCTCAATTTGCTGATCCATGTTTGCCCGTTCCTCTTCTGTGGCATTTTCGTACTCCTCCGCTTGTTCTGCCAATACCACTTTGCGGAAGATGGGTTTAGCCCGCTCCTTAAAATCCCTGCGGAAAGCCTCCACATCCACAGTGGCGTAAAGACGCAGATAACCATTATAACTCCACTGGCTGTAACTGTTTCTACCTTCATCACCCATTCCTGAATAGATGCCGTTGAGGAGGAAACAGTTGTCGGGGAAGTCACGATAGACTCCCATAACGCGCAGGCTGTCCTGTCCGTTCCAAAGGAAACGTCCTGCCGCCATTGGGGTGCCGAGAAATTTCAAGGCCATGGATTCAGAGATCAGGATGCCTTTGTCGGTTGGTGAATCCCAAGTCAGTTTACCATCTACACATACTGGAGAAAAAGGCAACAGCGAAGTTTCGCTTCTTATGGGGGTCACTGTGCACTCCACTGGAGTATTCCCCAAGTAGATTTCACTCAAATTGCTCCATAAAGGTTTGAAGGTTCCGGATTCCACCTCCGGTATCTGCATCAACATCTCCAATATAGGACGGTTGGTATGAATACCCCATGGAGACTCTGCATTCATCTTAGCTTCCACGCGCATGATTCGCTCGGCATCTGGTATGCCACGGTTGTATCCTGCATTGTAAATCACTTGCGTCATGAAGAGATAGAACGCTGTGAAAGCCACTACAAGCCCTACGAAGTTCAGCATTGTTGCCGTCTTGAAACGGCGAGCCATATACATCAAATTTTTAATGATATTCATTCTTTTAATAGGAAGTTAAAATGGGAGTCTATTTATTATTAATTAAGAATTAAGAGTTAAGAATTAAGAAATAATTTAGTTGGATTACATCCGACGTTTTCTCGCCATGGGCGTAGTGAGTTTTCTTTCATTTTTGCTTCCATCTTCATTTGCGATAGTTGAGCCATATATTATTGGTTAATGTCATTCATTTTTCAGATAGCCTACCGGATTGTTGGTCGCGACGCGATAACAGCCTATACCCACAATAGCCAGAATGACCGCCAGAAGAGAAAGAGCGCAACACGTGAATAACGACCATGACAACGGTGTTTTGACAGAGAACTGCTGGAGCCACAACTGAGCCACGGCGTAGGCGGCAACAGTGCCTACAACTACGGACGGAATGGCCACCCTCATGATGTCGTAGAGGAACAATCTCAGGACTTCAGCAGTCCGTGCCCCATTCACCTTGCGGATGGCGATTTCCTTCTGCCGTCGGTTGATCTCCCCTGCAAGATAGCCCACCAATCCTATGAGTGCAATGACCAATGCCACCAGTCCGCCAATGAGTACGGTGGAACGGAACCGCTTGGCATCGGTGTAGGTTTCCGCGATGATTTGGGAATACGGATAGATGACCACGTCGGGATTGTCGAGAACAAGTTTGCGTATCAGTTCATTGGCCTCCTGCAACCCCTCCATCGAATGGAAACGGATATGCACAATGGTCATGTATTCTATCTTTTTGCTGTAGAAGCAGACGCTGGGTCTTTCGTCAGGACAGGCGATACTTCCCATCCGTACGTCTTCATAGACACCGACAATGGTATAAGGACCTTGGAATGAGGTGCAAATAATCTGTTTGCCCACAGCATTGTCCCATCCTGCCAGTTGCTGCATCCGCTGTTCAAAACTGCGGCTCACCATTACCTCGGCCAAGGTATCCACCTCTTCAGTGAAAGTACGTCCGCTCACCAAAGGAATGCCTATCACATGGTGATAGCCGTCACCCACGTAGAAGAGGTCGGCCACGTTCATGTATTCTCTGTCTTCGCCCGGCAGCATGATGTTGTCACCGCTTTGAAAGTTTGTCAGCATTGTCGTGGAGGTGGTGACACTCTCCACAACCGACAGTTTACGCAACTCGTCTATCACCAGCTGGCGCTGTTGAGGCTGGATCTCATCCCCTTGAATCATTCCTAAGGTGGAATAATCGTAACCTGGTGAGTCGTTGACCATCAGTTGATACTGACGGCCTACCACAGCTAACAAGGTGATGAGCAATGTGGCGAAAGCAAACTGAAGAGCCAAGAGGAGCAGTTTCCACCACCGGTGCGTCTGACTGTAGTTTTTGAAAGCTGTCGCCACGGGAATACGGTTGTAGAGCCAGCCAGGCAACAGTCCAGTCAGCAACAGCACCACCACAATCACGACCAACAACCAGGGCAGACTTGATGTCAACAACACCATGAGCGGTGCGCCCACCAACTCTTCCACCGTGTCCTTGGCCACCCATAGGATGAAGACCGCCAGCAGCAAGGAAAGCAGCAAGTGAATGGAACTCTCGCGGAAAACCATGCCATACAGATTGTTGGCTTGTGCGCCATAGCACTTGTGCACTGCCATCTCACGGGCCCTGCGGCTGATTCCGCCTACCACGAGCAGGAGGTAATTCAGTACAGCGCAGCCAATGAGCACGATGGCCAGCAGCGACAGAATCCACGCCATATTGCGTGTGCTCTCGTCGTTGATATGAAACTCACGCAACGGTGTCAGCGAGAAGCCTAACTCTGTGCCGGCCTTCTCCAAATCCTCCAAAGGCAGCCGCTCCCGCTTCATCTTTTCGATTTGGGGTTTCAGGTCATCGGGTGTGATGCCCTCTGCCAGTCGTACATAACCAAGGTAGCGGTCGTTGCCGACCCAGTTGTCGCGACCGTCCCACATGATCCGAGTGATGGTAGGCATGCTGACCATGACTTGAAGGTCGTGAAGACGTGAATTAAGCGGGATGTCCTCATAGATGCCGCCTACAGTCAGCGCCCATCCATCGCGTCGGTTGTAGAAAATCTTCTTCCCCACGATATCACCGCCCAGTTTCTCGGCCAGCGAACGGGGAATCATGCAGCACTCAGGTTGCGAGAGCGTCTTTTTGGCATCGCCGGCGATGACGTGGAATGGGAACACATCGAAGAAACAGGAATCGACCAAGGCGAAATTGGCGCGGACACGCTTGCCCTCTTCGTTCAGCACGGGCATATGCGAGGCAAAGTCGGTGTAGCGTGTCGCGGCCTCCACTTGCGGGCAGTATTGCTTCATGCCAGGTGCCACGCCTCCAGCAGTCTGTGGGTAACTATGGTATTCGCCATCGCGGATGATGTCCTCGTGTACCACGTAAATACGGTCGCTCGCCGGGAAGAAATTATCCCACGACAATTCAAACCCCACTTTACCGACAAGTACCATACCGGCTGCGAGTCCGATGGCAAGGCACAGGATTTTAGTCCAGTTGTGCTGTCCATGTTGGTTCAGTTTTTTCAACGCTTTCATATTCTTTTTGTTTTTTTCTGATGCGAAGTTACGCCAAAGAAGCATACTCGCCAAGTCTTTTTGGGGGTCCAAAGGCTGAATGTCTAAAATTCACACACTATAGTGTCTAAAAAATGGACACATACGCATTGATCAAGACGAGGGGGACAACTTGGACAACAAAAAAACGGATTACCCATCTTTTTTCGTTTGATTCGGAAACTTTTTTCGTCATCCATGTAATAATTCGGAAGAAATGGAGTCTATATGATAAAAACAACTATAAATGGACGACAGAATCATCGTTGACAGCATCCTGAAAGACGGTCGGAAAAACCTGTTCAGCCTCATCATGAAGAATTATGGAGGCATGGTTTTTTCGAAGGTCCTTGGCATCACGAAGAACACTGAGATGGCGAAGGATGTGACGCAAACAACTTTCATCCATGCCTTCACAAGTCTGCACACCTGGAAAGGGAAGGATTTAGGGCCATGGCTTGCCGCCATCGCAGCCCATGAGGCCCTGAACCTCATCGAGAAGGAAAAGCGAAAATCCGCCATAGACCTTTCCTCCGTACCTGTACCTATGGAGGAGTACTCAGAAGAACGTGAAGAACGGCTGCAACGATTGGAAAAGGCCATAGCAGAACTCCCCCAACAAGACCAAGACATTGTCAAGCTGCACTATTATCACAAAATGAAGACCGACGAGATAGCCCTTCAACTCAACCTCTCCCAAGCTAATGTATTAGTGAGACTACACAGAATCCGTGAACAACTGAAAAAACAATTGCGTTATGAATACGAATGACAATCATACACAGAAATCGAACTGGATATCCGATGAAGAACTGGACAGCCTCATCAGCACATCGCTGGAGCGCGAAAGTATTCTGGAGGAAATCAACAGGAATGTGATGAATGAAGTGAAACATTCGGCTCACAAAGCGGTGTTTCGTCGCTATGTCCGAGTTTTTGCCTTTGCTTTCGGCATTCCTTTCGTGCTGTTCTGCTTCGGCTTTGGCATTCATTATATCGTCACCCACTCCGACATGCCGTTCTATATGTGGATTGCATTGGGACTGTCCGCCATTGCCATGCTGGGATTCGTCAGCAAAGAAGTGAGAGATTTTTCCATCAGCAAGATGTAATAATTTCAATTATCTCGAGTCTTACAAATGAAGACCGGTCAAAAAAACAACAAGATGTCAAACTATAAAAACAGATAAATATGGAAACAGAACAAATTGGAGTATTAATTCCTCTCGCAGCCGTAGTGCTATCGCTCGGAATCCCCATCGTGGCTATCATTTGTGGCTCCATCATCTCCATCCGCAAGAAGAACCGCGAAACAGAGTTGCGGAAAGCCATCATCGAGAACCATGTGGATGCAGAAAGTATCAAACTGCTGGTGGAGGAACAGAAACAGACAAGCGACAAGTTCACCATGCTCCGTTGGGGCTGCATCCTCTTGGGCGCAGGACTGGGCGCCGCCATCTCTTGCATGGCAGGTTTCGACACCAAATCTATGTACTTCTGGCTACCCACCCTTGCCGGCATGGGATGCGGAATGCTCGTCTCCTTCTTCATTGAAAACAAACTGTCGAAGAACGAGAATCAAGAAGAGACCGACGAAGCGAAACAATCCTAAAAACGCAAATACTTTTTCCTATTCTTTCGTCAAGGGCAGCGCTTGGTTTCATCCGAGTGCTGCCCGATCATTATTCCGAACAAGTTTGGCTGCTCTTGCATCCAAAGTTCTTTTTCACTTCCATATTTCTTCTCCTTGAAAATATCTGACTAACTGCCGTTTCAGCATTGCCATCAGACGGCATTGGAGCAGGGTGGCCTTCGACTGAAGCAACAGGGTTGATGTGGTATGGATGTCGATGGCGGTACTCAGACCTTCCTCAAACTGCCTCTTCGTCAGTTGGTAGGCGATGCTGTCGGCTTCCACCTTCTTTTCCATTTGTTCTGTCTGTTTCAGATAGCCTTGCCAATCTTGCCACGCCTCTCGACTCAGTTTCTCCAGTTCCAGCTGTTGTTGTTGGTAAGCCTCGCAGGCCATGCGATAGTTGTTCCTTGCCCTCCGAATGCCAGTCACTGTCTGGAGGCGATTGAAGATTGGTATGCTCAGTGTAGCCGCAACATACTCACCCATGTTGTTGTTGAGTTGGTTGCGGAACGACTGTCCTGCACCAGAATGCAACGTCTTATAATAAGTGGTGCTCAGACCCGTACTCAACGAGAGAACGGGATAGAGTGAAGCGCGGGCCTGATGCCACTCATGTTTTGAAACCTGCATCTGATATTGATTCTGCAACAAGGCGGGATGGAAGGGTGAGCAGAACTGGCTTGGTACGTCTTCGGTCATTGTGCTGTCGGCGGATGTCCAGACTGTCAGGCTGTCATCCATCGGGAACGCCATTTCTTTCTTCAACTCCAACAAGGCGGAGGCATAGAGATTGTCTTGACGCAGCAGTTCATATCCTGCCTCGGCATGCTGCGCTTCGACCTGTGCCACGTCGGCAAGCGACTTGCGTCCCACTTCCTCCATGACCTTTGTCTGTTTGAGGAGCAGTTCCGTTTCTTTCAGTTTCTCTTCCGCCATCCGTACCATCTCCTTATAATAGACCACGTTGGCGAACGCCTGCATCACGTTGAGTGCCGTTTGGTCTTGCTGTAGTCGCAGTGTCTGGTGTCCCATCAACAGACTGGCTTTAGCTGCTTTAAGGGCGTGTAGTCGGTTGAATCCATCGAACAGCGGCAGGGATGCTTGTACCGAATAACCATTATAGAAGGTGCTGACATCAGTATAGCCATTGGTTTCGGGGTCGATGGCGCGTCCGAAGTTGTACTGGGCTCCGACGCTGGCATCGACAGCAGGTAGAAAACGTCCGATGGCTCCGTCTTTGTTGGCCTTGTAGTTGTCGAGTTGCAGTTCCACCCGTTTCACCTCATGGTTGTGCTCCACCGCATACTGCATGCACTGTCTCATGGTCCAAGGGTTCTGGGCAGCGGCGCACTGTGCGATTAATGTGAGGAAGATGATACCTGTTCGTTTCATACGCTTTATTGTTTTAATTCTTATCCTGTCGCCCAATTAAGGTTCTTTTAATTCATTCTACTTACTCATTCTACTTACTCGGTCCTGATGCCATCAATGGGATTCTTGGTGGCAATCTTCATGGTCTGGCCAAGAACAGACAGGATGACTATAAGAATTGTGATGCAAGCCGAGAGCAGTAAAACCCACCAAGGAAAGTCAATCTGGTAGTAAAAATCCTGTAAGTAATATTGCATGGTTTTCACACAGATAGGGATGGCAATAACAACGGCGATCAATGACATGAGGATGAAACGCCATGAGAGTCGCCATATAGATTCCTTTAGTGTAGCCCCCATAATCTTACAGATGGAAATCTCCTTGCTGTGCTGCTCGCTATAGTTGACGGATATCGCGAAAAGCCCGAGGGCCGATATCATAATAGAGAGAAACATGAAGCAGAGAATAAGGTGCATGGTATTGCGTTCCTTGACCAGCGCCTCCTCCATGACGTCATTCAGAAAGGTGCACGGCATTTCCTTGGAGTAGCCCATCATATCCTTGTTAACCGCGCTACATGCATTTCTTACGGCGGCAAGTGCCTCAGACTTGTCACCTCTGATCTTAGCGATTTGACACCATGACCAGCCATTATCGCCAATCAATTGGATGACATTATGTCCGTCTTCGAACCTTGGGAAGTAATTGCCTATGCCGTTGCGGTAGTTATCGACAACCCCACATACTTTATATCTGGGACGCATGACAATTTCACTGGTTGATTCAGCCTGATAACCATCTATTGAGAGATGAGAAGCAGATATGTTATAGCGTTTTTGGGTCTCCTGGTCAATGAAACACAGACTGTCTGTTGGATCGCAGAAGTGCTCTACGATGTGGAAGCCCAACAACCGGAATGTTGTGGTATCCATCGATGAATAGTAGATCCACGATTTGTTGCCTTGAGCATCATTCAAACCATTGCATGAGGTTCTGAAAGGCAGACTGCCAGCCTTGCCAACGGCTTCCACTTGGGGTAATGAGAGCAACCGCTGACGTAGGATATCTTGTCGTTCTGAGTTATAGCCAATGTCCCAAGCCTCTATTAATATAAGATTATCAGTCTGATAGCCAAGAGGCAAAGTCAACAGATGGTGTATCTGCAAGGTCATGGTGATGGCAACTGCTATCAGAGACATACTGATGATGTTCTGCACAATGATAAAAACCTTGCTGAACACCATTTTGTTTTTCAATTGGAAACTCCCCTTTACCACATCAACAGGTTTGAAATGAAGCACGAGTGAGGCGGGCAACAAACTGGAAACCAGTGAAATGACAAGCAAGGCAATGATTGCAGTCATTACAAATCGCAGGTCGGGCGAAAGTGGAATGCTTGTTGAAAGCCATCCTTCGAACATAGGGCGGAACAGACAGGCAATCACATAGCCCATCAGGAAACAGAAAACAGCGAAGGACAAGGCTTCCAAGAAATAGCGCAGCATCACTCCCTGATTCCGCTCTCCCAAAACCCTTCGCATGGTCATCTCCTTGGCACGCTTACTTGTGAGCGCGATGGATAGGTTCACGTAATTGAAGCAGGCTGAAACCAACAAGACGAATGCTACAATCAACAGTATCTGTACCAATGTCTTATTGCCTTTCTTAAGGGTGCCGTAACGTTCAAGTGACGAGAAATAGACGTCGTCGAACCGGGTGAGTGTGGAACCCCATATCATCGCTCCTTCAGTTCCATCTTTTGCGTAAAACAACGGCCAGTATTCCAGACATTTATCCAACAGTTTGCTTGCTACTGCTTCTGGGTTCGCATTCGGTTTCAGCGTCATGAACGTTTGTGTGTTACCAAAATTGTCCATACGTTGGTAGTAGTCATAGGCTTTCTTGATGCTGAAGAAGACATCGGTTTCGGTGAACAAGTCATTCCGACCGAAGTCCTCCACAATGCCACTGATGGTATAATACTCATCGCTTACCTTTATTTTCTTTCCTACGGCATTTTCCTGTCCGAAGGCTTTACGCGCAAAAGATTCTGAAACGAGCACTTCGTCCTCACTTGTCAGCACTTGTCGGCGGTTACAGCCCGTCAACTGAAAATCGAACATCTGGAAAAATGTGGAGTCAACAAAGACAGATGATATGCTATAATAGTCATCGCCAACAACGACATCCGAGAGCATACCATTGGAAATTCTGGTCCAGGATTCAATCTCAGGTACTTGATGGAAAAACTCCACAGGCGTATCCAGTGTCATTCCAAACATGTCGCCAGTGCCAAGGAGATAGATCTTGTCAGCATCCTTTATATTCCGGCCTATGCTGAATTCTGCTTTGGCATACGACACCAATAGAACGATAAAACCTAAGGCAAATGACAGGCCAAAGGCCTCGATAATGGCGTATAGCTTGTTCCTTGAAAGAAATCTCAGATAACTCTTCATACATTTCGTTAAGGGGTCTTCTATAAATTATCTTTCAGGAAATTTAGCAGGATTTCTTTAGCAGATGGCTGTGCGGAGGGAGGGAACAATGCGGGCATTGTGGCCGACTGACAAACAGCCAGATGCAAAGAAAGACCTAAATTTACGAAAGAGTTCATATTTACCCGATTATGTTATTTTATGTTGTGAACGTAGAATTTATAGAAGGCCCCTTAATTAATAACCAGTACTTCGTTGTCCTTGAATGCCTCGTATCCGTTGGTGATGACGCGTTCTCCTGGCTCAAGGCCTTCAAGCACCTCATAGAATTGCGGATTCTGTCGGCCGATGCGGATGTTGCGGCGGTAGGCGTTGTTGCCACTCTTGTCGAGCACGAAGATCCACTGTCCGCCGGTGGTCTGGAAGAAAGTGCCGCGAGGAATGATGACTGCCTGTTCGGGCTGTCCGAGTTCGAGGTCGATGTAATAGGTCTGTCCTGTGCGGATATTCTCAGGTCGTTCGCCACGGAATATGAAATCGCATCGGAACTTGCCTTCGCGAACCTCGGGATAGACCTTGCGCACTTGGAGGAGATACTTCTTGTCGCCACGTGTGAAGGCCGCCATGAGTCCCTGTCGCACTCGGTCGATATAGTGTTCGTCGATTTGTGCTTGCACTTTGTAGTTGGATAGGTCGTTCAACTGTCCGATTTTCTGTCCGGGGCTGATGCTTTGCCCTAATTCCACGTCGAGCAGCCCCAACTCTCCGTCGATGGCAGCGCGTACTTCAAGCTTGTCCTTGCGTTGTCGCACAAGCACCACGTTGCGGCGCATATTTTGCAGGTTGTCCTCCATCTGGTCCATCTGTACGGTACGGTAGATGCTGTCTTGTTTCAGTCGTTGGCTCACGAGAGAATGTTTTCTGGCCGAGAGTTGGTAGTCCTCCTGTGACTGCATGAAGTCTTCGCGGCTGATGAGTTTCTCTTGGTAAAGCCTCTTGTTCTGCTCGAACGTGCGCAGTTTTCGTTGAGTATCCATGTCGAGTTGGGCCTGTTCGGTCTGGTTGTTGAGTTTGTCCTGCTGCATGGCCACCTGTGTGTTGCGCAGCAAGTTCTGCTTCTCCGCCAGTTCAGCCTCGGCATTGAGAATCTGCAGGTCGAGGTTGGAGTTGCTGAGCCGGACGATGACCTCGCCTTTCCTGACCATGGTTCCTTCCTCGACCACCTTCTCCATGACGATGCCTCCTTCCTCGGGCGAGATCTGCACCACCTGAATGGGCATCACTTGTCCGTTGGTCCGCACATAGTCTTTGAACTCCGCTTCCTTGACTTCACTGATGGTCAGTTCGTCATGGTTCACCCTCAATGTCGATGCGTGATTGCCGAAAATCAACCATCCCAGGATGATTACGATGAAACATCCGCCAGCC
This sequence comes from Bacteroidaceae bacterium, assembly GCA_017509605.1. GTDB lineage: Bacteria > Bacteroidota > Bacteroidia > Bacteroidales > Bacteroidaceae > RUG11857. The sequence goes on along the minus strand of JAFWPH010000007.1, from coordinate 46,587 downwards.
ATGTATGGCCAGTACTTCATCAGTCTCTGTGTTTTTGTTTTCTCTATCGCTCTGTCCATATCGTTTACGTTTTTCTGATGCAAAACTACATGTATCATTCCTTCCAAGCAAGCGTTTGCTTTTGCAGGAATGCAGAACGTCTAATATTTTTACACTGCACCGTATGATTATTTGACGGGAGAAAAAGAAATAATGGTTTTCGTTTTCGATTCCATTCAAATTTCTGTAATTTTGTAACCATCAAATACCACCGTCTCTCATCGATGATGATGAAGAAGATGCAGGAACAGTTATGATTAAGATTATTAAAATACAAGACCATTGAACAAGTACGGAACCATACTGGTAGTTGATGACAACACCGCTATTCTGACGGCGATGAGATACCTGTTGGAGGAAACCTTCACTCAGGTACTGACAATATCGAGTCCCGACGACATTGCAAAGACCATGGCTCAACAACCCATCGATATTGTGTTGCTTGACATGAACTTCGCTCTCGGGGTTAATACTGGCGGCGAGGGTTTGTTCTGGCTCCGCTCCATCCGCAAACTTCATCCTCAGACTCCTGTCGTGTTGATGACCGCTTACGCAGACATCAACCTGGCAGTGAAAGGGCTGAAGTATGGTGCCGCCGACTTCATCACCAAACCGTGGGACAATGACGAACTGGTGCGTAAGTTGAAAGACGTGCTCGACATGCAGAACGAGATTGTCAGTCTCGATGAGATGGAGAAAGAGCATATCCGTCGGACGATAGACCACTGCCACGGCAATCTGACCCGTGCCGCTGAACTGCTTGGCATCACGCGTCAGACCCTCTACAACAAAATGAAACGGCTGAGCGGCGAAAACCATGAGAATTCACTTTCGAATGGGCAAGACGTCAAAGAATCCGACAAAGACAAACGCTTATGATCTGGCTGTTGATACTCATCTGCGTAGTCGTCCTGCTGATTGTGCTCTGGTTTTTCCAGCATCAGCGCAGGCTTCGACAACGTGCGTGGCTGATGAGAGAAGCCATCCGCAACCATGACTTCTCTTTCCGTCTTCCCACGAAACGGCTTCCCTACGGCGAGCGGGCGATGCAGCAGTTGCTCAACGACATGGGGCAGGAGATTCGTTCGCTCATCACCCAAAACGAGGTGGATTCGTGGCAACGTCTGACTCGGGTGTTGACTCACGAGATGATGAATGCCACCGCACCCATCACAAGCATCAGCCAGTCGTTGCTTTTACGTCCAGACGTGAAGGGAACGCCGCTTGAGGAGGGCATCAAGGCCATCCATGAAACCTCATGTCATCTGAGCGATTTTGTGGCCAATTACAGAAAGCTGTCGGAACTGGAAAAACCAGTATTAAGTGCTGTCGGACTTCGGAAATTGATTGACGATGTCAGACGGACCTATCCTGATTTATCTTGGCAGATAGAGGTGCCAACCGACGCCACGGTCAAGGCTGATGCCGGAATGCTTCGTCAAGTGATGATGAATCTCGTGAAAAACGCTGTGGAGGCAGGGGCTAAGAATATGTTGGTGGAGGTTGTGGAGAAGACAGATAGGCTGTCTGACGGTTCTTCACGTCTGCTTTATTTGTATATCGGGAACGATGGCATTCCCATTCCAGCCGAGAACCGGCAGTCGCTTTTCGTGCCATTCTTCACGACCAAACGGAGCGGTAACGGAATAGGCCTTTCCCTCAGTCGCAGGATGATGATTCAGCAAGGGGGTATGCTGGATTTGGTCGAACCCCCTTGCTGTGGATGCCATGTGGCTTTCCTCTTGTCCATACCGTTATGCCAGTAGAAGGGTGTCATCATACCCTGCCTGTTTTTTGTGCCTTCCCATACTTGCCATAAAATGCTGGAGGGTGCTTCACAGCATCCTCCAGTAAACCCCGAGTGATATTGTTTAACTTTCACTAATGTTTTCTCGGGTTCTTTTTATGTCTGTACATAAAAGTCATCCGTTATTGCTGGAGTTTGAAACTGATAGGCAAGGTGAAGGTGGTATTCACCCTTTGGCCGTTCTGACGGCCCGGTTCCCACCGAGGCATTTGGCGCACCACATAGTTCGCCTCTTCCTTCAATGCTTCTATCGCATCGTAGTAGTACATTGCCGCTTCCACTGCTTCCGGGTCGCCATCCTTGGCGGCCTTTGCCGTTTCGGCGGAGATAAGAGGTGTACTTGTATAGGAGATGACGTGCGGCCCGCGCACCACTCCTGTCTTATCGACCATGAACTCAACCACGATATCGGCCTCTACCTGCATCTCCCGGGCTACCGACGGATATCTGAGGTTGCGGCTCAGATACGTCATGATGCCTTCCTGTCCACCAGGGAACACTGGTGCCTGTTCCACCACGTGGAAAACATTTGGGTCATTGGAATAGGTTTGTTTCTTGTAGCGTGAACTGTCGGTGACTGCACTATTGTCACGACGGCCCACAACCTTCACGTCATTCAGGATCAAGGCCTGCTCCAATACCACGTCGATCTTCTCGCTGCTGATATCGACTGTCTTGGTCTTATATCCAACGTAGGAGAAACGCAACTTGTGTTTGTGATCGACCACCTTGAGCGAGTATTTGCCATTGACGTCGGTCACTGAACGAGCCACGACACGTCCATTCTCGTCAAGCTCGATGACGTTGCAGGATTGGAACGGTTTTCCGTCCTTGTCGCTCACGGTACCTGAGACGGTCTCGCCTGGCTTTACGTCGGACTCTTTCTCCTGAGTTACTTCTTCTTGTATAGGCTCTTTGAGAGTCTCTATTTCATCAGTATTCTCAGTCTTGAGCACTTCGGCGTTCACCACTTCGACAATGGGCTGCTCGATGATTCTGACGCTGTTGTCAACCGCTTCTTTCAATGCCTCTTTGGGTTTGGAGAATGCCATGAGCGCAAGTCCCATGAGCGGGATGGTGACAGCAATCCATATCATGCGCCACCAGTGTGATTGTTTTTTCTTCATCATAATGATTCGTTTTTTAATGTTGAGGTTAAACGAACTGGCGAGCGCGTAGGCCTCCGCCCCCACTGTCCGCATGATTAATAATCGCTGATAGTCACGACTCTGAATCCTGTAATGATTGATCACTTCATCGTCGGCTTCATACTCGTGTATTATCTTTATTTCATTCATCACCATCCAACATGTGGGATTGATGATGACACATACCATCAGGAAAAGGAGGTCGATGTGGTGGAGCAAAACAATATGCGAAAGTTCATGCCGCATACTGGCCCTCCGTCCTAATCCATGCTCCTTTGAGGACATGACAATGTAGTTCATCCAGCTGAAAGGTCCGTAGTCACCATCATGTTCCACGAGCCACACTCCCTTGCCTAACTTGTGACGGCGCTTGCCATGGAAGAAATGCAACATCTTCAGCATCGACTTGGCCCATCCTGTGAGTTGTACCAACACATATATCATGTAGATGACCAACAGGGTAATCGCCACTTTCTCTAAGGGAGTGAGGCTGTCAGTGTTCGCATCCAGCGCTGAGTTGACGCTGATGTCGTTAAAGGAGGTCTCTTCCACCTGTACCACGTTCCTGCACACTTCTGCCATTGGCTCCACTTGTTCCGACGGTGCGATGTGAATCAGTGGCAGTATAGCCGACAGCACAACGGCACCGAGCAGGTAGAAACGGTTGAACCGATGAAACGTTGTACCGCTGAAGCACATCTTATAGAGAAACATGAATCCCAGCAGACATGCCGACCATTCAAGTATATATAATACAAATGCTCCCATAGTCCTTATTCTTCTTCTACCATTCTGATGAGTTCCTTCAATTCGTCGATGCTCACCTCATGACGCTTCACCAGTCTGGAGATGAAATCCATGTATGAACCGTCGAAGAAGCGGTCGATGCTCTCTTTGTTCATGCTCGAAATGTATTGTTCGCGAGTGACGGCAGCATGATAGATATAGAATCGTGGGCTTTGTTCCTCGTGTCCTATCATGCCGTGCTGCTCAAGGCGCCGCACATAGGTGGCGATGGTGTTGAAATGCGCCTTGGTATCGGGCAAATGCAAGATGATGTCGCGGGTCGAGAGAGGTCCGTTTTCCCACAACACTTCCATAATTTGGAGTTCTTTATCTGTCAATTTTTTCATAAGCGTACAATCTTGATACCGCAAAGTAACTACAATTTGTAATTACTTCCATATAATGAAAGGTTTTTTAAGAATTTTGTTGTAGTTGTTAACAATTTAGGTTCGGGGATAAAGATGCTATTCCAACAAGGCTCATCCGAATATAAAAGAGGATGTACAAACCAATGCACATCCTCTTTTGTTTCTGTTATCCAATGAATTATCTCACTTGAAGATTTTCTGGGCAAACTCAGTGAGGTAGATACGCCAGTTGCGCCAGATGTGTCCTCCGTCGGTCTCGAGGTACTCATAAGGATAATTCTTCGTGCTTTTCCCGCCATGGCATAATCCGTAGAGATGCTTGCTACTTGATAGCGTTGTCGTGTGGTGTCCTAATGCATGACCATCTTTTTCCCGTTCTGGATATACACCCCCTTTTCGGGTTTATTGACGTGCTGTCCGCTGAGGTTGTAAACGTCATTGTTCGTTATGCACTTTGCTTGGTGTAATGAGGAGATGCTTGTCAGTGGATTGTCACCAAACACCCACTTGTCGAACTTTATATCGCCTGAAAGGATAAAGAACAGGGTGTGCACACCGTTTAGGGTACTGGCACACTCGCCCACCAACTCCTGCCAGTCGTCGTCCGTACTGGCTACCGTGACGATATCGGGTCCATCTTTGTCATCAAGGCGTAGAGCGACTGTGCCTGTTCCCTTCACTAAACACCTCAGTGTTTGGGCGGTGTTGGAGAAGTCGGCATTGCGCACCTCGATGATGCCCTCCGAAGGAACGGGAGCAATAGTGCTGGGTGTACCTACTTTTGCAACCATGTGGCCTTCGCCTTCAGCCTTCTCATGGGTGATGCCGAGTGTGGCAGCTGCGGTGGCGGCATACTGTGCGGTAAATGGGTTGAGGTTCTTGATGGCACTCACACCCTCAGAGGTGGGCTTGCACTCCTTGATGACGACGTTCTCTTCATCTACCTCAATCTCATCGACATAGATGCTGCGGAAACCACCGTTGGAACCAATGGAAGCCTCCAGGTTGTTGGCTTGATAGAACAGGTACCACTTGCCCTGAAACTTTTGCAGGTGGGTATGATTGTTGCAGTAGTTCATACCATTCTCGCCAGGGTTCTTGAAGTAGCAGGCGCCATAGGTCCATGAGTCGGTATCGAGCGGGTTCTTGCTTGTGAAGTAAGCCATGCTACAGGCGGTCGGTTTCTCGCCTCCATAGTCCCAAGGCGTGTGTTCACTCCAGTCGTTATTATAGGTATAAACATACGTGCCATTGATGTAGTTCAGTTCGTTGGCCTCGAAATGGTAGGGCGTGGGAGGTAGCACTGGCCCCGTGTTGATGGAATAAAGGTTGGGATTCAGTTTGACTATCTTGCCCTTGCCACCGCCGTAGGCTAACCATGCGTCACCATTGTCGTCGATGACAGCTCCAGGGTCGAAGCCGTCGGTGAGATTACGGTGGAGTGGCGATTTCCAGGGACCCAGAGGAGACTTTGCTTGGATGACGGCTGAACCCGAACCACTGTTGGAGAAATAGAGCGAGAAGAGGGTGGTGCCATCGGATTGAGGTTTGCTGATGATGGTTGGCGCCCACGATGCCATGATCCATGGTGCCACCTCTTTCACAGGAATCAGTCCGTGGTAGGTCCAGTTCACCATGTCATCAGTCGAGACGACAACCAGTGTCTTGATGGCCTCGTAGCTGTTGGTCGGTGTACCGGCCTCGTACTGTTGGTGGTCGTTGGTGCCATAGACGTAAAGGCGGCCGTTGTATTCGATGGCAGTGGGGTCAGCCAGATAATGGAAGTCCAAAATGGGGTTGGCCTTGCCTTTGCCTAATTTGGGTGACCCCACGGGCATATTGCAGATGTTGCCTGAAGAGTCCTTGGCGCGGATGATGATGCTATTGAAGTAGATGGTTGTCAATCCACTTGGTCCGTCCCAGCCAATAGTGATGGCAATCTTGACGAGCGTCTTGTCTGCTTTGAAGTTCAAGGTGTGGGTTGTGGCACCCTTGACAATCTTCGTGTCGGTGGTGCCTCCATCGCTATAGGTGGCAGTCACGTTGATGTTGTCATAGTTTACAGCCTGGGCAAAAGTGAACTCGACCTTGTCATATACATTGGTACTCAGGTCATGGATATCCCAATAGTTTTCGGCGTACTGGTAGTAAGAGAAGGCATTGTGTTCGACATCCTTTTTCCCGCCACCACCGTTCCATCCGACGATGATGTCCTTCACATAGAGTCCAATATCGTCTGTGGCGGCAGAGGCGCTCAATGTGATTGCCGTCAGAAGCAGTGGAAGAGTCAGAAACCGCAAGCTTCTAGACATAAAAAACTTTTTTTCCATATCTGTAGATTTAGTTACAAACGTTAAGTATGCAAAGTGATTTCACCTTTTCAAAAGGTTCATCTCCACCTCGGGTTTCAGCACATTGTTGACCTTGGTCTGCTGACCTTTGACTTTGGCAGAAAGTGTTGCTTTGATATCTTGTGCTGAGGCCGCTATGAGGAACTGATATTCGCCCTCGGCAACCACCCATGCGGAAGTGGCTTCATCGAACGACGCGAGGTCAGCAGCCTTGACGTTGAGGGTGAGCGTTTCGCTCTCGCCTGGCTTCAACAGTTTGGTCTTGGCGAAAGCCTTCAACTCCTTAACGGGTTTGTTGGCCGCCTTGTTGTCAGGAGCAGAGACGTAAAGTTCAACGACCTCCTTACCTTCGTAAGAGCCAGTATTCTTGACGTTGACGCTAACCTCATAGGCATCGCCCTTCTGGGCAATCTTCGCATTGTTATAGTCAAAGGTGGTATAACTGAGCCCGAATCCGAAAGGATAACTCACGGGCACGTCGAACGAGTCGAAGTAGCGGTAACCCACATAGATATCCTCCTCGTAGTCGGTATAGTCAACGTTCCTCACATTGCCTTTCTTACCCTGGCTAAATATGTCGATGCGAGGATCCTCGTCAATGGGGAAATTCTTTGAGGAGTAGGCGTCATTAAACTTCACTGGCCATGTCATGGTGAACTTTCCTGAAGGCGATTGCTTGCCGCTGAGCACATCGACGACGCTGTTGCCGCCTTCCTGTCCTGCCTGCCAAGCACAGAGGATGGCATCGGGCAGATCCTTCCAAGAGGCAGTCTCGATGACTCCACCGATATTCAGCAATACCACGACTTTCTTGCCAGCTTTATGGTACACATCGCAAACCTGCTGGATGAGTTTCAACTCAGAGGCGTTGAGGTTGAAGTCGGCAACCTTGCGGTCGAGGAACTCACCCGAGATACGTCCAATGGTGATGAGCGCCACATCGCTGACCTCGGCCTGCGCAGTAAGTTCCTTTGCAGAGAAGAGTTTCTCAGCAGGGAGGGTTCCAGGCAAGATGCCTGCCAGTATAACGGCCTGCGGGTCTTTCTCAGCCATCTTCTCGAGAGCCTTCTTCTGAGCCTCCTTCTCATCGGCGATATACTGCTCGTAAGCCGTCTTCAACTCGTCGGAAACGGTATAGCCACCATTCTTCAGACCATCGAGCAGTGACACCACATAGGCATGGTTCACATTACCCGATCCGGTTCCACCAGCGATGAAGTCGTAAGACGTGCATCCATAGAGGGCGACTTTCTTCACGCTCTCCTTGAAAGGCAGCGCATCTCTGTTCTCCATCAGTACCATACCCTCAGCTGCAGACTGACGTGTAACGGCAGCGTGCGCCTTCAGGTCAGGCTTGTTGGAGAACTGATAACCTTGGAAACGCGGACTGCGCTCCACGAGGTTCAACACACGCTGAACATTAAGGTTGAGGTCGGCCTCGTCGAGTTTGCCGCTCTTGACACCGGCGACGATGGAATCGAACTGCTCGTCCTTACCTGGTTGCAACATATCGTTGCCAGCCCACATCTGCTTGGCACCATCCTTACCTCCGAACCAGTCGGTCATCACCGTTCCCTCGAATCCCCACTCATCGCGGAGGATGGTGGTCACGAGTTCCTTGCTCTCCGATGTGTAAATACCGTTGATGTAGTTATAAGAGGTCATCACCGTCCAGGGTTTGCTCTCCTTGATGGCGATTTCGAATCCTTTCAGATAGATTTCGCGCAGTGCACGTTGGGAGATATGCGCATCGGTATTCATGCGGTTGGTCTCTTGGTTGTTGGCGGCGAAGTGCTTGATACTTGTTCCGACGTCGTTCTTCTGTACACCGAGAATATATGCAGCAGCAGTTTTACCCGCCACCACGGGATCCTCAGAATAATACTCGAAGTTACGTCCGCAGAGCGGGTTGCGCATGATGTTGACGGCAGGCGCCAGCAGCACGTCGGCACCATATTCCTTCACTTCCTCACCAATGGCCTGTCCGACTTCCTCCACGAGTTGATTGTTCCAGGTCGAAGCCAGCAGCGTGCCTATGGGGAAGTGGGTGCAGTAGTAGGTAATAGAGTCACCCTCTCGGGTAGCATTGATGCGCAGTCCTGCGGGGCCGTCAGCCAATACCACGGCAGGGATGCCCAAAGAGTCAAAGGGATAGGTGGTGCCAGCGGCTCCAGGCACGAGGTTCATGGTTGCGCCTATCACAGCATTGTCGCCAGAGAATCCGGCCATCCCGACACCAATCACGAAGTGGGCTTTGTCTTCGAGTGAGAGTTTTGCCATCACCTCTTCCTTATCGATGGTGTTTGGTGTCACTTTGTCGGTAGAAGTACAGCCAGCTATAAGTGCAGCTATGCCAAGGGGTATAAAAAAGTGTTTTTTCATAATTATATGAGTAAATGATTAATTACTTGAAAAGCAGTGGAGTAAATTCAGTGAGGTAGATACGCCAGTTGCGCCAGATGTGTCCACCATCCGTCTCGAGATAGGTGTACTTATGTTTCTTGGCGTTAAGATATGCGCGCAGAGCGTTGTTATTGTTGATGAGGAAGTCGGTCTTACCGATGCCTATCCAGAAGAGTTTGGGTTTCTTGCTGAAGAGCACGTCAATCTTCGCGTCGCGGTCGGCATAGATGTTGGGGAATCCATTAGGGTCAGCCTGTTGCTGATCCACAGCGGCGGAGAACAGCCCCACATAGCCGAACATATCGGGATTGTTGATGCTGATGAAGAGGCTATGGAAACCGCCCATCGACAGACCTGCGATAGCACGGTGTGCCTTATCCTTCTTCACACGGTAGGTCTTCTCGATAAACTTAACCACGTCGGGGAAGGCGGTCTCAAAAGTACCCTCCATCGTCTTGGGAAGCATCATCGTAGGCACCTTATACCCCTCGGAAGTCTCGCCTGGACATGCCTCCTGCGAGATATTTCCGTTGGTCATCACAAGGATCATTGGTTCGGCCTTGCCCTGGGCAATCAGGTTGTCCATAATCTGAGCGGCACGTCCCAACTCACTCCACGCGTTCTCGTCGCCACCGATACCGTGCAACAGATAGAAAACAGGATAATCCTTGCCGCTGGTCTCATAGCCTGCGGGGGTATAGACCGTCAGACGGCGGGTGATACCGGCCGTGGGGCTCTCATACCATACCTTCGCGACGGTTCCATGTGGCACCTTGTTGACTTTGTAGAGGTCGATGCGAGAATCGCCTCCGATGAGCAGGACACTGAACAGGTTGTTGATGTCGCGGATGTTATAGACATTCAGTGGGTCGATGATCTTCACGCCATCGACGATCAGATTATAGGTATAGAGTTCGGGTTTCAAGGGCTCAGTGGTGAAACTCCAGACACCCTTGTCGTCCTTGACGAGGTCCACGACTCCTGGTGTGTCGTAGGTGCTGCCATTAAACTCTACGGTCTTAGGAGGCAGAAAATCGCCTGTTATCTGAACATGATTCGCCTCGGGAGCGATAAGGTTGAAGGTGACGGAATTGTCGGCGTGAACATCGGGTGATGCCACTTGAGGTCCTTGTCCCCAGCTCAGGTTCTGCTGGGCTTGTGCTGCTACACCCATCAGGAAGATGAATGCCAGAATCATCAGTTTCTTCATAGTCATGTAAAGTCTTAGTTAATAGATACTGCAAATTAACATAAAAATCATGACTTAGAAGCTAATCGGGTAAAATATTTTCTATACCCATGTCCTGTCACATCTCTACCATCAGTATTTTTGCCTTATAGGCGTCGATAGACATCATTATCAGTAAGAGGTAGCACCCGTAAAATTATTCCTGAAGAGTTTAAGAACTAAGTACAAGCAACCAGAAAAATAGTGGCAAGTAACTTTTTTACAGTAAACAGACATCGTTTGTGTAAAGTTTTGTATCTTTGAACCCAGATAATAACAAAACAATCAAATAATAACAAATACAAATCATGAACAAGGACACTTGGCTTTGCCGATTTGCCATGCAAAGAACCATTCTTACGGTGCTGCTCGCCCTCATCTCTCTCACGCTGTCAGCACAGGAAAAATTGATTCGCATAGACAGCGAAGACGTCGCCTGGCAGAAGAAGGATCCACAGTTTTTGTTCTTCAACAAGGAAAAGGCACGGTTGCTGATGCCGCAGAATGTTGCGTTTGGGGTGGAATGCATTCCATCGTTCTCTCCCGAATGGTCACTCGCCTACGACTCCGTGGCTCATACGCTTGTGTACAATGAGGCACAGAAAAGCATTTGGTATTCCACTTATGATGCTATGCACAAAGAAAACACGAAGACAGAAAAAACAAGTACTTGGGAAATTGTCACATATCAATTGCGGAAAAAACCGAAAAACTATCATGCACCAGACGTGAAGACCTATACTCTTTCCATTAACTCAGAGCAAGTGCAGATGCTAAAGGCTATTTGGTCGAATGCCATAGGCACATCCGAACCGAGTGAAAAATTGATGATGGATGGCACGACATGGATATATTTCATTGGTGAGCAGCGTGCAAAAGCAAGAACAGGTGACAACTACAATAACTACTCCATCGTGAAACTAACAGAAAAGCTTGTAGAAGCCATCAAGTCTGGCGACGCCAGCCACTGTGGCTCCCTTATCGGAGCAGAATTCCAGCGTGTTGTCGCAAACTTAGAAGTTGTTCCGAATATTTGAGGAAAATTGTGTACACTGACAACAGTTTTCGTGTTTTCATGTCGCCACATTGTCATAAGGATGAGTATCATCTTACTTTTCAAACAGGTCACCTTACCCTCATAGAGCTAATTATTTGGTAGTAAATGGGCTACAAGGACAGAAAAACGAGGTGTGCAAAAAAAATGGATTCGCACACCTCGTAGAAATTCAATTAGTTACTCTTAAAACGAGCCTGCTAATACTCTTCCTCGTCCCAAAGGAAATCCTCTTTGGAGGGGTAGTCGGGCCAGATTTCTTCGATAGATTCGTACACATCACCTTCGTCCTCAATCTCGTTGAGGTTCTCAATCACTTCGAGAGGTGCGCCAGAACGTGTGGCGAAATCAATGAGCTCTTCCTTGGTAGCTGGCCATGGTGCGTCTTCCAGCTTTGATGCTAATTCAAGTGTCCAATACATAGTTCTTGTCTCCTATAGTTTTTATTTGTTTGATTCCAGCAAGTATGCCAACAAAGTCCATGCCACAGATTTCCTACTGTCATCCACACTATATCTGACCAAAAATAGTATCATCTGAGCCTGTCATTTGGGCAAAACCAAATGTAAAGATAGCGCATATCGGGACTATCTATCACAAAATCGGCGCGAATATAGCACTTTTCAGTATAATATCAAGTTCTTTTCCAAAAAATTTCACTGTTTCCTGCCTGAACATTCAATTTTCTTGCTAAAACGAACAAATAATCCGACAAACGGTTGATATAAAGCATCACTTGCTCATCCACTTCGCAGGTGTCGCGGAGCGAGAGAATCCGGCGCTCAGCCCTGCGGCAGACTGTACGGCAGACATGCGCCACGGCTGCGGCCCTGCATCCGCTGGGAAGGACAAAAGCCTTCAGTGGCGGAAGTGCGGCATCCACCTCATCAATCTCTTTCTCTATCTCTTCCACTTTCTCATGGCTGACCACACTGCCCTCGCTCAGTTGCCTCACTGAGGTGTCGGTGGCGAGATTGGACCCCACCACAAACAGCATGTTTTGTATGCCAAGGAGAAAGTTGTAGTCGTGCTCGTCGTTCATATACGACATCAACACGCCTATCTGGGAGTTCAATTCATCTACTGTGCCATACGCTTCCAGTCTTGCATGATTCTTGGGTACACGGATACCGCCAATCAGACTGGTCATCCCTTTGTCTCCCGTACGGGTATAAACGATACTTTTTTTCGCCATAATAATAGGGTTGTAAGTTAGTTCATCAACATCTATCAGTTTTTTATCACACTCTTAAAGGTTGTAGTTCATCCTCGACCGTTTGGTGTTAAAAAACACCAAGCCTGTGCGTCCAAGGTTGAAGGTGGTCCTGGCCCTACTGTCCATGCAGATCTTCTCCCATACTAATTTGCCCTTGGGAGTGTTGAGATGCTCCACCACAAACATGGTGTTGTTGTTGACATGGTCTGCCGCATAGTCGTAGATGTTCCAGGCTTCATCATTATGGGCTATCTGCAAACATTCAAAACCCGTGTCGGGACACAGGGCCTTCAGCAATGTCATCACTTCTCCACATTGGCAATCGACGCCGTGGCTTTCCAGAAGTTCTCTTTCGGCTTCGGTCATGTTGCCGCACAGGCAACTCACCTCCACGCGTTTAGAATACGTACCAAGATAAATGGCAGACAAGGCAGGACAGTCATCGCCAACCACAACCACTTGGCTGGGTTTCAACCAGTTGGCAAGCCGAAAGAGGCACTCATCGTGCTTCCGCGTGAAGGTCGCTGCATTCTTTGGCAGTTGGCGTCTGAGGTTTTTCAATTCGTCAAAGGCATAAAAAGGCCATTTCTCCCTGAGCACAAATCTCACGAGGTAGAACGCCCAGGGCGACTGCACCCCGAATCCCAGTCTGTGACGCAGGTGGGCGGGGTAGGTGGCCACTCTTTTCATCCAATATTTCATGCCATGAGTTTTTTTGAATCTTTCAAAGCCTCATCCTGATACCCTCATCAGAAGAATGATGAGTTTTTCTGTAAAATTTCATCGGCAAATATACAATTATTTTCCGACAAATGACTACATTTGCACAAAGCTAACCACAAAATAGCACATCATTATGGAAAAACAAGGTGAATACATACAGAGCATCGAGATCAAATCGCTATGGAAGGGTGGCCGGCATATCGTATGGCACCTGCGGCCAGACGTGAACATTCTCAGTGGCATCAACGGTGTGGGAAAGAGCACGATTATCAACCGCTCTGCCAATGGATTGAATAATCTCTACCACAACGAGACTTTATTGCCCAGCGACCTTGGCGACGGCATCAGCATGAAGCTTTATCCCGAGGATGCCACATACATGAAATTCGACGTGATCCGCAGCATCGACCGCCCGTTGATGCACAGCGACTTGATGGAGAAGATGTCGGACTCACGAGTGAAGACTGAGCTCGACTGGCAAATCTACCGTCTGCAGAAAAAATACCTCGACTACCAGGTCAACATGGGCAACCGCATGATAGAACTACTCACCAGTGGAACTCCGGAAGACCAGCTCAAGGCACAGGAGGTGATGAAGCCCAAGATTGAATTCCAGGACCTGGTGGATGACTTGTTCAGCGAGACTGGCAAGCACATCAACCGCAAGAGCAACGAGATTCAGTTCATCCAGCGGGGCGAGTACCTGACTCCCTACCAGTTGTCGTCGGGCGAGAAGCAGATGATTGTCATCATGCTCACGGTGTTGGTGGAGAACAAGGACCACTACTGCCTGCTCATGGACGAGCCGGAAATCAGCCTGCACATCGAATGGCAGAAACGGCTCATCAGCATTATCCGCCAACTCAACCCCAACTCCCAGATTATCCTCTCTACCCACTCGCCCGCGTTGATTATGGACGGCTGGATGGATACCGTGACGGAGGTAAGCGACATGACATTGTAACCCCTCCCAGAGCTAACTATTAAATCTTGGTCACACCGCAACCAAGTTTGGTAACGACCAAGGAACCTTATCATACCACAGAATATGGGAAGCCGTCTCACCGACAATCTGAACTCCCTGTACTTTAGTGCCGCCAACAAACTGAAGTCGAACAAGAAGAAGAAAAAAGTCATCGCCTACGTAGAGGGTTACGATGACGTGTTCTTCTGGCGTGACATCTTGTCAGAGTACGAGACAGACAGCCTGATGTTCGAAGTGTGCCTGCCATCTCGTTCCAACCTTTCCCGCGGTAAGAAAAGTGTGCTGATGAACACTTTGGGCGACAAACTCGGCAAGAGCATGATTGCCTGTGTGGATGCCGACTATGACTACCTGATGCAAGGGTGTTCGGAATTCAGTGAGAAGTATTTCATGCACAACCCTTACGTGTTCCACACTTACGTCTATGCCATTGAGAATTTCCAGTGCTATGCCCCAAGTCTCCACAATGTATGCGTGATGGCCACTCTAAACGATAGGGAGTATTTCAGTTTCGAGGACTACTTGAAAGCCTATTCCCGTATCATCTATGATTTGTTTCTCTGGTCCATCTGGATTCATCGCCAGAAACGTGGCAATGATTTCTCCATCACCACTTTCAACAACATTGTGACCATCAACAATCTCAACACCTTCCATCCCGAGGTGGCCTTGGAGAAGATGCGCAGGAAAGTGAATCACGAACTGAACATCCTGCAGAGAAAGTATCCTAATGCCAAAGAGCACTTAGTCAGTCTCGCCAACGAACTGTACGAACTTGGGGTTAACCCCGACGACGTTTATTTGTTCGTCAACGGCCACCATCTGATGGACAATGTGGTGATGCAGGCGCTCAACCCTATCTGCAACACCTTGCGTCGCCAGCGTGAGACAGAGATCAAACGCTTGGCTGTCCACAGGACTCAGATGAACAATGAGCTGTCGAGTTATGACCATAGCCAGATTCCGATAGACCAGATCATCCGCCGTAATACCGAATATAAGTCTTGTCCCCAGTTCAAGCAGATTGAAGCGGACATCAAACGTTTTATAGAGAGGATTAATGGCAGCACAACAGCCGGGTCTGAAGCTGTTGATGCAGGGAAAGCGGAGTTGACAGAAGAAGATGAGCAGGGGCATTAAAAAAACCACCCCGACGTATGTGGGGCGGTTTATAGGCTTTTTTCCTTCTTGATGGCCTGACGTAGAGAGATGTTGAAAATCTTATATTTCTTTTTCTTCTCTTCCTTGGTAAGCGGTTTGCTCTTTTTCTTCCGTTGGCCACCGTCAACTGATCCACTTTCCCGATGCAGCCTTGATATTTCCATTCTATGCTCATTGCGTTGCTGCACCACATCCGAAAGACAAATAAAGGAAGTGGTGATGAAGAAGATACCAAGAAACAACAGCATGGAGAAAGACTTCGGGTCGGAAGTCATCTCCCATAACCGGAATGCACGTTTTTTCTTCTTTTTCTTTGGCATCCGTTTTGGGTTGTTGTCTTGAGTTGTCAGTTCAACAATCTGCATAAAAGGACATATTCAGTTGATTATAGGCAAAGTTACTTCATTCTTTTCTTTTTTCCAATAAAATAGATGAAAAAACGCTAAAAAACGGATGGCTGCTGATAAAAATGTGGCTTACAGACAAGAAATCCGTGGAAAATTCATTTTTCCACGGATTTCTCTTTCATGTCGTTATAGTATGTTTAGGGGCCTTCTATAAATACCCCGTTCACATACATAAATCATGCCGTCAGCAGGTCTTAATCAGGCAGTATTGTGCAGCCCGCACAAGGCTTGAGTTGTTTGAAGAAGTCGTTGCCCTTGTCATCCACGAGGATGAATGCAGGGAAGTCCTCCACGTCGATCTTCCAGATGGCCTCCATGCCCAGTTCAGGATACTCAACGCACTCGATGCTCTTGATGCTCGACTGTGACAACACGGCAGCCACACCTCCGATTGTTCCCAGATAGAAGCCGCCATGCTTCTTGCAGGCATCGGTCACCTGTTGTGTGCGGTTGCCCTTAGCAATCATCACGAGTGATGCGCCATGATCCTGGAACTCGTCCACGTATGGATCCATTCTGTTGGCGGTTGTCGGTCCCATCGATCCGCAAGGATAGCCTTCGGGTGTCTTGGCTGGGCCGGCGTAAAGGATAGGATAGTCCTTGAAGTATTGTGGCATGTCCTCTCCGGCATCCAGACGGGCTTTCAGTTTGGCATGTGCGATGTCGCGTGCCACGATGATGGTGCCTTTCAAGTTCACACGGGTTGAGACAGGATACTTCGTCAGTTCGGCACGTACAGCATCGATACCTTGGTTCAGGTCGATCTCTATGCCCTTTCCTCCCTCGCCTGGACGACGATATTCCTCTGGGATGAGTTCTGTTGGGTTGCTGTCCATGACTTCGAGCCATACACCGTCCTTGTTGATCTTGGCCTTGATGTTGCGGTCGGCCGAGCAGGAAACGCCCATGCCGATGGGGCAGCTCGCCCCGTGACGTGGCAGACGGATGACGCGGATGTCGTGAGCGAGGTACTTGCCGCCGAACTGTGCGCCCAAACCAATCTTGAACGCCTCCTTCAGGAGTTTCTGTTCCAAATCGACATCACGGAAGGCACGTCCCGTCTCGTCGCCTGTTGTGGGCAGTGAGTCGTAGTATTTGATGCTCGCCAGTTTCACGGTGAGGAGGTTCTTCTCCGCAGATGTGCCTCCGATGACGAATGCGATGTGGTAGGGTGGGCAAGCAGCTGTTCCGAGATGCTTCATCTCCTCCACGAGGAATGGCAGCAGCGTGCCCTCGTTCTGTATGGTGGCCTTGGTCATGGGGTAGAAGTAGGTCTTGTTGGCAGATCCTCCACCCTTGGCAACCATCACAAAGCGGTATTCCGCGCCTTCGGTGGCTTCGATGTCAATTTGTGCGGGAAGGTTGCACCTGGTGTTCACCTCGTCGTACATGTTCAGTGGAGCGTTCTGTGAGTAGCGCAGGTTGTCCTGTGTGTAGGTGTTGAACACACCGAGGCTCAAAGCCTCCTCATCCTCGAATCCTGTCCAGATCTGCTGGCCTTTCTCGCCGTGGATGATGGCTGTTCCTGTGTCTTGGCAGAAGGGCAGTATGCCTTTGGCAGCCGTCTCCGCATTGCGAAGGAACTGGAGCGCCACGTACTTGTCGTTCTCCGATGCCTCAGGGTCGCGCAGAATCTTCGCCACCTGCAGGTTGTGCTCTCTGCGTAGCATGAACTCCACGTCGTGGAACGCCTGTTGAGCCAGCAGTGTGAGTGCTTCTTTCGACACTTTCACTATTTCCTTACCCTCGAACTCGCCGACCGAGATGCCCTCTTTCGTCAGCAGTCGGTATTTCGTCTCGTCCTTGCCCATCTGGAACATGGGAGCGTACTTAAAAACTGTTGGTTGAGCCATAATGTCTATGTTTTAGTCGTTAGTGGTTTTTGTTTCACGTCTTGTCGGCAGGTGCCTGTCGCTCCTGCCATTACATGTATCTGCAAATTTACATAAAAAATCACAAGTCAGAACAAGAAACAGTGCAAAAAAGTTGTATGAAAACTACAACATTGTCTGTCTCCGTGGAATCAGTAACCGAAAATCTCCTCAGTGCTCACTCGCTTGACTGTTCCATACTTTTCCAAGCCCTGCATGTCGAGGTCGCTCTCGTTGCCGAGGATGAGGTAGCGATAAGGCTTGTTGGCCATATACTGGTGCTCGAAATCGACGATGCTCTGGAGTGTGACATCGGGTAGCTGCTTGTAGATACGCTCGTTGACGTCATAGTCGAGGCCTAACTGCAGTGCGTTCAGGTAGGCGTTGAGGATGGCGAACTTGGTGGTACGCTGGGAGGCAAGGCGCTTGGTGACGGCATCTTTCGCCACATCGAAGGCAGCCTGGCTTTCAGGCATGTTGTTGAGGATGTTGTGGAACTGTCCTACGGCATCCATCATCTTGTCGTTTTGGGTGATGATGTATGTATAGTAGTTTTCGGGATGATTCTTTCGCACAAGGTCAGAGTAGAAAGCGGCAGCGCTGTATGCCAGTCCGCGCGCCTCGCGAAGCTCTTGGAACACCACTCCGTTCATGCCTCCGCCATAATACTCATTGAACACTTCCTTGACAGCCAGGTTGTCCAGGTTCCAAGGTGTGTTCTCGTTGTGGTACATCATCATATAGATGTTCTTCGCGTCGTATGGAGCCAGAAGGATCTCGTTGGAGGTTGCAGTCTGCTCCTGGTATTCCTTGCCCTCAGGAACGGGGAGCAGTTTCTTGGATGTCTTGTGATACTTGTTTACCACTGCGTACAGCTCTTTCTCTGTGGAAGGGCCATAATAGAGCAAGGTGTGCTCATAAGCGGGGAGTTTCTTGAACAGGTCGATGAGTAGTTGCGGGTCGTTCTTCAGCTCTGTTTCACTCATGATATTGCGCTGGCTGTTGTAAGGGCCGTAGATGCCGTAGGATGTCAGTGCGCTGAAGTTGCTTCTTTGGTTGTTCTTGGCGTCTGAACGTGCCTTGAGGACGAGGTCCACATAGTTGTTGTAAGCCTCTCTATCAACCTTGACGTTCTTGAGGTAGTTCTCCAAAAGTTCCAGAGCCTTGGGCATGTTCTCATTCAGTCCGCTCAGGGTGATGTTGATGGTATGTCCTCCGACGCTGAAGGAATAGTTGCAGGCGAGCTGGTAGAATTTCTCCTTGATTTGCGCTGCGGTGAGTTTGTCCGTGCCGAGGAAGTCGATGAAGTCTGCCGCCACCTCATATCGGTTGTCGCTCTCCGTGCCGAACTTGTAGTGGAAGGCGAGGGTGAAGAGGTCGTTCTCCTTGTTTTGCTTGTAGAGAACAGGCAGGCGTCGTTTAGTTTGGGTGATGGTGAGGTCTTTCTTGAAGTCAAGGAACTGGGGTTGTATAGGTGCGACGTAGGCATTCTGTATGTCCTTGACGAACTGGCTCACCTGGTCGCGGTTGGCGGCAATGGCAGTGATGGCAGGTTTGTCGATTTTCTTCTGTGACTCATCCACCCCTTGCCGTTTGTAGATGGCCGCATAGTTGCTGTTGAGGTGCTTGTTGGCAAACTCCACCACCTGCTGTTTTGTGATGGTGGCGATGCGGTCGATTTTCCTCACTTCTTGTTGCCAGGGTATGCCGTTGATGAAGGCGTCAACGAATTTGTCAGCCCGGCTTCTGTTGCGTTCCAGTGAACGGTAGTACTGCAATTTCATGTTGTTGACGATTGCTGGCAGCAGTTCGTCGGAGAATTCGCCTTTCTTGAGTTTGTCGATTTCCGCGAGGATGAGTTGTCGTACCTCGTCGAGATTCTGTCCCTCTTTTGGTGTGCCACCGAGAAGAAGTATGGAATAGTCGGACAAGGCCTCAGTGGTGGCGAAAGCGCCAAGCATGGCCATTTGCTGGTTGATGTCAATGTCGATGAGTCCGGCCTTGCCGTTGCTGAGCAGTTCGCTGATCAGCTCAAGTGTGTCGCACTGTAGTGATGCAGCCTTGTCGAAACGCCATCCGAGCCACAGTGTCTCAGCCTCCTGCCCGATGACAGTGGTATCTTGCGGTGTGGTGATGGGTTCCAATGCAGGGAACACGGGCTGCTTCACGTCGGTTCCAGGCTTCCACATTCCGAAATACTTGTCGATGATGGCGATGGTCTGGTCTGGGTCGAAGTCGCCCGCCATGCAGACCGCCACGTTGTTGGGCACGTACCAGTGGTTGAAATAGTTCTTGATGTTCACAATGGAGGGGTTCTTTAGGTGCTCCTGTGTGCCGATGGTGGTTTGCGTGCCGTAAGGGTGTTTGGGGAAGAGTTTGGCGCACAGTGCGTCGAAGAGTTTGTTCTGGTCCTGGCTCAGGCCGATATTGTACTCCTCATAGACAGCCTCCAGTTCGGTGTGGAAACCGCGGATGACCATGTTCTGGAAGCGGTCACCCTGGATTCTTGCCCAGTTCTCCACCTCGTTGCTGGGTATGTCCTCGGTGTAGCAGGTCACGTCGAGACTGGTATAGGCATTGGTGCCCTCAGCTCCGATAGTGGCCATCAGTTTGTCGTATTCATTGGGGATGAAATACTGTGCCGCCACTTGGCTGACACTGTCAATCTCATGATATTTGGCCTTTCGGGCTTCGGGGTCAGAGATTGTTCTGTACTCTTCATAGAGGTTGGTGATTTTGTCGAGCAAAGGTGCTTCCGCCCCCGGGTTGTTGGTGCCGAACTGTTTGGTGCCCTTGAACATCAGGTGCTCCAGATAGTGCGCCAGTCCTGTGGTTTCTGCGGGGTCGTTTTTTGAGCCGGTGCGTACAGCAACATAGGTCTGGATACGGGGTATTTCCTTGTTCACCGACAGATAGACCTTGAGTCCGTTGTCGAGAGTGTAGATTCGCGTTCCCATAGGGTCGTTCTCCACGGTCTCAAAACTGTAGTTCTTCTGAGCCACAGCATTCACGCCCGCCATGACCGCCATGGCAAGCGCCAAGATAAATCTCATTTTTCTCATTTTCTAATTGATTGTATCTAAGAATTTTCTGAAAATCATTTCCGGAATGTCGCCTAATGTGTATTCTTGCTCAGCGTCCTGACGGACAGTCTTGACCCAAAGCGCTCTTGCCTCATCGGCAGCCTCTGTCCATTTCGCTTCGTCGTAGAACATCTTTCCTTCCTCTCGTTGGATGATGGAATGGGCATAACCCGCGCAGTTGCCAGGATAGTCGTTCTTGATGCGACGCAGACACTCGGTCAGTGCGTCAATGGAGTTCACCATGCCGTCGTCCACATCGCTGAGCAGACGCATGATTTCTTTTCGTGGTGCAAGCAATCCAGCCAGGTCTATCCATTGGTCGGCTCCTGTATCGTAGGGTGTTGCCATATTCCCCTCATGGATGACGTGCCCGATAAAGACCTTGATGACCATGTCGTAGTAGTTGTTGGCGCGTAGCAGTGCTTCTCTTTTGATAAAGCACTTGCCGTAGGTGTATTCCTCCACTTCCTCGCCCTGCTCCGCTACCAAGCGCCGTAGGATGTCTCTTGCCTCCATGGTTTGCTGGATCAGATATGGGTTGGGGAAGTCGGTGGTAATGTAGTCGCGGCGGTTGCCAAGTGGACGCAGGTCGCGTTTCTTCCATTTTTCCACATCGCGCCACACGCCCACAGAACAGAAGTTGCGTCCAGGCTCCACGTATGTCTTGCCATCGGTCACGGTGATGACAGAGAACGGGAGTGTGCTGAGGTCGGGGTGAGATGTGAGGTCTCCTTTGAGCAATGAGAAGGCTCCGATGTGTGCAGGCCAGTCAATATGGCTGTTGTTGGTGGTCTTGGCTCCGCGGTCGAACCTGCCCCAATGCAGAGGTCCTGTTTTGTAGAGGTGATTGCTTTGGTTGACGCCAGCTGCTGCGTCGTAGAAGAGGAAGACCCCTCCCACGAGGAAAGTGGACTTATGTCGTGCGGTGCAGAACGGTCCGAGAAAAGAGGCATTGGCCTCGCCGTTGTCGAGGAAGCAGTTGGCGAAGAAGAGTGAGGATATGGCCGTGAACCCTTTGCCGACATGCACATTCTCCCCAACGAAACAAGAATCGACCTTCGCGCCATCCACCACCGAAGCACCTTGTGCGACGATGGAATTCTCAATGATCACGTCACTTCCGATGAAGGTGGGAGCGTCATCGCTGCTCATCAAGGAAGTGTTGCTGATACGGCTGGCTCCTTGCACCTCGCAGTAGTCTCCCACGCGTGCATTGCTGATCTCGCGTGTGAATGTGATTCTCACCCGCTCGCCGATCACTCCTCTTTCTGAGGCATCGGCATCCATGGCACATTCCTTCTTCACCATCTTGAAGACCGCGTTGCTCTGAATCATCAGGAAAGCGAGCTGGGCGGTGAGTTTGTCGGACAGCACCACGTTTGGCTCGCCTGCCTCGCTCAGCACAGACAGTTCGATGCCATTGCCGAAGTCGGTGGCCAAAGCTGAGATGGTTCCGACGTTGGCGATGTAGCATCCAGGGGCGATGTCGTAGCCAGAGATGTGTCCGGAGACGTTCTCGATCAGGCAGTTGTCGCCAATGGTGACATTACGGAGCGTAGCGTTTCGTATGCCGCTTCGTTTCCAGAACCCTTCTTCCACCTCAATGTTGTCGTAGAAAGCACCCAGTTCAACGGTGCCGTAGAAATTGACATTGTGCACCGCATCAGGCCGGAATTCCTCTGAGACCATGACTGCCAGCCAGTTTTCGGCTGTGCAGCCTTGTTCCTCGAGCATGGTGATCTCTACATCTTCAAGCAGTCGCATAATTATAAGTGGGAGTTAAAGTGGAAGTTAAAAATGGGAGTTAAAGTGGAAGTTAAAGGGGACGATAGTTGGGGTGATGGGAAGTAAAATGGAAGTTATATTTCCTCCCCCTCTTCGTTGTAGTTTTGGAAGAGGAAGTCATTGTAAGGATACTTCTGGACGTGCAGTTCTTTCACTTTTTTGTAGAGCAAGTCCTTGAAACTCTGTATATTGGTCTGTTCTTTGGCGGAAATGAAGATGCAGTTGTCGTGCATCTTGGCCATCCACGTCCTCATC
The DNA here is from genome assembly GCA_017509605.1 of Bacteroidaceae bacterium. Classification (GTDB taxonomy): domain Bacteria; phylum Bacteroidota; class Bacteroidia; order Bacteroidales; family Bacteroidaceae; genus RUG11857. The sequence goes on along the minus strand of JAFWPH010000007.1, from coordinate 23,917 downwards.
AGTTCGTCGAGCGAGATGTTCTCTTTTGTGGCGGGTGTAAGGTCATCAGGGTCTTTCTCCACCCATGTATAAGCGTCGATTTTGTTGAACACGATAATTGTGGGTTTGTTGGCCGCATCGATATCTGCAAGCGTCTTATCGACTACAGAAATCTGCTCTTCGAAGTCAGGGTGTGAGATATCGACCACATGGAGCAGTAGGTCGGCCTCACGTACTTCATCGAGTGTGCTCTTGAAGGAATCGACGAGGTCGGTGGGCAGTTTACGGATGAACCCCACAGTGTCGCCCAGCAGGAAAGGCAGGTTACCGACGATGACCTTGCGCACGGTGGTGTCGAGGGTGGCAAAGAGTTTGTTCTCGGCGAACACCTCGCTTTTGGCGATCAGGTTCATGATGGTTGACTTTCCAACATTGGTATATCCCACGAGCGCCACTCGGATGAGCCGTCCTCGGTTCTTTCTTTGGGTTGCTTTCTGTGTGTCGATTTCCTTGAGTCGCTGTTTGAGGAGTGACATGCGGCTGAGGATGATACGCCGGTCCATCTCAAGCTGGGTCTCGCCTGGTCCGCGCAATCCCACACTGCCACCACTACCTCCTCGCTGTCGTTCCAGGTGGGTCCAAAGACGTTGCAAGCGTGGTAGCATGTATTTGTATTGGGCCAGTTCCACCTGAGTCTTGGCGGTGACGGTCTGCGCCCTCATGGCGAAGATGTCGAGGATGAGCGACGTACGGTCGAGGATTTTCACCTGCAACTCTTTTTCGATGTTGCGCAGTTGCTTGATGTTGAGTTCGTCGTCGAAGATGACCATACCCACCTCGCGTTCGTTGTCTTCCTCGCTTTTGATAAAGTCCTTGATCTCGGCGAGTTTTCCCGAACCCACGTAGGTCACACCGCTGGCGCCGTTCACCTTCTGAGTGAACCGCCGTACCACCTTGGCGCCCGCTGTCTCGGCAAGAAACTCCAGTTCGTCAAGGTATTCCTTGGTCTTTCGCTCGTCTTGTCGTGGCGTGATGAGTCCCACAATCACTGCGGTTTCCACCTTCGCCTCTGTAATTACAAATTCTTTCATTGATTTAGTTTTGAAGAAAACATCAAGAGGCACCACTCGTTCACGGCCCCTTTTTTACATGTCGGTATCAACCAGATATTTGTGCAAAAGTACATAAAAATAAGTGAACCCACAAAAACTATGACCTATTTCTCTGTTATATATTTAATTGATGAAGAATCCTGACATTAAAAGCCGTTACATGAAGGCCGTATTTGTCCACCCCTATGACATGCTTCTTCTGTTTCAACAAGTTGACGATCTTCACACACTTGCTGACAATCTGAGGTTGGAAGCGGTGTTTCTTCTCGCTTGTATTGCCTGAATACCTTTTTTCGGAACTTTTATCGTCCGCAACGCTTGGCTATTCAAGAAATGTAGTATCTTTGCCGTAATAAGATCGAAGAGAATGAAGAATGAGAAGAACATCCCGTCAGAGTTCTTGAAGGACTGTTTGGCTGATGCGGTCATACGGTTGCTGGAGGAATATCCGCTAAATGAGATACAGGTGAAGCAGATATGTGACATCAGCGGATATCACCGTTCTTCGTGGTTCCGTGCTTTCCGGTCGAAACATGAGTCGGTGACGTACAAGATGATACGGCTGTGGCAAGTGTGGGCCGAGGCGCACGGAGTGACTGTACGCGACGAGTTCACGCTCGACAATGCTGATGCTTTCTTCCAATACAACTACGAGATTCGCGACACGACACGCCTGCTCTATCGCCGTGGTTTGATGGGCGATATCTGCAAATCGTTTATCTCCATCCTCTATGCTCATCATCGTGAAGAACCGCGCGAGGCGTACAAAGCCTCCATTTTCGCCTACTCACTCTTCGGCATCTTGCAGGAGTGGATTGTCCGCGACTTCAAGGAAAGCCCAGCCGAGATGGCGGGCATCATCCGCGAGGCATTCTCGTAGGCGACTTTTACCCCAATCTGTCTCATTCCACCTGCGGCGTTTGGTATCGTTGATAGTTTGTTGTACCTTTGCGACATTAATGTATAAAAGGTAAAGGTACAACAATTAAATGATTTGAGAAATACATGAAGAAGCTTTTTATCTTACTGGTATCAGCCCTGCCTTATATGCTCCTGGCTCAGAATAACAATCTGCTGGAAAACACTAAACGGTCATCAACCTGCGTGCCTGAAAGTGATTTTCCACGTTACGACGACCAACATTGCGCATATTTCAAAGTGACTGCTCCAGATGCGCACAAGGTGCAAGTGGCGGTGGCTGGCATCCTGCCTTTGGATTTGCAAAAAGATTCTCTCGGAGTTTGGACGGGAAAGACTACCCCCCTGCCTGTTGGCTTGCATTACTATTCCCTGGTAATTGACGGTGCCTCAGTTCCTGACCCCTCTACTTATACCTACTTTACGAATCACCCGGTTAGTGGCATTGAAATTGAAGAGGGTGAAGAGGGTAATTACTACCGTCCACAGCTCGGCATTGCCAAGGGACAGGTTCGCAGCGTACAGTATTATGCAGAATCTACCAAAGAGTGGAGAAGGGCATTGGTCTATACTCCGGCGGAGTATGAAATGAATAGCAAGAAACGTTATCCAGTTCTTTATTTGCAACACGGTATGAGTGAAGACGAAACGAGTTGGACGCGTGCAGGTCTGATGCATAACATAATGGATAATCTGATTGGCGCCAAGGAATGTGTTCCGATGATAGTAGTAATGGAAAGTGGCGACATCAACCGGCCTGTCTCGAAGCCAGGAGATTCCAACCCCTTTGCTGGTTTTGCTGACTTCGGCAAGACTTTTTATGAAGTAATGATACAGGACTTGATACCTATGATAGATAAGACATTCCGTACAAAGACAGATCGCGACCATCGGGCCATGGCAGGATTGTCATGGGGCGGCCGTCAGACGATGGAGATTGTAACCAGCAATATCGATAAGTTTTCTTACATCGGTGATTTTAGCGGGGCTTTACTGCTACAAAATCTGAAAGATGATTTTGGTGGCATCTTGTCACGCCCCGATGAATTTAACAGCAAGATACATTATTTCTTCATTGGTTATGGAGGAGCAGGTGATCTTGGCCCATCCGATATCAAGGTCCTGGAGGGAAGCGGCATCAAGTTTGACACCTATGAATCTCCTGGAACCGCTCATGAGTTTTTGACATGGCGCCGCTGCCTAAGAAAATTTGTTCCTAACTTATTTAAATAATTCAATTTTCGGAAGTAGGTTATCTACTTGATTCAAACACGTCCCCGTCAATAACGTATTAAACAACTAAAGAAATGAAGCTATTTTCAAAGAATTCAGCTCTCTATATGCTTATTTTGACTTTATCGGTTAGCAGTGTCAACTGCCAGGACACGAATAAAGGCGGATTCTATAAAGGAGAAGTTAATACGAAAATGCCTATTGAAAGCAAATATAAGAAAACGGGCAGTGAACAGGTCGCTAAGGTTGAATTCAACTGCGATAACCCAACAATAGGAAAGATTGTTGCAGTCTATCCTCAGTCTATGTTTCAGTCCGACCACATGTTTCCTCTTGTCAACATCGGTAATGCGTCGAACACGACTGCTTATGACCTAATAGAGGCAATGGAACATTTGGCTTCTTGGGGATATGTTGTGATTGGGAATATGGATAAGCAGACAGGTTCTGGTTTGTCTATTTCACAGACGTTAGATGAATTCCTTGGTTTGGTTGCACGGCAAGATAATCAGTTCTATGGCAAGATTGATACGACAAAGATAGCCATTGCCGGTTACTCTCAAGGTGCATACGGTACGGTTATGGCAGCGACAGCATACCCTAACAGCCACCTTTACAAGGCTATCTATCTGTGTAGCTGTCCACAGAAACAAGTTGGTATCAACTTCAAATGGGGAACAACAGACTTTGCCAAGATTACAGCCCCGCTGCTGATGCTGGCAGGAACAGGAAACTGGGATTCAAAGATCATCAGTCCCGAAGAGGCTTTTCAGGCGAACTTCGATGAAACAACAGGTAATTTCCCCGTGCTGGCTGCACGCCACACCAGCAAAGACCATGAGGAGATGGGAGGAGAGGGTGATGCCTACATGACGGCATGGTTCTCTTATTTCCTGAAAGGCGACAGTGTGGCCGGTGAAGCCTTTGTAGGTGACGACGCGGAGATTCTGAAGAATACAGACCGCTGGATAAACATCAAAAGGAAAGGACTATGCGGAAACTGAAGAAATAATTGTTGGCTGTGCTGGCCAAATTATTTTGTGACTTTTTGTTTTATTTCTGAAAGAATCCTATCATAATATAAAATGAAAACACCTCATTATTTAAGAAAAATGGTTATTACGAAGGTGCTCCTTATGTTGGCACTCTCGCCCACTGTAACTGCGCAGACTTCGACCTCTGATGCGCTTGAGACAGAGGGAAAAGGACTTCTTACCCCCTTTATGTGGAACGCTAAAGGAACTAGTTTCAAATCTGTGATGTGGGGCATCGACACTGCGTGGTTGTGGGACTGGTGGCACGTGCGCACCACAAGTTTCATGAAGGACTACGCCGAGATTGGCCGCGTCACCATTGACCCTCGAACATCAGGCAGTTACACCGAACTGAGCGCAGACCAGAAAGAACGCCTCGACTCACAGCTGTCTTGGATTTCGGGTGCCACGAACCGCAACCTGAAGAGCCTCTTCCTGCTTGGAGGCATATCAGGCGCGTGGAACAACAGCTTCACTACAGCCTTTGTACAAGACCTTGTTATGGGTGCGAAGTATCTGCAAGCAAAGGGCTACACGGTGATTGCCATTACCCCATTTAACGAGCCAGATTATCAAGGACCTTGGAACGTTGATCCGCTTAACACAGTAGCCGACAACCTTCAGAAGAAACTCAGCTCAGACCCCAAACTAACCAACATCAAGATAGCCGGCCCCAGTTGCCTCAACAACGACAATAGTTCTAATTGGTGGTCTTCAACCCAATCGCATTTCACTATGGGCAATTCACACCAACTCGGTGGAACAGCATGGAGTTACCAAGAATTTTACCAAATGGTAAGTAATGATGGCAAGCCCGCCCTTGCCGACGAGATGCACACTGCCAACGACGCCCTTATGGCCCTGGAGAAGGGACTTGACTACGGTATATGGTGGTCTGATCACAATGCCAGCGGCTATACACAGGCAGAGGTGGGACGCGCAGCCAAGAACGGTGTGCGCATCTCATATGCACAGGACAATAACTCGTTCACTTCCACCTCAGTATTTAGGCTTGACGATGACTATGCTGAGGCCTTCGTGTCCAGTTCCGAGCGCCAGGGAGCCGCTCAAGCGTATACCTATTTTTCGCAGGATCGTCTCGTGTATTGGGATGGTCGCGGACCAGCCTACACTTTCACCACGGGTAGCGTTGGCGGATATTCTGAGACAGTCATTGAGATGTCGTGCGGTGAAGATGTGCCGAATGCACCATTGAACGGCACATTCAAGTTGGTAAACAAAGCTTCAGGTAAACTGCTCACCGCAAATGGCTCAACTCTGACACAGAGTGCCGACAACGGCAGCAGCAAGCAGAAGTGGATTGTAAAAGAGTTGCCGGCAACCAGTGGCGGCGACCGAGCATACTGTACGGTGAATGCCTATGGTACAGCATCATACCTTGACGCCACCTCATACGCAAGCGTCAATGGCACATCGGTTCAGACGTATGCCGGCAGCGGCAATGCCAACGAAATATGGCACTTCCGCTACATGGGCGATGGTTGCTACCTGTTGACCAACCACCTCACAGGTATGTCGCTACAAGGCAATTCCAAGAACAGCGAGGGAGACGACGCTACCCTGAGTGCTGTCAACCTATGGGAACGCACAGAAAGCGACCACCAGCTTTGGCGACTCATTCCTGCCGACGGCACTTACACCATTACTCTGCCAACCGCTCCCACTGCAGTTGCCGCCACCCCACAGAGCCACAGCATACGCATAGAATGGAACGCCGTCGAAGATGCATACTCATATAACATATATAGATACAACGCCACAGCAGACATCTGGGAGGTGGTCGGACGCAACGTGAAAGGCACAGCATTCATCGACAACTTTATCGTCCCCGGAACCACCTACCGCTACAGCATCCGCGCCCTCAACAGCGCATGGATGAAAAGCCTTCCATCGGATGAAGCCACCGCGTCAGTCACACCAGAGGAACATGAACTCGTGGCCTATTGGCCACTCACGACTGACCTTGCCGACACAACTGTCAACTGTTTGAATGGTGCTGGAATAGGTATCAGACACGGGCAGACCGCAGGCGTTCAGTCTGCCATCTTTGGCGAAGGCAGCAGCATCAGCTTGCCATATTACGTGGGACATCTGCACAGCCTCACTTTCTCCGCTTGGGTCTATTCCACTTCAGACAACGATTGGCAACGTATTTTTGACTTCGGAAACGGAACTGACAACTATCTTTTCCTAACCCCAGACAATGGTTCTGTAATGCGTTTCGAAATCTGTAAAAACGGCAAGAAGCAAGGGCTCAACGCCACGAAGCGACTGCCTCTCAACTCGTGGAACCACGTGGTGTTGACCATTGGCGACGAAGGCGTTTTCCTCTACCTCAATGGCATCCTCAACGCATCATCTAAATCTATCAATTACCGCCCCGATGATTTGCAACCATGTTTATGCTGGATTGGACGTTCCATGTATGACGCAGACCCGCTCTTCACAGGTGCAATGCGCGACTTGGCACTTTACGCACGCCCTCTCACAGGCACAGAAGTACACAACATGTACTACACCCAGATGGCTCAGCAATTGCAGGAGACCCCAAACATAGCAGACAAGCCCATGAATAAGGATGCGCTGACTACCTATGAGTCGGCACTCGATGCTCTGAAGGCATCCCTCGCATCCGAATCCGACCATGTGGACGCCGACATCGCTTCCTTTACGACAGCAAGAGATGCCGCCTACGCATCCATCGCTGCCTACGAGCAAGCAGCGGTTGCGCTTCAGGCAGAGAAAGATGTCCTTACATCCACAAACTTTTATACCGACGAAGCACGTTTGGCCTACGGCTACGACGAAGCGCAAGCCAAATACGACAACGGAACCCTCACCGACAAGGAGGCTCTAGCACTTACCAATCCCGCTAACCACAGCATCGGCTATCATGTGGCAAACCCCACCAACACCTTGCTTCTCAAAGTCTGGGGCGGCAGACACAACTATGCGGCCAACCAGCTCTACATCAACACATGGTCTACCGAGAGCGAAGGCAAGAACGCCACTTTCCAAGTGCCATTCTTCGAAAACTGGACCTCTGATGATAGCAGTCTTGAGTCTGCGGTGTGGACAGCCACCCTCACAGGACTTGAACCAGGCACATACAGAGTGAGCCTACAAGTGCGCACACGCATCAAGAACGGCGGTGGTAGCAAGCCCCAAGGCATTACGTTAAACATCAACGAGGGACGTTCATACTCCATCAACACAGGCTCCACCTATAACGCAGACAACGGCGCATGGCTCATCGCAACGGTTCATGTTAGGGGCGAAGTAGCAGATGACGGCAAGTTGTGCTTCAACATTAATGTGGCAGACAACAACAACGTAAGTTGGCTTGCTTTCAAGAAAGTCCAATACCAACTCGTCACCCCGACAGCAGTCAAGGCTGTCACTGCCGACGAACCTACAAACATCCCTCATGGCACCTATAACCTCAGCGGCCAACGTGTTGATGACACCTACAAGGGCATCGTCATACAGGACGGGAAAAAAACGCTTAGGCGTTAAAGGTGTGTTCTATAAATTCTAATTCGTCTCTAACAATGCAACTTGCAATTCTATTCGCTGAACAAATTCCCTTATTACGTCGCCCGTTAATAAATTATTGGAGTCCGCTAAAAGTTGAACATCGATAAAGTATGTGTCCGCAGTGTCGATAAATAGGCATAGAATGTATGGAAGAGGATCACCATTGCTCACCCGACTCCTATCAAAAAAACTCAAGGGGGCCATTCACGCCCCCTTGAGTCATTATTTATGTTCTAAACGGATGATACTGCCAGGTTGGGTTTCTATATCATATTCATATACTTGCTTGACAGGTATCTTCTCGAACGAACTCAGTTCCTTGGAAATGAGTGGCTGCTTCACCGTCACAGGTCGCAGCAATGGGTTGGGGCAGTCACCTGTGGCTGGTTGGATTCCCTTGCCTTGCAGAGGCACGTATGAACGCAAACGAAGTGTTCCGCCAATGCTGGACTTGATTTCTGCTTGTGCCAACTGTCCGTTTGACCACTTCATATCTACAGTGAAACCACCGCGGGCACGCAAACCTTTCACCTCGCCCTCTGCCCATGCGTCGGGAAGAGCAGGCAAGAGGTGCACGGCTCCGTCGTGGCTCTGTAAGAGCATCTCGCATACACCAGCGGCATATCCGAAGTTGCCGTCAATTTGGAAAGGTGGGTGAGCGTCGAACAAGTTGGGGTAGGTGCGGCCGTTGGGGTACTGTCGGGCTTGACGGTCCTCTGGCAGCAGGTGCAGCATGTTGTTGATAATCTTGTAGGCATGGTTGCCGTCGAGCATACGCGCCCAGAAATTGATTTTCCATCCGAGGCTCCATCCTGTGGCCATGTCACCACGTTGGCGGAGTGTGTTTGCGGCAGCGGTGAACAATTCGGGATGAGAGTATGGTGAGATTTGGCTTGAAGGATAAAGACCATATAGATGAGAGATATGGCGGTGTTCATCCCTGGGATTGTCGGCGTCAATGAGCCATTCCTGTAGTTGCCCGTAACGACCAATCTGCATAGGAGGAAGGAGCGCAATTGCATCTCGGAGCCTTTTTGCATAGTCGGGGTCTTTGATACCTAAGACGTCCATCGCTTTCAGTGTCTGGCTTAGCACGTCAAGCACGATCTGGTTGTCCATTGTAGAACCAGCAGTGACGTTTGTTCCCTTGCCTTCAGGACCATGTTCCGGCGATACTGTCGGTACAGTCATCAGCCAGCCATATTGTGGATTCACGTGCATGTAATCGAGCAGGAAATCGGCTGCGCCTTTCATCACATCGTAATATTCTGCCAGGAATTGCTTGTCGCCAGTGTAGAGGTAGTGCTGCCAAAGATGTGTGGTCAGCCATGCGCCACCGGTGGGGAACATACCCCAAGGTGTGGCATCCACGGGACCAGCAATGCGCCAGATGTCGGTGTTGTGATGCGCCACCCATCCGCGGCATCCATACATCGTCTGTGCGGTCTGTGCGCCTGTTTGGCTAAGGTCTTTGATGAGAGTGAACAGCGGCATCTGGGTCTCAGCCAAATTACCCACCAGTGCAGGCCAGTAGTTCATCTCGGCATTGATGTTGATGGTGTATTTCGAGTCCCATGGAGCGTTCATGCTGCTGTTCCACACACCTTGCAGGTTTGCGGCCTGACCACCAGGCTGTGACGAGGAGATAAGCAGGTATCGTCCGTACTGCATCATGAGCGCCACCATGTCGGCATCGTATCCATTGGCGATGCCCGTTTGGCTATCGGCTTTGGCAGCGTAGGCAGCCAGGCGTTTGTCTGTTTCCAGTTCAGAATCGTCTGTCTTAGCCAGTGTCAGGCAGACACGGTCGTACTGTTCGCTGTATTTCTTTACATGGCGTTCGAGCAAACGCTTGAAGTTCATGCCTTTCAGTGCGGCAAGTGCGTCATCGTTTTTCTTGTGAGGATCGCCGTTGATGGTGTAGTAGTTGACGAAATTAGTGGCAGCGACGATGTAGAGCATGGCGGATGTGGCGTTTTCCACGCTGATGTCCTCTTGTCCGTCAGTCACCAGTCCGTCGGTCAGCACTTGCACCCGCAGTTCAGCGGTCAGTCCTGCCGGAACACCTTCCTGCTCAACATTCTTCATGGTGGCGGTCAGTTGATGTCCCTCCACGCTGCGCTTAGCCTGAATAGGACCATCATGCGACAAACGGAAGTTCAGCTTGCCACGTTTGCTGGCCGTCAGTTGTACGATGATGGCATGATCGGTCTGGGACGCGAACACGGTGCGGTCGTAATCCACGCCATTTGCTGTGTAATGGGTGGTGGCAATGGCTTTGTCTAATTGCAAGTCACGTTGGTAATTCGTCACATCTTGATGTCCGAGGTTCAGTTTGAGGCTGCCCAGAGTCAGGAAGCGCATACCATGAGGCCCTTTGACCACATACTTGTCAATCAATGTTTGGGCATCGCTTTCCTGCCCTTTGAAGATGAGGTCGCGTATCTCCTGCATGTGATCCTTGGATTCTGTGGAATTGTTGTTGTGAGGCGAGCCCGACCAGAATGTTTCCTCATTGAGCTGTATCTCCTCCACATTAGTCCCGCCATAGACCATGGCGCCTAATTGGGAGTTGCCGATGGGAAGTGCCTCCAGCCAATGTGATGCTGGATGACTGTACCAGAGCCTGTGAGGCTGCGCCATTGCGCTCAGCGTAGCCAAGGCCATCAGGATTGTTAAGGTGTAAAAGCGTTTCATAGCTGTCCTTGTTTTTTATGGAGTAATCTTTTTGTCCTGAATTTTGAGCCAAAGAAATTATGTATGTTGCTGTTCAGGATTCTAATCTTTTTTGGTTCCTTTTATCTCCCAGTGGTCGAAGTTGAAGAGTTTGGGTCCCTTACGGCCCGTGAAGACGAGATAAAGGTCGTGGATGCCATCCACGTTCTTGTCGATAGTGGTAACGAGGGTCTTCCAACGGTTCCATCCTCCAGTATGCCCAACTTCGAGACGGGTGATCATCTCGCCTTTCAGGCTGTCAAGACGCACCTCTATAGCTCCGCCGCGCAAACCACTGGCAACAACGGCAGTGAAGTTGAGTGGTGTCTGCTTGCTGAAATCCACTGACTGTAACTTGATGTAGTCTCCATTGTTGATGTCGGTGACATAGACTCCTGTGGAGTCGTCCTCCTCGGTCTTCAAGCCTTTCGAATAGGCCATGGTCTCGGCTTCCACCCTGGTGTAGGGATTGAAAGTCCCTATGGGTTCCACTCCCTCAGCTGTTGGCATGATGGTTGGGAAGGAACCGTCGGGATTGAATTTGAATTCTTCCACAGCCATGCTGCGACCAAAACCACCGCCTCCGGGGAGTTTTCCTGTGTGGTAGAAGAAATAATCGTGTCTCTTGAAGTTAGCCACTCCGCAGTGGTTGGTGAACGAGCCGGTGTCGCACAGGGGCATAATGGGACCTGCATAAGTCCAAGGGCCTGTGGGTGTGGGGGCGGTGCTGTAGGATATATGTTCAGGCACTCCTCCAGCGGCATAGAGCAGGAAATAATTATCGGGGGCTTTCTCCCCCTTCTTGAGTTTCTTCGTTTTCTTACCTTGGGTTTGCACGGCAGGACGTTTCATGATCCAGGGACCTTCCACGTAACTGTCCTTGTACTCCTTGCCTTGCACACGCTCTCTTCCCACAGGTGAGCCGAAACCTTCCTCGGTCATCTCCACCTGTCCTAACTCGCCCTCGTATGAGATCATGTCGGGGTTGAGCTTCAGATAATAGACGCGGGGATTGCCCCAATAGAGCCATGCCTGCCCGTCGTCGTTGATGAAAACGGTGGGGTCGATGTGGTCCCAAGAGCCGTTCTCGAAGAGTGGCTTGCCGACAGCATCACGGAAAGGACCTGTGGGAGTGTCGCCGACAGCCACACCTATTGCCATGCCTCCCGAGAGACGGGAATGTGCGCAGATGTACCAATAGAACTTGCCGTTGCGTTCGATGCACTGGCTGGCCCATGCTCGGTCGTCGGCCCATGAGAAACTCTCCAGGGCCAAGGGAGAGCCGTGGTCGGTCCAGTTGACCATATCCGCTGATGAATAGACGCGCCATTCCTGCATCCAGAAGAAGTCGGCATTGTCCTCGTCATGTCCGGTATAGACATAGATGCGGTCTCCAAAGACCACAGGCGCGGGGTCGGTTGTAAAACACGTTTGGACAATCGGGTTCTGCGCCGACATGGAGGTCATCAGCGCCATAACGGCGGCAAAAGCCGTCGTCACTCGTTTTCTGTACTGTTTTTTCATTATCTTGTTTGTGTGTTATTGTTGTTTCTATTGCAAATTTACATGTTATCCGTCGTTCTTCTGTCTTTTTGCTGTAACATATCTTTTTGTTTTTGTATCTATCTGAAGATATGACGGTCATGATTAGGACGGCGGATTTGGTTGTCGTTTTCTCTAATATATATAAAGTCCGAATTATTGTCCAATTCAGTAAGAATGTGTAAATTTGCAAATTGAAGCAGATATCCAACCGAAAAAGGTTTTCCCCCTTCAATTAACGCATTCTACAAACCGACCTAACATAGCTCAACAATGACAAGTTTTTTTGCCAAAAGGACATGCTTGTGTGTCCTCCTGTCTCTTCTTTCGAGTGTGATGACTATAGCCCAGCGTCCCACAGACCAATTGGGGCGTGGCCTTGTGGCCTCCAAGGTCGATAATGGTGTGTATCTCAGCTGGCGTATTCTTGCCGAGGAGTATTACGACACCAAGTACAACGTGTATCGTAACGGCACCAAACTCAACAGTCAGCCGCTGAGTGTGTCGAACTTCACCGATGCCGACGGTTCGGCCTCCAACACTTATACCGTGAGTGCTGTGGTGCGTGGAGTGGAGCAGAGCCAATGCAAGGCTGTGAATGTATGGAATGGCTATAAATACAAGCAATATACCACATGTGAGTCTGGCTACTTCGACATCCCTCTTGCCAAAGTTTATGATTACAATGGCAACGATGTCACCAATACCTACATAGCCAACGACTGTGAGGTGGCCGACCTGGATGGTGACGGCGAGATGGAAATCATCGTCAAACGTCGCAGCACAAAGGATGACGCCGACTTGTATGTGAGTCGAACCGATGGGGCTTACGACCGCATCGACGCCTACAAACTCGATGGCACGCTGCTTTGGTGGATTGATGCCGGACCCAACATGGTCAGCGGTGGTAGTCATGAGCTGAACATCATCGCTTATGACTGGGACGGTGACGGAGCGGCAGAGGTGTTACTGCGTGGTGGCGACAACATGATGGTGCATGGGCAGCGTGGCAGTTCTCGACAGGAATGGCCACAGCGTATCGGTAGAAATGGAGTGGATACCCGTGGTTCGATCACCCACAAAGCCAATATGACTTATACCAATACAGGCGACGAAATCCTTGTCTATATGGATGGCGACCACGGCATCATTTACGACGCTGTGAGGTACATGTCCTACCCCCTGACACGTGGCAGCGCCAGCGACTGGGGCGACAGTTACGGACACCGTTCATCCAAATATTTCTTCGGCGCGCCTTTCCTCGATGGCAAGAAACCCAGCATCTTCCTCGCTCGCGGTATCTATACCAAACACAAGATGGCCGCCTACGATGTAGATCCTTCCACACACTCACTCACACAGCGGTGGTACTGGGAAGGTAACAGCAGTCCTTACTTCGGACAAGGCAACCACAACTACAGTATAGCCGATGTGGATATGGACGGAAGGGATGAAATCATCTACGGCTCGATGGTCATCGACGACAACGGCAAGGGGCTGCACTCCACGGGACTGGGACACGGTGATGCTCTCCATGTGGGTGACCTCGACCCTTTCCGCCACGGACTTGAAATATTCGCCTGCAACGAGGAAAAACCCGCCATGAACTACCGAAACGGCACAACAGGCAAGATCTATTTCCGGCATACCAGCTCAAGCGATGACGGAAGAGCCCTTTGCGCCAATTTCACCGACAGATACCCCGGCAGCATTGGAAGAAGCACACAGACTGGCATGGTCAGCACCGTAGCCGACCAGGTGATCAGCGAATTGGGCGATTTCATCGCATGGAGCGACCTCAATTTCCGCATCTATTACGATGGCGACCTCCTCTCTGAGGTGTTCAACAGTCCAGGTACGGAACGAGAGGCGGCAATCATCAAGCCTGGCAGTGGACGACTTTTCACCTCATCGGGATGCAAGACCAACAACTGGTCCAAGAACCATCCTTGTTTCTCGGGTGACATACTGGGTGACTGGCGCGAGGAAATCATCATGCGTGTTGGGGAAGGCCATGATTATATTCGTATCTACACCACTTGCATGCCTACCTCATACCCCATCTACTCCCTGTGGTTCGACCACCAGTACCGTCAGGCCATGGTGTGGCAGATGCACGCCTACAACCAACCACCTCATCCCAGTTTCTTTCTCGGAGAATTGGAAGACCTCACTGTGCCCCCACCACCCCTGACCTTGACTGGACGCACGCAGATTGCAAGTGGAACGACCATAGGCAGCGGTTACAACAACCTGCATCTGCTGCTCCACGAGAACGCCAACACCACACTTAACGTGACTAACGGTGCCTCGCCCTATATCCTCACCATCAACGTGCCAACATGGGTTCAAGGCACCAACAGCACATCCACCACCAATCCCACCATCAACAGGACAACCTATACGTGCAACCTCAATGGCGGTGCGCTGACAGGTGGCATGCGCTTGGTGAAGCAAGGCGACGGTATCCTCACCATGGCGACTGTGGACCATACTTACACAGGCGAGACGCAGATCTGGGAAGGCACTGTGAATTTCGATGGCAGTCTCCGCAACAGTTCCACCACGTTGCATCGTTTCACCACCCTCAATTCCAAAGGATCATTCCGCAGCATCACCATGGAGTATGCTGCAAGTCTGCATCCAGGTGGTGACGGAACTGTGGCCACAATTACTGTCGATTCCCTCAAACTCAAATACGGTGCCCGCGTCGTCATCGACTTCAATGGGATACTTGCCGACCAGGTGAACACCCGGTTCATATCCATAGGCACCAAGGACTGGGAGTACGGCCCCACTTACAATGCACCTGTTTTCCAGTTCCTCAACGCTTCATCTCTTGCCAACGGAACGTATGCCATCGGTACTTGTGAGACAGTTGCAGGAGAACTGTCCAACATCACACTCGAGGGACTGAATAAAGACGCGCACTTGAAGGTCATCGAGGGCACCCTCTATCTGGTGGTCGGTTCTTCGTCCAGTAACACTGATGACGAGGGCAATGCCCTTTGCTCGAAAGTGGGTTCGGGCACCTTCTATTTCCGCCACCTTGCCACGGGTAAGTTCCTCACTGGCGACAACAATTGGGGCACACGTTCCAGCATCAGTGTGGCGGCAACTCCGGTCACACTCGCCCCAAGCGGTACAGGCTATACCATCGATACCAACATCAGCAACGGAGGCGACAGCCACTATTTAGGCAGTGACTATTTCATGGACGGGTTGGCCATCGCGTGGTCTTTTGTGGAAACCACCAACGCCAACGGACAGACCGCATACCTCATCACCGCCGACGGTACCAACTATCTCTGCTGTGAGGGTGCTACGACTGTGGTGAACACGACTACCAATAGAAACAACCCCAATGCACTGTGGACCCTCCACACCAAGAACGCTTTGGTGGAAGAACTTGCAGGGGCAATCACCGAGCGCGATGCCACCTTCCTCATTGCCGGTGCAGACATGAGTCGTAACCACGGCAGCAATAGCAGTTGGACCGGAAGTCCCACAATCGAAGGATTGAACGAGAACTTCAACGGTGAGAAATTCAACTGCACCTTCGATGTCAACCAAACGCTCACAGGCATTCCTAACGGTGTGTATGTGCTTTCATGCCAGGGATTCTACCGCGACGGAGGATACAATGACGCGGCAACCCTGCGGTCGAGAGGAAACGAGGCGCTCAACGCCATGCTCTATGCCAATGGGGCTACTGCACCACTGCCTTCCATCTTTGAAGAAGCGGGCAGAAACGGTACGGTGGGAGTTAACACTACATTTGGATATATCCCCGATGGTCAGGATGACGCGTCTTCGTACTTCAACGCGGGACTCTACCCAGGCACATCTGTCACTGTGACGGTCACCGACGGCACACTGAAGATTGGTGTGAAGAAGACGGTAGCAGTGACAAATGACTGGACGGTGTTCGACCGCTTCCGCCTCACTTACCAAGGCCCGGCTGAAACGCTTATCGCGACCAACTATGTAAGGAATGGTGACTTCGAGAGCAACTCGTTTGCAGGATGGGAAACCACTATGCAACCGAGAAACAACCAGCTCACGACCAACACATCCACATATCAGGGCTTTACCAACCATGCATGGGAGAACTGGAAAGGCGTAGCGATGACGGGAACCATGCACCAGACAATCACAGGTCTGCCTTCGGGTACCTATAAACTGGCCATTTCCGCTCATGTGAACGAACTGGGGAGCGATGAGCAACAGTTTATTTACGCCAACGACGATGAGGCCTATCTCAATGTGAACTCCGGCGCATACGAGACATATGTCTATGTGAACAACGGTGTATTGGAAATTGGACTCAACCAGATATCTCCCATCGCCAACTGGCTTGCCTTGGACAATGTGACTTTGTATTATGTGTCGGAATCACCTGTTGTCGCCAACTACAATGACGTTTTGGCGCGTGCCAACAGAGTCTATGCCAAGGCATCTACTGTCTATGCCAACGTCACGGGCGATGAACAGACTGCCCTCCAACAGGCATTGAACAACTATGCTAACACGCCTTCCAACGCAACATTGCTCAAGAAGGCCATCGCTGACCTCAATACGGCCACCAATGCTTTTGTGGCGGCCAAGGAAAGTTACGACAACTATTATGCCGTTGCAACGGTTATCGAAGCCCTCGGAATAGAAGAAAGCGCATGGCCATATGCGGATGTCTCGCTGAAGTCTGCTTATGAGGAGGCGATGAACGCCGTACCACAGAATGCCTCTGCTGCAAAAGTGATGACGGAGTCTCTCTACACAGCTGTGAGGGCATACGTGGAATCGAACGCGACTGTCGTGCGTTACGATGGCGAGGACTACACATCCTATATCACGAACGCTGAAGGCACTTCCACCGACGGCTGGACGAGCAGTAGCAGCTGCTGGACTCTCAACAATGAGCCTTACACCGACGCTGAGGGTGGAAACAATCATTCTTACATTGATGTAAACAGTGTGACATCCTTCACGCTCTCACAGCAACTCTCCAATTTGCCTCAGGGATACTATGTGCTGACCATAACGGCAAGGGCACAGACAGGAATCACCCACTACCAGCTCTTCGCAGAAAACGTGCAAGGCGCAAGAACCTCTCAGAATATCCCTGTCATGGGCAATAGCGGGGGACTCTTCGGCCGAGGATGGAACGATGCTTTCCTCACTTTTGTCCAGCCGAATAATGGCAGCGCGACGATTGGCGTGGAGGCATCCAACAACACCAATTTTTGGATGTCAGCTGCTCGATTCCGACTATATCGCCTCGAGGCCACTGGTGATGTGAACAACGATGGCAAGGTCAATATCCTCGATTTGACCATAGCCATCAATAAGTTGCTGGGTGAGGAGCCGCTGGTGTTCAATGCGATCAACGCAGACCTCAACTATAGTGGCAACCACAGCCTTGTAGATATCACCGAGCTGATCAACAAGATCCTGTCACAACCGGCCGAGTAAATTAAAGGACTAAGAAAACCGTGACAATCATGAAAAGGTTACTGATTGTCACGGTCATGTCGAATGGGGTGGCTTGTGCAGTCAAATCGAGGCCTTTCACATCACTTATGGTTTCTGTTTCTTCAACAGTTTCATTTCTTTATCGCTGACAGCATAATCGTAGATGCGGAAATCAGCCACCTGCGTCTGCGTCAAGAACTTGTCGCCTCGGAAAGGTGCGCGTCCGATCCAGCAATGGGCGGGCGCGTCCTCGAATATGTCGGCAAGGATGGGCATGTTGTTGTTTGTCCCGATCAGTTTTCCGTCCAAAAATAGTTCTCCTTTGTGTCCTTGCTGACGGTAGAGGACATGGACCCACACATCCCGTTTCGGCTTTCCACCCTGCATGATGATCTCCTCGTGTTCATACCCTCCTGTAGAGGTCTCGAATCGTTGCTCGTTCAGTCGCATGGCCATGTAGGGACCTTCATTTGCGCTGTTCTCCGCCAGTTGTGAGAAGGCGAAGAGGAAATGTCCGTATCCGTCGAGGGTATTCTCAGAGCTGACTTTGAAGAAGGTTGAGATAGAGAAGTCCTTGAGTTTTTTGATGAGGGCGCCCGTTTCGGCGGTGAGGTCATAGTAACCGTTGTTCGCTCCAAGATGGAGAATGTCTCCCTCTATACTGGCCTCACGTCTCGTATAAGCGGGTTGCCAAGTGAACCTGTACTCAGTTTGTTGCTCGGTCTTGATGTCAGGCTGGGGGAGGGGAGAGGTCATCTTGGCGGTGATGCGTCGGATTTGCTCTTTGAGGATGTGGTATGCAGGATGTGGCATAGCGCCATGGTCATAGCCTTGCATCTCATAGAGAGTGGCGTCCTTGTGTCCCACCAGTTTGAGCATCCGCCAGAAATACGCCTGTTCCTCATAACGCCCATAAAGTTCCAGTTCCCTGTCGCCTGAGATGATGACGATAGGCGGTGCGTCGGGTCGTATATGAGCGATGGGTGCATATTGGTCGATGGTGGGTTGCAGTGGGCCGATACCATGCTGCTTGCGGATATTGTAATGTGTGATGCACTGTCCGCTGAACGGCACAAGGGCAGCGAGGGAGTCGGCATCCACTCCATATTTCGCGAGCCATTTCTTGTCGAGCCCGATGATGTCGAGCAGATACCCGCCTGCAGAATGTCCGGCAACGAAAATTTTGCGTTTGCTTCCACCGTATTTCTCCACATTCTTGTAAGTCCATGCCACAGCGGCGGCCGCATCGTCCAGACACTGGTCGATACTGGCCTTGGGCAGCAGCCTGTAGTTGGGTGCCACGACAACCAGTCCGCTGTTCTTCAGTTCCTGGTCGATGTGTTTGTTGCCACCTTCTATGCCTCCCCCGTGGAACCAAACCACCACGGGCGCGTCCTTGCGGTTGGTGGGATAATACACATCGAGTTTGCAACGCTCTTGCGCGTATGGGTCGGTTGACTCCGTGTAAGCTATGTCATTCACTTGTTGATACTGTTGCCCTTTTGTAGCACCAGCAAAGAGCAGGAGAGCGAGAACCAGAATGGCAGTGGTGTGATGACGGGATGGGAGACTCGGTTTCATTTCGCTATTGTTTTAGTAGTCAGGTTATTTCAGTGCGGCTTTCACATCGGTCACCATGCCCTTGTGGGCCTCGTCTTCCTTGGTGAGCGATGAGGTGAGGGTGATGTCGCCCTTCTTGTCCTTGGTTGAGAAAGTTCCGGAGTAGGTGATGATGCTGTCGAAGAAGAGAGTGGCTTCAACGAACACCTTGTAGGTCCCTTGTGGCACAGCTTTTCCCTGCTGATCAGTGAAGTCCCAAGTGAAGGTCTGGATGCCTCCGCTCTGAGGTGTGGCGCCAGTGACAGCGTCCAACTGCTGGTCAGTCTGTTCGCTGGCTTTCGAGGCTTTCACCCATGCAGGTACACAGGTGGGGCGAACGACATAACCGCGCTTGGGTTCCTGTCCCGGGCGTGTGCGTCCCTTGGTGGTGTAGGCAGTGACGAAGAGCGTCTTGATGAACTCTCCCTTGTCGTTTTCAATCCAGATGGCATACTGGTTGGAGCCAGGACCAGCCTGTTTCTGGTAGTTGAATGACACTTCGAGGGTCTTTGCCTTTCCTTTTTTTGTCTGTGCCATTGATGGAACGGCCACCAGGATTGTGGTGAGCATCGCGATGAATAATGATTTCAGTCTCATAAGCAATAAAGTTTTAAGGGTTAATTATCAATTATAAATGTGTGTACAAAAATACACAAAAAACACTGATTATGATGACGGATGGGAAAATAATCTTTTTTATTGTGAAAAAAACGATAAAAAACGTTGAAAAAGGATGAAATCCACTGAAACTTTGTAACTTTGTGGACAGTAAAAAAGAGGAACTTAGGGTAACAGAGGCCGATGGAAGAAGCACAGAGACACGAGATGAAGCTGGTAGGGACAGCCTCGGCCATGCACTTCCTGGTGGATGGTGTGTGCATCTGCTGCCTGTACTTGCTGTTGAGCCCATTCGAGTTGCCCGAGTTGGTCGGAGTTGTCCTCACCTACAATGTGATGGCGTTCCTGACCCAACCTTTGACGGGAATTGTCGCCGACAGGGCGCGTCAGCCCCACCTGCTGTTGCTTGCTTCCAATGCCCTACTGGCAGCAGCAGTCCTGTTGGCCGTTGTCACGGTTATGACGAGTCGGCTGCACACCTCGTCCATCTGCTTGTATGGCGTGGCCATCCTATTGGGCATGGGCAATTCGCTGTTCCATGTATGGGGCGGTCGTCAGGTGGCGGTGAGGACAGTCAACGACATCCGCTTGCTGGGCGTCTTCGTTTCCACAGGTGCTGTGGGACTGGCTGTGGGCTTCGTGTTCTATTCTTGGTTGCTACTGTGCGTCCAGTTGCTGACGCTGAGTGTGGTGTCCATTGCTTATGTGTGCCGCGACGGTGCGTTGGCTCGCGCGGCATTGCGGACAGAGAAGGGCTTGTCGATAGGTTTGCCGCTTGTGTGTTTGCTGATGATTGTGCTGATGGCAGCTGTCATGATGCGTTCGATGGTCAGCGAAGAGTTCTCCTCAGGATTGGTGAACGGCAATGCGATGGTACTGGTCGTTGGGCTTGTGGCCATGTTGGGCAAGGTGGCTGGCGGCTGGATAGCCAGATGGATAGGAGTGGCCAAGTCGTTGGCACTGATTCTTGTGGCTGTGCTTGTCTGTTGGCTTTTCAGAGGAATCGGGATGGGCGTCCTCTTACCGGGGCTGTTTATCATCAACTGCTCCATGCCCATCACGCTCTATTTGGCTAATGTAGTTTTGAAGGGCCGCGAGGGACTGGCTTTCGGTCTGCTTGCCGCAGCGTTGATACCTGGCTATCTGATGACACAACTCTAAACGTGTACACCGATGTTGCAGTCCTTGTCAGTGGCTCTGCTTGCCACCATCCTTATCGAGTACGGTGTGCTGATTCTGCTGCGTGAGCGCAGACGCAGTGTGCTGTGGGCATCGGTGGGCATGAATATCCTGACCAACGTGCCTCTGAACCTCTATCTCATACAGGTTGACGGCAGTGTGCTCTCGGTGACAATAGGCGAATTGCTGGTGGTTCTGGTAGAGACCCTATGCTATTACTGTGTGACCAAGCGGTTGGCATTGTCGTTCGTTTACAGTCTCCTGTGCAATGCCATCAGTTTCTTCACGGGGCTCTTGTTCCAACTGTTGGCCGATTTCTGGCTTTAGCGCCGCAAGCTGCGGACAAAACAAAGACTTTCGATTAAAAACAATAAAAAAAATCAATTAAAACGAATAGCATTATGACAACACAATTCTTAGACGTTATCGTTCCTGGTCATCCCAGGCACCCCAGACACCCGAAGAATCCAACCCTTCCGAAGGACACTGTCGTAAAAGACACTGTCGCAAAAGACACCTCGGTAATTATTCCAGCCAACGACAGCGTGCCCGAATCAGACAGCGCATCGATTTCAGTTCCTGTCGCTACATCGGTCAATGACGTGATGAGCGCGTCCGGAACTCCATGGAGCATCATTATTGTGCTTGCAGTCCTGGTGCTTTGTTTCGGTGCTTTGTTCACTTTCCGCCGCAGTTTCTCAAAGAAACGGTAGGATCCATTCACAAACCCTTCAACCTTCAGAACAATGGTGCAATTCCTTGACGTCGCCCCGATACCGACATTTAGTCCGGCAGAGTGGGATGATCACATTTTCATTCCATACTGGATTCTTTTGCCACTGCTTGGATTATTGGTGGTCGTGTGTATGTTTCTTGTGATCTGGTTTAGGAACCGTACTAAATAGGAATAAAAAAGGGGAATTTGAATAAGAATTATCAATAATATAGACAAAAATGAGAAGATTTTTACTTGCTTTTATCTCGGTATTTTTGTTCTGTGTGACCAACGTCAGCGCACAGAATATAGAGGCAGCCGCCCAAGCTGTGAACAACATGGGTCCAGGATGGAACCTTGGCAACACCCTCGACGCCCACAGCGGTAGTCGGATGACAGATGTGGTTCGTTCGGAAACCTACTGGGGACAGCCCGTGACCAAACCTGAACTCATGCACATGATGAAAGAGGCGGGTTTTGGCGCCATCCGTGTGCCCGTGACCTGGTACCCGCACATGAACGAAGCGGGAGCTGTGGACGCTGAATGGATGAAACGAGTTCGTGAGGTAGTTGATTATGTCATCAACGAAGGACTCTACTGTATCTTGAATGTGCACCACGACACAGGCGCCGACTCCAATACCTCTACATCTTGGCTGAAAGCTGATGAGGCCACATATAACAATGTGCGCCAACGCTATGAAAACCTTTGGCGTCAGATAGCCAACGAGTTCAAGGACTATGACCAGCGGTTGCTTTTTGAGAGCTATAACGAGATGCTCGACGTGAAGAACTCATGGTGCTTCGCTTCATTCGCCGCTCCTGGACAGTATAACGCCTCCATTGCCACCTCGGCCTACAATGCCATCAACAGCTACGCGCAGAGTTTTGTGGATGTGGTGCGTTCTACAGGTGGAAACAATGCCCAACGCAACTTGGTGGTCAACACCTATGGCAGCTGCAGTGGCGGCGGAACATGGAACCAGCATCTGAAAGACCCGCTGAAGGAGATGAAATACCCCAATGACCCAGCAGGGAAGGGACACATCATTTTCCAGATACATTCCTATATTTCTTTGGTCGAAAACAATAGGAACCGTCCTTTGGCCAGTATCAAGAGTGAAATCGACGATATGGTCAATGCGTGGAAGACCCACCTTGTCAGCAAGGGCGCTCCAGTCATCCTCGGTGAATGGGGAACAAGCAATGTGGATGCCGCTGTGACAGACTACGACGCTCGTCGCGATTTGATGTTCCAGTTCTGTGAGTATTTAACTCAGAAATGTAAGGAAAACAACGTCGCTACCTTCTTCTGGATGGGGCTCAGCGACGGTAGTTCCCGCAGTCTGCCCGCCTTCTCGCAACCTGATTTGGCAGAGTGTATTGTCAAGGCCTGGCGTGGCAGTTCATTTGAGGGTGTGTATCCCACCATCAACGACTACGAAATCGCGTACAATGTGACATATAATAATCAATGGTCGGAATTCTACCTTGTCAATACGCCTATCAACCTCTCCGAATACAAGGGCATACGTGTGGAGTTGGCTGATAAACCTCAGCAGGGTGACTTCCAGATCAAGTGCTACGGTGAGGGCGGCAAGGAGCAGTACACCAATCTTGTCACTTCGTCTCCGACCACTACTGCCACATTCAACCAATCGACCTTAGGTAATACGATATCGAGTATCACCCTCCAGGCCATGAGGGGCGGGCTTCAAACAACTGTCAAAAGCGCCTACCTTATCAAGAAGGACAATTCTGAGAAGCGACTCACGTCGCTCACACCTTTCTGGGGCTGTACAGTAGAGGCCATCAGCGTTCCTCTCGATATCGAGCAACCTGCTGTTGCCGACAACCCTGCCGACGACCGCATCTACAACCTACAAGGTCAGCGTGTGGATGCTCCTACAGCGCCAGGCATCTATATCAAGGGAGGAAAGAAATACCTTTATAAGTAAGCATTCGCTTCGTTCATGGGAACTTAAAGGGACGTCGCGATGGTTGGTGGTAAAGCATCGACCATGAAAAAAGCGATGGGGATTGAC
Organism: Bacteroidaceae bacterium; assembly: GCA_017509605.1. Taxonomy (GTDB): domain Bacteria; phylum Bacteroidota; class Bacteroidia; order Bacteroidales; family Bacteroidaceae; genus RUG11857. The sequence continues at coordinate 198 of JAFWPH010000007.1, read as the reverse complement.
TCGTTTCAATCCCCATCGTTTTTTTGTATGCGGAAGTGGTTTTATTCTTGTTTAGATTTATTGGTGTCCGCTTAATATTTTTGAATAATATACAAATTAAGGTCGAGTTCCTCGCTTGGAACTCGACCCTTTTTGTTATCTTTGTTTCTGCAACAAAACTTCAATAACATGAACAAAGGTACGCATTTTATCGGACAG
>JAFWPH010000006.1 GCA_017509605.1 Bacteroidaceae bacterium | reverse complement strand
GTGTAGCTGGCTTCAGTACGCAAAGACATCCAGTCGGGGCTGTGTCGGAACTTGAAGGTGCTCTGCGCGCGGAGTGTGCCAGTGAAGTCGTGGCCTTCTGTAATGCCGCGTTGACGGTTGCGGTGGATAAGGCTGTCGTTCTGGTAGAAAGCGGTTGACAGTTGGTCGTTGCTGTTGTCGAACTTGTTGTATTGGATAGAGGGCTGGATGAGTAGTTGGCACATCTTGAAGTTGTGGGTATAGACATGTCCACTGATGAGCTGCAGGTTCTTGTTGAGCTGGGCATGGGCCATCCGTTCGTAGGTGTCGCCCGAGGCGAGGTAGTTCTGACGGTTGGTGTTGGTCTGTCGGTCAAGGTCTGTGTGTGTCAGTTGCACGTTGCCGTTGATGGCCCACACTTTGTCACGGTCATCCACGTTGTAGTCCAGGCCTGTTTGTTTTTGAGTCAACTCACCGCCATCCTGCAGGCGTTGCGGGTTCCAACTGCCACTTTCACCGGGTTTTCGATCGCCGTTCAGGTTGTTGGCTGAACCATAGAATGCAAGGCGCGAGTGATCGGAGAAACGGAGGGCGAAGAGACGCGCCAGCCACCGCTTTTCTGTGCCGCCGCCTGCCTCTACATTGGCGAGAGTGCCTATACTGTACTCTTTTTTCAGTTTCACGTCCATCACGTATCGGTTGTCGCCCATGACATGCTGTCCGAGGAACTCGCTCTGCTCACCCCACTTGTCGTAAATCTGAATGTCCTTCACTGTGTAGGCAGGCAAGTTGTCGAGCATGATGGTGTGGTCGCCACGGAAGAAGTCCTTGCCATTAAGCAACAAGGCATCGACATACTTGCCGTTGTGGTAGATGCGCCCGCCTTCCTTCAGTTCTATGCCAGGTAACTGGCGAACCAATGCGTCGAGCATCGACCCTTCGGCTAAATCGAAGGCGTCAGCATTGAACACGAGTGTATCGCCTTTGTAGTAGAACTGGATTTTGGAGGCGGTGACATTTACCTCGGGCAGCATTAACGACTTGACGATGCGTTTCAGATAGACGGGCGGTAACTCGCGCCTTTGTTCCCGCCGGTAGATGTTGTCGAATTCGTAGGGCATCTTGGTGGTCATGAACCCCTCGTAATCAGCCTGGATGATGTAGCTGGCTGGACGGGCCGGAACTCGGAATGCGAAATCGCTGTGTTCGATGATGGGGCCGTTGCCATACTGTGTATGTGACAGCGCTTCGCATGAGTCGATGACCTGGCCGTCGGGGGTCAGCAGTCGGAGGATGGTGTGTGGCAGTTCAAGGTGGGTCAGGTGGTCATAGACCTTTCCAGTGAGCACAATCATCCGATTGTCGGCCTTGGGCTTATACTGGACGGTGATGCTGTTGCCATGGATCTTCACTTTCACAGGTTGGTTCTTGCAGATGCGCTTCACGGCGTCGGGCACGGAGAGATTCATGACTTTGGCAGATGTGCGGAGGTTGTCGAGCCCGTCGGAGAGAATGTCGATGGAGTAGTCCGACTGTTCCTGGTTGATGCTTTGAAGGGCTTCCAGAATAGGGTTGTTGTGGAACTGGTGTGTGACTTGCGCACGTACAGCCATAGTGGTGGCTAACAACAGGAATAAAGTCAATTGTTTCATCATTCATCCTCCTCAATAATCTGTTCCACAATGATGGTGTCGTTTTGGATGTGTAGGCTCAGTCCGTCGAAGGCGTTGAGGCGGTCGATGAAGTCGGTGAGCGGTGCGTCGGGATGCCACGTCATGATGAGTTTCATCTGCCGTGGTGCCTCGTCTTGGAAGACGACGACCTTTTTGTAATAGGAGGAAACCCTGGTGAGGATGCTATCCAAAGACACGTTCTCAAAGACGACAGGGGTTGCGCCCTTCCCTTCTTTGGAAATAGATATAATGGTCTCAGAAGATTGATGAGGCTCTTTTGGCGTATTTCGCGTTAACAAATGGATAGCGGCAAAGGCAATGCCAACCATAAAGATGACCCCTCCTAACGCTGCGGCGATTTGCCACCAAAGTCGCGTGGGGCGTTCCTCGGTCTTGTTATCGAATCTCGACCACGCCACATTGGTGTCTGGTTCACGATCGATTTCGGCCATCATGGCCTCCAACTGCTCGTCGGAGTATTTCTCGGGGTGTTCCTGCATATCGAGGAACAACTGCTTATCGTCTGAAGGGTTCATAGGCTTCTCGTTTTACAATGTTTCTTGATTTCTGTGATGATGTGCGAGAGGTGTTTCCACACGGCTACCCGGCTGATGCCTTCCTCGTAGGCTATCTCTTCGTAGCTATAGCCTTGGGTGAAGCGAAGGTGAAAGATGCGTTGATTCTGTTCTGACAGATGACCGACCACAAACTCCACGATGTCGGTCATTCGATCGTCTTCTGCGTCTGGTTCGTCAAGTAGCGAGGTTGTATGTTGGCCGTTGGCTTCTCTTCTGATCGCTTCATGGCGCAACCGTTTCAGGCACAGGTTGCGGACGCTTGTCAGCAAGTAGCGTTCTTCAGTGTCTGGCATGAGGACCGTCTGCCCTCGAAGCAGGCTCTCGAAGATGTCGCTGACCACATCCTCGCTCTCCTGTTCGTCGAACAGCAGGGTGCGCGCCACCCGCTTCATCTTGGCATAATGCTGCATGAATAGCTGTTGGATGATCTCTCGTTTCATCACTTTTTGTTCGTCTTTTTATGATAATATCCATCAGACGAAGAAAATGCTAACGTCTTCAGTAAAATAAACGAAATAAACTTGGATTATTATCTGGCGACACTAAAAAGGCGAAAAACATACACTATGAGGAGTTAATACAATGAAATCGTCGGCGAAGGATGATTCTTGTCGCCGACGATTTCTATTGAGGATGGGATTTGTTGTCTTTTGATTACTCGCTCTGGATTTCTTCGATCTGGTCGAGGATGTCCTGGTAATTCTCCTGGGTCTTGAAGTGCATCTTCAGTCCGATGACGGCACCGAAGAGTCCGCAGATGATGCCTATGGCGACAATCATCTTTGCGTCTGAGCCTTCGTAAAGACGGTAGCACTCGTAGCAGAAGAAAGCGAGCCACACCACAACCATGGGGATGCCGAACTTCAGCCAATCGTGGTCGAGTTTCTTGGCGCGTGCCACTTTGTTTTGGGCTTCCACGAGATCTTCATCGAGCAGACGGTCGGAGCGCAGATGACGCCCGGTGTAGTAGGTGTAGATGAAGGCAATGAGCATCAGCACACTCGTTGCGACCCAGAAAGCCATTGACATGCCGTTGAGCATCACAAATGCCCAGTAGCCGTAAGGAATCATCATAAGGCACAGGATGCTGACCACAAGGTAACGGCGGTTGATGTTGACCACGTTCTTCCTCATTGACTGTCGGATGAGACGGTCGTTCACGATGTGCTGCTTATCCAGTTTCTCCTTGAGTATGGCCATCTGATGGCGCATTTCTTCCAATTCACGTTCCATAATTCATTTGTTGTTTGATGGGTTTGACATTTTCTTCAGTTCTTCTTTGATTCTGAACAGGCGGACACTGACATTCTTGGCGCTGATGCCCACAATCTGACCGATTTCCTCGTAACTCAGTTCCTCCAACCAGAGAAGCACGATGGCGCGGTCGAAGGGCTGGAGCTTGGAGATACGTTTGTGGAGCATATCCACCTGGCGTGTGTCCTCATCACGGTCCTCGAAGAGGTTGATGTCCATGGTCAGCGGGACAGTGGCTTGACGCCGTTTCTTCCTGTCGATGCTGATGCAGGTGTTAAGACTCACTCGGTAGATCCACGTCTTGATGTCGCTGCGATGCTCGAAGCCCTCGAAACCACGCCACAGGTTGACCAGTGCTTCCTGGAAGAGGTCGTTGACTTCGTCAGCGTCTTGAGAGAACATGTAACACACGGTGTAAATCGTGCTTCGATGTTGCTTGATGGTCTGCGCAAACTTTGATTCTAATGCATTCATAATCTGTCGTTCTGTTCAGTTGTTTTTACCCATTAGACGAAGCTATGTCCAAAAAACTACAAAACTTTCCACAAAAATACGAAAAAAAAGCGATTCGGCAAAAAAGCCGAATCGCCCGTACCTTTTCTTATAGAAGGACCCTATCATGTGATCAAGAACCTAAGGCTCCTATTTGAAATCATTCAAGGACCAGTTGTCTCGCCAGGGAATCTCCATCTTTCCGGTCTTCTTGTCGGCAATGAGAGGAAGCCAGATATAACGGCTGTCGGCAAGGTCTTTCTTCTTCCACATATCGAAACATGCGATGAAGAGTCCTTTCTTCGGGTTGACAGGGATGACATAAGTGCTCTGGCCGTAGAAGGTCTTGTCGGCGTCGGGACCTGTGCATGGATCGCCAATGACAGTCCATTCACCCATGATGTTGTCGGCTACAGCTAGTTCGGCACGGTTGGGATCCCAACCCGTGCATCCGCTGGAGAGCATGTAGTACTTGCCGTTGAACTTGAAGACGGCAGGCGCCTCACGGGCCATATCTACAAAACGACGGACAAAGGTTCCTTCGGGACGGAGATAGTCATCGGTTAGACGGTTGATATGGAGCGTCTGGTTGTTCTCCGACGAGCAGAACTGATAAGCCGTGCCGTCGTCATCCACAAAGAGCGTCTGGTCGCGGCTCATACCGTCGTTGGGACGGAAGCTCTCGATGTACTTGAACGGACCTACAGGTGAGTCGCTGACGGCCACACCGGCGCAAGCCTTTGAATAGTCGGCGCTCTCCGCGTGAACCCACATCACGAACTTCTTGGTCTTCTTGTTGTAGATGACCTTCGGGCGCTCAATGACCTTCGACGGGTGGAGGTCGCTCTCGGGATTGTCGGGCTCGGCCTTCAGCGCGACACCCTCAAACTTCCAGTTCAGCAGATCCTTCGATGAGTAGCAACTGACACCGCTCACATCCGTGCGGTAACATTCCCATGTGGCCCAACTTGGCAGGATGGTCTTGCCCACCTTGTACTCGCCATACATGTACCATGTTCCCTTGTACTTCATCAGTCCGGCACCATGGGCATTGATCATATTGCCGTCGGTGTCCTTCCAGACTTCTTTAGGGATGAAACTCACGTTATGGTTTTTCTGTGCGCTTGTTGTGCTAACGCCAACTGTAAGCATCAGCACCATCATCAAAAACGATAATACTTTTTTCATTGTGTGATTAGTTTCTCTTTCCATTCATTTATCAACTATAAGTATATGCGACGACCAATCACTGTCGTAACACCTTTTTGCCCTTTGAGATGATGATGCCCTTATAGCCTTGAGGTGCGGGCTGACCATTCAGAAGAAACTCTCGGCTTTCCTCGTCACCTGGCATTGCTGTATGATGGATATCGGAGGACAGCTGTCGCAGCAGGTAAATCCTGGAGATTTTGACGATTCCTGCATCAGCAGCCTGGAGAGCTACTTGGCTGACTGCACTTACATCGTGACCCTCAAAGCTACATTCGGCAGATTCAGTCCCGGCATTGACCCATGCCTTGACATCTTCGTTTCCCTGGATGAAGATCTGGGTGGCTATGGGAGTGGGTTCAGCGAACTCAAACACCAGCTTGGCGTATTCTGACCAGTCGGCACTTCCAAGCCAGCAGGCGACTCCTCCCCATTGCACTCCCTTGTAAACAAGGACACCGTTTTCGGACGTAACGCTTTCACTCTCATTCCAGCAATATGTGAAACGATTGGTCATGTCAATGGGTTGGGAGTAATCTATCTGCGGCACTTCGTCCTCGTCGATGTCGGCTTCGATGCCCATTGTCTGGAGCATGGTCTTTGCATAGCGGCGTCCTAATTTACGGTAGCCTTTGGAATCGAAGTGGAGGTTGTCGCTCTGGAGTGTGCAACCTACGGAAGAAACGACATGGGCTGTGGGAATGATCCTCGGCAAACGGTCAATCGTGTTGTTGGCTCCGCTGCAGATGCCGTTTTGGTCGGCACCGCCCACTTCACCTGCAATGAGAGGCACGTCTTCTGCTTTGAGGTTCAGTTCTGAGAGCAGGTTCTCATAGACTTTCTTCACACTCTGAAGCCACGCGTCGTTGTAGGCATCACTCTCACCTTGATGCAACAGTATGCCTTTGATGACACCACTCTTCTGTGCCTCCTTGGCACATTCGATCAGACGCTTCAAGGGATTACCGCCGTAAGCGTTGACGGAGTTGATCTGCCAACCCTCGGTCATGGAATTGACGTACGACTGCCAGACGTCCGGATCATACAAGTCGATCTTGATACCGCCGATGGCTACCACCACAACACCCACGCGCTTGTCTTCGCCGAGGTTGTCCACCATGGTACGACCAAAGTAATCGGCAGGACAGAGGTTGGTGTTACAACGGGCCAGCGGGGGAACGGCATGGTACCATTGGCCTTGCTTTCGGGTTCCGCAGTCGAGCGTTGACATCATCTGAAAGCGCTCGTTGGGAGAGAGGTCGCATTCTTCGATTTCGCCTTGGCCTTCCATGTTGCTCTGGCCAATACACAGATACACGTAAAAATTGGGGTCCACTTCAGCACGTACATGAGTGCTTAGAAGGGTGGCTACGGTCAGAAGAGCCGTCAGCAGATAATTTCTTCTCATCATGGGGTAAAGGGTAATAAAAAATAAGTTTTGAGTTCTTGAGTCAGGAATAATAGTTTTATGCTACAAAGTTATGAAAACTTGAGAAAAAAAGCCAAACTTTATTTGTTTTTCCTGAATTATCGAATTGTAGAATTCTAATTCTGCTGACATAATGAATACTTCGGTATTATAGACAAATCCGCATGCGAAATTTAGGAGTCCCCCACATTTATTGGAAATATAATAATTGTATATATAATAAAACTACTTTGTATTAAACAACCGTATTATTTTACTTGCTGGCTCATTTTTTACATTCAAAAATGTAATAATTCAGTTTTTCTGTTGTCTATAAAGTAGAGATGAGTCAGACGATAGACATAGAAGAGCAACGACGCATCATCCGAATCAAGGAATGTAAGAGAGTAGGGGACCATAAGGCCTCAGCAAAGGAGTATGCTTTTTTCGTCAGACGATATTCACATCAGGTGCTCAACTTCGTCGCGAGGATGGTGACAGACATCAGCGATGCCGAGGAACTGGCCCAAGATGCCTTCATCAAAGCCTACCACAGTCTAGACTCGTTTGTGGGACAATCATCATTCCTCACCTGGATTACCCGCATCGCCTATCATGAAGCATTGAACCATTTGAAGCGCAGACGACTTTTTGAGGTAAACATCGACGACCTGCCAATGATGGACACGAGCCTACCTGACGATGAACTTTCGACGGGACGTGAGGAACGCATCCAGCTGATGGAAGAAGCGCTTGATGACCTGCCTCCTGACGAACGGATGCTGATCCATCTCTACTATTATGAGGACAGACCGATTCGAGACATTGCCTACATCATGGATGTCAAACCGAATGTTTTAGGCACAAGGCTATACAGAATCAGAAAGAAACTGCTACAGATGATAAAACAAAAAGAAAATGGACAAACTCAAAGATAACGACATACGGGAGGCTTTGTGTCGAAGGGAAACAAAACGACGACAGCCCGAAGTGCCAGACGATTTCTGCGACAAGGTGTTGGCAGGTATAGAGACACCTCCTTCTTCTCAACGAAAATGGACATGGGTAGCTGTCGCAGCTTGTTTGTTGCTGCTGATTGGCGTCGGTGTGACAACGAATCTGAAGGATCATTCCACATCTGACCAGACCAAAAGGACAGCAAAGGTAGAATCGAAACCTGAGAAGATGGACATCGAAGTGATTCCCCAAAAGACGGAACCAACAGAACAACCCTCTTCCATCCAACCACAGCCCGTTTCAGAGGACAAGACGACCAAGACGGAAAGAACGGTGGAGAAGGTAGGTACTCGACCTCAAAAGCATACCGAAAGCAAAGATCTTCCATCAATTCCAGACGAGGAACCTGAGACAATCGAGCCGATGGATATTCTGAGGAAGGTGCAAGAGGCGACACCGATCACAGAAACGCCTGCTCAAGTTTATACGACCTGCATACCAAAAGAAGACACGACGATAGACTCGACTTATATCTCCCCCAGCAAGGTCGATGAGTTCATCGCAAAACTGGCCGACTACTACGATGTTGATCCTATCACGTTACCATGTCTCGGTCGTACTGACAGTACTGTGGTGTCAAAAGCCTACGTCTTCCCCGACAACGATGAAGTGAAACTGTTCAGTCGTTTGTTGCAAGTCGCATGCCGATACAAAGACGACACCCCTGGATATCTGCTCAACTTCTCCCACCGTCAGTTCTTCTTCACTTTGGACGACAGCAGGAAAGGAATGAAACACCTTTGGATTGCCGAACGTATAGGTGGTGGCGGGATTCTGCTCTATAGCACACGCTCTCCTAAATCCACTAACGTGCCTTCGGATTGTTATCGGAAGTATCGAGAGCAACTGACGAATACCAGCACAAGAGAATTGTAGTTGTTGCAAGCAGGCTGCTTGCGTACCCCCGCCAGCCTGTGACTATTAACGTATTTCAAGCAAACAATTCATAATAACTAATCATATCAACAAATAAAGACACACAAACATGAGACGTATGACAATCATCTGCCTGTTGGCACTAACCAGCACTGTCATGGAGGCACAAGAACAAACGAAAAATACAGTTTTGGTCGATGGACCGATATTCATGGTGGCTTTTTCTGAATTGGAAGAAGACAAGAAAGCCAAGGAAAAAACAGTAGTTTGGCCAAGTACAGAGAATGCCTGGATCAAGGACTTCGTCTGGGCGAAGGATGTTCACGCCATAGGTGACGAAAAAATGGATGTTTTCAATGGCCCAATCATATCTTCCTGGGACGATAAGGCATTGTTCACCCCAATGAAATGGAGACTGACCGAAGAGGAGGGCGAGACGGTGTTGCATTGCTACATGCGTATGCCTGCCGACGTGGTGACCAATCTGTGGTTAGCATCGGAGGAAACCGCCATCACCGACATGGAAACGGGCGTGCAGTACCGTGCTAAACGTTCCATGCCCGACTGCATGAGGAAACACTTCGGTGTGAAAGCCAAGAAAGGCAACGTCCTCGACCTGCGCGTTTATTTCCCAGTTCTGCCACCTACCGTAAGGGACATCGCCATCTATGGTGTACCCAACTGGGGACTGCGTGGGGATGAAAAGATCAGCATCAGAACGGAGAAAGTATCGAGTTTTTATCGCCAGACATACGATACCTTGCCACAATTCCATCATCCCCATCTTATCAAGCCAGCCAATAACTACGACAAGGACAATCATGAAACATGGGCAGTCTATGACGATGCCCATCTCATCCAACCCGTTAAAGAGGGTACCATGGCACTCTGGCGCACACCGGATGCCACCTATTTAGCTATAGCCCATGAGCAGAATTGGATGCGTGAATACTTCGGTCACAATGCCGGTGCCATGCTTGTGGATCCCTCTGGCCATCAATATAAGTTGAAAGAGGTTCAGGATTATCCCACAGGACCGATTTTCTGGGTGGAGGGCTATTCTGGCGACTTTATCGCGACGGTTTTGGTTTTTGAGCCGATACCTTCGAGGGTGTCCACCATCACCTATATCGAGCCCGAGGGCGAGCCGTTCAACATGTGGGGAGCCAGTTGGAAGGGAGAGGTAAAACCCAATCTCGATGTGAATGAGCTCCGTTCCCGCCAGCCGCTTTTCGAGTACCACCCGAGAGTCATTGTGGAATAAAGGCCCAAAAAGGAAGGGGTGGCAGATACAATCCACCACCCCTACGACATTTTATAAGTTGAGACAGTTAAACATTCCCAGGAAAGGTATGGGACGCAGTGATGCGTTCCGTGCCTTCATTAGTATCTTGCTCATAAGTTGTTGTATTGCCGTTTGAACCAGATGCGGAAAAGGGGATCCTCGATGAAAACTTTATTTTTGTCGATTTCGATTATTTCGCGATTGCGTAGTGTGTTCTTGATTCTGGTGATGTTCGACTTACCCCCAAGATTGAATTCTTCTAACACAGCTTTACTTCCGAAATTGGAGTGAATGCCATTGCATATTGCCCTGATGAAATTCAATTGATAAGTGGTCAGTCCTTGCAGTTGCTCTTCGAAGAGTCCTGAGTTTTGAGCCAACAGAGCTTCAAATCCATTTGTGAAATCCTTCTCTGTTACTTCATGCTCGGTCTCAGCCAACACGTTCCATGCCAGTTGCTGTACGTAGGAAGAGTTGTTCTCCACTGTCTCGCAGATTCGTTTAGCCAACGGCTCTGAAATCTCTTTTCCTTGACTTGCAAAGCGGGATTGGATGAAAGGTACCCAGTCTTCGGTTGCAATTTTGTCAAGGAACATCATTTCTCCAAATTGGTAAAACGGCATCTTCCTGTTCTGAAATAGGTTGGTCATCAGGTGTTTCTTACTACCAAAAAGACAGTACGACACATTCCGTTGATGTTGCCAGATACTTCTGAGTTTCTTTTGGATGGTGATGGAATCAGTAAATTCTCCAATCTGTTGAAACTCGTCGATACATACTATGATATGTACATTCTGTTCTTTAGCAATCTGTTCTGGTAGTTGCAAAATCTCTTCTGGCTGGTAATTCCGAGGGGTGATGCCCAATGAGAATGAGATTTCTGACATGGGTTCTGAAGAAAAAGATATCTTTGGAGTCAGTCTTGTCAAGAATCGTTTGATATTTTCGACAACTAATTCAGCTTTAGACACAGTCTCTTTCATCAAGGCAGAAGCGAAACGGTTGTAGAAATCATATTCACTTCTACAGTCGTAGATATCCATATATACCACCTTAATCAATGGATTGTTGATTTCCGATTTAACTTTCTTTACTATCGAACTTTTCCCCATACGTCGTGGCGATACAAGAATAACGTTGATGCCGTTCTCGAAATCCAATTTCAGCCTCTTGGTTTCTTTCACCCTGTCTGTGAAATTTTCTCCTTCCACAGACATCCCATAAACGAATGCTTTTTTCATAATTATACTCCTGTTTGGTTGCAAAAGTACATCATTTTTTAATGGTACACAAATTTGTGGACCACAATTTTGTGTACCAATGATATTTTGTGTATTAATGGCTTCGTTATAAGCATATTATCCCTAAGAGAAAAGACGTTTTCAGATTGATAATCTCTTGTCCTCGGTGGCCATATAGACTCAAGAAAAAGCCTATACTCTGCGGAATCACGAAAGTTTGGACTCTTTCCGCATAGTATAGGCACTTTTCTTGGAATTCAGTCGTTCCGTCGCGACTGAGCGATTACTTCACCAACACCTTTTGCTTGTCCTTGATGTAGATGTGGTTGGGAGTAGGGGTAACCACCTGACCCTGAAGGTTGTAATAGGGGCCTTCGGCAGATTGCGTATCAGCGTCCACTCCTTCGATGGCTTCTGGCACTTCTTTCTTCTTGAGGGTCATGCAGTCGATGCTCGGCATCCAGTTGCCCTTGGATGTATAGACTCGCACCACGTTGTTGCCGGCATTCAAAGTGATGGGGATGTTGATGCTTTTCATTGTTGACCATGAACCGGAGTTCAGTGTTCGGGTGGTGACATCCTCTCCATTGACACTTACGGTCAAAGAACGGCTTTCTCCACTAACGTATGTCAATTGCATCGTGTATTCACCACCTTCCTTGGAATAGACATTGCGCCACTGGAGGTCGTTGTTGGCCTTGCGGCCCAGCCAACCGGCCACCATGCCACCACTGGCAGAACCATTGCTCTCGTAGATGGCAGTCTCCTCTGAGGCATTGTTCCTGATTTCCTGATACTGGCTCAGGTAGGCGCATTCGCCCTCATAAAGCGTCCGCTCGTAGCGTTCCTCAGCCTCCAGTTTGTAGATGCGTGTGCCATGGGCGGGAACTGTGGCTGTCAGTTCTTCTGTCATGGTGCCGAGGTCGGTATGCTCGAACAAATCGCGCACTTTCACCTCGCCACCCAGTTCAAGGTCTTTGAACGATACCGACATTTTCTTCTCAGAGTCAGAGGGGTTGTAGAGGGCGACAGCGCGGGTCAGGCCATGCAGTTCAAGGATGTCCTTGACCAATACGTAGGTGTCGTTTTTGTGTTGAACGACGTAAGCCTGTAAGGCCAGCGGGTCTTGGTTGAGTGCGATGAGCTCCACGTTCTTGAGCAATGCCTTGGGAGTGGGCTTGATGGTCTGCATGTCGCAGCCGATGAGCAATGGGCTCGACATGATGCACCACATGCCGAAGTGGGTCTTGTCCTCCTCCACCGTCAGCGTGCGTCCCACTTCCAGCATGTCCATGTCGTTGTAGTGGCCCTCGCTGCAGTAGGCGGAGAGGTAGAGGTTTTGTCCGATGATGTCCTTGACCGACCCCCAACTGCTGTTGATGTCGGGAGAGATACGCCAAGAGGTGGCCACATCGTGAACCCATGTGCCGGGGTAGTTCCAGCGGCAGACGTTCAAGCGCAGGTCGGTGCGGCCAGTCTTGAGCATCGCATTGTGGATGGCGGTATAGCGTTCCTTCTCGTCGAGCGACAGACGGTAACTGTTCTGGGGGGCGTCGCCACCGCAGAAATCCACCTTGATGAAGTCGAAGCCGCACTCATTGAAGTAGAACTCAGCGTCGCGCTCGTCGTAGTTGTACATACCCACATCCACACTGAGCACATCACCATTGTAGTAGTTGCCACAAGTGTTGGCGCCTGCGTCGCTGTAGATACCCGCCTTCAGTCCCAGCCTGTGGATATACTCTGCCACCACCTTCAGACCGTTGGGAAAGCGCTGGGGATGAATCAGCAACTCGCCTGTTTGCTTGTTGCGGCCTCCGAAGAAGCCATCATCGATGTTCACATACTTGTAGCCTACATCTTTGAAGCCCTGGCTGACCATGGCTCTGGCTTGTTGCTTAATGATGTTTTCGCTGATGTTCGTATAGAAAGTGTTCCAAGAGCTCCAGCCCATGGTCGGTGTCTCATAGGCCGTTTCTTGTGCTTGGATGCCGATTGTCATGGCGATAGCAGCCAAAAGGGATAATGATCTATTTCTCATCTGGAAGTTATTTTCTTTGGTTATATGAAGTTAATTTTTTTGCGATTTTAGGCGAATGAACTAAAGCCTGACGCCTATAATGTTCAATGTTCAAAAATGCGATTAAGTGAGTACAAAAGAGAACTTGTTCTCATTTTGTCGAACGTGAGCAATTTATCTAATGATCAATGGTCAATGTTCAATGAACAAACAGTTCCTTAACGGTGAGTTCCAGGTAGTCGCGGCAGTTCATCCAAGTGTGTCCACCGCCTGGGTTGTAGAACGTATGCGTCAGGCCATGGTCGGTCATGTACTTGTCGAGTCCTCGCGAAGCCTGGATCAGGAAGTCATCGCGTCCTGTGCCCAACCACATCAGTTTGAGTTTGCTCTTCAGTTCGTTCACAGGGGCGTATGTGCCGTTTGTGAAATTCGTCTCGTATTCGTTGCCGAAGATGGCAGGTGCGTATGCTGCTACATAGTGGAAGAGGTCGGGATTGCCCAGACCGGTGGCGAGAGTCTGTCGGCCACCGAGCGAGAAGCCCGCGATGGCACGGTGGTCGGCGTCGGTCAGTACATTATAGTTCTGCTCCACGTAAGGGATGACATCCTTCACGATTTCATCCACGATGCGTTTGGTGTCGATGGCATCGTATTCCTTCGCCTTTCCTTGCAACATCAGCTCGGGATAGGGGTTGGCGTAGGGCATCACCACAATCATGCGCTTGGCCTTGCCCTGTGCGATGAGGTTGTCGAGGATGTGGTTCATGTTGCCCACCTTGAACCATGTCTCGTAGGTGTCGGTCATGCCGTGAATGAGATACAGCACAGGCAGTTTCTCCTTTCCTGCGGGATCATAGTCGGCTGGGGTATAGATACACATCGGGCGTTCGATGTCGAAGTTGTTGGAGTGGTAGAAGCAGTACGACACCTTGCCTTGTGGCACACGCTGGATGTCTTGCACAGAAGGCGCTGCACCACGAACGTCGCACAGGTTGCCCTTGAAGTGCTCGTTGGGGAAGATGTAGGGATTGCTGGGGTCGTTCATCTGGGTGCCATCCACAAAGAAACTGTAAGGATAGATGTCGGGTACATCTGGTGTCACTGTGATGCTCCACAGGCCGTCAGCATCCTTCTCCATGGGTTTGTTGCCTGCAAACATCTGACATTCCAACTCCACTTTCTCGGCCTCGGGAGCCATGAAACGGAAGGTGACGGAACCATCGGCATTATACTCAGGCGAAACGACGGGCTTAGGGAACATACGGGCCATCACACCAGGAGTGAACTGCTGTCCTTCGTTGGGTTTGGGGGCATTCTTCAAATCTGCGCTCTCTACACCTTTATATGGGTCGTCCTGGAAGAGCAGACGCAACGACTTGTCGAGGAAGTAACGGGCGTTCATCCATGTGTGCCCATGTTTGTCGTTGGTCAGTACCTTGATGTTGCGGATGCCGTGATTGTCGAGTTCCTCCATGAAGGAGCGGGCGTTGCCATACAGGAAATCATCGGTGCCCACACCCAGCCAGAAGAGTTTGATTTTCTTGTTCAAGTCGGCTGCATTGTCCAGTTGTCCAGGGCGGAGCATGGTGAATGAGCTGTAGGAGCATAGATGGGAGAACTTGTCGAGGTTGTTCAGTCCGATGCTCAGGGCTTGGTTGCCTCCGCGAGAGAATCCGCCGATGGCACGGTGTGCGGCGTCATTGATGGTGCGGTAGTGGCTCTCCACGAATGGCATCAAGTTGTCGAGAAAGTCTTTACCGAAAAGGTCGAACTGCATAGGGTTGCCGTCGCCTTGCTTCATCAGACGGGAGGGATTGCCGTAAGGCAGCACGATAATCATCTCCTTGGCAGCGCTTTGTGCGAGAAGGTTGTCGAGGATGAAGTTCATCTTGCCGACCTTGAAATAAACCTCCTCGGTGTCGGTGGTGCCGCTGATGAGATACATCACGGGGTATTTCTTACTTGGGTTCTTGTCGTAGAAGGGTGGGGTATAGACGATGGCGTTGCCGAACATGCCCATAGCGTCGGACCAGTAGGATACGTAATCCACCTTGCCGTGCGGCACGTTCTTCTGGGCATGGATGAGGTTGCCATCGCCACGCATGTCGAGCAGACTGTTCTTGAAGCCTTCGTTGGGAAACCAGTCCGCACACTGGGGATCCATCACCTGATGACCGTCAACAATGAAACAGTAGGGATAGATGTCGGGAGTGGTGGGTCCGAGCGTGACGGTCCACACGTCGTTCTCGCCTTTCACCATGTCGTGACGGCCAGCGAACTGCACATCCACTTGAACCTTTTTGGCATTTTTGTTCTGGTAATTGAAGGTCACTGTGTTGTCGGAATTCACCACTGGGGAAGGAGCTGGTGCCAGACGTCCTGGCTGCGCTAAGGCCTGCATCATCAAGGTTGTCATCAAAAGTGCGACAACTGCCGTTTTCTTGATTTTCTTCATATCAACTGTGTAGTGTTATGGGTTAGTAGTTGTTTATGCTGTCTTATGGGTTAGTCGTTGTTTTTGCTGTGTTACGGACGACATGGTTCACCTTGGTGAACGTCTTCCTGTAACGTTGAGGCAAAGTTAAGTATAAAATGCCATTGTTCGTATGTGATTTGCATCATTTCGTGTCGTTTTTGATTCATGGAATGAATTTAGGCTTTAGCTGCGTTATTATAGGAAAGGAGGATAATTCGAATAATCGATTAAACGATTAAACGAATAATCGACATAAAAAAGACGGGGTGCATTCATTGTTGCACCCCGTCTTTAGCAGTTGTGATTATTTCTTCAGCGGTATGGCTTCGATGCGCTTTTGATGGCGACCGCCCTCAAACTCTGTGTTGAGGAACTCGTCCATGATCTTGCGTGCCATGTCGTTGTCGATGAAACGGCCTGGCATCACCAGTACGTTGGCATCGTTGTGCTGACGGATCAGGTGAGCGATTTCGGGTATCCAGCAAAGGCCGGCGCGAATGCTTTGGTGCTTGTTGAGCGTCATGCTGATGCCCTCACCGCTACCGCACATGGCTATGCCTGGATAGACCTCGCCATTTTCTATGCCTTCGGCCAGCTTGTGACCGAACTCAGCATAGTTGCAGCTCTCCTCTGTGTATGTGCCGTAATCCTTGTACTCAAGGCCTTTCTCCTCAAGGTACTGTTTTACGAACTGCTTCAGTGGAAAAGCAGCATGGTCGCTTGCTATACCGATCATTAGAGCATCTCCTTTACCTGGTTGTACACGTTCTGGGCATTGAAGCCGAGTTTCTCGTCAAGCACCTTGTAAGGAGCGGAGAAGCCGAAGCTTTCAAGACCGAATACCTTGCCGTTGGCACCTACCAAACCTTCGAGGTTCACGGGCAGACCTGCGGTCAGACCGAAGATCTTGGCACCGCCTGGCAGAATGCTCTGCTGGTACTCCTTGCTCTGGCTGCGGAACAGACCCTCTGATGGGCAGCTCACGATGCGAACCTTCACACCGTCCTTGCGCAGAAGCTCTGCACCTGCCACCAAAGTCGAAACCTCTGAACCGCTGGCCACGAGGATCACATCAGGATTCTCATCGCTGCCTGCCACGATGTAAGCACCCTTGGCTGCCTGGCTGTAGTCAGTGCCTTCTGGCAACTTGGCGATGCCCTGACGAGACAGGATAAGAGCGGATGGAGTGTCGGTGTTCTCCATGGCGAGTTTCCAGCATGCGGTGGTCTCGTCGGAGTCGGCGGGACGAAGCACGAGCATGGAGTTCTTGCCGTGGTGGTTCTTCAGTTTCTCCATCAGGCGGATCTGTGCCTCCTGCTCAACAGGCTCGTGAGTAGGACCATCCTCGCCCACACGGAATGCGTCGTGGGTCCAGATGAACTTCACAGGAAGCTCCATCAAGGCAGCCATACGAACGGCTGGCTTCATGTAGTCGGAGAACACAAAGAATGTACCGCAAGCGGGGATGACACCTCCGTGGAGGCTCATACCGATGCAGCAGCAAGCCATTGTCAACTCAGCCACACCTGCCTGGAAGAATGCGCCAGTGAAGTCGCCCTTCAGGAATGCGTGGGTCTTCTTCAAGAAACCGTCGGTCTTGTCGGAGTTGGAGAGGTCGGCAGAAGCGCAGATCATGTTCTCTACCTGCTCAGCCAATGCGCTCAGCACTGTGGCGGAAGCGTTACGGGTAGCGTCGCCTTCCTTCTGTGCGATACCACACCAATCCACTTGAGGAGTGGCGTTGGCGAACCATGCCTCGCACTTGGCGGCCATCTCAGGATTGGCTTTCTTCCAAGCCTCTTCCTCTGCATACTTCTTGGCCATGATCTCCTTGAGTTCCTTGGCGCGGTTGGCATAGAGCTCCTTCACGTCGTCGAAGATGACGAATGGGTTCTCTGGATCGCCACCGAGGTTCTTCACGGTGTTCACGTAGTTGTCGCCACCGAGAGGTGCGCCGTGAGTCTTGCAGTTGCGCTCGTAAGAGCTGCCGTCAGCCTTCAAGGCACCCTTACCCATGATGCACTTACCGATAATCAGTGTAGGACGTTCCTTCTCTGCCTTAGCGGCGCAGATGGCGTCGCGGATGGCCTGAGCGTCGTTACCGTTGATTTCGATTACGTTCCAGTTCCATGCGCGGTACTTGGCTGCGGTGTCCTCTGTCATCACGTCCTTGCACTCTGTGGAGAGCTGGATGTCGTTGGAGTCGTAGAACATGATGAGGTTGTCGAGGCCGAGGTGACCGGCGATGCGGCCTGAACCCTGGGAAATTTCCTCTTCAACACCACCATCGGAAATGTAAGCGTAGATGGTCTCGTTGGCAAAAGCGGGGTTGCCAGTCTTGGCGGCCAAGAACTTGGCGGCGATAGCGGCACCTACAGCGAATGTATGACCCTGGCCAAGAGGACCGGAAGTGTTCTCGATGCCACGTTCAACATCTACCTCGGGGTGACCTGGGCAAACAGAACCCCACTGACGGAGAGTCTGCAGTTCGTCGGTGGTGAACTTGCCGATAAGGGCCAGCTGAGAGTAGAGCATCGGTGACATGTGACCTGGATCAAGGAAGAAACGGTCACGGCCTTCCCATGCGGGATTCTCGGGGTCGTACTCAAGGAACTCTGAATAAAGCACGTTGATGAAGTCTGCGCCGCCCATGGCACCGCCTGGGTGACCCGATTTGGCTTTCTCTACCATTGAAGCAGCCAGGATACGAATGTTGTCGGCTGCGTGGTTCAATACTTTGATATCGTTCATTTTTCTGTTTTTTGGTGTCGGTTTTAGTTAATGATTAAGGAATATTAATAAATCATTAAGACCGCGGCTGGAAAAAAATACAGCCACGGTCTGTGATGAAGGTTGTCGTTGTTATTCCGATTTCTTAGAGACTACAGCGGCTTCCTCAATGGGCAGGCAAGCCTTGTAGTTCTCGATGTAAGCGTTGAAGCCTGCTACCTCCTCTGGAGTTGGAGCCACTTCCACACCGGCGTTGCCAGCGAACACTTTCTCGTCGAGCCAGTCGGCCAAGTTCAGCTTCTTGTCGTTGTTCACCACGTAGGAAGCCAACAGGGCAATACCCCATGCACCGCCTTCACCGGCAGTCTCCATGACGGAGATAGGCGAGTTGAGGGCTGCGGCGAGCATGCGCTGACCTACGCCCTTGGTGGTGAAGTAGCCTCCATGGCCTGTGATACGGTCCACTTTCACTTGCTCTTCCTTCAACAGGATGTCGTTGCCCAGTTTCAGCACACCGATGGCACCATAAAGGTGAGCACGCATGAAGTTGGCAAGATTGAACTTTTCGTTGGCAGAGCGGACGAACAGAGGACGACCGTCAGCAAGACCTGTTACAGGCTCGCCAGACACGTAGTTGTACGACATCAGTCCACCGCAGTCGGGGGCGCCTTCAAGAGCCTTGTTGAACAACTTGGTGTAAATCTCACCCATGTTCACTGGCACACCAAGCAGCTCTTGGTACTCCTTGAAGATGTTCACCCAGGCGTTGATGTCGGAAGTGCAGTTGTTGCAGTGCACCATAGCTACGAGACTACCGTCGGGAGTGGTCACCATGTCAATCTTCTCGTATGGCTTGGAGAGTTCTTTCTCCAATACAATCATTGAGAATGACGATGTGCCTGCAGAAACATTACCTGTGCGCTGCTTGACAGCGTTAGTGGCTACCATACCAGTGCCGGCATCGCCTTCAGGAGGACAGAGAGGAATACCTGGGTTCAGGTGGCCCGAGATGTCGAGCAGCTGGGCACCATTCGGAGTTAGGAATCCGGCGTTCTCGCCAGCCACAATCGACTTGGGAAGGATGTCGAGCAGTTTCCATCCGAAGCCGTAAGGCTCGATGAGTTTGTCGAACTTCTCCACCATAGTGGCATCGTAGGTCTTGGTATTGGGGTCAACAGGAATCATACCTGATGCATCGCCAATACCCAATACCTTCTGGCCAGTCAACTGCCAGTGGATATAACCTGCGAGGGTGGTGAGGAAAGTGATGTCCTTCACGTGCTCCTCATTGTCGAGGATTGCCTCGTAGAGATGGGAGATGCTCCAACGGAGAGGAATGTTATAGACAAACAGTTCCGACAGTTTGGCTGCGGCCTTGCCTGTGTTGGTGTTTCTCCATGTGCGGAAAGGAACGAGAATCTCGCCTTTCTCGTTGAACGGCATGTAACCGTGCATCATGGCGCTGATACCTATCGACGCGAGTTTCTCGATCTCGATGTCGTATTTCTCTAACACATTCTTGCGGAGGTTGGCATAGCAGTCCTGCAGACCGAACCAAATGGCACCGATGCTGTAGGTCCACAAGCCGTCAACCAACTGGTTCTCCCATGTGTGGCTGCCTTGTGCTATCGGGTTGTTCTCCTCGTCGATGAGAACAGCCTTGATGCGGGTAGAGCCAAACTCGATACCGAGTATGGCTTTACCTGCTTGGATGGTTGATTTAGCGTCCATAGTTTTTTGAGCTTCTATAAATGATTAATTTTGACAATGTAGTATTTATAGAAGGCTCCTTTACTTCAGGGCTTTGTTCAGCATGTAGTACACCTCGTTCATCTGGAGATCGTGCTTGAACTCGCTGATGGTGGTGTTCTTGTTGATCTTCACATACTCGATGCCTGTCATCTCAGCGAAGTCCTCCCAGTACTCCTCAGTGATGTCATAGGAGAAGGCGCTGTGGTGAGTGCCACCAGCGAGAATCCATGCGCCGGCGCCAATCTCGAATGTGGGCTGTGGTACCCAGAGAGCGGATGCAACAGGCAGTTTGGGCATTGGCTTAGGCTCGATGCACTCCACCTCCTGAGAAATCAGGCGGAAGCGGTTGCCCAGGTCAACAACTGTAGCCTTGATGCCGCGTCCAACCTTCGATGTGAACACGAGGCGAGCGGTCTGCTGCTTGCGGATACCGATGCCAAGGAAGTGAACCTCGAGCTTGGGTTTGTCAACAGCGATGAGCGGGCAAATCTCAAGCATGTGGCTCTGGAGGCAAGATGAGCGGTCGCCAGCGAAGTTGAGTGTGTAGTCCTCCAAGAAGGAGCAACCGATAGGCATGCCTTGCTGCATCACCCAAAGTGTGCGGAAGAGGCAAGCGGTCTTCCAGTCGCCCTCAGCGCCGAAGCCGTAACCCTCTTCCATCAGACGCTGTGAAGCGAGACCTGGAATCTGGTCGAATCCAACGAAGTTCGGGTCGTCGATGTCGGCGTCGCCAAGGTCATCGAAGTTGGTGGTGAAGGCTGTGGCACCCTCATCCTTCAGTACACGGCGAAGGGCAATTTCTGCCTTGGCGGCATTGTGTACCTTCTGCCAATATACTTCCTCACCGCTCTCGTCAATCTTGATGGTGTAGAGCTTCTTGTACTCCTCAACCAATTCATCGGCCTCAGCGTCTGTCACCTTCTTGAAGTAGTCCATCAAAGAAGAAACTGGGTAGTAGTCAACATGATAGCCTAAGCGCTGCTCGAATTCAACGCGGTCACCGTCTGTCACGGCTACGTTGTTCATGTTCATACCGAACATCAGACAGCGTACGTTCTTGGCATCAGCCACACCAGCGGCAACACGTGCCCAAACGGCAATCTTCTTCTGAGCCTCTTCGGTCTTCCAGTAGCCGCAAACCACCTTGCGGGGAACACGCATACGGGTGCAGATATGACCGAACTCGATGTCGCCGTGAGCACTCTGGTTCAGGTTCATGAAGTCCATGTCAATCTTGTCCCAAGGAATCTCGGCGTTGTACTGGGTGTGGAAGTGAAGCAATGGCTTCTGAAGAGCCTGAAGACCCTTGATCCACATCTTGGCAGGAGAGAAGGTGTGCATCCAGGTGATGATACCTGCGCACTTGGGGTCGTTGTTGGCGGCCTTCATCACGTCCTCCACTTCCTTCGAAGAGTTGGCTGTGCCTTTGTAAACCACCTTTATTGGAATAATGCCGCCGGCATTGAGTCCTTCTACCATTTCCTTTGAGTGAGCGTCAACCTGAACGACTGCATCACCACCGTAGAGCAACTGAGCACCAGTCACCCACCATAACTCTAAATTTTCAAATGCTTTCATAAATGTTTTGTTAATGATTTAGTTTGTTAGTTATTGTTTGATTGTTGTGATAATTCCGTAGGGGAATTGTTAAGTTATTTCTTTTTCTGTCCGTAATAGGCGTTGGGACCGTGCTTGCGGCTGTAGTGCTTCTCCACAAGCAGGGGGTTCATCGTCAAGGATGGATTCACTGAGAATGCCACAAATGCCATCTTGGCGCACTGTTCCATCACTTTGGCGTTATAGACCGCGTTGTCGGGACTTGTGCCCCAGGAGAATGGACCATGGTTCTTCACCAATACGGCTGGGGTGTGGTCGGGATTGATCTTGCGGATGTTGAGAATCTCATCCACGATGACGTTGCCGGTCTCCAGCTCATATTGTCCTTTCACCTCTGCCTCGGTCATGTCGCGTGTGCAGGGGATGTCCTTGTAGAAGTAGTCTGCATGGGTGGTGCCGATGTTGGGAATGTCCTTACCAGCCTGAGCGAAGGCAGTGGCATAGGTCGAGTGGGTGTGAACCACGCCCTGGATATTTGGGAAGGCCTTGTAGAGTACGAGGTGCGTTGGGGTGTCGCTTGAAGGGTTGAGGTCGCCTTCAACCACCTTACCTGTCTCAAGGTCAACAACTACCATGTCTTCTGCCTTCATGTCGTCATAGCTGACACCGCTGGGCTTGATGACCACGAGGCCTTTCTCACGGTCAATTCCCGAGACATTGCCCCAGGTGAAGATGACCAGACCTTGCTTCACCAAGTCAAGGTTGGCTTTGAATACTTTTTGTTTGAGTTCTTCTAACATATTCAATAACTTTTTGTTGGTTGTGTCTTTTCGTCGCTTTACGATTCTTTAATCGTTATTTCGTTTTTTCCGATTTTTCGTTATTTCGTTATAACGTCATAACGTTATTTCGTTATTTCGTCAAGTCGATAATTGTTTTCGCGTATTTGATTGGTTAACAATTTCTTTTTGGACTGGGTGACGTCAACTCTTCAGATTGGAGAATCGGAAGAGCGCCGCACCACGTCGTGACGATTTCTTATCGACTTTTTCAGTCCGCTCAATGAGACCGTGAGAGAGCACTGCACGGCGGAAATTGCGCTTATCTACAGGATACCCCAAGATTGACTCATGCAATGACTGGAGCTTGCTCAGGGTGAAGAGCTCGGGCAAGAGGTTGCTGCCTATAGGCTCTGTGTTGATCCTCGATTTGAGGGCCTCACGTGCTTTCTCAACCATCTCGTTATGGTCGAAGCAGAGGCGAGGAAGATTGTCGATGTCCATCCATCGGGCATTGCGTTTCTCCGACAGACGCTCATTGTACTCGTGCACGTCGATCAAGGCGTAATAGACCACCGAGATCACACGCTCACCTGGGTCGCGTTCAACGTCGCCAAACACGCCGAGCTGCTGCATATACACATTCTCCAGACCAGTGAAGTCGGTCAGTACACGTGAAGCAGCTGAGTTGACGCTCTCGTCTTTGCCTACAAATCCGCCGATGAGTGAGTCTTCGCCAAGACCTGGCTCGTAAGGGCGCTTTTGAATCAACAGTTTGAGGTTTCCGCCTGTGAAACCGAAAATCACACAGTCAACAGAGACAAAGAAGCGTTCGTACTCGTGATAGAAGTTTGGCATCTGTAGTGTTGTTTCTGAGTGTTTGAGTGTTCCGGATTTTCCGGAATCTCCGAATGATCAGTAGATTACATCTCAGGTATGTGGGAGACTGGCTCCCACATACCTGATGAAACGTTTGTTTAGAAGAAATACCAGTAGAAGCAGCCAACGAGGCCGACAACCAAGAGAGAACCGACGATATCCCATACTCCCCAACTCTCGCGAATGCTCTTCTTGAACTCGGGGGTGAAGGTGATGGCATCGATCTGCTCCTTGGAAGGTGCAGGTGTGAAGCAGCTGACAACCACCATCATGATGCAGATGAATACGAGTAGCCAGCACTCGAAGATGAGCCAGTTGGTCTGCCAGAACCAAGTTGTGGCATTCCAGAATGCACCATCCATAACAGCCTTACCTGAATCGGTGATTACATTCGTGATGAGGCGGAGCATACCGATAAGGAATCCACCAATGAGACCCCATTCACCTGCTTTCGGAGTGATTTTCTTAGAGAAGATACCGAGTGTGAATACTGCCACCATTGCAGGTGCAATGAGTGACTGGATGTCCTGCAGGTAAGAATAGAGGTTACCCATGTTCATCATGATGGGCATCCAAGCCAGACCCAACAGTACGACAACAACAGTAGCGGTACGGCCTACGAACACATAATGAGCTTCGCTCTTGCCTTTCTTCATCGGCTTGTAGAAGTCCTCGGTAAAGAGGGTGGCGCAACTGTTGAAGAATGCTGCCAAAGAGGCTACGAGAGCGCAAACGAAACCGATGGTCACAATACCCTTGATACCAGCGGGAAGAATGTTCTTCACCATCATGGCGAAAGCACCGTCAGTTGATTCATGGTTGGTGATATCCATCTCTATGCCGCTTCCTGCCTTCAATGAGAGGGCGTAGGCGATCATACCTGGAATCAGGAACATGAAGCAGGGGAGAAGTTTGAAGAAACCGGCTGCGATTGTACCACGGCGAGCGCGTGCCATCACGACCTTATTGTCTTCACCTGGCACTTGTCCGAGTACACGTTGAACGATGTGCTGGTCAGTACACCAGTACCAGAAGCCGATGATGGAGGCACCAATGAATACCACGTAACCGGGGAACTGTGGGTACATCGGGTCAGCTGGATCGGGGTGGAACATGTGAGTGGTTCCAAAACCGTCGTGAGCTGCATTACATGCGGCCATCATCTCACTCCAACCCTTGCTGATGCTGCCATCTCCAAGAGTTGAAAGTCCAAGGAAGAGCACAAGGAACGAACCAATAATCAAGATAGGCGTCTGGATGGAAGACAGTGTCATCACACCCTTCATACCGCCGAAGACGGTGAAGACTGCGGTGATCACAATCAGTCCGATTGCTCCATACCAGAATGGGATGCCCAAGAGGTACTTGAAGAAGATGCCACCAGTGAAGGCTGTCACGGATACCTTTGTCAGCACGTAAGCAACAAGGGTGATGATAGAGAGCCATGAACCTGTGCGCTGTGTGTAGCGGAACTTGAGGAAGTCGGGCATCGTGATGATTTTGCCCATCTTGTTGATCAGCAACTGATAGAAAGGAACGAACAACCAACCGAGAATCAGGATCATCCATCCCTGCATCTCCCAGTGTGCCATACCCACACCGTCCTTGGCACCAGTACCTGCAAGGCCTACGAGGTGCTCTGAACCGATGTTGGCGGCGAAGATGGCCATACCAATCACGTACCAAGGCTCTCCTTTACCAAAAAGGTAGGCAGAAGAGTCTTCACCCTGCTGGGCTTTCTTGTCTTTCCAAATGGCGTACCATACGGCGGCAACCACTCCTAATAGGCCCACGACAAGGACAACCCAGTCGAGCCAGATAAATTCTTTAGCATTCCACATTGTGTCTGTTTTCAGTTTTTTTAGTTAATAGTTTATGCTTATAATAATTTCCCTTTCCTATGCTATCATAGGAACTCCTGGGATCCCCAGGAATTCCTATATTTGAACCTTATTCCTCAACGCCGAACTTGAACTTGCAATAGCTCTTGTAGGTCTCACCTGGCTTCAGGTAAGCGTTCGACTCTTTCCAGTTCTTGTTGGGGGAGTCGGGATACTTCTGGGTCTCGAGGCAGATACCGGTCTGCTTCTTGTACTTGACGCCATACTTGCCAGTCACGCTGCCATCAAGGAAGTTACCTGTATAAACCTGGATACCAGGCTCGTTGGTGTAAACCTCAAGGCTAATGCCTGTGCGGTGGTCAACAAGTTTCACACAAGGCTTGGAAGTGTCGCCCTTGGTGTTGAGCACCCAGTTGTGGTCGTAGCCACCTCCAGCTGCGATGATCTGGGCGAATGTGGTGCTGTCAAGACCCTCACCAACAGCCTTTCCTGCCCGGAAGTCCATTGGGGTGCCTTCGACTGTGAGTTTCTCTCCTGTGGTCATGTAAGTGGTGTCGGTAGGAGTGAACTCGTCTGCGTCAATGGTCAGGATCTCGTCGAGGATTGTGTTGTTGGCGTCACCGCTGAGGTTGAAGTAGGAGTGGTTGGTCATGTTGACTACGGTCTCCTTGTCTGTAGTGGCCTCGTAGTTGATTTCGATGGCGTTGTCCTCTGTCAGCGTGTAGGTCACGATGGCTTTCACGTTGCCGGGGAAGTTGTTGTCGCCGTCGGGAGAGTCCATAGAAAGCACCAGTTTGGTGTCGGTGGATTCAACCACGTCGTAAACTTGATACTGCCAGCCGGTAGGACCACCATGGAGGCAGTGGCCGAAGTTGTTCTGAGGCAGTTGGATCTCCTTGCCGTCGCATTTGATCTTACCTTGGTTCAGACGGTTGGCGTAGCGGCCGATAGCGGCTCCGAAGTCAGAGGCGTTGTTCTGGGGGAAGTAAGCGTCTGCGCTCTCAAAGCCAAGCACTACATCCTGTAACTTCCCGTTCTTGTCGGGAACATAGATGGCGGCTATACGACCACCGAAGTTGGTGATGTTCACAATCATACCCTTCTCATTCTTCAGGGTGTAGAGACCTACTTTCTTCTCACCCTTCAAGGAGTCGGTGTAGGTAGTGTCGAACTTAGCGGCTTCGAGACCAGGCTGTGTGGCCGCGTCTTTGGGCTTGTTGGTCTTGGGGTCGCAGGCGCAGAGAAGCACCATTGCCAAACCTGTTCCAAGCATCAGGGATTTGAAATTTTTCATCATAAAATAGCGATTTTGTTGGTTAATTTGCAAATTTCGGTAAAGATAGACTTATTTATGCAAATATTATCCATTCAAAATATGTTATATAACATATAGTGTCATTTTTACACTTTTTATGGTTGGTTATTCGACAGGAATGTCTGTATTGACGTTCTTAGAGCCGATGAGTGCGTAGTAGAGAATGTAGGCAGCACAGAGAAGCGGAACCCAATAAGAAGTAAGGTAACTGCCTGTCCAGTCGGCCACCAGACCCTGGAGTCCCACCATGATGGCAAAGCCGCAGACCATGGTCATGAAAGCACCGGAAGCGATAGCGGTATATTTACCCAACCCTTCTGTTGCGAGGTTGAAGATGCCGCCCCACATCACACTGGCGCAAAGGCCAACAAGAAGGAAGCAGAAGATGCCTACGGGTACATTGCCCCATACAAGTTTCATGGCTACATAGTCGATGCCGGGAACACTGACGGTGATGTCGGTAGGAAGGTAGATACCCAATAGGATGAGGATAACAGCCAATGCGCTGACGAAGGTGATCATGGACTTGGTGGAAACTTTGCCGCCCACGGAAGCGCCGACAAAACGGCCGACGAACATCAGGAGGAAATAGACGGCTGCCAGGGTACCGACATAGCCGGCGTCCATTCCGAGGCCGGGGGTTGCCGCGTCGCCTTTGGCGGTCAGATATTGGAGAATGTAACCTGGGATACCCATTTCAACACCGCCATAGAGGCCGATGGCAAGAATGCCCAGATTGAAGTGGCGGAAGGAGAAAGCGCTATGAGGGTCTTTCACGCCAGATTTTTCTTTTTGAGGTTGTTGGGGTTCTTCTATCTTGGTGAAGATGATCACGATGAAAGCGATGACGAAGATACCTAAAGCAATCATCAGGGCAGGAGTGGCATCGGAGATTTTCGCTTTTGCGGCTTCACCGATAAGTGCTCCCATGATGATATATACAGCTACGGCAGACATGGAGTTGAACACTCCGCCTGTCTGTATTAGTTGGTTGCCTTTGTTGCCGCCGCCACCGAGAAGGTTCAGCATTGGGTTGACGACGGTATTAAGGATGCACATGCAGCAACCTGAGATGAGGGCACCAATTAGATAAACAGCCATACCGCCCCAACCCGAAAGCCATTGGACAAGGATGCCGATGATTCCGACAATAAGGCCGATGAGTGCTGTTTTCTTGTAGCCGTATTTCTGGATGCACATTCCAGCGGGGAAGCCCATAAGGGCGTAGGCCATGAAGTTGCCGTAGTTGCCGATCATCGCCATAAAATTGGTGGTGCCAAATTGGTTTTTCACGATTACTCCCATCGGCGAACAGAGGTTCGTCACGAAAGCGATCATGGCAAAGAGCGCAATCATCACGATGATGGCGGCCCATTGTTTCTTTTCTTGACTCATAATGTTGTTTTGGGGTGAATGTTCTTTTATAGGTTCGGGATGATCTCCTTATGTCTGACACGTCATGAAGCATAATGTCATGAAACATAAGGGAATAAAAGGGGAGGATACTGGTTGATGGTGTATCTCTCCCCTTGGCTTTGGCATGAGGTTATGCCTCGTAGTGTCTTGTCTTACAAGAGTTTGCGGCTACCGTCACCGATAACAACATCGATAACAACCGGTGTCTTGCCATATTTCTCCTTGAACAAGGCTACAGCTCTGTTCACGAAGGTGTCGTAGAGTTCTGTCTTCACGAGGTTGATGGTGCAACCGCCGAAGCCACCGCCCATGATACGTGAGCCAGTCACGCCGCAGTCGCGGGCGATATCGTTCAGGAAGTCGAGTTCTTCGCAAGATACCTCATAGTCCTGGCTCAGGCCCTGGTGGGTCTCGTACATCTTCTCGCCTACGGTCTCGTAGTCGCCGGCCTCAAGTGCGTCGCAGACAGCCAGTACACGGAAGTACTCGCCAATCACGTACTTGGCGCGCTTGTAGTCCTCCTCGGAAATCTTGTCCTTCACTGACTCCAGCATGTCCCAGTCAGCGTCTCTCAGTGTCTCAATACCCAGAGCCTTGGCAACGTTCTCGCAGCTGCGGCGACGGTCATTGTATGGAGAGCCCTTGAGTTCATGCTTCACGCAGGAGTTGATCAGCACGAGTTTGTAGCCCTTGGGGTTCCATGGGTAGTACTTGAACTCGCCACTGCGGCAGTCGAGGCGCATGAGGTTGCCGGCCTTGCCGTGAACGGAAGCGAACTGGTCCATGATACCGCAGTTCACGCCGATATATTTGTGCTCTGTACGCTGTCCTACGCGGGCCAATTCCATCTTCTCAATCTTGTTGTCGTAGAAGAGGTCGTTGATGGCGAAAGCGTAGCAGCTCTCGAGGGCTGCGGAAGAAGACATGCCTGCACCGTTGGGGACGTCGCCTGCAAAAGCTGTGTCGAAGCCTTCAACGGGAACGCCAAGAGCCATCATCTCGCGGGCAACGCCGAAGATGAAGCGGAAGTGGGTGGCATTGGGACCCTTCTCGTCGTCGAGGCTGAACTCCACATAGTCCTTCATGTCGATGGAGTATGCGCGTACATTGCGGGTGCCGTTGGGGCGGATTTCGGCTATGATGCCCTGCTGAACTGCTCCTGGGAATACGAAGCCACCATTGTAGTCGGTGTGCTCGCCAATGAGGTTGATACGGCCGGGAGATGCGTAAACTGAACCTGGTTCACCGCCAAGATGCTTGATGAAGCGGCTTCTTACATCGTCAATTGTCAATTTCATAATTTCTTTGGGTTTGTTATAAAAAGTTAGTAGTATGACTTATTTGATTCCTATCTTGCTGCCGAAGTTGCAGAACCAATAGAGATATGCGTAGTAAACGAACATGAGGCAGAGGGCGATGATTACACCAGCCTTGTCAACCACAGCGCCCATCACAGGCATCAGCAGAGCGGCGCCAATCACACCTGTGTTGATCACGCCAGAGGCGGCCTTGGTATGGCGTCCGAGTTTCTGGAGACCGAGGTTGAACACCAATGGCCACATCACGGAGTGGAAGAGGCCTGCGGCAAGCATCAGCCAGATACCGAACATCGACTGTGAGAATACCAGTGAGAGGCCAATGCAGAGGGCGCCTAAGCAGATGCAGGCGGTCAGTAGTTTGCGAGGCTCGAACTTGGTCAGGATGCCGGCACCAACGAAACGTCCTACCATCATGCCTCCCCAATAAAATGCGAGGAAGTTGGTCACGATGTTCGGGTCGTCTTGTCCGAGAAGCTGGAAACGGTATGGAAGCATGGAGGGCACACCAATCTCAACGCCCATGTACATGAAGATACCGAGGGCACCGAGCCATACGTGTGTGTATTTGAATACGCTGCTCTTCTCCACAACTTTCTCACCCGATTCTTCACTCTGTTTGCCTTCGTCGATCTTTGGCAGTTTCAAGAACACGAGGATGAGGCAGATGATGAGGGTGAAGATGCCAAGTCCAAGGTAAGGACCAGGAACGTGCTCGGGAGCCGGAGTCTTGTTGCCGATGATTACAGAAGTGATGAAGATGGGGGCAACAGTGGTGGCCACTGAGTTGAGGGCCTGGCTCAAGGTCATGCGGAAAGCGCCTTTCTCAGGCGAGCCGAGCACCATCACGTAGGGGTTGGCCACATTCTGGAGCATCACCACGCCCATGGCTACGATACACATGGTTCCGAGGAAGATGGCATAGACATTGGTGTCGGTGCCAAGCACGGACTTGATACCCATGGCGTTGATCACAAAACCTATACCCACTACGGCGAGACCGAGGATGAGGGTGGCCTTATAGCCGATCTTACTCATCAGCAATGAGAAAGGTATGGCAAGGATGTAAGCGCCATAGAAGGCGGTGTTGACGTACTGACCGTCTTGTGCAGTCAGGTTGAATGCCTGGGAGCAGAAGGCAATCATGGAGTTGTTCATCGTGGTCACGAATCCGATGAGGAAGCACACGATGAACACAACGATAAGTGCGAACGTATAGTTCGGCTTCTGATTTTGACTCATTGTTTTTGTGTGTTATTTAGTAAGTTGTTGTGTTGTCAGGATGGTCCTTGTGCCTTACTTCTCTACGCCGAACTTGTAGATGGTCTTCTGGGTGTAGGTCTCGCCTGGGCGGAGCACTACAGACGGGAAGTATGGACGGTTGGGGCTGTCGGGGAAGTGCTGGGCCTCGAAACAGATGGCGCTGCGGCGGGGGAAGGTCGCTCCGTTCTGGCCTGGATAACCAGTTGCCCAGTTGTCGGTATAGACCTGAACGCCAGGCTCAGTGGTATAAACCTCCATGGTGCGGCCAGACTTGGGTTCTGTGATCTTGGCGGCATAGCTCAACTCTCCTGGTTGTTTTTTGTTGAGGATGAAGCAATGGTCGTAGCCAGCGCCGTTCTTGGTCTGCACGTCGTCGGCGTCGATATCGCGGCCCACTGGTTTGGGAGTGGTGAAGTCGAAGGGAGTGCCCTTCACGGGGTCGATGCTGCCGAGAGGGATACTGGTGTCGTCGATGGGAAGATAGTAGTCGGCGTTGATCCAGCAAATCAGGTCATCGATGGTGGGGGTGGGGTTGGCTATGCCTGCAAGTGAGAAATAGCCATGGTTGGTCATGTTGATGATGGTGGGTTTGTCGGTGAATCCCTTGTAGTCGATGATGAGTTCGTCGTCATCGCTGAAGCTGTAGATCACTGTCATGTCGAGCTTGCCAGGGAAGCCCTCCTCCATATCTGCTGCCACATAGTGAAGTTTGAGTGACTGGGCATCGAGTTGCTCTGCGTCCCACACGCGCTTGTGGAAGCCTGTCGGACCTCCGTGAAGAGCGTTGGGGCCATTGTTGATGGCCAGTTGGTATTCCTTGCCTTCGAGTGTGTATTTGCCTTTGCAGATGCGGTTGCCGAAACGACCGATAAGGGTGCTCAGGTAGGGTTCAGGACTTGTCATCACATCGTCGATGTTGTCGTGTCCCTGGATCACGTTACCCAGGTTGCCGTTGCGGTCTGGAACCATGATGGCTACCAATGCGCCGCCATAGTTGGTGATTCCTACCTCATGTCCTTTGCTGTTTCTCAGAATGTAAAGGGCGGTCTGCTTGCCGTCCACTTCTTTTTGGAATTTCTTTGGGTCCAATCCCGTGATTGTGTTGCTCATATTGGTTGTTAAATTAAATTAGTTCAGGCTCGCAATAACGCCTTATTGCTCATAGTGAATGAAAACAGGCACGAAAACAAGTGTTTTTTCACCTAAAAAAACACTGTTTTTTGCCAGTTCTTCGATTCATAATGCAAATAAAGTCAAAAAAAACTTCATTTCATAATATTTTGCAAGGAAAATTACGCTTTTGAAAAGTGAAATGAAGTTAAAATCACTTTTTCACCCTTTTTTGCCCTAAAAATGACAGTAAATCGGCAACAACAAAACAACTTCCGCCAACATAAATGAAATCATCGGGCGATGAAGCGTCAACGGCTGCCAAGTAAGCGTCGCTCACTTTACCATAGGCATCGCCTTGGAGACCGAAAGCAGAGGCGCGCTCTTGCATGGTCTGACTGTCAAGTGCTCTTTTCACACTGGCTTGGCAGAAATAATAAGTGGCATGACGGGGCAGAACGTTCAGTACGGCGCTGATGTCCTTGTCGCTGACCATGCCGAAAACAATTCGCATCTGACGGCATTCCACATTCTGAAGCTGTCGCGAGATGTATTCAAAACCTCCGATGTTGTGGCCCGCGTCGCAAACAGTGAGAGGTTTTCTGTTGATGACTTGCCAGCGGCCCATGAGGCCTGTCAGACGGGTCACTTGGCTGAAACCTTTCTCAATGGCTTTTTGGGGGATGTTCAGCACTGGCTGGCCCTCAGGTGTGCGCAAGGCCTGGAGTTCGTGGATGGCGCAGAGGATGGTGTTGGTGTTCTTGATTTGATAGATGCCTTCCAACTCACCGTGAACGACACCGAAGTGTTCCGTGATGTAGTCGATGCCGCCATTGGCGCTGGGTTTTGTGTCGAGCACCTCACGGTTCTCTTCCGCCAACCTGATGGGGGAACCCATTTCCTCTGCCTTGTTGATGAACACAGGGCGAGTCTCTTTGACAGTCTCGCCTACAACCACAGGTATTCCCAGCTTGATGATGCCAGCTTTCTCCATGGCGATTTTATCAAGCGTGTCGCCCAGCATCTGGGTATGGTCGTAACTGATGTTGGTGATGACCGAAACCAGAGGATGGATAATGTTGGTGCAGTCGAGACGACCACCCAAGCCCACTTCTACAACGGCGATATCCACTCTCTCGTCAGCGAAGTGCTTGAAGGCCATGGCGGTGGCCAACTCGAAGAAGGAGGGGTGGAGAGGCTCAAAGAAGGAACGCTCGTTTTTCACGAAATCGATGACCTTCTGCTTACCGATCATCTTCCCGTTCACACGGATGCGCTCACGGAAATCCACAAGATGGGGCGATGTGTAAAGCCCTACCTTGTAGCCGGCGCTTTGAAGGATGGCGGCTAAGGTGTGAGAACAAGAACCCTTGCCGTTGGTGCCTGCCACATGAATGGTGAGGAACTTGCGATGGGGGTTGCCGAAATGGTTGTCGAGCGCTATGGTGTTGCTCAGGCCTTCCTTGTAGGCGTCCTTGCCTATGTGTTGGAACAAAGGAGCCACGTTGAAAAGATAATCGATGGTTTGCTGATAGTTCATTGTCTGTAAACAATACGGACAGCATCAGCCTGTCTGGCAAATGCTGTCCGTCTTTAGGTTGGTCTTTATTGTTCGAAATAGGAGCGGAACTTCTTGAAAATCTTGGCACGTACGCTTTCGGATGGCTTGAAGTTGTCGCTGTCGGAGGCTCGCTTCATGGCCTCTTTCTCGTCGCGGCTCAGGGTCTCAGGGATATAGACACTGACGTTGATCACCTCGTCGCCTTTCTGTCCGCGGCTGTAGCCTTGCACTTGGGGAATGCCTTTGCCTTTCAAACGAAGCACTGTGCCAGGCTGGGTGCCGGGCTCAATGTTGATCTTGGCCTTACCATCCACAGTGGGTATTTCCACACTCGTTCCTAAAGTGGCTTGTGGAATGGAAAGCAGAAGGTTGCAAACCAAGTCGTTGCCGTCGCGGATGAGTTCGGGGTCGCCTTTCTCCTTGATGATGATCTGCAGGTCGCCGTTCACACCATTGTGACGGCCGGCACCACCTTTTCCATTGACGGTCAGAACCATGCCTTCCTGAAGGCCGGCAGGGAATTTCACTTCCACGATTTCCTCACCCCCAACGATGCCCTCGCCGTTGCAGTGGGGGCATTTGTTCTTGATCACCTTGCCCTCACCGTTGCATTGGGGGCAAGTGCTCTGGGTCTGCATCATGCCAAGGATGCTCTGGCGGGTTCGGACCACGTAACCGCGGCCGTTACAGGTGGGGCAGGTGTCTGTCTTTCCATCACTTGAGCCGCTGCCGTGGCAATGGGAACAAGCTACGTCTTTCTTCACCTTGAATTTCTTCGTGGCGCCATTGACAATTTCCTGAAGGGTAAGTTCAACACGTAGGCGCTGGTCCTTGCCGCGGAAAGTCACACCTTGCGACTCCATATCGTCGCCGAAACCACCGAAACCACTGAAGCCACCGAAACCGCGGCCACCAAAGATGCTGCCGAACATCGAGAATATATCGTCCATGTTCATGCCCTGGCCTGTGGAGAAGCCACCGCCTTTCAAACCTTCTTCGCCGAATTGGTCATAGACCTGACGTTTCTGGGGGTCATGGAGCACATCATAGGCCTCAGCGGCCTCCTTGAACTTCTCTTCTGCGGCCTTGTCACCAGGATTGCGGTCGGGGTGATATTTGATGGCCATGCGTTTGTACGCCTTTTTGATCTCATCCTCATTTGCCGACTTGCTCACGCCAAGGATGTCGTAGTAGTTCTTGCCTGCCATTGTTTGGTAGTGTGTTGTTTGAGGTTATTATTGGGCCACTGCCACTTTTGCGTGGCGAATCACCTTGTCGTTGAGCATGTAGCCTGTCTGGATGCAGTCGATGACTTTGCCTTTCTTGTCATCGGGTTGACCTGGGACCATGGCTATGGCCTCGTGGTAGTCTGTGTCGAACACCTTGTCGATGGCCTCGATTTTCTTAAGGCCCTCAGTGGCCATAAGCTTCATGAACTTGTCGAATATCAATAGCAGTCCTTCTTTCAACGCGGCTACATCATCCATCTTCTCCATGTTCTGTTCGGCGCGTTCCATGTCATCGAGGACGGGGAGGATAGTGGTGATGACCTTGGTGCCGGCGCTTTTGATCAACTCCGTCTTCTCTTTCATCACACGTTTGCGGTAGTTGTCGAACTCAGCCATCAGTCGGAGGTACTTGTCGTTGAGCTCGGCTATTTTGGCCTGGGCTTCTTCGAGTTGCTCTTCCAAGGTCGGTGCTTTGGTGGCTTCCCCATCGCCTTCATTCACATCTGCGTCGCCCTTGTTGGCATCGCTTTCCGCATTTTCCGGTTCCTGGCTGGTCTCTGTACTTTCTTCCTTCAGGCTCTCGTTGGCCGAAGTCTCTGTCTCTGCGCTCATCTCCTCCTCATTTTGCATTGAGGGATCCATTTCTTCTATATCTTTCATCTTCTTTGATTATTTACTTGTATGGTTTCGCAATGAAAGAACATTGCAAATAGGGGTGCAACAAATAATGTGCCAATGCAAAAATCGTGCCAGCTGTGTGCCATTATGGCATAACAACTGGCATGATTACTTGAAAACTGATGCCTAACGCCTAACGCCTATGCGAAATCGTCTTTCGTATAACCTTGGACGAGTGGGCGGCAATTGTATTGCGATGCCATTGTCTCGCCGTAGGCTCCGGCTGATAGAATGGCAATGAGGTCTCCTCGTTTGGTTTTCGGAAGAACAACATCGGTGTCGAACACATCGCTCGACTCGCATATTGGGCCTACCACATCGTAGGTCTCGGTCTCGGTCTCGTCGCTGGTGATGTTCACGATTTTGTGGTGCGCTTGGTAGAGGGCGGGGCGAATCAGGTCGGTGAAGCCCGCATCGACTATCACGAATTGGCGTTGGTTACCTTTCTTCACATACAGGGTCTTTGTAATCAGACTTCCGCATTGTGCCACAACAGCCCGACCAAGTTCGAAGTGGAGGGTTTGCCCCTCACGAAGGTGCAGCCGTTCGCGGTAGGTGTTGAAGAAGTCTTTGAAGTTGGGCACATCATTGGTCTCTGGTGAGTTGTAGTCCACGCCAAGACCACCGCCCACATTGATGATCTCCAACTTGACCTGTTGCGCCTCCAGGCGGTCTTGGAGCTCGTTGACGCGTTCGCAGAGCGCCTCGAAGTCTGCCATGTCGAGTATCTGGCTGCCAATGTGGAAATGCAGGCCCATGAAATGGATGTAGGGCAAGGACTGGGTCAGCTGGATGACTGTTTCCATGTCTTCCATAGAGATGCCGAATTTATCCTCTGCCCTGCCGGTAGCGATGTTCGTGTGTGTATGGGCGCCCACCTCTGGATTGATACGAAGGCACACGTTCGCCTTCTTTTTTTTCTTGGTGGCTATCTCGTTGATGACCTCAAGTTCGGGGATGCTCTCCACATTGAAGCAGAGGATGTCGTTGTCGAGTCCGAGCTCTATCTCCCAGTCGCTCTTGCCCACACCGGCAAAGACAATCTTTCGGGGGTCGAATCCGGCGTCGAGCGACGCTTGGATCTCGCCGCCGCTCACGCAGTCTATGCCCAGCCCGTATTCCTGAATGATGCTCAGCAGTTTGGGATTGGCATTGGCTTTGATGGCATAGTGCACACAGAACCCCTCGTTAGCGTCCTCGTAGTTCTTGATAGACGCTAAGGTGGTGCGCAATAAATCAGTGTCGTAGTAATAAAATGGTGTCTGGATGCTCTCTAATCCCTTAGGGTAGCGTTTCGTGTTCATAAAGTGTGTTTGTGCTTGTGTGTCTTATTGTTTGAAGAGCGTGTTGCTCAGGGCCTGAAGGGCCGCTTTCTTGTCAGCGCTGGAAACAAGGAATGAGATGTTGTGGTTGCTGCCTCCGTAAGAGATCATGCGGACTGGAATAGCTCGCATGGCGTCGGTGGCAAGGGTCTCGAAGCCCACATTCTGCCAGTCGAGGTCGCCTACCACGCAGATAATGCACATGTCGCTATCCACTTCTACGGTGCCGAACTTCTTCAGCTCGTCAAGGATGGCATTGAGGTTTGTGGTGTTGTCGATGGTCACCGAGACACCCACCTCTGAGGTGCATACCATGTCGATGCTGGTCTTGTAGGACTCGAAGATCTCGAAGACCTTGCGAAGGAAACCGTAGGCGAGCAGCATGCGGCTGGAGATGATCTTGATGGCTGTGATGTTGTCCTTGGCGGCAACAGCCTTGATCTTGTTGAATTCTGTCTCGTTGCTGATGACGGTGCCTGGTGCTGTGGGATCCATGGTGTTGAGCAGTTTCACGGGGATGCCAGCGTATTTGGCGGGCTGCACACAGGTGGGGTGAAGGATCTTGGCGCCGAAGTAGGCGAGCTCGGCTGCTTCCTCGAAGTGCAACTGACTTACAGGCTGTGTGTTGTCCACATAACGAGGGTCATTGTTGTGCATACCGTCGATGTCGGTCCAGATCTGGACCTCGCTTGCGCCGATGGCGGCTCCTATCAACGAGGCGGTGTAGTCGCTGCCTCCGCGCTGGAGGTTGTCTATCTCACCGTAAGCGTTGCGGCAGATGAAGCCTTGGGTGATGTAGATCTCGTAATCCTCGTTGGCCTTGAGCAACTCGCCCAGTTTCTCGCGGATGTACTCCAGGTCGGGTTCCGAGTTTTTGTCCGTACGCATATAGTCCAGGGCGGGGATGAGTGTGGCGTTGTAACCTTGCTCTTGCAGGTAGTTGGTCACCATGGTGGTGCTGATGATCTCGCCTTGTCCCACGATGATCTTCTCTTCGAACATGGTGAAGATGCCTTTGGTGAAGGAGCGTAGGAAGTCGAACTCCTGCTTGATGAATGCCAAGGTCTTCTCCTTGTATTCTGTTGTTGTATAGAGATGAGCCACATGCTGCTTGTACTTCCGTTCCAAGCGGTTGATGTGCTCATTGGCTCCCTCTGGGTTCTTTTTGTAGAGGTAGTCGGAAATCTCAATCAGGGCATTGGTGGTGCCAGACATGGCTGATAGCACAACAATCTTACGCTCCCCGTCGGTGATGAGTTTGACCACGTCTTTCATGCGCTGGGGGGTGCCTACTGATGTGCCGCCGAATTTCAATACTTTCATATTCTTGTCTTTATTTAGTTCTTGTTCTCTGTTATTTCTGATTTCAGGGGACTCTTGAAAAATCCCCGTTCGTATATTGTTATTCGTCGTGTGTGTCGGATTGAATGACGATTGTGTCGTTGAACAGTTTGCCTGATTCAGTCGATGGGTTGTAGTTGGTGTCGGAAATGTCGTGTCCTTTCACATCCGATTCTTCGACGTCTTTACCGGTGCGCTCCTTGAAGGTGTGGTTCTCGCAGATGAAAACCCTGCCAGGGAACTCGTTGATCAGTTGTAAGTTATGGGTAATCATCACAACGGCTGACCCCTTTTTGCTGATGTCGTGAAGAAGTCGGGTAATGGCTCGTCCTGTATCCCGGTCAAGGTTGCCGGTAGGTTCGTCGGCGAGGATGAGGTCGGGATTGTTCAAGATGGCGCGGGCTATGGCGACACGTTGCTGTTCGCCGCCTGAGAGCTCGCTGGGCAGTTTGTAGCCTTTGGTGCTCATACCGACCAGATCCAGCACCTCCTTGATGCGGTTCTCTATTTCAATCTTGTTCTTCCATCCAGTGGCCCGCAGTACGAAACGAAGGTTGTCTGACACATTCCGGTTTGTCAGCAACTGGAAGTCCTGGAAGATAATACCGAGTTTACGCCTCAACTGTGGAAGGTGTTTCGACTTCAGTTTCGTCACATCGAAATCCATCACTGTGCCCTCGCCTTTCTTCACGGGAACCTCTCCGTAGAAAGTCTTGATCAGTGAGCTCTTGCCTGAACCCACTTTGCCGATGATATAGACAAACTCGCCTTTGTCGATCTGCAAGGTCACATCATTCAGCACAATCTGGGCTTCCTGGCATACTTCCACGTTTTTGTAGTCTATCAGCATACGGTTGTTGTTTTTGGAGAGTTAGTGTTTGTGCCAACCTGGATTGTGGCGCTCAAGAAGCTCACGCGCCACGTCTTCTATCGACAGGCCTTTGGAGGTGAGCAGCACAATCAAATGGTAGATCATGTCGGAGGCTTCGTAAACCAGACGGGAGTCGTTGCCTGCCATGGCCTCAATAACGCTCTCAACGGCTTCTTCTCCCACTTTTTGAGCCATCCGGTTCACACCAGACTGGAACAGACTGGTGGTGTAGCTCCCTTCTGGCATCTCCTCATGACGCTTCTCGATGAAACGCTGAAGGTCGCTGAGGAACATGATGGGATTGTCGTTGGTCTCGTTCCAGCACGTGTCGGCGCCTGTATGGCATACAGGCCCCATTGGGTCGGCTTTGATGAGGAGTGTGTCGTTGTCGCAGTCGCTGAGAATCTCGACCACATTGAGATAGTTGCCGCTGGTTTCGCCTTTGGTCCACAGGCACTTACGGGTGCGGCTCCAGAAAGTCACCTTTCCAGTGGACTTGGTGGTTTGAAGTGCCTCCTCGTTCATGAAGCCGAGCATCAGCACTTTCAATGTCTTGGAGTCTTGGATGATGGCAGGTACTAGACCGTCCATCTTCTTGAAATCTATATCCATTGCTTTGTTGTCGTTTGTATTCTTTCTTATAGTCTTACGTTGATGCCTTCTCCTTTCAGGTAGTGCTTCAGGTCGGGGATGCTGATCTCACCGAAGTGGAACACGCTGGCGGCAAGGGCTGCGTCGCTCTTGCCATGGATGAAAGTGTCGCGGAAATGTTCCATTTTGCCTGCGCCGCCCGAGGCAATGACTGGTATGCTCAGCGTGTCGGACAGGCGACAGAGGGCATCGTTGGCAAAACCTTCCTTCACACCATCGTGGTTCATACTGGTGAACAAGATCTCTCCAGCACCACGGTCACACACTTCTTTAGCCCATTCAAACAAATCCCATGTTGTCTCCTCACGCCCGCCTTTCACATAGCATCGCCAACCTTTCTCATCGGTGTATTTGGCGTCGATGGCCACCACGCACACCTGAGAACCGAAACGGCTCGTGATCTCGTTCACCAAGTCGGGATGGCGAAGCGCCGCGGAGTTCACGCTTACCTTGTCGGCACCGGCGTTGAGCAAGCGATCGACATCACTCAGTTCGTTGATGCCACCACCAACCGTGAAGGGGATGCTGATCTCGGCAGCCACCCGACGAACCAGTTCTGTGAAGGTCTTGCGGCCTTCGTAACTGGCGGTGATGTCGAGATAGACCAACTCGTCGGCGCCTTGTTCGCTGTAGCTTTTGCCCAGTTCGACAGGGTCGCCCGCTGAACGCAGGTTCACGAAGTTGGTGCCTTTCACCGTCTGCCCGTTCTTGATGTCGAGGCAAGGTATGATTCTCTTTGCTAACACTGTTGTCTCGTGTTGATCGTTTTTATATTCTCTTTCTCTTGATGTGCAAGGGGATTGTCCTGATGGGTTCTATGCCTGGACCAAATCCGACAGCTTGATTTTACCTTCATAGATGGCTTTGCCGAAGACCACTGCTGGAACCCCGGCTTCATCCAGCGCCTTGATGTCGTCGATGCTGCTCACACCACCGCTGGCTATCAGGTGCAGGTCGGGAAACGACGACAGCACCTGACGGTAGAGTTCGATGGCGGGACCTTGGAGCATCCCGTCTTTGCTGATGTCGGTGCACAGCACTTGAACCACCCCTTTCTCTACATACTTCCGTACGAATGGGATGAGCTGCTCGCCGTCTTCCTCTTGCCAGCCATTGATGCTGATGAGCCCGTTTCTCACATCGGCGCCGAGAATGATGCGGCTGGCGCCGAATATGTCGAGCCAGCGAAGGAACGTCTCCGGTTGCTTCACAGCCAGACTGCCTATGGTCACCATGTCTGCGCCGGCATCGAAAGCTTTCTGTAGGTCAGCGTCTGATTTCACACCACCTCCAAAGTCTATGACAAGGTCGGTGGCCGAACGAATCTGCTCCACAACCTGAAGATTCACCACATGTTGGGACTTCGCACCGTCGAGGTCCACGATATGGAGGCGACGGATGCCGTAGTCGGCGAACTCGCGTGCCACTTCCACAGGGTTTTCGTTATACACCTTCTGACTGCTGTAGTCGCCTTGGGTCAGGCGCACACACTTGCCATCGATGATGTCTATCGCGGGAATCAGTTCTATTCGCATGTTGTTTCTATCTCAAGGAAGTTCTTCAATATCTGTTCGCCGATCCGTCCGCTTTTTTCCGGATGGAACTGGGTGGCGTAGAAATTGTCTTTGTGCAGCGCGCTGCAGTAGGGGGTGATATAGTCGGTGGTGGCTATGCCGTATGTGTTTTCGGGAACGTAATAACTGTGGATGAAATACACGAACTCGCCGTCATCTATGTGGCGGAACAAGGGGCTTTTCAGCCTCTCGATGGTGTTCCAGCCCATCTGTGGCACTTTTTGTTCATGCGCTGTAGGTTGAAAGCGTTTCACCTCTGTGGGGAAGATGCCAAGACAGTCGGTGTCGTTTTCCTCACTGTATCGGCACATCAACTGCATCCCTACACAAATGCCTAACACGGGCTGCCGCAAGGAGGGGATGACCGTGTCTAAGTGGTGGGCACGAAGGTATGACATGGTCGTACCTGCCTCACCCTGTCCTGGGAACAGCACTCGGTCGCTTTTCAGGAGCACCTCTGGGTCATCGGAAAGTTGCGGCTCCACTCCCAGCCGTTTCAGGGCATTGATGACGGATTGTATGTTGCCAGCATTGTATTTGACAATTGCTACGTTCATCTTTTTGACATGAAATTTCCTGCAAAGTTAGCGTTTTCTGACGATATATTTGCAACATTGCTTGAAAAATGATACCATGTTGACATGCTTTGGTATAAATATGCATGAAAAAGGCGAGTATCTTATCGACACCCGCCTTTTTGTATCTGGAATTCGTTTTTTTCGACTTATGGCCCCTTATCTAATGATCTTCTTCACATTCATAGTGGCTTCCTCGTATGCTGCATTCCAGTCGGTGTCGAGACAGAACGGAGTGAGACTCGATTTCTCTTCCATAAAGCAGTTCACGGTTTCCTTGTCGGGGTCATTGAAGAGTTTATGGTTCAATGAGGCCTGACGATAGCAATTCAGAACTGCATTCCGCTTCTCGGTGGAAATGGCACGTGCCTTGAGGTAGTTGTCGTAGAAGTCTGTAATGAAAGAAGAGAGGTTCACGGCCTGCGAGTCGTAGAAGTACTCGTCTTTCTCAGTATTCGTTTTTTTCAAGTGATTGCTGATGTAGTTGAGTGCAGTCACTTTGAACTGGTTCACTTCAACTTGCTCGTCACTCGACTTGGGGTCATTGACAATGGCTGAAGCGTGTTCATAGACAGTCTTGTAAAGCGACTGGGCATTGGCACCTGTAAAGGTCATCATTGCCAAAAACAGTAGGATAATTGTTTTCTTCATCTTTTTTCGTTTTTTATCGTTGCAAAAATATTCCCTTTTATCCAAGCGTGCAAACTTATTTGCGAAAATTAACATATACGTCTTAACATTTCACATTGGTTATTATAAAGGATAACAGGCATCTTCTTTTTCTATCACCTAAGCCTTCAATTCAACCCAAGCCAGCCCTGAGCTAACTGCTTATTGCCCTTGCAGGGTCTAGCCTATAGGGAAATCGGGAATAGCAATAATTCTGATCACTCAGATTCAAGAATCAGCACTTTGATGTATTCTTTCAGGCGGATGCCATGTCGTGTCATGCCTTCTTGTGTGTCGTTGATGAGCAAGAGTGTCTGTCGCCCGTCAAGAAGTCGCGGACCGAGGCACATACCCTCGTAGTTGGCGAGATTCATGCGACTGATAGTCGCCTTGGTCCTGAAATGGCATATCTCCTCTTTTTGCATGAACATGTCGTCTGTGAGTTGGGGGAGGGGGGTGGCGGGATCGACAGGACGACTCAGTTGGGGATTGACGACGAACAGGCGTATATTAACGTAGTTGTTCAGTTTCTTCTTTGAGCTGTAGATTTCCCGTTCCATCACAATCAACCGCCCGTCGTCCAAGGCGCAGATGTCAGATACGCCATGAAGCAAGAAACCTATCTTTTTTGCTGAAGAAGAACACATCGGCACCTCCATCATATATGCGTATTGCGTCTGTGGGTTCAAGTCGTCGCCGAAACTCTGGAGGCGAAGTCTGTTCCTCACATTTGCATGGTTTATGTCGGCGGAAGGCCCATCGCTTTTCAATGTGCTTTCGGTGGTTGTCCAGAATAGGTGGGTCTCCGGGTTGTAGCTCAACGACTCTATTCCCAAGTTAGGACGGATGTTGTTGGTGCTGAAACATATAGGCATCTTGAGACCTCTACCCGTTGGAACACCCGACGCATCGTATTCCAGGATTTCCTCGTCGCCTTCACCACCCAGGAAAAAGGTCCCGCTGTGTTTGCTATATGCTATACCTTCCAAATCTCGTTCACTCTTCCCTAATTTGTCTTTGGTCTTGGCTGGGGTGGAGTGGTAAGACGTTCGGCGTGCCTCTATCACTTTGCCTGATTTCCGATCTATGTGGATGTCCATCAGGAAGAAACCATCCTCTGCTTCTTGGTCGCTGACCAAAGCATAGGTGTCGTCTGAAACCCTCCATATACCACTATAATTGGCTGGCGGGACTTCCTGTTTCTTTAGCTTGAACTGCTTCAAGGGAGTGATTCGCTGAGCCGACAAGGGAAGGAAAAAGAATGTAAATGTGCTGAGGATAAGGATCTTCATTGATGATGGGGTATAGGTCATTGGGGATGGGAACATGTGGGGCGTAAAAGGGTAGGGTATTGATGCTTATCTTATAGAAAAGGAAAGGTGCGCCAGTCTTTTGACGCACCTTCCGTTTATGAATGTTGAGTTGTTGTTCTCAGCGAAGGATTATTTGCTCTCCTCGATGAAGATACATACGCGGTTCCAGTCGTTCTCGTCGAATACCTCTGAGGTCGGGCCAAGGCCTTCCTTAGTCAGACGAGCCGGGTCAATCTTGTATGTCTTGGTCAGCATGTTGTAAACTGCGTCAGCACGAGCGATAGACAGTTTCTGGTTCACCTCGAAGCTACCCTCTGGAGAAGCGTAACCCTTGATGTTCACCTTGCTGGTCGGATGGTTCTTCATGTAAGTGGCAATCATCTTCACGGATGGCTGCTGAGTGCTGTTGATCACGCTCTTGCCTTTGTCGAAGATCACTACCGGAGCGAGCTGTGTAGTCGTCTTGTTCACGATGACTGTCTTGTCCTTAGCCTTCTCAGCTGCGAGAGCGTCCTGAAGATCCTTGATGGTCTTGTTGGCGTTGGCCAGACGGTTCTCGTAGTCGTTGCGGAGGCCGTTGATGCGGGCGTTGAGCTCGTCCATCTCTGACTGAGTGTACTTCTTGTCGCAGAGCTTGAAGTTGTGAGTGCCGTTGCTGTTGCCGAACTTGTAAACCAGACCAGCGCTGAGTGACAGGTAAGAGCTGTTGACGCTAAGGTCTGACTTGTTGTCCTGGAAATTGTATGTGATGGCTGGCTTGATACCAATCTGAACGGCT
Source organism: Bacteroidaceae bacterium (assembly GCA_017509605.1). Taxonomy (GTDB): domain Bacteria; phylum Bacteroidota; class Bacteroidia; order Bacteroidales; family Bacteroidaceae; genus RUG11857. Next base: position 63,146 of record JAFWPH010000006.1, on the reverse strand, counting down.
TCGGAAACGTTGAAGTTGAAGTCGAGCTCAAACTTGGATGTCACGTAGTTAGCGTCGATAGGAGTGTCCTTGACACCGTAATAGCGACCCCAACCAATACCGGCGGCGGCTACTACCTCAAAAGGACGTGGCTGGCCTGTGTAACCTCCGAAGAAGTTGTTCAGGTTCACCAAAGCATCGAGGCTAAGATTGCTGAAGTCAATGGCGGTCTTCTGAATACCTACCCAGGGGAGGTTGGTTTTGCGGTTGCCGATGGCATTGTTGTCGTTGATGCCAGCGATGAGGTTCACACGCATACCAAACTCAGGTGTGAAGTAACGACCCAACTCGATGTTCACTTCTGGGCGCATGTCAGAGAATACGGACTGGCCTACAGTGGGTTCGTAAACACCACCACCGATTCCAAAGAACCAGTTGTCACTGAACTTGCTGTTGACAGTAGCGTTCTGCGCGCTTGCACAGAGCGTTGCTACACACATAAATGCACTTAAGATAATCTTTTTCATAAAACCTGTTTTAATTTGGTGTTAATCGACTGCAAAATTATAATTTTTTTTAAATTCAAAACATTTTTATCGATATTTTTTACAAAAACATGCTTTATTAAGTGTTTTCAAGTCATTTTTCGTAGCATTTTTACTGCTCCAAGTCCTATTTCTTAGATAAATGCACAAAAAATCCCGTCAACCACAAATAGGCTGACGGGATTTTTTATAAAGAGGATTTCTTACTTTTGATCCCTTACTTGTTGGTCCTCCATGCTGGTAGTGTGAAGTACCAGTTCGACGGGTCGAGCAACTTGTTGTAGAGTTCGCTGTTGCGTTCGCCACTGGATTCCAGGGTGAGCGGATTGTAGTACAGCTCACGGTCGGCTACCTTGCCTGCCAGCCAGTCTGTGCCTTTGAAACCAGATGCGTTCTTGTGTTCAGCGATTCTCACCAGGTCAGTGAAACGGTTGCCTTCGAACGCGGTCTCAAGGGCTAACTCGTCAACGATGACGTTCTCCACTGCATTGATGATTTCAGCCTCGGAAGCGGTGGTTACATCCACTCCCTGTTCTGCAAGCATGCGGTCGTAGGTGTAGTTGGTGGAGTCGTTGAAACCAGTGAGGTTCGTGGTGATGTAATCGACACTGTTCCAAGTGCCATAACCACAACCACGGGCATGGATACCAAAGTTGTTCTGCCAAACGGTCTCTGTGAAAGGCAGGAAGAAATTCTGTACCTCAAGGCTATCTACATAGTAGAGGGCACCACGGGAGTTGGTTCTTACATAACGAACGTAGATCGTGTCGTTGATTGTCGAGCCATCCTCAGTGAAGACGGTGTCGCCTTCCTCAGTCATGCGCAGTTTGATTTCACGACGAGTGTCCATCTGGGGCATGTTGTCCTCGCACAGACCGTCCTTCAAGATACCGAAGGCGTACTGGGGGAATCCGGCGCGGTTGATGGCCTCGGCCAGACGCAGCCAGATCAGACTCTTGCGGTAGATAGGGATGGTGTAGTAGAACTGTCCTAAACGTGAGGCTTTGGCGCAATAAACGTATGGATCACCTTCATAAGTCGTTTCAAACACTGAATACTCATAGCGGGCATCGCCTACAGGATAGTCGGTACGACGGGGAGTAGAGGTGCTCAGGTCGTAGAAGACATAGTTCTGCACTCGGTTCAGTGTGGTGTAGGCTGGTGAAGGCGTGGTCTGAGGCTTTAAGTTCAAAGCCACGCTGATAGCACCAGAGGAAGTCACCTCTTCATTGCCCTCATCATTCTCGCTGACGTTGGTGGTCTGGCTCGAAGATGGAGTGAAACCATAAATGTCGGCAACACGCATCAGCATCGTGCCATACTGCTGGTTGGAGGCTGATGGAATAGAGGTGATGACATCATTGGTTGTAGCACGGTTGGCGGTGGAATAAACACTTCCCCAACTACCCCATTGGCCTTGGCCTTCTGATGTATAACCCGAAGCGGTTACGCGTGAGGTTTTCCATTGTACATACTGACGAGTCACGTTACCCGTATTGTTCTTCAGGTAGTCGTAGTAGTACTGCGCTGCTGCCCTGTAGTCCTCTTTGCTGGCACCGCGGAGTAGGTACATGTCACCGAGTACCAGGCGGACTGGAATATAACACAGAGCTGCTTCCACACTGCTACCGCTGTTGTAGCTTTGATAGTGCGGGTATTCAGTATCAACAAACTTGTCTAAACCCAGGTCGAGGAACTTATCCAGCAGATTGTCCTTATTGACCAGGTTGTTATGGTAGTCAAAGTTGTCGATGACATCAAGAGAGTTGATGGGCTCTGTAATGAAAGGCACCTCGCCGTAGTTCTTCACCAACTGAAGATATGTCCAGGCACGGATGGACTGAACCTGGGCATACTCAGGAATCATGTACTTCTTGTTGCTCTTCACTAAAGAAGTGTCGGCATTGGCGATGTACAGGTTGCAGTTGTTGATGACGTTGTAGTAGTCGCTTACCTTCAGCATGCTGCACGAACCGTCCTTGGGGTTGTTGAAGTTGGCGATGGCGAAGAGCGTGTCGGTCACGTTTTCGGTGGTGCTCACAAGGTCACCGCGAAGCTCACCGAGAATCACCTGACGCTCAGCCACGTCCTGAACGCATTTCAGGATACCCCAGTAGGAGTACAGTGTGTCGTTGGCTGAAGTGTAGTTGTTCAGGTCGGTGTCGATGGTCATCATGTCCTCGCAGGAAGTGGTCGTCAGACCGGCTACAAGCGACATGGACAGTAAACCTATAATTGATATCTTTTTCATATTATACGTCTTTCTTGATTGTATGGATGAATGATTACAAGTTGATTCTCACACCGATGTTGAAATTGCGGTTCGAGGGGAGCAAGCCGGCGTCGATGCCCTGGTAGAGCACGCTGTTGCCGCAGGAGAACTCGGGATCGGAGCCTGTGTACTTCGTCAGGGTGAACAGGTTGTTGGCCTCGGCCCAGACGGTGATACCCTGCATCCAGCTCAGGTTGAGTGGAGTCTGGTACGACAGGCGAACCTTCTTAAGTTTGAAGTATCCACCGTCTTCTATCCAACGGTCGGAGAAACGCTCGTTGTTCACCCATGCCTCACTGGTGGTGGTGCAGGCCCGGGGGATGTCGGTGCGCTGTCCTTCGCAGGTCCAGCGGTTCACGGCGGCTGTCGTCTGGTTGTAGAAGTTGTTCACTCCCTCAAGTTGTGAGCGCTGGTAGTTGTAAACGTCATTGCCCACTGAGTACTTGAAGTTGAAGTCAAGACTCCACTTCTTGTAGGTGAAGTTAGTATAGACTGAACCGAAGATGTCGGGATTGGGGTCACCGATGACGGTCTTGTCATTGTCGTTGATGACACCGTTGCCGTCGAGGTCCACAAAATGAACATCACCAGCGCTGAAGTTGTTGTAGGGCTTCAACTCGATGCCGGTCGGATACTTCAGGTAATCATTGCCGTTGTAAGCAGTTGAGGCCTCTTGGTCTGTAGCGAACACACCTGCGGTCTTGAAACCGTAGAACAAACCTGCGGGGTTGTCCTTGCTCGTCAATATCTCGCCACCATAAATCTTGGTGGTGTAACTGTTCTCGGGAAGGTCAACAATCTTGTTCTTGTAGTGACCCATAGAAGCACCAATCTGCCAAGTGAAGTTCTTGGTGTTCAGGAGGACGATGTTGGCGTGAGCCTCTACACCTGAGTTACGGAGTTTGCCGTCGTTGGTCCAGTACTCACCAAGACCTGCCATGTAGTTAAGCGATTTCAGAGTCAACAGGTTGCTGGTTGTGCTGAAATACACTTCTGCACCAGCCTGAACTCTGTCCTTGAAGAACGACCCTTGAAGTCCGATGTTGAACCTTTGGGTGCTTTCCCATTGGATTTTCGGGTTCTCAATGTTCGTCAATTTCAGGGCGATGGCGTTGTGCATGAACGGAGTGGCCTGGAAGTAGGTGCGGCTCAGTGAGTAACCGATATTGTCATTACCGCTGATGTCGTAACCTGCTGTCAACTTCAGGTAGTTCACCAAGTTGTTGGTCTTCATCCATGGCTCGTTGGTGATGACCCAACCTAATTGTACAGATGGGAAAATACCCCAGTTCACACCTGCGAGTTTCATGCCGCCGTCGGTTTCCAGACCGAAGCGGGAAGAAGTCTCGGCAGTCAATGTGGCTTCTACATAGTATTTCTCCATGTAGTTGTAAGCGCCTTGAACATAGTAGGCGATATTTCGCCACTCATCATCGCTACCATCCAGCTCACGGAACTCGTTACCCGAGTCGGGCATCTTGTCGTTACCTGAGTTGTACTCTGTCGTGTAACTGTCGCTGAAGGAGTTCGAGGTGAAGCGGAAACCACCGAACACATCGAAGTCGTGAGCGCCGAAGCGTCTCTTCCATTCGAGGCGAAGGTCCTCATAAAGAGAAGTCTCCTTACCGAAAAGGCTGCGAGAACGGCTGGTCACATCACCAAGACCTTCCAATGCATAGACTGGAGTACCGGCCTTTGGAATATAACTCTTCTCGTTGTGGCGGTTCAACTGATAAGCGAAGCGGTTGGTCAGCGTCAAGTATCTGTTGATTTCCCACTTGGGCATCACGTTCAAGTTGAACTGGGTTACCTCCTGGGTGTTCTTGTTGTCACCGTCACCATTTTCGAGAATCCAGTATGGATTGGCAAGAGCCGTGTTGGTGCCGTAAGCGGAAGCGAAGCCAAAGGGATAGTTGTCGTCGATGGTCTTGCCTGCGTAAACGCTCGACTGGTGGAGTTTGCCGTCTTCGCCAGTATAGTAGCCGTACTTGCTGAGGAATGGCGCCTGAATCAAACCCAGGACATTGGGAGAGGTGATGGTGCTTGAATTGTAATTCTCTGCCCATCCGTTATCGCGCAGGTTATAGGTCATGCGGCTATAGGCAACGTCAAGTTTGGTGCTGAGGTTCTTCACCAGTTTGATGTCGGTGTTGAAACGGATGTTCAGGCGGTCGAAACCATTCTCCTTGGCTGTCGATTGGGCATTGGAGTAACCTAACGACAGGTTGTACATGGCGATGTCATCACCTCCTTGAACATTCACTTTGTAATTGTGGGTGAATGCAGTGTGGTAGAGATCCTCTGACCAGTCTGTGTTATTATGGTACATGGGGTACCAGTAGTAATCGGGATTGTCGTTGAGGAATGGGATGGAGTACGCTGCTGTACTGTGTTCCATACCTTCCTCTGTCGTACCGATCAGTTCGCTCACATAGTTCTTATACTGGTTGCCGTTCATCATCTTGGTTGTGCTGGGGGTTGTCTCGAAACCACCATAAACCGACACATTGATGCGGGTGGCCATGCTCTTGCCACGCTTCGTGTTGATAATCACTACACCGTTGCCACCACGAGTACCATAAAGGGCGGTGGCGTTCTTCAGCACCTGAACGCTCTCGATGTCCTCGGGGTCGATGCCGGATAGGATGTTGTTGAAGAAACCGTCGTGGATGGAGGAGCGGTCGGTTTGCAAGTCCATGAAGATACCATCCAGAATCACCAATGGCTGGGCATTGATGTTCAAGGAGTTCAAACCTCGGATAAACATGGCTACACCTTGTCCTTTGATACCGCTGCGGTTGATGGTGTGGATGTCGGCCGCAAGTTGGTTCTCTATCTCGTTGTCAACGGAAACAGCGCTCGAGAGGTCAACAGTGGCTGTGCGCTCTGAGGTAATGCCAGTGGTCTTCTTGTAGTAGCCGTTCAGGCGGCTGCTGTAAAGATTGGCTGTAGGAGCTGTACCTTCGAGGGTGGGCACTTGAACATCATTATATTCTGGAACTGTCACATAAAGTGAGGTCACGAACACGGGAACTTGAATGGTGTAGTGTCCTGTCTCGTCGGTCATGACGGAGTAGCGGTTGTTGTTGTAGGCCTGCACCCTGGCACCGTCTATGGGCTGTTTGGTGGCTGCGTCAACCACATAACCGCTCACAGACTTCATCTCGTAGGTAGGCTCTACCTTCTTCTTGGCAGCGCGGCGCTTGGCAAGCGCTATGCTGTCCTCGTTCTCAGTGGTAGCAGAGGATTCATCGTCGTCATAGTCCTGAGCCATCATGACGGTCGCTCCTGACAACATCATCAGACCTATACCGAACCTGAGAATGCACTGCTGGATATTCATAAATATATTCTTTTTCATTGTATATCGCTGTTAAAGTGTTATCAAGAACGTTATTCTTCCTTTGCTTTCAGAACAATCTGGTCTATCCACATCTCACGGCTGTACTGGCTGGTCTGACGTGATGTCACATAACTGTTCAGACGGAGCGTGGCGTAAGCGTCGCTCAGGCCTTTGTAGCAGACGGGGAACTCGAAGTCCTTAGCCACTAAGATGCTGTCAACATACACCAACTGTCCGTTCTCTATACGTGGAGGACGGTTCTCAAAGTCGCGTCCTTCACCTGCCATGCCCTCGGGAACAGTCAAGTTCGTGTTTTCCATCGACGACCTGCTCTCATCGGCTGTGTGGTAAGAGATCTGTGCCCTGAACTTGTTGGGAAGGTTGGCTTCTGTGTTGTAGGCCATCAGAACATAGATGTCGTACTTGCACGACATGGTCTCCGGCAGCTTGAAAGTGATCGACGGGTTGGCGGCGGAGGAAGTCTGGACGGTGCGGAGCAGTTTAACCTCAACAATACTGTCAACCATGATCTCTGGATCATTTTCATCCTCAACGCGGAAACGCTGTTTGAGATTCAGCGAGGTTGGAGTACAACCCGTGTAACTGTCTATGTATCTGAATTCCTCGGCTTGGTTCTCCATCGGCTCACCCCAACCGTCCTCGACTTTGAGGTTGAAGTTGTCCACCACGTAAACATAGCCGTTGCTGACCTCGATGGGCTCCTGCCCGTCGAACAGGGAGGCGTTCACGGGGTCGTAGAACACCCTGTTGATGGTGTTAATCAGCGAGTCGCAGGCGCCTGCCTTGTTGAAGTCCTTATAAGAATAGCCGTGCTGGTAGCGGGCGTTGAACACAAAGTCACCGATAATGGCATTCTTGGAATAGAGGTTGGTCATCGAGTCGCGTTCCAAATCCGACAAGGCGGTGGTCACTGATGAGGTGCTTTCGTTGCCGTCGGCATCCACGCGTACGATAGTCTGCACGTATTGGCTCTTATACTTGTAGAATTTTTGTGTTCTCTCCAGAGCCTCCGACCAAGCCTTGTTGGTGGGCATGATCATGGCGTAGAGACTGTCCTCACGATTCAAGAATGCATGAAGTGTTCCGTAAAGATAATCGTTCGACAAGAAGGTCACTGAATCTACCCATGTGATTTGGCCGTTCACTGTCGGTCCCTGAGTACTTTGAGACTCATTGAATTCGAACTTCTCGTAGGCTTTGATGTATGTGTTCAGAGAATCGAGGTCGCTGCGGGAGGCGATAAACTCATACACATTGGGCTGGTATTCCACCGCACCCTCTGTGATATGCAGCACACCATTGGAGGCACCGATGTTGGGGGTCACAATCTTCTGGTTCTTGATGATACCTTGCCCACAATCGAAGACCGCTGTTTTGCTGTTGAACAAGTCAAGTTCCAATTTGTCGTTGCCGGTCATCACATGGCTGAAACGAGTCATGCTGTTGCGGAGCAGCTCTTTCTCAACCTTGTATGAGTCTTCAGCCTTGCCTGTGTTCAGCAGGTTGCTGTAGTAGTCGTAGTCGAATGTGCCGTCCTTCGGAGCCCAGATGGTAAAGGTCTGGTCGTGGTTCAGCAAATCGGCGTAGGTCTGAGACGTTTTTGTTTTCTCATTCTTGGAGTATTTGGTTCTGCTCAGAATGTCGGCATACTGAGAGAGTTCGGATCTCGACTTGATGCTCTCCCACAGGGTTTGACGGCTTGATACTCCAGGGTCTATGTCGAAATGGTCGTCGGAACATGAGGCGAGGAACGCGAATGATGCCATCGCCATCAAGGTTCCACCTAACCATTTATGATAGTTTCTGTTCATATTTTCCTATAATTATATCGGTTGATTGTCTTTAATTACCACTTGTCTTCTGCCACGTCGCCGTTATAGACTGAGCGGGGTACAAACTCAAGATAGTCATAGAAGAACTCGGTGCTCTTCGACTCAAGTACTGACTTGAACCTTACGTAGTAGGTCTTGCCGGCTTCCAGCTGGCCACGATAGATGATGCGGCGCAGACAGATGCTGCTCACACGTCCGGCCTGACCGTCGCCTGGGTAGAAGTAGTTGGGACCCTTCATGTAGTCGTTGTTGCGCATGGCCTTGTCGTTTTCCTCAATACCGTCGGCGTCAAGCTCTGTGTCGCTCACCCAGCCGAAAGAGGTTCCGGTCAGACGAAGGTCGATAGGAATACCCACGGCAGGGAGGTTGTTGGGATTGGTACCAATGTATATCTGTGCCATTCCACGGTTGCCGTTGGCATTCACACCATAGCGGATTTCGTATGTTCCTGTGTAAGGCACGGGAGGCAACTTCATTGTGAAGTCATAAATACCGCCGATGTTGAATTCGTCTGTCTGGTAGTTTGTCCATGAACCACCGCCGGCACTGGCACCGCCTTCATAGTTCTGGTTGGGCAGGTACACCAGAGAGGTCTCGTCCGTTACGTTGATGATGTTGTCGAAATAGTCTTTGGTGAAGAACCAGTTGTTCGACTTGTTGTATCGGCAGTTGTTGGTGATCATCTTTGGCAGCAGAGAGCAGATGTCGTAGCGCATACGCTCGTTCAGCACCTTGTAGGCCACTACGTCGCTCCAAAGCAGAAGGTCTTCGATGGTGTAGTAGTAACCGTTCATCGCTGAGTTCTTGTATTTGCCGTTGGTCTGGTTGATCTTGATACCCTCTGGGTCGGCGCCAATCTCGCGGTAGCTGATCTGGTTATAGACAGAGCAACGGTTCAGGCGCTTACCACCGCGGATACCTGTCACTTTCAGACTGCGGCGCTGCTTGCCCATGGTTTCGTAGTATTCCCACACGTTGGTCTGGAATTGGGTTCCGTCGTTAGGAGTACCGTTGAAGAAGCCTTTCTCGTTCGAGAAGATGACCATGCGGTTCCATGTCAACTGCTCGGGGAGCAGGTGGTAGGAAACGAACTGGTTCACGGCGTTGTCTTCATTGGAGTAGTCGTCGTCGAAGTTGGCGTCGCTGTAATAACCATTGTCCTGCAAGTATTTCTTCAACGATTCAATGTCGGTGATGCCGTACATGTTGAAGATAGAGTCTGTTTCCACATAAATGGTGTAGCCTGTGTTGCGGGTCTCAGGATAATAGCCCGAGAAACGACCGTCGTTGGCAGCTGTACCAGCATAGTCGCCTTCTTCGTATTCCTCATCTTTATAACCCAAGAGTTTCTCATCCCAACCAGTGGCTTTCAGAAGCATACCGAAAATCTGGGTGTTGGGCGTGTTCTCCACCAAGTCGGCGATGGTGGCGGTAGATGGGGATAGCACCTTGTCGATGGTGTGGATGTAGCCGTTCTCCACCTCGATGTCCTTGTCGATAATCAAGGAGTTGGTGTTCACGTAGATGAGGCTGACACCTGTTACACTGTCGTTGCTGTAACTGATATCCACATAACGACCGTTCATGTTCGTGCGCTGAAGGGCACCTGGCTGGAAGTCGGTGCTGGCGTATGCCTCTTCGATGTTGTTGTCGATGATGGAGTTGAACACGATGTCCTCTGCCACAGAGTCAGGCAACTGGGATAAATCCTTGCTCGACACCTTTCCTATGGTCAGCATCGAGTCCAGGTATTCGTCGATGGCCTTGTTGGTCGGAGCGAAACAGGTGTAGTGACCGCGAGCGTCCAAAAGTTCCTTCATTGTGGATTTCGAACGTTTGCTGGGATGAACCTGGCCAAGAACCTCGAGGTAACTGCTGAAGGTCTCAGGATTGTTCTCGAAGTGGTCCACCATCATCTCACCGGTGAACGTGTAGAGGTCAGACTCGTCGATTTTCTCTGAACAACTGGCGAGACCCAGCCCCAAGGATACGGCAATGAGCGCACCCTTGAAAGTGTTGTTTTTAATTATATCGAGTATCATAGGTTATCAGTTTTTGAAGTGCTCTCAGAGGTGATCCATACACTGTTCTGATGGAGCAATGGGTTAGCATACATCTCGTCTCTGAAGATGGGGCTGAACAGGGACGTTATCGTTGATAGTTTCGACTTAACGGCATCCTTGTTGTCGCCGTATTTACGGCCGAGGTACCGGTCGAACATTGCTGCTGTGCTGCCACGGCGCTGCGCGTAGCGAACAAGGTCGAACCAACGCTTGCCTTCACCGACAAACTCTCTCTGGCGCTCTGACATGACCAGGGCCTCGAGCATCTCGCCTGAGGCAGAGAAGAACTCGGTGTTGAGTGAGTCTGTTGATGCATGGTTGTTGGAAGTGGCATATGCGTATGGGTTGGAACGCTTGAAGATCTCGCGGATGCTCTTCACTGACTCCAGCAACTCTTCTTGAGAGGTGGAAATCTGGCTGATAGCCTCAGCGCGCATGAGCACGATGTCGCTCAGACGGTAGAGAATCCAGTTGGAGTTGTTCATCGATTTCTTCGACTGGCTATTATTGTTGTTCCAAGAGGAGTTGTCTGTCACTGTGTTGGATGAACCTGCGCCTTGAGAGACATTATTGAGAATGTATTTGCAGCAAGGATATTCGGTCTGCTGGGCACTGGTGTAGAGCATGTTCTCCCATTTCCTATAGTCAGTCTTGGTATAGACTGAGGTTGGAGCTGATGAGTTCAAGTCCTCAAGCGGAGAACCGAAGATGGCTTCCGACAGAACGATGCTGCCTGCTGTGTTGGTGGTTCCGAATGACAGGTAATAGCCCGAAAGCGAACTGTTTGTGTTACCACTGTTGTTGTCGAACTGGAACTCGAAGATGCTCTCGGAGGAGTTGCCACGGCCGAAGATGTAATTGTAAGCACCGATGTTGCTGGAACGGATCACCGAGGCACCTGGGGTCTGCTCATTCTGGATGAACAGGTCATCGAGCGTCAAGTCAAAGTTCAGACCGCCAAGCACTGCACCGCTCTCGTTGAGCTCCTTGGTGCGGTCCTTGATGATGTCGTTGAGCACCCAGTCGCAATATTCCACCACTTTACGGTAGTCTTCTGTGGCCTGGTTGCCATATACAGCCACTGAGTCAGGACAGGTGTTCTTGCTCGCGCGCCAGAGATAGACATCGGCCAAAAGCGTGTAGATGGATTTCTTGGTGAAACGTCCCTTGTTGTAGATGGTGTTGCCGTAACTCTCCATCGCGTAGTTCTTGGCTTCCTCCAAATCCATGATAATGCTGTCAAGCGCTTGCTCCTGAGTCACCTGAGGCTGGAGCATGTACTGGCTGTCATTGTTGAAGTCGGTGGTCACGTATGGAATCTCACCGTAGGTGCGGACAAGGTAGAAATGGTTGAGTGCTCTCAAAGCCAGCATCTCCGCCTTGATAGGCTCCCAGTCGCCCTGTGAGAAACTCTCGTCCTTGGCCACAATCTCAGGACCGTGAGCCAGAACCTTGTTGCAATAGTTGATGGCGTTGTAGAAACAACTCCATGAAAACATATTGTTGTTCGGAATCAAGTTTCCGTTCATGATATTGCGGATGTTGTTGCTTCCGTTGCCTGACTTCTGGACAAAGTTGTCGGAGCGAAGCTCACCGCAGACGATGTACTTCTCGGTCATGTCGCTGCGGATCATGCGGCCGTAGCAAGCGGCTACAACATTCTCCAAGTCTGTCTTGTCCTCCCAGAAATCCTCCTCTACAATCTGAGACGAGGGAGTGATGGTCAGGAAGTCTTCACAAGAAGTGAACAACAGACCCGAGGCAACGACGCCGAAGATGGCTATTGTTTTGAATATATTTGTTCTCATAATCGTTTTTTCTGTTAGAATCCCACATTAAGACTGATGGTGAAAGACTTGGGTCTCGGGGTCTTGGAATTGTCGTAGCAAACACCCCATGCACCGTAAGATACTTCCGGATCCACACCCGTGTATTTGGTCAGAACGAACAAGTTGTTGGCAGAGGCTGACAACCTGACACTCTCAAGACCGAAGTCCTTGATCAACTTCTTCGGGAAGTTGTACATCAACTGCACATACTGCAGGCGCAGATAGTCGCCTTTCTCTACGTAGCGGCTGTTGGCCAGCATGTTGTAAGAGGCGATGATACCCGAGTTCAGAGCGCGGGGAATCTCGGTGATGTCACCGTTCTTTCTCCAACGCCATGCCACTGCCTGGCTTTGGTTGATGTTCGAACGCATCGACTCGTTGTTCTGACGGGCGCGGTTCACAATCTTGTTACCCATGCGGTAGTTGAAACTGAATTTCAACGACCAGTCACCATAGTTGAAGTTGAGGCCGAAACCACCATTGATCTTCGGGTTGGAGTTGCCGAGGTAAACGATGTCAAGCTCATTGATCTGACCGTCTGCGTTGACGTCCTCGTACATCATGTCGCCACCCTTGAACTCATAGTTCAGACCGCCGTAGTTGAAGTACATGTGGAGGGGTCTGCCCTTCGAGTCATAAAGGATATTGCCTTCTGCGTCGCGGGCTACTGGAACAGTGGCGTTCTCTCCTTTCTGCTCAGCTGCGTATGCTGTGTTGTCACCGTAGGTGTTGAACGATTCCTCAGTGTAGCCGCTGTGCTCGTAATCATAGCGATAAACACCCTTGAAGCGGAAACCGTAGATTGAACCTACTGCATTGCCAATCTGAATACGCTGCAGGTATTCGTTGTTGTAGGAGTATTCCTTGTTCATCGACTCCAGCACTGAATTGTCCATGGCTGTGATGGTGTTGATGTTCTGGGCGATGTTGAACGAGGCCTTCATCGAGAACTTGCCTTTCTTGAACAGACGGTTGCTCGTGTTCATGAACAACTCCCATCCCTTGTTCTCCAATGTTCCTACGTTCTTCCAGGCAAGGCTGCTGAAACCTGTGCTTGAGGGGATGCCTACGTTCGACATCAGCAGGTCTTTCGACTTCTTGTTGTAGATGTTGAGGTCGAACTGGAGCAGGTCGTCAAGAAGGTTGAGGTTGAAACCGAGGTTCCATGAGTCAATGGTCTCCCACTTGAGGTCTGTCAGACGCAAGTTCGTTGGGTTGATGGCCACCATCGAACGGTTGTAGTCGATGTTACCATAACTGCCATAATCACCGTACTTGTTGTACATCAAGTATTCACTGCCTGGCTCGCGGCCTACACGACCCCAGCCGAAACGAACGGACAGAAGGTTCACGGTCTCAACCAAAGGAGCGAAGAATTTCTCGTCGCTCACGTTCCAACGACCTGAGATACCTGGGAAGGTTCCCCACTTGTTGCCCGAACCGAACTTGGTGCTACCGTCAGCGCGGAGAGTGAGGTCCACTGCGTATTTACCGTCCTCACCATAAGCAGCGTGGATGGTGCCTAAGAAAGCGGCGTTGCGCCATTCGCTCGTGCCTGAACCATTGCCTTGAAGGTAAGCATGAGCACGTGAAGAACTGACGCCTGTAGGCAAACCGCTCTGGTCACTGGATTGGTTTGTACCGTTACCCGAGGTGAACTCAAAACGACCCATCATGCTCATTGACCATTTCTCTGAATTGAAGTGAGGAATGAAAATCAACGACTCACGGCTGGTGAGAGCGAGGCTCTTGTACTCGTAGTTGCTCGTTGTGTTCACACCTGATGTCCAGCTGTTGGTGGTCAGAGAGGAGGGGAAGTAACTGTTGTCCGACTGATTGTATATATCCATATAAACCTCAGCGTTCAGGTCGAGTTGGTGGCTCTCGCTGTCTTTGCCCAGCAATTTATAGCGAAGGTTGAACTGAGGGGTGATACGGTAAGTTGATTGGTTGTTCCAAGCTTGGTGACACATGGCGACAGGGTTGCCGTTGTTCTTCATGTCACTCAGGTATCTTGACGAATAACCGTCAGCAGTGACACCTTCAGCGGCTGCGGTAGGAAGCATCTTGAAGAAGTCGCCTGTCAGGTTGCCGAACTCGTCGTACTCGTAAATCGACATGTTGGGCATGGCGTTGTAGGCCTTTCCGAGAATGCCCGATGTGCTGCTGCCGTCCCAGTTCCTATGGTTGTCTGTATAGGTCAAAGCGAAGTTGGTAGAGAAACGGATACGGTCTGACACGTCGTAGTCCAACACCATACGGGTGGAGAAACGGTCAAGGTACTGCTTGATGATGGTACCGGTCTCATGGTCGTAACCACCAGAGATGCGGAACTTGGCTTTCTCACCACCACCGCTCAGCGTCACGTAGTAGTTGTGAGTCTGACCGAACTGGTTCACTGCGTCAACCCAGTCTGTGTTCTTGTTGAAGTTGTAGTAGTACATCGGACGGCTCTGGTCGTAGTTCAACTCCACCATGTTACTGGTCGCACCACTCTGACGCGGGTTGAAATAAGCCTCCTTCATCATCATGGTATAGCCGTCACCGTCAAGCATGTTCAAACCTTCAGGAGACCACTTGCCAGTGAAGCGGTAGGAGAAATTGATTTTCGTCTTACCGGCGGAACCACGGCGGGTGGTGATCTCAATCACACCGTTTGCACCGCGGGCACCCCAAATGGCGGTAGCGGCGGCGTCCTTCAGCACGTTGATGTCCTTGATGTCCTCGGGGTTCACCGACAGAAGGGTGGCGAACTGCTCCTCGTTGTCAAGGTCTTCGAAGTTCACCTGAGATACGTCGGTCGGAAGGTCGAAGATGTTGCCATCGACCACAATCAGAGGCTCTGCGCTACCGTTGATGGTGCTCACACCACGAAGACGCATGCTCGTACCTGAACCCAGGTTACCTGAGTTAGAGATGATGTCCAAACCGGCGATCTTACCCTGCATGGCTTCATCCACAGACGCGAAGGAAAGACCTTCAACTTCTTCCATGCTCATGCGCTGGGTGGCTACGGATACCTCTTTCACAGGAATCACCAAACCGTTGCTCTGAACCTTGGGCTTGGCTTTAACAACCACTTCCTGGATCATCGTGTTGTCCTCCATCTTGATGTCGAACTTCGTACGGTTGCC
Source organism: Bacteroidaceae bacterium (assembly GCA_017509605.1). Lineage (GTDB taxonomy): Bacteria > Bacteroidota > Bacteroidia > Bacteroidales > Bacteroidaceae > RUG11857. The sequence goes on along the minus strand of JAFWPH010000006.1, from coordinate 48,128 downwards.
GATGGGGATGTTCACGGTCTTGTAACCAATATAAGAGATGACCAGATGGTCCTTGGGATTCTTCACAACCATCGAGAAGTTACCGTTCATGTCGGTCACGGCTGCTTCAACGATACGGTTGTTAGCATCGCGCTCAACTACGTTTGCCAACATGACAGGGCCGTCGAGGTCACTCCACACCCTACCTGAGATTCGCTGCTGAGCCATCGCTGAATTCATGAAAAAGAACAGCGCTATTGTCGTAAGGATAAACTTTATCTTGTTCATGACTGTATATATTTATTCGATGATACGATATGTGTGGAGATACCTCCTTGCGGCTGCAAGTGATGCCCAGTCGGAATCGTACCGTCCGTTTGTGTATGACTTATGGTCGAGAACACCGTCGATGCCATGAACCACAGCGAACGAACTGGCGCTGATCGTCTGTGGGTTGGTGGCGGCGTTGAACGTGTAGTCGCGGGTGATGATGTTCTTCTTGCTTGTGACGTTGCGGGTGTGGCCTGCCAAGTCTTTCACCGACAGGGAACCGTTGCCTTGTGAGGACACTGCGAGTTTGCAGTAAACGCCGGTTTCCACATTCAGAGTCGAACTCTCATACTGGGTTTCCTGGAGGGAGGGGTTGTCGGCGAAGATGCTGTTGTCCTGGAAGTGGTACTTCACGAAGTTTACCAGCGTGGTTACCATGGCCAGGCACTTCTCGTTACGGGCCTTCTCCTCTGCTTCTGTCAGTTCTGTCCGCTCTTCTGGATCCACATCGAGCTCAAGCAGCTCGCGAAGGCTTTCCCATGTGGGAAGACCGCGGTCGATGGCGTCGAGTACTGCCTCGTTGGTCGGGATATAAACCGTGTAGCGGTAATTGTTGAAGAACCTCACGTTGGTGGCTGTGGAAACACGGCTGCCTGTGGTCTTGTCGTAGCAGGGAAGTCCGTTGTCGCTGACGAAAATAGTGTATTTGCGCTGGTCGGTGGCGGCGGTGATGCCGATTTCCTTCAGCACTTCAACATCGGTTTGGCAGAGTTTGTAGAACTCGTTGAAGTTGGTGGAGTCATTGTACAGCACGCTGAACACCGACTCGATGGTGGGAAGGATCGGACCGTCAATCTCGTAAGCCATACCGTTACCGTTACCGTTGGTTTCGGCAGTCTTGTCGTCGAAGCGGATCACCTTGCACTCGCTGCCGTCAGCCAACTGCCAACCGCCTTTCACCACGCAACCCTTGTCGCGCTGAGTGGCGTTCTCAATATAAACGGGAGAACCGCTCTTGGAGAGGAAATAGTGCTTGTCGCACTCAATACCTGTCTTCGTCTCGTCGATGCCAGTGGTTTCTGTATCGTCCTCATGCACAATGGTGTGCGTGTTCAGCAAGTCGCGCAAACGGTTGTAGAGCTGGTTGTCGCTGAAAGATACGTTCGACAGGGGCTGGCCGATATAGCCCTGGCCTGTGGTGTAGTCATAGATATACTCGTAGGCTGTGGCTTTGGGACGGTTGTTTGTCTCATCCCATGAAATAAGGTACGCGCGTTGCTCACCTGTTTGGTTGGCGAAAGAAACGGGGTCGATATACCAGAAGTTCTCATCGGATGGAACGAAGAAACTGAATCTTGAACTCATGGCCAACAAGTAAGCGTAGAAGTTGGTCTGGATGTCAAGGGTCTCCCTCGAGAAGGCGTACTTGAAAATCTGCATGTCGCGAGCCACATAGGCTGGGGCTGATACTGCTGCGTACTGGGCGGGGGTCAGCACCTCGTCCATCAGGTAGACAATACCGTTGTTGGCCAGAAGTACATCCTCGATGTACTGAAGGTCTTCCTCATCTACCATCGGGTCTTGAGCATCGTCCTTGATGGTCTCGAACTTGCTCGGAACGGAGGAGTTGAACGACACCTTCATCAGGTTGTTGATCAGAGCCTGGATTACACTCAGTGGAATCTGGTCTATCACCTTGTATATACCTTCAAAATCCGTTGGGCTGGTCACGCTGTTCATCATGTCGGGAGCGTAGGCCTCAAGAAGGAAGCGGCCACCACCGTCAGCACTGAAGAAATAGTCGAACAAACGGCTGTCAGTCGGGGCGAAAATCACACCCATGTCTTCTTCCTTGGTCGTGCGGTCATCGCTCTGGTAGAAATTCCATCCTGGGTCGAAGTTCAGGAAGAAAGCCACGTCTTTACCTGTCGGATCTCCTATTGGGTTGGTGTTACGGTCGTTCCTTAAGGCCTCGTTGCCCTGAGAACGCTTGGAGAAATAGCGCTTCACCCATACTGAATCGACATTGTTGCCCAACAACTGAACACGGTTGGTCAAGTCGGCGTTATAGAACGGGGCGCTGAAACGCTCAATCATGTGACTGAAAATGTTGCTCTTGCCGTTGGTGCGGATCACCTCTGCCAAGTTGGGGTAGGGGGTGAGCACGCGGTCAAGAACGTTGATATAGCCGTTTTGGCAGACGATGTCTTGCTGAAGCACCTTACTGTTGTAGATGTAAGCGTCGTTTTTCTCGCGGCTCGTGCCAAGCAGAATCTCAAAGTCTGCATCAGTGATGTTGTTCTCACTCATCTGACCGGCAATGAAATGGGTCATCATTGGCGTGGTGTTGTCCATTGCCAAATAAATGCCACCTTTCGACGGGTCGCGGAAACGGGTCCAGTAGTCTTTGTCGTCAGGGTTGTAGCTGACAGGAAGCTCTGAAGCGGTCAGATGGGTGATGGAGTCGGTCACGTCAACCGAGGTCTCACGCCTGAGGCACATGTTCTCTTCTATGCCATTGGCAGTGGAGAGGTTGGGAAGCATTTCCAACAGATAAGCGTTGTTCAACATGGCGGACTTCAGCAGAAGTTTCTTCTGGGCAAAACTCAGTTGTGAGTAATCGCTTACTCCCCAACTGTTGTTCTGGTAGAACTTGGCAAAGGCGTCGTCATCTGCGACAAACAATGTCTTACTACCTGTCTTTGCCAAAACTTCCGCGTAGTCCAAATCGTCAATTAGCTTGACGAAGTTCGTGTAATTGCCCTTCTCTGATAGGTAATTATAGATGCTCGAGTCCAACCACGAAGGAGTGCTGTCGTCCAACTTGTAGTCGTCTGTGCATGAATAGTTACCGGCGCAGAGTGTGAGCACGCAAGTGGCTTTCAGCCAATTGCGCATACATTTACTTAAGCGTCTGTTCATAACTTTTCAGATAATTATTGTTATTATAATAGTTAGTTGCAAATTCAGTCATACATATAGTTAGTTGCAATTTCTAACGTTAGTTAGCTATGTTACTACTGGATACCATCAGTTGTAAAGATTATCTTTACCACGAATGGCTTATTCCCAGTGTCATTCCACTTACAAATTGCAAACTTAATCTTTTTTTAACGCTATTTCAATATAAAACAACCGATTTAATATAGTGATTAAGGTTTTTTAACACATGAAAGATTTGAATGATTTCTGGCCGTTGGCGCCCTTTTCTTTTCGATGGTTCTCTTACTGGAATTGAACTTGGATTTTTCATGAATATTTATTTCGAGTTCTCGATAAAGTTCTTGATAAAAACATTCGCCTAATATCTTTTTATCCAAAATTGTTTGTCAGAATATGCGGAAATGTGTAATTTTGCATCGAATTTCAAGCACACAGTTGAGATGGGATGTGCTTGAATGTTTTTTCAAGAGAAGACAATAAGTATTTATATAGCAAAAAGAAATGAAAAAGTACAACTTTAACGCTGGACCATCGATTCTTCCACGCGAAGTCATTGAGGCTACAGCAGCGGCATGTCTGGAGTTCAACAACTCGGGATTGTCTTTGATGGAAATCAGCCACCGTGCTAAGGATTTCCAACCAGTAGTAGATGAGGCTGTGGCACTCTTCAAAGAGTTGCTCGACATCCCACAGGGTTATTCAGTCATCTTCCTTGGTGGTGGAGCAAGTCTCGAATTCTGTATGGTTCCTTACAACTTCCTTGAAAAGAAAGCTGCTTATCTCAACACAGGTGTTTGGGCCAAGAAGGCCATGAAGGAAGCCAAGTTGTTCGGCGAGGTGGTAGAAGTAGCTTCATCGGCTGAGGCCACATATACATACATTCCTAAGGATTTCACTGTGCCTGCTGACGCAGATTATTTCCATATCACTACCAATAACACCATTTACGGTACTGAAATCCGTAAGGAACTCGATTCACCCGTTCCACTTATTGCTGATATGTCATCCGACATCTTCTCCCGTCCCGTTGACGTCAGCAAGTACAATTGCATCTACGGTGGTGCCCAGAAGAACCTCTCCATGGCTGGTGTCACTTTCGTCATTGTCAAGGACGAGGCTCTTGGAAAAGTGAGCCGACAGATACCTACAATGCTCGACTACCGCACACATGTGGAGAAGGGCAGTATGTTTAATACACCTCCAGTAGTGCCCATCTACTGCGCACTGCAGAACCTCAAGTGGATCAAGGCTCAGGGTGGTGTGAAGGAAATGGACAGAAGGGCTAATGAGCGTGCCAAGATTGTCTATGACGAAATCGACCGCAACAAGTTCTTCCGTGGAACTGCTAACGAGGAGGACCGCTCTGTCATGAACCTTTGTTTCGTGATGAAAGACGAATATAAGGAACTGGAAGCTGACTTCCTCAAGTTCGCTACCGAGAAAGGTATGGTAGGTGTTAAGGGTCACCGTTCTGTAGGCGGCTTCCGCGCATCTTGCTACAACGCAATGACAATCGAAGGCGTGAAAGCCCTCGTCGCTTGCATGAAGGAGTTCGAAGCTAATCACTAACCATTGACCATTGAACAAATGAAAGTACTGATTGCTACTGAGAAACCTTTTGCAGCTGTGGCTGTGGAAGGCATCAAGAAAGAAATAGAGGCAGCAGGTCTCGAACTCGCACTGCTCGAGAAATATACTGAGAAGCAGCAACTGCTGGAAGCTGTGGCTGACGCCGCCGCTCTGATCATCCGCAGTGACAAAATCGACAATGAGGTGTTCGATGCAGCCAAGGAACTCAAGATTGTAGTACGTGCCGGTGCCGGTTACGACAATGTGGACCTTGATGCCGCTACTGCTCACGGAGTGGTGGTAATGAACACACCGGGTCAGAACGCCAACGCCGTGGCTGAACTCGTTTTCGGACTGCTCGTTTTCGCAGTGCGCAACTTCTATAACGGTAAGGCTGGTACTGAACTCATGGGCAAAACCCTTGGTATCCTCGCTTTCGGAAACGTTGGCCGCAATGTGGCACGTATCGCTAAGGGATTCGGCATGAACGTTCAGGCATACGACGCATACTGCCCAGCCGAAGTCATTGAGGCTGCCGGGGTACATGCCGTTGCCAACCAGGAGGAACTGTTCGCCACCAGTGATGTGGTGTCACTCCATATACCCGCAACCCCTGAGACCAAACAGAGCATCAACAAGGCACTTGTGAATACCCTCAAGAAGGGTGGTATTCTGGTCAACACCGCGCGTAAGGAGGTCATCAACGAGCCGGAACTTCTCGAACTGTTGGCTGAGCGCACTGACCTCAAGTACGTCACCGACATCAAACCCGATGCTGACGCCGAATTCCAGCAATTCGAAGGCCGCTATTTCTCTACCCCCAAGAAGATGGGTGCACAGACCGCCGAGGCCAATGTCAATGCGGGTATCGCAGCCGCCAAGCAGATTGTGGGATTCATCAAAGAGGGAATCACGAAGTTCCAGGTGAACAAATAATAAAACAACAGCCTCCTGTATGATGAAGGCATAAATCAATCAGAACAGGAAATCCGAATTATGAAGCCGATGCGATTAGTTCGGGTTTTCTGTTTTTCATTAACTAACCCGTAACCAACTATGGCAATAGTAAAACCTTTTCGTGGTGTCAGACCACCACGTGAATTAGTCGAAAAGATAGAATGTCGTCCATATGATGTGCTCAGTTCTGAAGAGGCTCGTCAAGAGGCAGGGGATAACGAGATGTCCCTCTATCACATTATCAAACCTGAAATTGACTTTCCAAAAGGTACCAGTGAGTACGATCCAAGGGTTTATGAGAGGGCAGCGGAGAACTTCGCACGCTTCCAGGCCAATGGATGGCTGAAGCAGGACGACAAGGAAAACTACTACATCTATGCGCAGACCATGAACGGCAAGACACAGTACGGACTGGTTGTGGGAGCGTATGTCAACGACTATATGACGGGCGTCATCAAGAAGCACGAACTGACACGACGCGATAAGGAGGAAGACCGCATGAAGCATGTCAGGGTCAACGACGCCAATATCGAGCCAGTGTTCTTCGCTTATCCCGACAATGAGGTCCTTGGAAAACTCATCTCCCGATATGCTGCCACTGAACCCGAATACGATTTCATCGCACCTATCGATGGATTCCGACACCAGTTCTGGATTGTTAGTGATGATAAGGATATACAGACAGTCACTGAACAGTTCGCCAAAATGCCCAACTTGTACATCGCTGATGGGCATCACCGCTCGGCAGCTGCGGCCTTGGTGGGAGCCGAGAAACAAAAACTCAACCCCAATCATCGTGGCGACGAGGAATACAACTATTTCATGGCCGTATGCTTCCCTGCAAGCCAACTCACCATTCTTGACTATAACCGAGTGGTGCGCGACCTCAACGGACACACACACGCCACACTCATTGATGCGCTCAAGGTCCATTTCTTTGTGGAAAGAAAAGGTAAGAAAGAATACAGGCCTCAGCAACTTCATGAATTCTCGCTCTATATCGAGGGAACGTGGTACAGCCTCAAGGCCATGAACGATACATTCAACGACCGCGACCCTATCGGGGTGCTCGATGTGTCTATCTCCTCCAAGTACATCCTCGACCAAATCCTTGGCATCAAGGACCTGAGGTCCGATAAACGCATAGATTTCGTGGGTGGACTCCGAGGACTTGGCGAACTCAAACGACGCGTCGATAGCGGAGAGATGAAACTCGCCCTTGCCCTCTATCCTGTCAGCATGAAACAAATCATGGACATCGCCGACAGCGGTAATATCATGCCTCCTAAGGCCACATGGTTCGAACCTAAACTCAGAAGTGGACTCGTCATCCACAAATTGTCATAAATTCACATTAATCACTTCGTATATCATGACGCAGAAAATCATCCGACTTACCCTGTCACTGGTCATCTTGTTGGCAGCAGTCAATGTCCATGCACAGAAATATTTCCAACGTCCACGCCTTGTTGTAGGCATCGTGGTGGACCAGATGCGCTGGGACTACCTCATCCGTTATCAGGAAAGGTATTCTGAAGGTGGCTTCCTACGCATGATGAACGAAGGCTACAACTGCAACCGGACACTCATCAATTATCTCCCCTCTGTCACTGCAGTGGGCCATACAAGCATTTATACAGGGTCGGTGCCTGCGCTAACGGGCATCATCTCCAACAGCATGTATCTGGATGGCACGTATGTGGGGACTGTGGCGGACCTCAATGTCAAACCCGTGGGCGTGGATGGAGAGAAGTCGGCTTCACCGCACAACCTGCAAGTCACCACTGTCACCGACGAACTGCGCATCGCCACCAACTTCCGCTCCAAGGTCATTGGGGTCTCACTGAAAGACAGGGGAGCCATTCTGCCTGCTGGTCATTCTGCCAATGCCGCCTACTGGGTTGATGTTAATTCTGGAAAATTCATCACCAGCACCTATTACATGCACTCACTCCCACAATGGGTGAACACATTTAATGACAAGGGACTGGCTCAACAGTATCTCAACAAGGGATGGAACTTCCTTTACGATGAGGACACATACAAACAGAGCGCACCAAAGAACCCGGACATTGAGATGCCTGTGGGAACTGAGATACGCACCTCGCCTTACGGCAACACCATCGTACTGGATTTCGCACGTGAAGCCATTGAGAACGAACAACTTGGACAGGACGATATCTCCGATTTCATCGCCATCAGCCTTTCTGCAACCGACCATATCGGACACCGGGTCGGACCTAATTCATCTTACGTCGAAGACCTTTACCTCAGACTCGACCAAGACTTGGCTGCCTTCCTTTCTTTCCTCGACACCAAAGTGGGAAAAGACAACTATGTCGTATTTCTCTCTGCCGACCATGGAGGCGCCAACAACATTGCCTTCCTCGACCAGCACAAGGTGCCGACTGGCTATCTGCTTGGCAATGTCCTGCGCGACGAACTTGATTCCATCGCCAGAAAGCACTTCCGGGTTGATCACAAAATCATCAAGGATGTTTATGTCAATCAAGTGTTCCTGCATGAGGAGAATATCAAGGAGTATGAAGTGGACAGGCAAGAAGTCATCGACTTGGTATGTGAACATCTGATGAAGAGCAAGAATGTGGCTTACGCTTTCGACCTCAAGAATATACCAGCGTACCTGCCGGAACCCTTGCGCTCCATGACAGCCAATGGATATCATCCCAAACGTAGTGGGCAGATACAGATTATCCCTAATGCTCAGGTGTCCGACCCTTACAACTACGACAATCCGTTGATGGGTACCGCTCATTGTGTCTGGAATCCCTACGACTGCCATATTCCATTGCTTTTCTATGGGGCTGGCATTCCCAAAGGATGGGACGACAACACCTACCATATCACGGATATCGCTCCAACGGTGGCGGCTATTCTCAACATCCAACAGCCCAGCGGATGTGTCGGACATGTCATCACCCCTGTCCTTGCTCCACGCAATCAGTAATGGCCCCGGTTGAGTGGTTATTTCTTGTTCTGCTTATCGTTAATTTTTTCTAATCCCGACGGTATTGTTTCTTTTTATGAGATATAAATGCTAATTTTGTGGGGTTAAACTGAATTATCCTTTCGCGAAATGAAGAAATATCTTACTTTGTTGGCCATGATGATGCTACCCATGACCATATTGGCTCAGGAAGCAACCGATTCCCTGTTCAAGGGAAAGTTCAAGAACGCCGAACTCAACATCCAGTGCCAACTCAACCTCTACGACGAGGCCATTGAGGTGCCGGGACTGGAACTCGAGATGTGCTACGGCTTTCTGCAAGGCCAAATCAACGGCTGCTGGATGTTCCTCAAGGTCAAGGACATCAACGAAGACACGGCCGTGGTCAGGGTCGTCTCGGAGAAAGGTTCCGATGCACAGGACCTCAAACTGAAAGTCACTGCCGAAAGCCTTGAGATACAACAAGAAGATGGGTATATCAAGGGCATTAAAGGCAATAAGTACGTGAAACTACCCAAGACACTGGTGTTTACCAGGCAATAACTACAGATGGAGAACAATCTGCTCGAAGGATTCAATCCTGGACAAAAAGCCGCCGTGGAATACTGTGATGGACCCTCTCTCGTCATTGCGGGCGCTGGGTCTGGCAAAACACGTGTGCTTACATATAAGGTGGCATACCTCATTAAGGAACTCGGCTACACTCCATGGTCCATACTCGCACTTACATTTACCAACAAGGCGGCGAACGAAATGAAAACGCGTATTGCTGCCCAAGTGGGCAATGAGGTGGCACGGTATGTGTGGATGGGAACATTCCATTCCGTGTTTCTACGAATACTCAGGGCCGAGCACCAGGCTATCGGATTCGGCAACAATTTCACGGTCTATGATACCACCGACAGCAAGTCGCTCATCAAGACCATCATCAAGGAGATGCAACTCGACGACAAACTCTATAAACCAGCCGAACTGCTCAATCGTATCTCCAATGCCAAGAACCAACTGGTGGATGCCCAACAATACAAAGACAACCCCGCGAACATGCAGACCGATGTGCGAGAACGGGTGCCGGCTTTCTCCGACATCTTCCACAGATACGAGGAGAGATGCCGCAACGCGCAGGCCATGGACTTCGACGATATCCTGCTCTACACACACAGACTCTTCGAACAGCATCCCGAAATCCTTGACCGATATGAGCAACGATTCAAGTACATTCTCGTGGATGAGTACCAAGACACCAATTTTGCCCAGCACAGAATCGTCTGGCAACTCTCCCAAAAGCATCAGCATGTCTGTGTGGTCGGCGACGACGCCCAGAGCATCTATTCGTTCAGAGGCGCCAACATCGACAATATCCTCACTTTCCGTAACCTCTACAACAACGCCAGACTATTCAAACTGGAGCAGAACTACCGCTCCACACAGAACATCGTCAATGCCGCTAACAGCCTCATCGCTAAGAACAGCCGGCAAATCCGTAAGGATGTGTTCTCCGATAAGGAAACGGGCGACAAACTCCACCTCTTCGAGGCTTATTCCGACAAGCAGGAAGGAGAGATTGTGGTGAGGAGCATCAAGGAACTCATACGGAAAGAAAGATGCGCTTACTCCGACTTCGCCATCCTCTATCGTACGAACGCACAGAGCCGTATTTTCGAGGACGAACTGCGACTGAACAACATGCCTTACAAGATCTATGGCGGTCTGTCGTTCTACCAGCGAAAGGAAATCAAGGACATCATCGCGTATTTCCGTCTTGCTGTCAACCCCGATGACGAGGAGGCCTTCAAACGAGTCATCAACTATCCCGCACGAGGGATTGGCAATACAACCCTCAACAAGATTGTCGAGACGGCCAACCGAAACCACGTCAGCCTGTGGGAGGTGTTGCTGCATCCCGAAAGACTTGGACTGTCGATCAGCGGGGCCACACTGACGCGCCTGGTGAAGTTCAGGGAGATGATTCAGCGTTTCCAACAGCTGGCAGCAACGGAAACTGCTGATAAAGCGGGAGTGACGATTGTCAAGGAATGTGGCATCATCAATGATATCTATCAGGACAATTCAGTGGAGAACCTCAGCCGGCAGGAGAACGTGAACGAAATGGTCAACGGTCTTGACGACTTCGTGAAAAGCCGACAGGAAGAGGACAATCAGAATGTCTCCATCAGTGATTATCTTTCTGAGGTGTCTCTCCTCTCGGATGTCGATACCGATAAGGGCGATTCAGAGGAGAAAATCACACTGATGACCGTTCACTCTGCCAAGGGACTGGAATTCCAGACCGTATTCGTCGTGGGACTGGAGGAGAACCTCTTCCCCAGCCAGATGGGCTCGGGCTCCCTGCGAGAGATGGAGGAGGAACGACGGCTCTTCTATGTGGCCATCACCAGGGCCAAGACACATTGCTTCCTGACATACGCTAAGAGCCGCTACAGATACGGAAAGATGGAGTTCGGAAATCCCAGCCGTTTCCTCCGCGACATCGACCGATGTTACATCGAGACGGGCAAAGGCAACTCGAGACCTGTGAACAGGGACGTGGAACTGCCCTGGGTTAGGAAGAGCAGTACTGATGTCTTCTCTTCCTACAGGACAAACCAAGCCCCCTCCACTTCCCGTCCCACTATCCCCACTAGTTCTTATAGTCGCCCTAGTCGCCCTAGTCGCCCTAGTCCCACTAGTCCCACTAGTTCTTCTAGTCGCCCTAGTTCTTCTAGCTCTTCTTGCTCTTCTACTCAAGCCAGTCCTTCGGCCCCACCAGCCGATCTCCATGTGGGCAGCCGCATTCGTCACGACCGGTTCGGACCGGGAACCATCACATCGGTCAGTGGGGCTGGCGATGGATGCAAGGTGACCGTGCAGTTCGACAACTCCGGATCGAAGGTGCTGCTCGTCAAATACGCGCGACTGACAGTCATCGGGTAATCACTCAAACGAACCAATCAACAATGGATAAACTTACAGCTCATCTCAACCAGATTCCCTCACCATGCTATGTGGTGGAAGAGGACTTGCTCCGACGTAACCTCCAACTGATTCATCGGGTGGCGGAGGAGAGTGGGGCGGAGATCATCCTCGCCTTCAAGGCCTTCGCGCTCTGGAAAACCTTTCCCATCTTCCGTGAGTATATCAGCCATACCACAGCCAGTTCGCTTTTCGAGGCGAGGTTGGCATTCGAGGAGTTCGGCAGCAGGGCGCATACCTATTCACCTGCTTATACCGAGGAAGAGTTCAAGCAAATCCTGGCTTGCAGTAAGTGCCTCACGTTCAACTCTCTCAGTCAGTACCAACGGTTCTACCCACTGATTGTGGAACACAATAGAAATGACGAGGAACCCGTGCAAGTCGGACTGCGCGTCAATCCGGAATATTCTGAGATAGAGACCTTGCTCTATAACCCTTGTGCGCCGGGAAGTCGCTTCGGCGTCATGGCGGCCGACCTGCCAGAAAGACTGCCTGAGGGCATCCGTGGCTTCCATGTGCATTGCCATTGTGAAAACGATTCTTACGCGCTCGAACGCACCCTTGTCCATATCGAGGACAAGTTCTCACGTTGGTTCGACCAGATTGAATGGCTCAACCTCGGAGGTGGACACCTCATGACACGCAAGGACTATGATGTGGAACATTTGATTGGACTGCTCAAGGGATTGAGAAAACGTTATCCCTGGCTCAAGGTCATTCTTGAGCCTGGGTCTGCCTTCGCTTGGCAGACTGGACCGCTGGTGGCTTCGGTGGTCGATGTGGTGGAGAATTCAGGTGTGAAAACGGCCATTCTTGATGTAAGTTTCACTTGCCACATGCCCGACTGCCTTGAGATGCCTTATCATCCAGAGGTTCGCGGAGCAGTGACCATCGAAAGCGAAAGCCTCGACGATGCCAGAAAGGGAGAACACATCTATCGCCTTGGTGGAAACAGCTGCTTGAGTGGCGATTTCATGGGACTTTGGCAGTTCGACCATGAACTGCAAGTGGGCGAACGGATCATCTTCGAGGACATGATCCACTACACCACCGTGAAAACCAACATGTTCAATGGCATCTCACACCCCTCCATCGGCATGCTCCATAGCGACGGCTCCTTCCAGTTGCTCCGCTCTTTCTCCTACCAGGACTACCGCGACCGAATGGATTGATAGCATGTTACTGCCATGGACATTATTTATATCATCATCGCTGCATTATTTGGAATTATCTTGGGATGGCTGATTGGCACCATCATCGGCAAAAACAAGAACGGAAAACTATCCACCCAAATAGAACTCTTGCAGTACCAACTGCAGGCGGTCAAGGACAACTGCGAGAAAGAACTGCGGCTGGCCAAGGAAAGGTATGAGGCCGACATCAATGCGGTCAACGAGGATTATGAACGCGACATCAACGCCCAGCACGACCTTTACGACCGGCAGATGAAGGAGAGCGACAAACTCCACCAGCAAACCATGCAGGAACAGGAACGAAGGCACAAAGATGCTATCGAGGCACTGCAACAGAGGTTCGACGAGACCATCCTCCGTATGACGGAACAGGTGAAGAACGCCGCCAACGATATGCTGCGGGATAGACAGAAAGAATTTGCCGAATCGAGCAATGCCAATATCGGCGCTATCGTCACGCCACTACGCGAGACCATCGACAAGATGAAGAAAGCCATGGACGACAACACCATCAAACAGACTGCCATGACCACAGAGATGCGCACCAACATCGAGCACATGATGCGGCAAAGCGAGTCTGCCAAACAAAGCGCCGATGAACTGGCACGGGTGTTCAAACAACGCACGAAAGTGCAGGGCGATTGGGGAGAGACGGTGCTCGACGAACTGCTTGCCTCTCAAGGCCTCACCAAGGGCATCCACTACGATACACAATCGGTCATCCGCGACCAAAACGGCAATGTGGTCAAGACCGACGACGGCGCTTCCATGCGGCCCGATGTCATACTGCATCTCGACCAGCAAAGGGAAGTCATCATCGACGCCAAGGTGTCGCTGGCCAACTTCATCGACTATGTCAATGCGGAGAACGAGGACGACAAACAACGTTTCCTGCAACTCCACATAGACAGCATCAACCGACATGTGAAGGAACTGTCGCAAAAGAACTATTCCTCTTATATTCAGCCGCCCAAGGTGAAGATGGACTATGTCATCATGTTCGTCCCCCACTCAGGGGCGCTTTGGACAGCGCTCAACGCCCAGCCTGACCTCTGGCGCAAGGCCATGGAGCAGAATGTGTTCATTGCCGACGAACAGACGCTTTTCGCAGCTCTGCGCATCATCAACCACACCTGGACGCAAATCAAGCAGGCACAGCAGCATGAGCAGGTCTATCACTTGGCGGAAGAGATGCTCGACCGCGTGGGGCAATTCCTCAAGCATTACGAGGCGCTCGGCAAGGCACTCGAAAATGCCCAGAAGTCGTTCGACAACGCGAAGGCCAAACTCGAGCCTCACGGACAAAGCATCATCACTACTGCCAACAAACTCATACAACTCGGAGCCAAGCCAAGTGCGAAAAACCCTCTGCCACCTGCTCAGTAGGAGCTATTATCAACTCAATGCGGGAGTAAAAATGGAAGTAAACTCGCTACGCTCATGGGAATTATGCGCTACGCACAGGACATTATTTTTTTTCTTAACTCTTAATTCTTAACTCTTAACTCTTTTTTACCCCCCCCTTTAATAACTGAATGTCACATAATAGTCTGAATATCCAGGAGGGTACATCTTCTGGTTGTAAGAAGTGCGATAATCATTTGTTTTTGTCCCGTATCCGCATAGGTCGAACGTTTTCGTATAGAACACACGTCCATCACGGCGTAAGATTTTTGCCCGATAGGTGCAGGCCTCATAGTGCCTACTGACAGTGTAGGTGCTACCGGCATCGGTTAGAAATGTATATGGGTCAAAGATATATTCCCCTGTCTCATGCTCACTGGAATTGCAGTGGTTGGTGAGGAAATAGAGTCTCGCACCTGCCGTTTCGGCACCGAGACGCTTCCATACACCAGTGTGGACATCACCATCGAACTCGCCACCATAGCCACCTCTGTCTGCAAAACTAGCTCCTCCGGCTCCTTCTGTCGTGTTCTCTTTCTCGTATTCAATATTGTGCTCATACCTACCTAAGGCACGGTCAATCCATCTCCACGAATCCTTTCTCTCATAGGTGTAGGTCATGCTCCGGACCATCTCGAATATCACGACATCATCGGGCAAAAGGCCGGCGATAGCAACGAAACCTGTGGTCGGGTCACCGTCGCCTTCTTTTGCGCTTTCTTGGGGCCAGGACAAATAGGGTTGCAAATCACGATGGACCTCCACACCACTGCTGAACACAGGTACATCGTAGCCAAAGGCTTTGATGAGGGGAACGATGGTGTAGGTACCATCTATCACTTCTACATCACTGGATAGTTGCTCGTAAGAATTGAAGAAACTATAGGTGTGCTCGTGGTTTCTTCCATTCCATTCCTCACCTTCTATTGGCGTTTCGTAGTTCTTGCTGACGAGTTCTTTCTTGCTATTGTAAGCCGCCAGACCTACTACGTATGGCAAACTGTAACCTCGAGGGAAGATGTCTGCCTTCACTGTGGAGGAAAGACTATTGTTGCTTTCTGGTTGCTGAGTGACTACAGTAGTCTCAAAGTCGGGGAAGAGTTTAAGTGAGACATCGAAGAAACTGTTCTCGCCTTCGAAGAATTTGGTCTTGGTGGTGGGTTTGTTGCGGAAGGAGTATTCGCCGATGCCTTCCCATACTGAACAGACTGGCGAGAATTTGATCATGGTGCTGCTCAAGGCATCATAGAGCTCGCCCTTGGCGGCTGCTACTGGGTCGATGGCAAAGGAGGCGGAGAGCTTGGGACCTACATAGACATTGGCGCCAACTGCGGCATAGATGCCTTTCTTAGCCCAGCGGTTGGTCTCGAGTTTCATGGGGAAGTTGCTGCCGGCCTGCAACGACCCATTGAGGGCAACAGAGAAACTCCAACCGTTGCTCTTGTTCCCGTCACCAGGGGATGTGGGGTCGTTGTTGACCGAACCTCTCAAACCATCGGTGCCAAGATGGAAGTACTGGGTGCCATGATAGGCGAATTTGGGAGTGGAGACGCTCACACTCAGGTCTCCCGTGGTCTTGATGAAGGCTTCGGGCGACGGGTCTATCTGGAAGATGGGCAGAAGACTGGGGAAATAGACAGGAAGACCACCCACATGCCAGGTCGTCACGTCTTCAAGGTTGGCTTTGGCAGAGAAACTCACTCCCACCTCGGCGTCTTCCTTGAGGGTAACGCTGATATGGATGTCCTGACGAGAGATATTGTACGCCACATTGGCTTGGACTTTCAGCGACATGTCGAGACTCACACGAAATTCGAAGTCGTCGTTGCCACGGCTGAAGGGAAAGTGACCGTCGAGGTTCACAATGGTCAAGTCCTTGCTGTCGCTCACACGACGGAGAACTTTGTCAAGACCGGCCATACGCCGACGGGTGTTGCCATTCGAGTCAACTCCAAGACGCTCCACCGATATCAGCTGCTCAAACACATCGCTGATGTCGTCAACGGGTTCGCAGACCACTGTGTACCACGAGCAGCCCAGATAGCCTGATGGTTCCGGACTCGACACGGACACCACTTTGCCAACAAACGGACCTTCATCAATCACTTCATAGCGCTGGAGCAAATAACTGTTGCTTTTCCAAGAGCGCGTATAAAGAATCATGCCAGGCTCTGGAAGGTGGGGGGCTTCGGTATCGCAAGACCATCTGATGGTGTAGCCGTCTTCGTCTTCGAAGTAGTAGCCCAAGCCGCCTGATCTCACTGGACTGTCAGGACCGTTAATCTCGTATAGGTTCTCATTGATGATAATCTCTGGCTGCTGGAAACCCATGGAGTCGATGGCGGCAAGGGGAATACGATAGATGGTGTCGTTCAACTCGATGTCCTCAACGACATAGACATCGTGCTCAATGGAGTCGAGGTCGTACTTGGAATAGGAGATGCTTTTCACATCATCGAAGAAGAAGCCGTTGAAGTCGCCATCGTTGCGGTAGATGTAGAAGGCTTCCTGGGCCTGAACTTGTTGGCAAACCATCAGTATGAACATGAGGGCTGACACTGGCTTATAAAGGTAGAAGAACTTTTTCATCGTTTCATGAATTTATAGGTTGCGTGACCAACTTTCACAATATAGGTACCGCTTGGGTAACCTGCTAAAGAGACGACAGTCTGAAGTGACGAACGGGCGGACTGAGTGTGGAGCAACTTGCCGTCCATCGAGTAGAGGCTGACCTCAGTGCCGTCGGCAAGGCCATCAAAGGTCATATCGGCGGCATGCTGCCGGAAGACGATTTCACCCGTCTTGAGTTTAGGGGCATTGATGGCGGTCATCACACCCTCGAAGGTGTAGCGCAGCACGTCTTCTAAAGGAAAAGCGGCGGTTGTCCGGCTGGTGCGGATGACCAACTGCATATCCTCGAAGGTCGTCACTGGTTCGTCGGTCAACTCAATGTAGGTCTTCTCACCACTTTTCTGCCAAACCACAAGCCACTGTGTGTCTGACTGAGCCCACGTTGTGGCGGCATAGATGAGAATCAATAACAGAAGGATGGTTCTTTTCATAATTCTTGGTTTTGATGATTAATGATATCACAAATATATAATGAAAGTGGGTGAGGTGAACTGACAATATACAAAAACGACTGACAGTTTGCAAAATGTCAGTCGTTTTTAGGGGGGTAGAGAGGACGATGGGGTACTCAGGTATGCTGACTGCGCCACTCTGAAGGTGTCATCCCTGTGACGTTTTTGAAAGTGCGCAGGAATGAACGCTCTGTAGCAAAACCCGACTCTGCCCATACGGCAGATAGCTTTTTGTTGGAATGTTCGCTCAACAACCGTTTGGCATGCTCAATGCGATAGTTGGCGACAAATTGGGCGAAAGTGCAACCTGCCTGTGTGTTGATGCAGTCGGATACTTGGTTGCGGTGGACGCAAAGGTGTTCGGAGATGTCTGTCAACTTCAATTCGCTGTTCAGATAGAGCTTTTGCTCTTCCATCAATTGGCAGATGCTGGTGAGAAGGTCGCTGTTATGCGATTCTTCTCGTACTTCATGGGTTGTTGGAAGTTTTGAGTTGTCTATGATGTCAGCAGTTGTTATGCGGCTATCAGTGATATCGGCGGCAGTGATGGGGGCTGATTCCGTATTTGGACTGACAGCCGTGCTACGGCTTCGCCTATGATATATCACATATCCGATGAATATCGTCAGTAGCAAGGCCGCTGCACTCCACCAATAGAGGTTCTTCCCTTTTGCTGGGACAAGGGATTCGTCGGTACTCAAGTGAAACAGCCAAGCAGAGGCAAGTGGAGTGAAATTGCTATCGACGATGCCGCCGCAGATAAACAGATTGCCGTCGGCGGTCAAGATGGCATTACTTCCACTTTTGTGGCAGATCTCATCCTGTGGGTCTGTGTAGTAGAGGGTGAGAGGGGAAGGACGCTTCTGGTAGTCGATGGCAAGGATATAAACCCGATGGTCTTGGCAGGTGCCAAAAACATAACCACGACAGCTTCTGCGGTCAACGACGACACTTGGGTGGTAAGTAATGATTTCTCCCGATAAGCCTTTTGTCGGTATCGGTGTGCTGGTGGGCAGCAGGGAGAAAATGGTGTCGCGAACCTCTATGATACCCAAACGACCTTCATCGTTGACACCTGCCATCAAATATGCATATTGACCTTTCGCCTCATCGCCGATAAAACCGTCTGTACAGTGATGGGGAAAGGATCCAATCGCCCATTCATTGAGAATAGGTGCGCTGAAGGACTCTCCTTTCAGACAATCGACAATAACGTCGGTTTGAGGCTTTCCCTTTTTGTCGTTTGTGCTGAATATGATGGCATCGTCACCTGAGATACGCAGAATATGGACAAAACTGCGGTCTGTGGACACGTCTTTGACATGACTGAAACGACGGCTTTTGACATCATACATCTCAATGTCATCATCTGCGTACCAATTGCCTGAGATGACAACTCGTCCACTATCCAGCAAAGCTCCTTTTGCCATAACACGCTTCTGTTCCAAACAACCGAATCCCTTGAAACTATGGGTGGCGGGGTGGTACATCTCCACTTCGTAACTCTGACCGATACCCAAGTTCTTCTCATGACCTCCGGCCAAAAGCACATTGTCTGCATCCAAGGTGACTGCTATTCCATTGTCGTGGGAGTAAACCATCTGCATCTGGTGCCATTCACCGTCACTGAAGTATTCTGCCGTAGGAGTGAGCACATAACCGCTGGTGTGTCCTCCGAAAACTGTAATCTCACCATCCAATAAAAAGGTGTGATGACCGGCACGGGGGATGTGAAGGTCTGGCAATCGCTCCGCCTCAATCTTCGCCATCTCACACGTGTCTTTGGGCGACGATTGGGATGGCTCCGATGACTGAGCGTGAATCTGCACGGCTAATAATAATAGGA
This sequence comes from Bacteroidaceae bacterium, assembly GCA_017509605.1. Taxonomy (GTDB): domain Bacteria; phylum Bacteroidota; class Bacteroidia; order Bacteroidales; family Bacteroidaceae; genus RUG11857. Next base: position 28,943 of record JAFWPH010000006.1, on the reverse strand, counting down.
ATAATAGTCTTTTCATGCTCTGTGCGGTTGGAACATGGGGCAAAGTTACGAAAAGTCGAGAGAAATAGAAAAGGAAAACAGGTTTTTCTTCTCATTTCCGAGACACAGTAACTTCGGCAATTTTGTTTTTCCATCACAGCATCGGTCTTGAAAGGCCAAAAGCCCATAGTCTGTGACATCGCCCCGCGTATGTTTTGCATATTTTTAGGAACGAAACCTCATCTTTTCATTTTTATGTGCTAACTTTGCATTGCATTGCATTGAAACAACTGCAATTCTTTTTTTATTAACAAACAAATCACAATGAACAACAAGCAAAACATCAGGCTTGGTAATCCAACAGTGACGTTCACAAGGTTCTGTCGCAAGAACTACGCCATCTTCGTCAGCCTCCGCAAGGAGATCAAGATTGGCGTGCTGACGGCTTCAACACTGCTGTTCGCCAATCCGAATTCTGTCTTCGCTCAAGTCGAACGACAGGAAGGGGAGAAGGAGGAACGACAGATGGAACTCGACGATGTGGAGGTCACGGCAAGCCGTGTGCCGCTGGCGCTCAACCAGGCAGCACGAACAGTCACGCTCATCACGAGCGAACAAATCCAACAGGCGCCTGTCAACAGCGTCAACGACATTCTCAAACTGGCCGCCGGCGTCGATGTCCGGCAACGCGGTGGCTATGGTATTCAAACGGACATCAGCATCAATGGCGGCACGCACGACCAAATCGTGATTCTTCTTAACGGTGTGAATATTTCATCGCCACACACCGGGCACCTCGCCGCCGACTTCCCTGTTTCTATTGAAGACATCGACCACATCGAGATTCTCGAGGGGGCGGCAAGTCGTGTCTATGGCACCAGCGCTTTCAGCGGAGCCATCAACATCGTCACCAAGCACAACGACGACAACCAACTCTCTCTCGGAGCCAAAGGCGGAAGTTTCGGCACCTTTGGAACCAACGCTGCGGCAACACTCAATACGGGGACTTTGCACAACCGCCTCAGTGGGGCGTTCACCCGTTCTGACGGAGGGGTGGACAATGGCGATTTCGAGAAGTTCAATGCCTTCTACCAAGGTGGAGTGCTTGCCAACCGCACCGATGTGGATTGGCAACTCGGCATGAGTGGCATGAACTATGGCGCCAATACCTTCTACTCGGGGCGTTTCCCCAACCAGTATGAGAGCAACCGACGCTACATGGCATCAGTCAGCGCACATAGCCACGGAAAGGTCTCCCTACACCCCACACTATATTTCAACCGTGCGCTCGACCATTACCAACTGATTCGAGGCACACAAACCGGGGAGAATTTCCACCTCACGGATGTCTATGGAGCAAGTCTCAATGCCTCGACAACATGGAAGCTAGGAACATCTGTAATCGGTGCGGAGGTGAGAAACGAGGGCATCCTCTCCACCAGCCTCGGACGACCGCTCGCTGAACCGGAATATGTGAGTGTGCTGGGAAGAGACGGACGTTTCTACACGAAACGCGACAACCGAACCAACATCTGCTACTTCCTCGAACATGATGTGGTGCTCGAGCATTTCACCATCAGCGTCGGACTGATGGCCAACATGAACACAGCGCTCGACTACCGATACCGCCTCTACCCAGGTGTCGATATCAGTTACAGGCCCAACAACTCTTTGCGCCTTTATGCTTCATGGAATAAAGCGCAGCGGATGCCCACTTTCACTGACCTTTATTACAAGAGCCCGACACAGGAAGGCAACACTGGACTCAAACCCGAGGAAACGGATGAGTTCAATATCGGAGCGACATTCCATCAGCATGGACTGAAAGGGGAGGTGAGGACTTTCTACCGCAAACAGAAAAACATGATCGACTGGGTGATGTGGCCAAGCGACAGCACCAACAACTACACCACCTTCCATGCCTCCAACTTCAAGGCCGACAACATGGGCTTCTCCCTCAACGGATCCATCGATTTCAGAGAATGGGTCAACCCGGACTTCCCGCTCAACCAGCTGACAGCCAGTTACACGTATATACACCAGAAACGCAAGGACGATGTGGAAATCTACGCAAGCAGTTATGCCATGGATTACTTGCGGCATAAGTTGGTGCTTTCACTCTCTTCACGGATAATCTCGCATCTGAATGCCTTGCTCACCTATCGTTGGCAACAGCGTATGGGCTCATTTGTGCAATACACACCAACTGTGGACCAGGAAGGCAACAACAGTTATGAGGCTGCCACAAGGCCCTATCATCCCTATGGGCTCCTCGACCTCAAACTCTCATGGGATGTACCCCACTACCAACTGTATGTCGAGGCCAACAACCTCACATCCTACCGCTACTACGACATCGGAAATGTCCGGCAGCCGGGCTTCTGGGTGATGGCGGGAGCCAAAATCAACGTCAATCTCTGATTTTGTATGGGGAGGGCTGCATGAGCATCTTGACTGTGGGGTAAGTAGGCGTACTGCTTGCTTTGCTGATGTCAAAAGTTGAAAGCCCACATTCCTTTTGAGCGTGCAAGCGGAGGCTTGCTTAAATATGCCCGTAGCTTGTGAACCCTCCCCCTTTTTCAATCCGCCAGCAAAAACCGTTATCACGTCATCCCGATATTCCGAAATCCAGATGATAAAAAATTTTCATTATTTAAGACTTATCTTCGCCTCATATTTCAGAAAATGACTAAATTTGCATTTTATGACGGGATATGTGGCAATTTCAACCGCCATTAGCCTTGTCAAGACAATTAAGCACTGATGTCTGATATGGAAAAGAAGATTCCTTTGCTGGGTATGGATTTGCAGCAACTCACCGACGTGGCACGTCAGTGGGGTATGCCCGCTTTCACAGCTAAGCAAATGGCGCAATGGCTCTATGACAAGCGGGTCACGGAAATCGAGCAGATGACCAACATCTCAAAGAAGAACAGAGAACTGCTTGAACAGCACTACATTATCGGACGCAGCGAGCCTGTCACTGCGGTGACTTCAACCGACGGCACAGTGAAATACCTGTTCCATACATCACAAGACGGTTTTGTGGAAACGGTCTATATTCCCGAACGTGACAGAGCCACATTGTGTGTCAGCAGCCAGGTGGGATGCAAGATGAACTGCCTTTTCTGTCAGACTGGCAAACAAGGATTCGGGGGAAATCTGACCGCTGGAGACATCATCAACCAGGTGCTGTCCGTGGACCAGTCAGAACAACTCACCAACATCGTCTTCATGGGACAGGGAGAGCCTTTCGACAACCTTGACGAGGTGATGAGGGCCATCAACATCATCACCGCACCATATGGACTGGCTTGGAGCCCACACCGCATCACAGTTTCCACCGTGGGACTTAAAAAGAACCTTACCCGTTTCCTCGAGGAATCGGAGTGTCATCTGGCCATCAGCCTGCACTCACCATTACCCGAACAGCGACTCTCGCTCATGCCCGCTGAGAAGCAAATGGGCATTGAGCAGATTGTGGAGGTGCTTCGCAATTACGATTTCAGTCACCAGCGACGCCTTTCATTCGAGTACATCCTGTTCAAAGGACTCAATGACAGCCTCACCTTCGCCAAGGAACTCGTACGACTCCTACAGGGACTGGATTGCCGGATCAACCTCATCCGCTTCCATCAGATTCCGGACGTGCCTCTCGAAGGTGTGGACATGGACAAGATGGTGGTCTTCAGGGACTATCTCACCCGACACGGCCTTTTCGCCACCATACGGGCATCACGTGGAGAGGACATCTTCGCGGCTTGCGGCATGCTCAACACAGCGGAACAAGAAAGAAAAAAGGCTTCGGTCAATCATATAGAATAAACACATTAAATGAATCGAACGTATGAAAAAACTCAACACTACACTGATATTGCTGCTGATGACCATGATCGTCGTGTCATCTTTCTCATGCAGCAGTCGTGACAGACGAATCAGAAAGAACATCACGTCCATACTCACACCCATCTCAAGCGGCAACCCCTACGAAATTATGATCGTGGCCGAGGATTCCGTCTATGACGGGTATGTGGGCAAGTCTATACTCGCCGTGCTGGAGACACCTATGAAGGGACTGCCCAGAGACGAGGCCTATTTCAAAGTGTCACACATCACACCGGCACACTACGACCGTATCACCAACCTCTTCCGGAACATCATCCGAATTGTCGTCAATCCGAAAGAATACACCATGGCCAAGTTCAAACTCGAACGTGATGTCTTCTCTTCTCCACAGACCATACTCACCATCCAAGGACCGGATGTCGTTGCCGTTTCCACCTACATCACCGAGAACACCAACTTCCTCCTCAACTTCTTCACCGACGAGGAAATCAACCGTGAGGCCACTTACCTGCAAGATGAGCATAATGTCAAGTTCGAGAAGGCCGTCAAGGAGATGTTCGGATGCGAGTTCTTCATCCCTATCGAACTGAACAAAATGAAGAAGGGTGACAATTTCATCTGGGCTTCCAATGATGCCGTTTCCGGATTGCAGAACATCGTGATCTACAGTTATCCCTATGTCTCGAAGCATGTGTTTGACAGAGGTGTGTATATCGCACTACGGGACTCGTTCATGAGGGAGAACATCCCTGGCGAGAAACCTGGAATGTATATGCAAACTTACAAGCCGAGCGTGATACTGAAGGACATCAACGTTCGTGGACATTACGCGCAGGAGGCACGAGGCCTATGGGATATGAAAAACGACATGATGGGAGGCCCGTTTGTGGCGCACTCTATCGTTGACACCATCCGGGGCATGATCGTCGTGGCTGAAGGATTTGTCTATGCACCCGAGAAGAACAAGAGGGGCATGGTGCGCAAACTCGAGGCCGCACTTTACACCCTCAATCCACTGCCCGAGGAGAATCAAGAGGACAAAAATTGACATTGTATAATAATCACTAAATATAGAAGTAAATAATTATAAACTCATTTATGGATAATAAGATAAAGGTGGGCATCACCCACGGAGACATAAACGGCATCGGTTACGAACTGGTGCTGAAGACTTTCGGCGAGGAGGGAATGCTCGATATGTGCACACCCATCATCTATGGATCGCCTAAGGTGGCGGCTTATCATAAAAAGGCCATCGACAACCAGACCAATCTCACCGTCGTCCATTCAGCTTCCGAGGCTGGAGAGGGAAGGGTATATATGGTCAACTGTTTCGGTGACAGCGAGATCATCGTGAATTTCTCACAACCGACTTCTGAGGCAGGAAAGGCGGCGCTCATGTCGCTCGACAAGGCTTTGTCGGAACTCAACAAGGGACTAATCGACGTTTTAGTCACCACACCACTCAACAGCAGCACCATCAAGAGCCAGGGCATCAACTTCCCAGGACAGACGGAGTATATACAAGGCATCGCGGGCGACGGACACCAGTCACTGATGATGCTGGTCAAGGACAACGTGCGCGTGGCTTTCGTCACTACACATATACCTATCAGCAAGATCTCCTCCACACTGACCAAGAACCTCATCAAGGAGAAGATAGCTGTGCTCAATGAGGCTCTCCAACGCGATTTCTATATCGAGCGCCCACGCATCGCCGTGCTCTCGCTCAATCCGCAAGGCGGTGGCGGTCCAGGTTCTGAAGAATATGAGATTATCGAACCGGCCATTGAGGAGATGAACGAGAAGAAACTGCTCACCTTCGGACCTTATCCCGTGGATGAGTTCTTCGGCTCAGACCTCTTCACTCATTTCGACGCTGTACTCGCCATGTACCGCGACCAAGGATTCGTACCTTTCCGCACTCTCTTCCCCGAAGGTGGCGTGAACTACACGGCCGGACTCCCCATAGTCCGCACTGCACCGGCGCAGGCTGTCGAGTACGACATCGCTGGAAAGGGAATTGCATCCACTGAGTCGTTCCGAGAGTCAATCTACATGGCTATCGACATCGTCAGAAACCGAAAAAGGTTCGATGAGGTTAACGCTCACCCCTTGAAGAAGCAATATTATGAGAAGAGGGACGACAGCGACAAACTCAAACTCGACCAAGTGGACGACGACGCCACGCTGTAGCCAACAGCGTCCCTGAAAGGGACATCTCTCAATAACCGTGGGTGCATGCGGCGAAGCTGAATGCACCTGCGGATTCTCGAAATAAACCTCCACACACCGACCCTAGGGTCGCCCATCGTATCAAATGCCCATTGCGGGGTATTTCTGTTTTTTTCTTCATGGGCAATAAGACCAGAAACATATTCTTCTTTTTCGGCTTGGTAGCCATCGTCATCATGATCCTCACTTTCAAGGTGAGTTTCGTGACACTTTGGAACGACCTCAAACGGGCTGGTTACTGGCTCATACCCATCCTTTGCCTGTGGCTGGTGCTCTACGTCATGAATGCATGGACTTGGCGCATCATCATCAAGGGCAGCGGTGACTGCCCTGTGTCGTTCTGGCGTTTGCTCAAGGTCACCATCTCTGGATTCGCGCTCAATTATGCCACCCCTGGTGGACTTATGGGTGGAGAACCTTACAAAATCATGGAGATGAAGCCCTACATCGGTGTTCAAAGAGCTACATCATCGGTGGTGCTGTTCGGCATGATGCATATCTTCGCCCATTTCTGGTTCTGGGCCACTGCTGTGATGCTGTATGTCATCCTCATGCCTGTCAACGTCACCATGGGTATCCTCCTTTTCTGCATAGCCTGCTTCTGCGCGCTTGGAATCTACCTCTTCGTGAAAGGATACAAGAACGGTATGGTGGTGAAAATCATACATTTCATCGGACGTATCCCAGGACTGAAAAAATGGGCGGCGAAGTTCGAGGCTAACCATCAGAACGACCTCCAGAACATCGACAATCAAATTTCACAGCTACAGTCCCAGAACAAGAAGAGTTTCTATGGCTCATTCGCACTCGAGTTTGTCGGACGCTACATGCAGTGCCTCGAAATCTATTTCATGCTACAGATGTTCACCGATGCTGACGACATACTCCTACATGCCATCTACATCCTGGCATTCACATCTCTGTTCGCCAACCTGCTCTTCTTCCTGCCACTGCAACTGGGAGGACGAGAGGGCGGCTTCGCCATGTCCACTTCGTCCCTGAACTTGCCCGGAGAAGTGGGTATCTTCATATCCATTATATGCCGAGTCAGGGAGTTGTTCTGGACGGCCATAGGACTGGCGCTTATCAAGGTGGCCAATAACAAGGAAACGGGCATAAGGAGCTTCGCCGACCTCCGACAACCCAAGGACGAGCCACCTCCTCAAAAGGAATTGTAAGATTCAAGATAATCAATTACCATTTTCCAATGAAATTCGCAATCATATCCGCAGGTGAAGGTTCAAGACTTTCGCAAGAAGGTATTCAAGTGCCAAAACCACTTGTCCGACTGAATGGAGAAGCGATGATTGATAGATTGATACGCATCTTTACAGACTGCGAGGCGGAGGAGGTCGTGGTGATTGTCAACAACCTCACAAGTCTCGTACAAGAACATCTCAACAGGATGGACTCAAAAGTGCCGCTGAAGGTGGTGGTGAAGACCACACCGAGCTCAATGCACAGTTTTTATGAGCTGAGTCCTTACCTTGGCGAGGGCAAGTTTTGCCTCACCACTGTTGATACAGTGTTTCGAGAGGATGAGTTCAAGGAATATATCGAGGAATACAGGTCGTCGGACTATGACGGGATGATGGCCGTCACCGACTTCATCGATGATGAGAAACCACTCTATGTCTCAACCAACAAAAAACTCGACATAACAGGCTTTTATGATTCTATGGAGGATTTCCTTCAGAATGAGGCGAATCAAGTGCAACATGCAGAGTGTCGTTTCATCTCCGGGGGCATTTATTGTCTGGACGGCAAGTCGATTCAAACCTTGCACCGTTGCATGGAACAGGGTATGTCGAGAATGAGAAATTTCCAAAGGCAGTTGGTGGCCGACGGACTACGGCTCAAAGCAAGGCCTTTCTCCAAAATTCTGGATGTGGACCACGCCTCCGACATCGTCAAGGCGGAGGAGTTTTTAATTTCTTCAACAAAGTGATATGGCAAAGTTGCTTGGCATAATGCGTAGTGAGGTGTTCTCACCTAACATGACGAAAAACGACCTCGACATCTTCATGGCCGTGGTGAAACGTCTGGAGGAAAGGGAACAACAAGTCGATTTCTTGGGAGAGGACGAACTGTCTGCCGATGCAAAACTGTCTGACTACGACATCATCTTCACGATGCTCAGAGGAAACAGTGGAATCAAGCTTTTGAAAGAGTTTGAACGAACGCATCCCGACAGAGTGGTCAACTCACCTTATGGTATCGAGGCATGTGGAAAAGCGGCGCTCACCAATGTGATGGAACGTCTAAACACCCCTATGCCGTGTTCTTATGTGCTGTCCTTGACTGACAAACTTCCACTCCCACAGCAACTCTCTTTTCCGCTCTGGCTCAAAAGGGGAGACCAGTGCGCCCAAAGCAAGGACGATGTATCTTTCATAGAGGACAAGATAGCGCTCATGGCGGGACTTCGGAACTTCAAGGACAGAGGAGTGGAAAGGGTGGTGCTCTCGCAACATCTTGTAGGCGACCTCGTGAAATTCTACAGCGTGGAAGGAACCTCCTTCTTCGATTGGGACTATGCCGACCCATACCACAGCAAGTATGGCGATGAGCGTGTCAATGGCGCGCCAAACAAGTATCCCTTCGATGCACTGGCTTTGAAGGCTGAGACCGACCGTTTGGCCACTTATCTCAACGTACCTGTTTATGGTGGTGACTGTGTCGTCGATCAACTGGGACAGTTCCGCATCATCGACTTCAACGACTGGCCGAGCTTCTCCCGTTGCCGTGACAGGGCTTCCATCGCCATCGCCGACAGAATCATGACCACATTAAAGCAATAATCATGGGAACCAAGAATCATCATAAGAAAGAGATAGAAGCCACATGGAAGTCACAGGACACTGAGGAATGGCTCGACATCGTCTTCACTCGTCCCATTGGCTATCAATGGGCGCTGTTCTTCAACCGTTTCAATGTCCACCCCAATGTGGTGACCATCCTGTCTATCATCCTCGGCATAGTGGCGGGAGTGATGTTCTATTTCTCTGATATTTGGCACAATATCGCCGGGGTGCTGTTGCTGATGTGGGCGAATTTCTACGACAGTGCCGACGGACAACTTGCCCGTATGACGGGAAAGAAGACTCGGGTCGGTCGTATGCTCGACGGGTTTGCTGGCGATGCATGGTTCTTCTGCATCTATTGGGCTATCTTTTTCCGCCTTTTCCATCGCCCCATCCCATTTACAGATGTGGAGTGGGGGTGGTGGGGATTCCCCCTTGGCATGACGTGTGGTGTGCTGTGCCATTCACGTCAGTGTGGACTGTCTGATTATTACCGCAATATCCATCTTTTCTTCATCAAGGGAAAGGCTGGAAGCGAACTCGACAATGCAAAGCAACAGATGGAAATTTACCGAAGCATCTCTTTCACGAAAGAACCCCTTTGGAAAGCCTTCATGTTCTTCTATTCCAGATATACAGCCAAGCAAGAGGCGCAGACACCTCAATTCCAGAAGTTCATGGCAAAACTAAAGGACACCTATGGCGAAAACATACCACAAAACATCCGCGATGAGTTCCGAAAGGGCAGTCTGCCGTTGATGAAGTATGCCAACATCCTGACCTTCAATACACGCGCCATCGCTCTGTATATCAGCTGTCTGATTGACGAACCGTGGCTGTACCTCCTCTTTGAGCTGACTGTGCTGACCGCCCTCTATTTCTACATGCGTCACCGCCACGAGGCCTTCTGCAAAAGGATGGCGGACAGCTTATACAAAGAATAAAATATGAACAACGTCAAAGCCCTCATATTCGACTACGGCGGCACTATCGACACACCTTCCGTGCATTGGTCTGAAGTCCTGTGGCAAGCCTATAAACACTGCCAACTGACCCTCACCAAGGAGCGGTTCCGTGAGGCGTATGTCCACGGTGAAAGGACATTGGCGAGGAATCCAATCATCCAGCCTCAGCACAACTTCCTCGACGTACTCCGGGTGAAGGTGGAAATAGAAATCCGCTTCCTCGTGCAACAAGGATATCTCCATCTGCCCTATGACCCACAAAAAGAAGACCTCATCAAATCCTGGACTGACACCATCGCCCACGATTGCTACCACTATGTCGAAAACGTACTGACGACCAACCGACCCATTCTCCAACGCCTGTCCAAGCGTTATCCCATGGTCTTGGTATCGAACTTCTACGGCAATATCCACACCGTTCTCGACGACTTCCAACTGCCTTTCTTCCGCGAGGTCATCGAGTCGGCGGTGGTGAGGGTGCGAAAACCAGACCCGCGCATCTTCCAACTGGGCGTGGAGGCACTCGGCCTCGAGCCTACCGAGGTGGCTGTCATCGGCGACTCATACTCAAAGGATATCATTCCAGCCAAGTCCATCGGATGCAAAACCGTATGGTTCAAGGGCATCGGCTGGACTGATGAACAGCCCGACGGCTCCGCCGCAGATGCCATCATCGAGGGTTTCAAAGCATTGGAGGATGTCTTCTTGTCGTCAGATAACAATAATCAGCCGCAATAACAAAACTTTCCCTTCTGTTCTCTATCCCAGCCGATTTTGGCTGTGCATTCTTTTTTTTCTATACAAGAATCTTTCATCTCATAGAAATTTGATAACTTTGCATTTTAATTCACAAAACAAAGAGAAGACATGATTGTTGGAGAACCAGCTGTCCGACGTTTTAGAAATATTAACCATTAACAAAAACATCATCAATATGGATTTCAAGAAGATAGATAGAGACAAGAAAAAAATCACCACTACCATCACCCGTAACCTTGCCGCTTTCGATGAAGGTACTCACAACGTTTACGAGACAGTGGCCATCATTGCTAAACGTGCCAACCAGATTCAGGTGGAGATGAAGGAGGAGATCAAGCAGAAAATAGCTGAATTCGGCGGTGAAGACAATTCACTTGACGAGAAGTTTGAGAATAAGGAACAGGAAGAGATTTCCAAATTCTATGAACATCTGCCCAAACCATCGCTCATCGCCACACAGGAGTATCTGGAGGGAAAGATACACTGGAGGAATCCAAAGGAGAATGACGAGAGTTTGTGAGAGATAACATTTTAATCCCTTGCGTCAATGAACAAACTACATTAGTTTTTAGTTCCATATTATGAGCAGAAAAAAAGGTATTATATTGTCAGCCATCGTGGAGACTGTGGCGTTAGCCATCCTTGTAGCACTATTTCTCAAGGGGTTCATCTCTTTCAACCTATATCTCGTCCTCTGCGTTTTGGTCTGTATCTTGTTCTCAATCGCAGTGTTGTTCATCATTATGAAAACAAAAAAATAGTTCTGACATAACGCTGTCTTGATTGTCAATCTCAAAATTAACATGTTTTGATGTCAATAATGAAGAGACTATTATCATCCTTGACCCTGATGGCTCTATTGCTGACAGCATGTCAACAGAAACAACAATCTGTGAATACTGTTTCCAATAACCTCTTCTCATCTCTTCTCGGCAAGAGCGATGCTGAAGTGCAAGCGCGTATCGACAGCATCTGGACCCACTTCTTCACCCCAGGCGACATCACCAAGTATGATGCCGACGGAGAGAAAAGCGTCTATTACGAAGTCGGAGACTCGATGGGCATCATCGTCGATACAGGTAGTAACGACGTACGGACAGAAGGGATGTCATACGGCATGATGATCAGCCTGCAACTCAATAAACGCGAGGTGTTCGACAAACTATGGCGATGGACAAAAAAACACATGGCCTATCCTGCAGACAGTCCATGGGATGGCTATTTCTGCTGGCAGTGTGCGCTTGACGGAAAACAAATAGGCCAAAGCAATGCATCCGATGGGGAGATTTATTTCGTCACCGCTCTCTTCCTCGCCGCCGATAAATGGAACGAAACAAAATATGCAGACGAGGCCAATGAAATCCTACACAAGATAACCAATAAGGACGGAAAAAAAACTGGGGTATATAACCTCTTCGACGACTCTACCCGTCTCGTCACCTTCGTTCCTAACGAGGAAGTACATTGGTACAGCGATCCCTCATATTGTCTGCCTGCGTTCTTGGAGCTATGGGCTAAGAAAGCCGATGCGAACAACAACTTCTGGAGTGAGGCTGCCGATAAAGCTCGATGGCTCTTGGAGGCCGCGCAGGACTCCTTGACCGGACTTTACCCTGACTACTGCCTCTTCAACGGAAAACCATATCGACGCCCCAACTTCGACTACAATACCGACAGATACATGTACGATGCTATTCGCTGCCCAATGAACGTCGGTATGGACTATTATCTCTCGGGAAAGGACAAGGAAAAACAGCGCACGATGATGCGCCGAACACTGCTGTTCTTCAAAAACAACGGATTCAAAGACGGACAGTTCAACCTTGATGGCACTGAGCCTACAGGCAACTATACCGAAGGTATGGCAGGAGCAAATGCCGTCGGAGCTTTCGCACTGGCCGACAGCGACAGTGAACAAGACCGCGCTCTGGCTCGCGAATATGTCCAGAGACTCTGGGATGTCCAGCCACCAACAGGTAAATGGCGATACTATGTCGGCATGGTCTATTTCCTGTCCATGCTCCATGTCTCAGGCAACTTTGCCCTTTAGTTGGCATCCTATGTATTACCATCCAGTGTGTCCAGATCATTCACGAATCTGTTGTGACTTATGGAAATAACGTACGCTTGACTGCATTTTACACCAACTTGTTCCCTTTTTTTGCACCATAATCAAAAAATAATAAAGAAAATTTTGCCAGTTGAAGAAAAAAGGCTAAATTTGCACGCTGTTTGGGTACTGACCAAACTGAAAGTTCCCCGACAAGGATAAAAACAGATAATAATAAACGTAAAAAGTATATGTCACGAGTTTGTCAGATTACAGGTATTAAGTCAGTGGTAGGTAACAATGTTTCCCACTCACTGCGCAGAACGAAGAGACGCTTCAATGTGAACCTCTTCACTAAGAAATTCTACTACGTAGAAGAAGATTGTTGGATTGTTTTGAATGTCAGTGGTGCAGGTCTCCGTCTCATCAACAAGATTGGTCTCGATGCAGCCCTCAAAAGAGCCGTCGATAAGGGTTTCATGCAGTGGAAGGATGTTCAAGTAATCGCGTAATTAATAGGAGAACAAGAATATGGCAAAGAAAGCTAAAGGCAACAGAGTACAGGTTATCCTCGAATGCACAGAAATGAAGGAAAGCGGTCTGCCTGGAACATCACGCTACATCACTACTAAGAACCGCAAGAATCATCCCGAGCGCCTCGAGCTCAAGAAGTATAACCCCATCCTTAAGAAATACACTGTTCATAAGGAAATCAAATAATATTCGCAGTCTATGGCAAAGAAAACAGTCGCAACCCTCCAGAACAAGGACGGTCGTTCGTTCAGCAAGGTTATCAGAATGTACAAGTCGCCCAAGACCGGCGCTTATGCTTTTGAAGAGAAAATGGTTCCATCTGAGAGCGTTAAGGATTATCTTAAGAAATAACCACGCCTTGGACTATCCCTTAATGGTATAACCTCTCCGATTCGATTTCGGGGAGGTTTTTTCATTGCTGACTGCGATAATATATGCCTGACCCATTGTCCTTCCAACAATTACACCACTGCGGTTACCGCCAGTGTGGTTGCTGTAAAGTTTTTGGATGATTTGATGGGTTTGTGGATTTTTTTATTTAATTTTGCATGTACTTATAGACAACTACATTTTCATTATGGGAATATTCGATATCTTTAAAAAGAAGAACAAAGAAACGCTCGACAACGGACTGTCGAAAACCAAAGAGACTGTTTTTGGGAAAATTGCCCGCGCCATTGCAGGGAAGTCGAAAGTCGATGATGAAGTGCTCGACAATCTTGAGGAGGTGCTCGTCTCTTCCGATGTCGGCGTGGACACCACACTCGAGATCATCGACAGACTCCAGAAACGCGTGGCTCGCGACAAGTATGTCAGCACCGACGAACTCAACAACATACTTTACGAGGAGATGTCATCGCTGCTTGTCGATAACGACAACAGCCAGGTGGATGGCTTCGATGTGCAATCCGCGAAAAAACCTTTCGTCGTACTCGTCGTAGGTGTCAACGGGGTGGGGAAGACCACAACCATCGGCAAACTGGCACACCTCTTCAAACAACAAGGACTCAGCGTTTGCCTCGGAGCGGCCGACACCTTCAGGGCCGCAGCGGTGGAGCAACTCTGTATCTGGGGAGAAAGAGTGGGCGTCCCTGTCATCAAACAGAAGATGGGAGCCGACCCCGCATCCGTGGCTTTCGACACTTTGTCTTCTGCTGTGAAGAACAATGTGGACGTGGTGCTGATCGACACCGCAGGACGCCTTCATAACAGGGTCGGACTGATGAATGAGCTGACCAAAATCAAGAACGTGCTCAAGAAAGTTGTACCCGACGCACCAAACGAGGTGCTGCTCGTCCTCGACGGATCTACCGGACAGAATGCCTTCGAACAGGCCAAGCAGTTCACCAAGGCTACAGAGGTGACATCTCTCGCGGTCACCAAACTCGATGGCACCGCCAAGGGCGGTGTGGTCATCGGCATCTCACACCAGTTCCAGATACCCGTCAAATATATAGGACTTGGCGAGGGCATGGACGACCTGCAGGCCTTCAATAAGATGGAGTTCGTCAAGTCGCTCTTCGGAAAAGAGTAACCACAAGCCAATACATGCAAAAGAACACCATAGACATCATCACCCTGGGGTGCTCCAAGAATCTGGTCGATTCAGAACGACTGATGCACCAGCTGGAGATGGCGGGCTACCGCGTGACCCACGACACGGAGAACCCTCGGGGGGAGATAGCGGTCATCAACACTTGTGGATTCATCGGAGACGCCAAGGAGGAATCAATCAACACCATCCTTGAGTTCTGCCAGGCCAAGGAAGAAGGACGACTGAAAAAACTCTTCGTCATGGGTTGTCTCTCCGAACGCTATTTCAAGGAACTGAACAAGGAAATACCACAGGTGGACAAGTTCTACGGCAAGTTCAACTGGAATGAACTGATTGCCGACCTCGGAGTGGCTACTGACCGCAATCTCTCGTTCGAAAGACACCTTACCACACCACATCACTACGCATACGTGAAGATTGCTGAGGGATGCGACCGGAAATGCGCCTACTGTGCCATACCCATCATCACTGGTAAACACGTCTCAAGACCTATGGAGGAGATAGTGGCTGAAGTGGAGTATCTCGTTGGGCAGGGCGTGAAGGAGTTCCAAATCATAGCGCAGGAGCTGACCTACTACGGCCTCGACCTTTACCACCGACGAGCCATAGCCGAACTCGTGGAGAGAATCTCCGATGTGAAGGGTGTGAAGTGGATACGATTGCATTATGCCTATCCACATGCCTTCCCATTCGAATTGCTCAAGGTCATGCGTGAGCGAAAGAACGTTTGCCGATACCTCGACATCGCTTTACAGCATATCAGCACCAAGGTACTGACCAACATGCGACGTCACGTCACTAAAGAGGACACCTACCAACTCATCCAACGACTGAGGGAGGAAGTGCCTGGCATTCATCTGCGCACAACTCTTATGGTGGGATTTCCTGGTGAAGGAGAGGCGGAATTTGAAGAACTCAAAGAGTTTGTCCGATGGGCGCGCTTCGACCGCATGGGAGCTTTCGCCTATTCCGAGGAGGACGGAACATACGCCAAACGGCATTTCAAGGACGAGGTGCCTGAGGAGGTCAAACAGCAGAGGCTCTCACAAATCATGCGCATCCAGCAACGTATCGCCGCGGAACTGAATGAACAAAAGGTGGGGCAGACGCTTAGAGTGATTATCGACCGGAAGGAAGGTGACTACTATGTGGGACGCACCGAGTTCGACTCACCGGAAGTGGATCCCGAGGTGTTGATACCCATGGCACAAGCGAAACTACGCATAGGCGCTTTCTACAATGTGCGAATCACAGGAGCTGAGGAATTCGATCTCTATGGCGAGAAAGTGTGATGTTTATTTTTTGCAGTGGTATCGTCCAGCACGAAAGTGCTTTACTCCCCCTTTAACTCCCATTTTAACTCCCATTTTAACTCCCATTTAACAAAATACTTTAGTGATATAAATTTATGAATTATAAGAAATTATTGAGTGAGGTGGCCACCAAGAGCCAAGTGGATGCAACAGATGTGGATACGGTGCTTAACACGATGTTTGCCAGTATGTACGACACATTGGCTCAGGGCGACACTTTGTCGGTTTATTCCTTTGGCACTTTCTCCTTGAAACAGAAACAGAGCTGGAGAATGTATAACCCCAAAACCAAAAAGACCACGGTCGTTCCTGAACGAGAGGACTTGGCTTTCCATGTAAGTCCGGCCTATAAGGATAAGTGTAACAGTTAATCGGACCTCAGAATTTCCAAAGACAATTTATAGAATACCCCTAATCAGTAAGGATGATGGAAAACAGAAAAGTTTCTATGGGGGGCTTGATAGAGAGCCTCGCACACGATATATACGCAAAAACGGGCATGCCAATGGCTACCGCCGAGAAAGTGATGAGGGAGTTCTGGAACACACTCCAGGAGGCGTTGATCAACGACGGAATGGTGAAAGTGAAAGGACTGGGCACCTTCAAAATAGTGGAAGTGAAAGACAGGGAAAGCATTAACGTCAACAATGGTGAGAGAATAATCATCAAGGGATACAAAAAGGTGTCGTTCACCCCCGACCCGGCATTCACAGGGAAAGGAAAGGGTGTCACAACTGAAGCCAATCCTGTTCCTTCTGAATCGAATGAACTCCCGGAAGGGGATGATGCTGACGTGATGGAAGTCATTGATAACGACAACTCCGAATCGGCTGACGAAGCACAAGACCAAATGTCTCAGGCCGCAAGCGACAAACTCATGGAGATGCAGGATCTGACCAAAGAACCAACAGACCTCCAAGAAAACGAGGAGGATGCGGAAGAAGGACTGGAAATCATGATTGGAGACAACCAGGATGCCTTTGGAGGAATTGACTTGTTGATTCCCACACCAGAGAGCATCGCGGAAGCGGAGAAAGAATACCAAGAGGCCAAAGCGGAGCTTGAGAACGCAATGGCCCTCCTTGAGGAGAAGGAAACCAACTACAGGAAGACATTCCGCAAACTGGCCTTCCTCCGTACTGGTAAACTGGTCGGTACCTCTCCTGAATCTGAAGGACAACAAACACAGAATGATTCCTCTGAACCCCTTGTGACTGACACTTTGGAGAAACAGACTTCGTCACAGTCGAGCCACGATACAGACACAACAGTGGCAAACGTGGCACAACCCCAGGACAAGCATACGGAGGAGGACCCCACGCCCGCTACCTCCGAACCAGAGGACGCTCAGAACAATAATGACACTGGGCGTTCTTCAACAGACAATGTCAAACGTTTGTTCAGACGTGTGAACAAAATACAGAAACTGAAAGCACATCACACACGCCGATTCTTATGGGTGTTCCTCTCTTTGATTACCTTCTGTGTCCTGGCCTTCTTCTTCAATTTCTACAAAGAGTCATCAGAAAAAGTAAAAGACCTGCCCGTAGGACAGGATGCTGAGGAAGTCGTCGAGAAGAAAGAAAAGATAGCGCCGGCAAAACCTGCCAGCACAGATGACAAACAATCCGCAGCTACGGCTTCGGATGCTGCGCCTGCAGCAGATCCCACCAAGTCTGAGGCTGATGCCTCAAAAACCAAGCCCGATGCAGACAATGGCGCTAAAGACGCTGCACAGCAGAAACGACCTGCCACCTACATCCTTCAGAAGGGACAGTCTCTGACCGACGTCTCACTCATGTTCTATGGCACCAAGGACTCTGTCAACGCCATCATCAGAAACAACAATTTCCGCAACCCAGACAACGTCTTCATCGGCACGGAAATCAAACTGCCATAGCCCATGTCCTTGAAAGGGACGTCTTTCAATAACATGTCCATATGTCCCTGAGGGGACGACTTTTAACAACCGCGGGTGCATGAAGCGAAGCTTGATGCTCCCGCGGTTACCACTACTAAGGGCCTTTCGTGATGGATGATTCTCGAATGGCAGAATAGTTGTATGTCATGCACAATAGTCTTAAATACTCTTAAATTTGGACTGATACAAGGTTTTTTAGGAAATTTTAAGACCATGTGTTAAACATAAATCGGTAACTTTGCATGAAATATGATTTCCTGCCCCCTCCACCACGATTCCTTAAGCTCGATGTGGAGGACTTATTGGCATGATAGTTAGTTGAGTAAACCATTAAATTAAAATAACATACACTATGGCAGACGCTATTGATATTCGTGAATTAAATGAGAAAATTGAACGTCAGAGTGGATTCGTGACCAACCTCGTGACGGGTATGAACCAGGTCATCGTGGGACAGAAACATTTGATTGACTCTTTGCTGATTGGATTGTTGTCCGATGGACACATCCTGCTCGAAGGTGTCCCTGGACTCGCCAAGACACTTGCCATCAAGACACTGGCATCGCTTATCGACTCCAAGTACAGCCGAATACAGTTCACACCCGACCTGCTTCCTGCCGACGTCATCGGTACGATGGTTTATAGCCAGAAAGATGGTTCATTCATCTCCAAGAAAGGACCTGTCTTCGCCAATTTTGTGCTGGCTGATGAAATCAACCGCGCACCCGCAAAGGTGCAGAGCGCTTTGCTCGAAGCTATGCAGGAACGACAGGTCACTATCAGCACCGAGACTTTCCCTCTGCCCAAGCCTTTCCTTGTGCTCGCCACACAGAACCCTATAGAACAGGAGGGTACTTATCCTTTGCCCGAAGCACAAGTGGACCGTTTCATGCTCAAGGTGGTCATCGACTATCCTAAACTGGACGAGGAGAAGAAAATCATCCGCGAGAACATCTCAGGACAAAGCCTTACCGTAAAGCCAGTGATGACCACGCAGGAAATCATTGATGCAAGGGAAGTGGTGCGACAGGTTTATCTCGACGAGAAAATAGAACAGTATATCGCTGACATCGTTTTCGCCACACGATATCCGGAGAAATACGCGCTGGGTGACCTCAACGGACTCATCTCATACGGTGGCTCACCACGCGCATCCATCAACCTCGCTTTGGCGGCCAGGGCATACGCTTTCATCAAACGTCGCGGATATGTCATACCAGAAGACGTCAGAGCAATGGCTCACGACGTGCTGCGTCACCGCATCGGACTCACTTACGAGGCCGAGGCCAGCAACGTGACTTCTGAGGAAATCATCAGCAAGATCCTCAACAAAGTAGAGGTGCCCTGATACCAGCAATACCCCTGAAAGGCGAAAGAACTAAAGATTCAAATCAGTGGAAACATCGGAGATACTAAAACAGGTAAGGAAGATTGAGATCAAAACCCGAGGATTGTCGCAGAACATCTTCGCGGGTGAGTATCATTCTGCCTTCAAGGGAAGAGGTATGGCATTCTCTGAGGTCAGGGAATATCAGTACGGAGACGATGTCAGGGACATCGACTGGAACGTCACGGCTCGTTTCAACCGACCATATGTCAAGGTCTTCGAGGAGGAACGAGAACTGACTGTCATACTCATGGTCGATGTGTCCGGAAGCCTCGATTTCGGCACCATCAGCCAGACCAAACGCCAGATGGCTACCGAAGTGGCGGCTACACTCGCGTTTTCGGCCATCGAGAACAAGGACAAAATCGGGGTGATATTCTTCTCCGACAAGGTCGAGAAATTCATACCACCCAAGAAGGGACGAAAGCATATACTCTATATCATACGCGAACTGCTCGACTTCCAGCCCACAAGCCAACTGACCAACATCGGAGAGGCCGTCAAGTTCATGACAAACGCCATCAAGAAACGATGCACCGTGTTCCTGCTCAGTGATTTCTTCGACAGGCACGAGATGCAGCAGCAACTCAAGATCGCCAATCACAAACATGATGTGGTCGCGGTACAAATCTACGACCAACGACTGGCTGAACTGCCGGATGTGGGACTGATGAAGGTGCGAGACGCTGAGACTGGCGAGGAGACATACGTCGATACATCGTCACGCAGAGTCAGACTGGCGCATCATGAGGCATGGATCAAGTATCAGATGTATCTCAAGGATATCTTCACCCACAGCAACATCGACAGCGTGTCCATACGCACTGACGAGGATTATGTGAAGGCGCTCCTCAGCCTCTTTAAAAAACGTAGCTGACAATGGAAGGAATAGTTAATATTCGACGTGTTGCAATGTCGGCCGTTCTACTGGCTCTTTACGTGGCATGTGCCATGGCACAGGTCAATGTGGAAGCCAAAATCGACTCTATTGCCATCTTTATCGGAGAACAGACACAGATCCACTTGAATGTGACAGCCGACAAAGGTACAGTGGTGGAAATGCCGGTCTTCGACTCCTTGCAACAGATCACTCCCGGTATCGAGGTCTTGTCATCAACAGAACCCGACACACAGTGGATCAATGACAACAAACGGTTCACACTCTCTAAGAGCTATACCGTCACTTCGTTCGATACAACACTCTACCGCATACCACCAATGAAAGTGAAGGTGGGTGACAAGATCTATGAGTCGAAAAGCATGGCTCTCAAAGTGCTCACTTTCGAGGTCGATACGCTGCATCCTGAACAAATCGCTGGCATGAAACCAGTCATGACACCTCCTTTTGACTGGAATGAATGGAAAGGGGTGGTCTGGGGATCGCTGCTCGTAGTCATACTCACCATACTGCTCCTGTACGTGGCAGCAAGGCTCAATGACAACAAACCCATCATTAAACGTATCAAACTCAAACCGCATATCCCGCCCCATAAGGCCGCTATGCAGAAGATCGAGAAGATCCGGGAGGAGAAGATGTGGCAGAGCGAGGATTCGAAGGAGTACTATACAAGACTCACAGACACGCTGCGACAGTATATCAACGAACGTTATGGATTCAACGCCATGGAGATGACTTCTGGAGAAATCATTGAACGGTTGCAGCAAATAGATGACCCCATGGCAATTGACGAACTCAATGAACTCTTCACAACTGCCGACCTTGTGAAGTTCGCCAAATACAGCACCTTGGTCAATGAGAACGACCGTAACCTTGTCACGGCCATAGAGTTTATCAACACCACCAAGAAAGAAGAGAAAGAACAGCAACAACCTACTGAGATTGTGGTGGTGGAGAAGAGATCGTCAATCATTAAGAGAGTGCTCGTGATAAGTATTATCGTGGCGGCGTTGGTGCTGACATGCGTCGCTGGGTATATCACCTATCGTATTATTCTGTTGAATATTTAAACTGAAAGACAATGGTATTCAAAAACCCATATATGTTCGTGCTCTTGCTCGCACTCATACCCTACATCGTCTGGTATGTGCTCAGAAGCAAGAAAAGCCAACCGGCGATGAAGATGCCGGAAGTGGCCAAGTACAGGTACGTGCCTCGAACATGGCGGATGTACCTCATGCACATGCCTTTCTTGTTGAGAAACATACTGCTTGCTTTGGTCGTGATTATACTCGCTCGACCCCAAAGCAAGAACACTTGGAGCGATACGGACGTGGAAGGGGTCGATATCATGTTGGCGGTCGATGTGTCAACCAGTATGCTGGCGCAGGACTTCAAACCAAACCGAGTGGAAGCCCTGAGAAAAATCGCACAACAGTTCATCGAAAGCAGACAGAACGACAATATCGGACTGACAGTCTTCGCGGGCGAGGCTTATACACAGTGCCCCCTGACTACAGACCATGCAGTGCTGATGAACCTATACAATGACGTGGACTGCAATATGGCTGCAACTGGTATTCTGGAGGATGGTACAGCTCTCGGTGACGGCATCATGAACGCGCTGCTCCGATTGCGCAATAGCCAGGCCAAATCCAAAGTGCTCATCTTGCTCACCGATGGCGTCAACAACTGTGGCAACATCTCGCCCGTCACTGCAGCTGAGATCGCGAAAAAGAACAAAGTGAGAATCTACGCCATTGGTATTGGTAAGAATGGCATGGCTCCTTATCCGCTCCCTACAGGTGGAACGGTCATGATGCCTGTGGAAATCGACGAGAAAACAATGACCGACATCTCGGAATCAACCGGAGGACGCTATTTCAGGGCTACCCGAAACACCGAGCTGGAGGAAATCTATAAGGAGATTGACAAACTGGAGAGAACCAAATTCAATGTGAAAGAGTATAGCAAACGCAACGAGTTGTTCGAGCCTTTCGCTTGGGCCGCGCTTTGTGTGCTGCTGCTTGAGATCTTGCTGCGCGTTGTCGTGCTCAGAAGACTCCCCTGACAGACAAGAGGACTTTCCTCTCTGACTGAAGTGATCACATGATGCACAGACTTGGCTCCTTCAACATATAGACAAAGAAACAAAACATGTTTAGATTTGCACATCCCACATATTTATACCTTCTTGCACTTGTGCCGTTGTTCATCATCATCTACTGGTTGTACCAGAGGAGGATGAAGAAGAACCTGAGAAAGTTTGGCGACCCTGAACTGCTCAAGCATCTGATGCCTGAGGTCTCTGTCATCCGGCGTAACCTCAAGTTCGCCTTGATGATGCTGGCTTTGACACTTGCTGTGTTCATGCTGGCACGTCCACAGTATGGCACACGTAATGAGGAGGTCAAACGGTCAGGTATAGAAGTGGTCATCGCAGTCGATGTGTCCAACTCCATGCTTTGCCGGGACATTCAGCCTTCAAGACTCGAGAAGGCCAAGATGATTGTAAGCAAGTTGGTCGATCAGTTCGACAGCGACCGCATCGGACTGGTGATGTTCGCGGGAAAGGCACTTACCCTTTTGCCCGTGACTTCCGATTACGTGTCGGCCAAGATGTTCCTCGACCAGATGGAACCCTCTGCCATCAGTGTGCAGGGAACGGCGCTGGCACAAGCCATATCGCAAGCACAACGCGGATTCAGCACCACAAAGAATGTGGGACGTGCCCTCATTCTCATCACCGACGCTGAAGACCACGAGGATGGTGCCGTTGAGGCTGCCAAGGAAGCCAAGAAGGCTGGAATCAGAATCTTCGTGCTCTCCGTCGGAACCGAAGCAGGTGGACCTATACCCATGGGAGGAGGCAATTACAAGACTGACAACACAGGACAGACGGTCATCACACGACTCAACGAGAGCGTGGGAAAAGATATTGCGCGGGCCGGAGACGGCGTCTA
Organism: Bacteroidaceae bacterium; assembly: GCA_017509605.1. GTDB lineage: Bacteria > Bacteroidota > Bacteroidia > Bacteroidales > Bacteroidaceae > RUG11857. The sequence continues at coordinate 5,734 of JAFWPH010000006.1, read as the reverse complement.
TATCCATGTGGACCAAACGGAGAGAGCGCAGATGCTGCTGTCGAAGGAACTGGACGACATGCAGAAGGCAGACATCTCTGCCAAGATGTTCTCTGAGTATGATGAGCAGTTCGTGGCAGTCGCAATACTCTTGTTTGTGGTACTTTTGATAGACCTCTGCATCGCTGAGAAGAAGAACCCATTGCTCCGCAACTTCAATGTCTTCTCTAAGCAAGTGAAAAAAAGTGAATGACACTGTGACCGAATGATGATAAGATGATGAATATGAATAGATACATACTCACGATCATGACAATTGCCTATTGTGTCGCTGTCGGGGCGCAGACCTCCGACCGCGACTACATTCGCCTGGGCAATGCCGCATACCGACAGAATGCTTTCAACAAGGCTGAGGTGTATTACACCAAGGCCATCGAAAAGAAACCATCTGCGGAGGCGTACTTCAATCTTGGCAATGCGCTCACGATGCAACGGCAGGACTCAACGGCCTACCAAAGGTATATGCAGTCTCTCGAACTGGTGGGGAACAACAGCCTGAAAAAAGCAAAAATCTACCACAATATGGGAAACTTGCAGTATGCATCCAGAAACTACAAGGATGCGGTGGAACTTTACAAGGCTTCCCTCAGATGCAACCCCAATGACAACGAGACACGATACAACCTCGCCATGGCGCAGCATATGCTCAAGAACAACCCGAACAACGGGGGTGGGGGAGGAAACAACAACCAAGACAACAAAGACCAAAACCAAGACGACAAGAAACAAGAACAACAGGATAAACAACAGCCTCAACAACAGGAACAAAAGAAAAACCAGCAGGATATGAGCCAGGAAGCCGCAGACCAATTGCTCAACTCGGCTCAGCAGGATGAGAAGAACGTGCAGCGTAAGGTGAAGGAGAAACAGACAAGACAACCACGAAGGCTGCAAAAGGACTGGTAAGTAAATGATTATTGTTATGAAACGGTTATCTCTCTTTTTGACATATTTCCTGGTGATGCTGACGCATCTCGCAGCCGAAGACATCACCATCACTGCCAACGCACCCTCACATGTGGAGGTGGGCGACCAGTTCCGGGTGCAATTCACCATCAACACCTTCGACCACTCTGACTTCGATGCACCCAACTTCAAGGGATTCGAAGTCATCTACGGCCCCAGCACATCAAGGCAGAGCAGCACTCAGATTGTCAACGGACATTATTCCCGTTCCAGCTCAGTCACTTACACCTATGTGTTGCTTTGCAGCAAGGCCGGTAAATACACACTCGGGGAGGCTACGGCAAAAGTAGATGGCAAGACCATCAAGTCCAACACGCTCACCATCAATGTGGCTCCCATAGGACAAGGCAGTAATCACGCACAGCAACAGGGGGGAACACCACAGTCTTCTGCGTCACGACCCACCAGGTCCGTTGGCAGTGTGTCGAACAGCGACCTCTTCATGACGGCAACAGTCAACCGGACTAATGTACACGAACAAGAGGCCGTCCTGCTCACATACAAGGTCTATACCTTGGTTAACCTCACTCAACTCGATGGCAAACTGCCAAGCCTTGACGGATTCCAAATTCAGGAACTGCCCTTGCCCAGAACAAAACAGTTCTCTGTGGAGAGTTACAACGGACGTAACTACCATACCGTCGTGTGGAGCCAGTATGTGCTCTTCCCGCAGCAGACCGGAGATATCGAGATACCATCTCTGACTTTCGAAGGAGTCGTGGAGCAGGTCAACAGAGCCATTGACCCCGTCGATGCCTTCTTCAATGGTGTCAGTGGCATGATCGAACTGAAGAAGAAGATTGTCACACCGAAAATCGTGGTCCATGTCAGCCCATTGCCCGAAAAACCTGAGGGATTCTCTGGCGCCGTCGGCTCTTTCAGCATATCATCCTCTATCAATGGCAATGAGTTCAAGACCAACGACGCCATCACCATGAAGGTGAACGTCAAGGGAGTCGGTAATATGAAGCTGATATCCACACCAACGGTGAATTTCCCGAAGGATTTCGAGGTCTATGACGCAAAGGTGAACGATGACTTCAAAATCACTAACGGAGGATTGGCCGGAACAAGGCAGTTCGAGTATCTGGCGGTGCCACGAATTGCCGGTACCTACACGATTCCCCCACTCAATTTCGTGTTCTTCGATGTCAATGCCAATGCTTACAAAACCATTTCCACTGAACCATACACTGTCAAAGTGGAAAAGGGTGCGGGAAATTCAAGTCAGGCCGTCTCGGACTTCACAAACGGAGGCCAGACTGTCAGAACACTCAACCAGGATATCCGCTTCATCAAGACGGGGGACGCTCACCCAAGACATAAGGGAAGGCATTTCTTCGCCACCAAAAACTACTGGATAGCATACGCCCTGGCCTTCCTCGCTTTTGTGGCGATGGCAATTCTTGGACGGAGGTATGCCGCCAAAAATGCCAATATCGCTGCCGTAAAGGGACGGAAAGCCAACAAGGTGGCAGGAAAACGACTGAAGGCTGCTGCCGAATTGATGAGAAAAGGACAGACCAATGAGTTCTACGACGAAGTGCTCAGGGCTTTGATGGGATATGTCAGTGATAAACTCAGCATACCGATGGAGAATCTCAATAAGGAGAATATATCTGAAAAGCTTGCGGAGAGGAACATTGAACAGGCGCTGACAGATAAGTTCATGAACTGTCTCAACGATTGCGAGTTCGCCCGATATGCTCCAGGTGACCCTGCCGAGACGATGGACAACACTTTCAAGGAGGCTTCTGACGTGATCAGCGAAATGGAAAACATCATAAAGAAAAGGAAATGAGAAAAATATATATCATATTATTTTTGACCGCCATCTTCTGTGCAGACTCGTGGGCACAAAATGGCAAAACAGGGAAAAACGACAACACGGTGTCGAGCAACCTCCGAAAGGTCAGTATCATCGAGGGGGCTACCAAAGAGGCCGCTGACTCCGCGTACAAGAAAGATGATTTCGAGACTGCCGCACAGATGTATGAGTCGTTGCTGGCCATCGAGGGAGAGTCACCTGTCTATTATTATAACTTGGGCAACTGCTTCTACAAACTGGACAATATCCCTCAGGCCATTATATGCTATGAGAGGGCTTTCCTGCTCGACCCGGGAGATGCAGACATCAGGGCTAATCTCGCACTGGCAAGAGGAAAGACGGTGGATAAGGTCACACCTCCATCGGAAATGTTCTTCGTCACATGGGCCCGGAGTGTGGTCAACTGCATGAGCATTGACAAGTGGGCAGTCGTGGCCATCGCTTCTTTCATTCTGATGCTCCTGCTCTTCCTCGCATATCTCTTCACCAGTGCCATCTGGATGAGAAAAACAGGATTCTATGGGGCAGTGGTCATGTGCGTGGTTTGCGTTGTGGCCAACCTCGCCGCCTATAGCCAGCATCGCACACTCACCAACCGAGACTATGCCATCGTGATCGCTCCCAGCATCGTGGTCAAAAGCAGTCCTAATGAGAGCAGCACCGAACTTTTTGTCATCCACGAAGGATCCAAAGTGCATGTCGAGGATGCTTCCATGAAGGGATGGAGAGAAATAAAACTGGAAGAGGGCAAGATCGGATGGGTGCCTGTCGATGCAATCGAAGTAATCTGAAACACCTTCATTGAGCAATTATCTTTTTGATTATGAACATTAACGACTTAAACGAGTTTGATCATCAGGCCACACTTGCCATCAATGGCAGTGAGTCGCTCTTCTGGGACAATGTCATGAACATCATCACCAACACCTTCGCATGGTCGTTGCTTGTTGTCGTGCTGCTCATTATTATTTTCCGTAACAACACGCTCAAGAGGGGATTCACCATTCTCATCGTACTCGGGCTGATGATGGCATTCGCTGATATGATCTGCTCTGGCCTGGTCAAACCTACAGTGGCAAGATGGAGACCCACTCAGGACCCTCAACTGATGTACCTCATCGATGTGGTTGATAATTACAGGGGTGGCAAATTCGGATTCTTCTCCGGACATGCCTGCAACTCCTTCTCTATGGCCATGTTCCTCAGCTGGTTGTTCAGATACGGCAAACTCACTGTCGTCCTCTTCCTCTGGTCGTCTATCACCACTTTCACTCGTCTTTATCTGGGCGTGCATTTCCTTGGCGACATCGTCGTGGGGTTGATCTGCGGATGCATCTTTGGCACGGTGTTTTATTTCTTGCTGAGTCGTTTGTTAAAGAATACCGATGAGGTCAAACTCATTTCGGTACAGTTCACTTCCACTGGATATCTCAAGTCTGACCTCAATATGTTTATGGCGGTCATCTTCTTTAATTATATATGTATTGCCATTTTGGCCGTATATAATGGAATATCCTAAGGACATGTCCTGTTGTCATCTCGCTTTCGGCAAGTTCTTTTTTTATTTTATATGAAGAAACAACATTAAAATGGAAATTATAAGGAATCGGTATTTTGGTGGCGAACGCCCTTTATTTGCTATTCACGATACTAAACTCGTAAATGTTACTATCACTGAAGGGGAATCGGGCATCAAGTGCTGCAAGAACATCGAGGCCGACAAATGCCGCTTTATTGGCAAGTACCCTTGGTGGCATGTTGATGGCTCGCTCATTACTGACTGCGTTTTCGAGGTGGGGGCACGTTCCGCTATATGGTATAGTTGCAACATGGTGATGCGCGACACGGTTATCCATGCGCCCAAACTGTTCAGGGAAATGAGAAACGTGGAATTGGAGAATGTCACATTCAACGACGCTGACGAGACATTGTGGAGGATAGATGGGCTGAAAGTGAGAAACGTCACCATGCATGAAGGTACTTATCCTTTCATGTTTTGTAACGATGTTTATGTCGATGGACTGAACACGGATTCCAAATATGTGTTCCAGTACTGCAAAAGGGTGGAGGTGCACCATGCCATGATCACCACCAAGGACTCTTTCTGGGAATGTGAGGATGTGGTCATCTACGACTCCGAAATCAATGGGGAGTATCTCGGATGGCATTCCAAGAACCTCAAGTTGGTGAGGTGCCACATCACAGGAGAACAACCTCTTTGTTATGTGGAGAATCTGGTCTTGGAAGACTGCACTTTCGGAGAGGACTGCGACCGCATGTTCGAGGACACCACCCTTCAAGCTGATATCCGTGGCAGTGTGACCAACATCAAGAATCCCAGAAGCGGACGCATTGAGGTGGACAGTGTGGGAAGTATCACCATCGACGAGAACATACTGCCACCTGCAGACTGTATCATCATTCAGCGAAAGAACCTCGCTGAATGATGTTCTTTATTGGTATCGGTCACTATGGCCCTTCCAAAACATCTCCATGAAATCCTCTTTGATGGCTGTCTAATCACCCAAATGACGTTCACCGTAACCAGTCTTTTCTTGACCTGTTTTTGACGAAAATCTTATATATAATTAGTTTTTCACCTCTTCTCAGCCCTTGAAACGCAAAAAAATGCGTTTTGATGAAAAAAAATTGCTGAAAAGTTTTGCCAGTCCGGAAAATCGTTATACCTTTGCATCCGCAACTCGGAAGAAAAGCGGTGCTGTTAACGCACACGGCATGTTTTCCGAGTTTCGCAAGAGAAGTTCTTTGACAGACTGAGACAACAGACAATAAGCAGTAGCGGCCCATGCCTTGGGGCATTGGGCCGAGACAAGCTACCGTCAAAAACAATGACAGAAGATTGAAGCTATAGACTTCAGGACAGAGCGGATAAAGCGTCCT
>JAFWPH010000074.1 GCA_017509605.1 Bacteroidaceae bacterium | reverse complement strand
TGGTTCCGCATCGTCAAGGATTCTTACCTTGAGGCCAATGGCAAAAAGTATAAAGTGACAGCAGCCGATGGCATCACGCTTGATGAGAACAACTATCCCAAAGAGAAAGCGACGACAGTCACAGAAGGTGTTATGGGTAAACTATTCTACACCGACTTCACCCTCACCTTCGAACCTTTCGACACCATGCCAACCATCTTCGACTTTAAGGAGGGCGATGGTGAGGGTGCTTTCGTTATCCGGAACATAACAATTGAATAACAGAAAATGATCAAGCAATCCATCATCACCATCCTCCTTGCCCTTGCAGTCATGTCGGCGTACGGTCAGGTGGACAGCACGAAGATGAAGAAAAAGAACAATCCTATCGCCCTCCGTGGAACAGTGGCCGATGGTTTCACCAAGGCTGCCATCCGCGACGTGAAGGTGACGCTGATGCGTGCTGACTCTACTGTAGTTGACACGATGCGTGTCTGGGAGAGCTACAGCTATAGCAGTGGCATTGGCCGGTCGATTGGCACTACCAACTATTATTTTGCCATCAGTCGGGAGTCTGCACGATATATCATCAAATTTGAACACCCGAATTATGAGACAGCATACGCCGACTTTGAAATGAAGCAGGTGGGCAGTCGCCGACAGGAAATCGAAGGTCCTAAAATCTATCTGAAGAAAGCCCCACACGCCAGCCATTTCACGGGCGCAGACTTGGACGAGGTGGTGGTGACGGCCACGAAAGTGAAGATGGTATGGCGTGGTGACACCCTTGTCTTCAATGCTGATGCCTTCAATGTTCCGGAAGGATCGATGCTCGACGGACTCATCAAGCAATTGCCTGGAGTGGAATTGAAAGATGATGGGGAAATCTTCGTCAACGGCAAGAAGGTGGACAACCTGACATTGAATGGTGCCGACTTCTTCCGTGGCAAGAACAAAATCATGCTTCAGAATCTGCCCTACTTCACGGTGAAGAACGTGGAGGTCTATAAGAAACAGACGGAAGAGAACAAGTATCTGGGCATCGACGACGAGGACAAGAAAGAGCTGACGATGGATGTCATCCTGAAACGGGAGTACAACATCGGAGGTTCGGCAAACATTGAGGCAGGATACGGGACTGACGACCGTTACAAGCTGAAAGGTTTCGGCTTGCGATTCTCCGACCACACACGGGCGGTGCTCTTCGGAGGGATGAACAACATCAACGAGACGATGGAATACAGCGGAGAGGAGAGCAGCTACAACGACAAGTTTGAACAGGCTGGCAACAGTCATTTCAAGCAGGTGGGCGGACAGTTCGTCTATCAGGCACCCGAGGATAAGCTGACCAACTCCACCGAAGTGAACGCCACTTGGAACAATGAATTCAGCGAGATGCGCAGTCAGAGCGAGACTTACATGAACGGAGCCAGTACATTCGGTATGTCGGAAAGTACGGGTCGCAACAGACCCAGTCACTTCGAAATGAAAAACACTTTACGCACCACAGGCAAGTTCCGTTTCTATTCCACAGTTGGACTCAACTACAACAGCAACCGCGATGAGAACGAGGGATGGAACGTGAGTACTGCCGATGCCGTGATGAAAGACAGCATCAACAGTTCGTGGTATCGCTCACGCAACAAGAACGAGTGGCTGTATGGCAATGGTTACGCCTATCTGGCTTATCGCATGCCTACAGGCGACTCGTTCACGTTCAATGTTCAGGGCAACTTTAACAGAAGATTCAATCCCGAGTCGACAAGTATGAATCACTACACTTACCATCGGTTGGGCACGTATGATGACCGTGACCGGCGTACGGAATCACCATCACACACCTACAACTACCAAGCAGAATTGAATTATAATTATCAGCTGACAAAATCATTGCGCCTCTCACCATCCGTCGGGATAGGCATAGGTGACGACCAGAGTGACCGTCATGAATTCCTGCGCGACAGCATCGATTACCTGTTTGATGCCAAAAACAGCTACGAGCAGCGCACGCAGACCCTGAACCGCCGTGCCGGCATAGGTGTTGAGTTCAACAAAAATCTGAAAAACTACTACATAGGTTTATATATGAGTCTCAACACCAACTACCAGCGCCAAAAGATGAGCTACAACAGTCAGCCGCTGAGCACTACGCTCACCCGCAACTACATGCTGTTCAGCCCGAATGTCTATTTCTATTTGATGAACAGGAAAAGAGAACTCAACATGCAATACTATATATGGCCATCAACGCCCAGCGTCACCGACCTCATCGACCGTCCCATCACCAGCGACCCGCTTAACATCTTCCTTGGCAACCCCGATATGAAGAAGAGTGAGCAGCATACATGGTATGGCAACTACCGTTTGCGCAATGACAGCATCGACCAGACCATCAATCTCCGGATGGATGCCACCATGACGCACAACGCCCGCACACAAGGCTACACCTACGACATGACCACTGGAGTGCGCACTTACCGACCCGAGAACATCAGCGGCGGCAACTGGAACCTTGGCACATCAATCAATTGGAACCGCGCCCTTGGTCATCAGAAGTTCTGGCATATCGGCAATGAACTCTCCTTCCGCTACACCCGAAGCACCGGCCTCGCCCTCACTACAGGAAGCACCGATGCGGAGATGAGCCGTGTCGGAACTTGTCTTATGAGTTACGACCCCAGTGTCAGTTTCCAAAAGAGCAACCTCACCCTGAGACTGAAGGGCGATTTCACCTACCGCAATATTCATCGTAACATCACATTTGGGGAGCAGCCCACCGACATCTGGGACATCGCCTACGGCATCAACGGCACTTACAAGTTCCCTTGGAACATCACCTTCAACACCGACCTCACGATGCACTCACGCCGTGGATACACCGATGCTGAGATGAACGACAACCGCCTCTATTGGGATGCGTCGCTCACCAAATCCATTCACCAAGGACAATGGGTCATCAAGCTCCGTGGTTACGACCTTCTCGGTCAGGTGTCCAATCTCCGATACAGCATCAATGCCCAGGGTCGCACCGAAACGTGGACCAACTCCATGCGTCGCTATGCCCTGCTCACCATCAGTTACCGTTTCTCACAGAAACCCAAGAAAGAAGACAAATAAAACCACAGTATACATGAATAAGATAACCATCATCACCCTCCTGCTCGCCCTCGTCGCTATGGCGGGACAGGCGCAGACCTTCACTCATTCAAAAGATGTCGGAATGGGTGCCTGTATCAAGAAGAAGTAAAATCAGTTCTGTGTCATTTTGTTTCCATAGCATCAACCAATCAGGCTCTATATGACATTTCCAAATTCCTGCATATTTTCCGGTAAGAATATGTGGACGATACTTGGCTGGCAAAGAACCTGTTTCTACAAGCAAACGAATCACTTGCTCGAAATGAGACATATCCAAACCACGACGTTTGCAAAGTTTATAAGATTTTTTAAAACGTCCCGAATAACGAATGGTGTATTTCATGCGTTAAGTTGCTCCATCAAGTCATCAACATTCTTGGCTTCATGCACACGCCCAGCCTCAACATCATCCAGAGCCTGTTGTATGCCGCTTTTACGCTCACGTTTAATCGTCCATCCCATTTTCTTGGCTAAAGTGCGAAGGAAAGCCACCTCAATAGAGGGTAGTTCCAAATAAAACCTTTCTTTTGATACTGTTGCCATAATAGTACTATTTAGAATGCAAATATACAAATAAAAATTGAAACAGGTCATTTGAATACTATTTTCTTAACAAAATAATGAATATATATATGAATAAGCAAACCATCATCACCACCCTGCTCGCCCTCGTCGCAATGGCGGGGCAGGGGCAAGAATTGAAAATCGACGACCAAGGGGAATTGGAAATCGACGTGCGAAGCGGAAGTCAAAGTCAAATCAAGAGAGTATCGGCCTCACTCGAGGACTTCATGGAACATATGGCTATGTACGGCTATGACGTTTATACCTATGACATTTCCTCCCTGCGTGATTCCGCGTCGGGCTTCACCATTGTCATCCGCGAGTACGACCAGCAAAAGATGATTGACGAGAAGAAACTGTACGGCTTTAGGACAAAGACCATGATTTCGGATTTCAACGAGCAAGACCAGAAGAACATCTATGAGGAAAAAGATGGTGACGACATGGAACGGGGCATCTACCGTCTTTCAAAGACCCTCTCCATAGGCTTTTCTCCCATTCAGTCGGACTCTATCGAGACCATCACCCTGCGTTCTTCTCGCAATGATGCAGCGCCATGGAAACTGACGCTGAAACCTATCACCGAAGCCTCCCCAACCGTTTACCGTTATCAGAGAGTGCCATACCAGCCCACTTCTTTCTCCCTTGACACCTTCATTCCCCTTGTTTTCTATGGTTCTTTCTGGTGGGACGAGCAATCAAAAGGAATCCGTTTCTGTGGAGACACAGAACTGACAGAGGAGAAAGCCAAGACCAGCGAATACTTCGAATTCTGCCCACACTATTATATCATTGGCGCAGTATT
>JAFWPH010000073.1 GCA_017509605.1 Bacteroidaceae bacterium | reverse complement strand
GGAACCATTCTTGTAGATGATCAAGAAACTGGCTATGTTCATAGTTCTGTGGGTATGATTTATGTTGATGATATTGTAGATTATGCAGCTACCACAGAATATGGTCAAAGTTACTATGACGAAAGTACAGGCACATTCCACTTTGCCCTCGTTTATTACTGGCTCGATGATAAATATCATGCGATTGCTAATGGCGAGGAAACTCTTCAGGTCAAGGATGCGGGAGTTAATGCACGTCTTGCTGCAGCCAAGCGTAAAGCCATGGCACCAAAATCTGGCAAGTCTGTAAGAAAGATCTCCAAGAAGGTGCTTGACATTCGCGTCAACCCTGCTAACATCCCTGCTCTTTCTAACAAGTAGTAGGTTGATAGTCAACTAAAATCAGGTGGACGCATGATCCTTCCAGACTTGCGTCCACCTTTTTTCAATATTTAAGAACCCTATCATCTTTATCTATTTTCTATTGAACGATCAAACAGGTCATCTCTATGAATAAACTTTTACTCACCTTTTGCCTCGCACTGCTGACGGTTGCAGCCAATGCCAACCCGATTACACCGTCACAAGCCAAAAAGAAAGCTGAAAAGACACTACGCGCCATCCGTAAGGCTGATATCGACGTAGTGCCTGTCAGCATGCCTGCCGAGGTCAACAGCAGAATCCAGGGAGATGCCACCGAGGATGCCTATTACATCTTCAACGCCAAAGACGGCCAAGGTTTTGCCATCGTGGCCGCCGACGACAACATGCCTGCTATCCTCGCCTACTCCGACACAGGCGAATTTCCCTCCGATGGCGACATGCCAGACGGCCTTATCGGATTCTTGGAGTTCTGCAGTGAATACCAGGCCGATGTTCGGAAAGGTGTTGCTCCCGCCGTTCGGCTGGCCGATGAGGAGGCAACAGTGATTGTGGCCCCGCTTTTGACAAGTAAATGGGGGCAGGATGCACCCTACAACTATTACTGTCCAACCCCAAAAGGCGGTCAAGGCAACTGTCCTGTAGGCTGTGTGGCAACAGCCATGGCACAGATCATGTACAAATGGCAATGGCCTGCAACTGGAAAGGGTGCTGTATCGTACGATTCTTCAGCGGGTACCCTTGAGGTGGATTTCACTCAAAGCACTTACCAATGGGACTTGTTGCAGGACAATTATCCCACACTCTTCAAAAACGAAACCAAGCGTGCGGCAATTGCCAAGTTGTGCTATGACTGCGGTGTGGCTTCACGTATGCAGTACCGTGCCGGTTCCAGCGGCACACACGACCAGTACGCTATCCGAGCATACTACACCAATTTCAGCTACAAGGCATCCACCATCGACCTGCTCTACCGAGACTGCTTCGCCACACAGGAGGAATGGAACAATATCATCAAGCGTGAACTGCGCGCTGGACGTCCCTTCCAGTTCTCCGCCTCATCTGCAAGTGGCTCAGGCCGCGACGCCGGGGGACATTCATACGTGGTGGATGGCTACGACTCCAACGATTTCGTGCATGTGAACTGGGGATGGGACGGCCGCTACAATGCCTACTACGCCATCCACGTGATGGACGGAGGAAACTACCAGTTCTCCGAGGACCAGAGCATCGTCATCGGTATCCAGCCCAACTTCGAAGGCATCGAGGAAAAACCACGTCAGCACCGGCTGTATCTCGACAGCCTGATCTCCACCAAAGCCACATCAGTGGATCTCGACGGTACCTTCGCCGTGGAAGTGGGCGGTTTCTACAACATGAGTCCATACGCCAACCGATTCACCATCGGCATAGGATTGTACGACCTCAATGGCAACCTCTTAGAGAATGTGTTCGACACTGAGAACACGAAGAATGAGTATGTGACGATGAACTATCCGGCCTGGTCAGGTTTCTCCTATTATGGCAACATGTATTGCAAACTGAGCGGAAAGAAATATCCGGACGGTGACTATTACCTGCGTTTCATCTGCCTCCAGGACAGTTACGACACTTTCATCCTGCCTGACGCAAAAGGCGGATCTGAGCAGACCAATCTCATCCATGCCTATATCCACGGCGGCAAGATGTACTTCAACCAGGTATCAACGGGTATTGCCTCAGTACAAGCTGACGCTCAGGTACAGGATGTGAAACGCTTTGGCGTTGACGGAAAGGCTCTGGGCACAGCACAGCACAATGGCATCGTCATCGAGCAACAGCAGATGAGCGACGGCACAGTGCGCAGCGTGAAACGGATAATGAAGTAATGACAGCCCTTCTGGGCTCCATCTTTCAAGCGGGGTATAAAGCCCCGCTTTTTTTATTTGCCTTTATGATACATCAGCAAAAAAATAGATTACTATGAACTGCCACAGCTTGGTCATGTATGCGCTAATTTTGCAGTCAGAAACAATAATAAACACATACCACTATGAACAATCCCAACAAACCTTTTAGAACATTACTGATTCTCGTTTTGGCGATGCTCTCACTCACCGCATCCGCCCAACAACGTCGTCCTGTGGATTCCAAACACCCGATGTGGCTGGTACATATCGATGTGTGGAACAATGCCGACCCACAGAAGATCATCGACCTCATTCCTGAGGACGTACGTCCATACGTCTGCTTCAATCTCTCGCTGTCCTGCCAGTACGACACCGAGAAGAATGTGTATAAGATGCCGCAGAACGCTGTGCTGACCTACAAGTCATGGGCAACGGTGTGCTGTGCCAACAACGTCTGGTTCACTTGTCAGCCAGCCAGTGGTGGACACACCCACATCCAGGACAATGACCTCGACACCTTCGAATACTTCTTCAAACATTACAAGAACTTCCTCGGATGGAACTACGCCGAACAGTTCTGGGGCTTCGACGAACCCAACGACAAGAGTTCGAGCACACAGGCATCACGTATCGCCTTGTTCGCCAAACTCGTGCCTATGCACCATAAGTACGGCGGTATGCTCATCATCAGTTTCTGCGGCAACATCTGGTCGCACCTGCTCAATCCCATAGGCATGATGAAGCGCAATTCAGCACTGCTCAAGGCCTGTAAGGATTATCCCGAGGCCTGCCTCTGGCTTTACAAGTACACCACCTCCTCTTGCTTCTACAACAACGAGAGTGTTACCCTTGCTCCCTTCATCTCCGGTCTGGCCAAGAACTATGGCGTGCGCTATGACAACTGTGGCTGGAACGGTGCGCTCAGCTCTCTCTTGGGTGAGAACAACGGCAAGAAATATCCCAATTCCGCCGGCTACGGCACTGTGATGGAGCAGACCTGTATCAACGGAGGAGCGGTATGGGACGGCCCTGAACTCATCTGGACAGAGGACTTCCAGGAACTGAGCGCAACCACTGTCAATGGCTTCACCCGCCGCAGATGGGGCACCTACAAAGCGTTCGACAACGGTTGGCTCGACATGTTCCGCAAGATCATCGACGGCACCATGTATATCCCTTCGCGTGAGGAAGTTCTTGCCCGCAACAAGGTGGTCATCATCAACGACAACAACAGTGGCAACGACGAACAGAAATACGCATCCATCGGTGACTTATATGACGGATTGTACAAGCAGAAAGACCCATTCAACAAGGGTAACGGACAGTGGATGGACAATCTGTGCTACTTCAAGAAAACAGGCCGCTACCAGGCCATTCCAGTAGTCATCGACTGCTACGATGAACTGTCGAAAGCCATTCCCGTGAAGGTGAAGCGAAGCCAGTACAGCAGCCGCTGGCCTTCACAGGCAAGGAAAGTCCAGGAGTTCAACAACCTCTATGAGGAGGTGAGCACCGGCGACCTCTATGTAGCACGCCACAAGAACGAACTGGTGACTTATTATCCGTTCAGTTATTTCAGGAAAGCCACTACGGCTTCTGCAAACATTCCGCTTCGCTACAACACCTGCGAAAGCATGGACCTGGAGTACAGCAAGTTCGGCAACGGCATCATCCACGAATACGCCGACCACATTAACCTCTATCTCAACAACTACCGCATGGACTCCATGACGACGGTAATAGACAAGGTGACCATCCATGGCGCTGCAGCCAAACCTTCCTATACTGCCCAACGGCGTGTGAACGCCACTCTCAGCACACCCTCTGAGGAGTGGGATGAGACAACAGGCACCTATACCCTCAGTTTACGTCACATGGGACCTATTGAGGTGAATATCAATTGCTCGGGCAATGGTACAGACCGCCTGACCGATATGGTCGATGACACCCCGCTCAGCGCAGACCTGCCTCAGCAACCCGAGGAATACTATGGCGAATTGATTAAGGAGGCCGAGAATATGGACTACAGGAACATCAAGAGTTGTGTCACCAACCCGTACGCTTGGTACCCCAATGTACGTGGTCATGCCGCCATGGGCTTCATGGATATGGGCACCAACACTTCCGGTTCTCTCCGCGACTCTGTGTTCATCAAACATCCAGGTGAATACACCATAGCCGTGAGATACATGGCAACAGCATCTACAGGAAGCATGGTGATCATGTTGAATGGCAAGTCAACCGGCCTACGCTTCCCGAAGACCGCCAACAACGAATGGAAGGAGGCTACCCTCACCGCCGAACTAAAGGAAGGAGGCAACAGCCTGGTGATACGCAACAGCAATGGGATGAACATCTACATCGACCAAGTGATTTACAGACCCACTGACCAGCATAATGATGTCTTGAAACTCGACATTAGCGAGACTGACGACAACGAGTTACCTGCAGGTTGGGTGGCCAGCGAGGGCGGTGTGCAGACCGATGCTGAGACAGGCGCCAAGAGTCTTTCGTGGACTGGAGCGACACCAACCCTTACCTATGGCACCCTTTCCGACTATCCTCTCACCCTCGAGGAAGGCGATTATAAACTGGTATTCAACAACAACGGTGCTTTTGAGACAGACGAGGCTGTCAATTACACTGTCAGCATCGAGGATGCTGAGGGAAATGTGATAGCCAGCGAGGAGAAGGCCGCTTCGGATGCCCAGATGAAAATGACGTTCACGATTACTCAGGCAGGCAACTATGTGTTGCGTTTCACTGCTGGCGCACAGAACAAGTTCCTACTGACCAAATGTTCCATCGTGCCTTGCTTCCTCTACACCGTGACCATTCTGGACAGCGAGGGCGGAACAGCCACCGCCAGTCAGGTGAAAGCAGAGGCAGGTGAGACCATCAACCTGGAAGCGGTTGCCGAAGAAGGCTTTGTCTTCAAGAGTTGGGATGTGGTTTTAGGCGGTATAACTGTTAACAATGGCAGTTTCACGATGCCAGAGAAATCTGTAACCATCCGTCCTGTTTTCATGGATGTGACGAGCGTCTATATCCTCGACTTTACATCTGTGTTATCTGGCACCCTTCCTCCAGGTTGGCAAACCGTTCAGGAGAACAACGACACCCACTCATATCCCAACTCTTATAGCAATGGAGGCCGTACTTTTGTTGGATTCAGTGGCTACCAGGGCAAGGCGCTCTATTGGCGCGAGGGTTATGCCGAGTATGGCCGTCAGAACAACTACAGACTGACTCTGCAACCCGGCTGGTACAAACTTTCGTTCTGCAACGCCGCCTGGAAGGAATATCCTTCCTACAAGGCCCAGGTGCTTAAGGTTGACAACACATTGGTAGCCGAGTCCGAGGTTTATCGCGCAACTCCTAACGCCAACGGTTCAACCAGCGCCAACTTGACCAGCGCCAAGACCTACGAACTCGACTTCGAGGTGACCGATGCCGGCAATTATATCCTTCGTCTCCAGAACAATGGCGCCAATGGCGGTGGATATGAGGAGTTCCTGCTCTTGATGTGCAAGCTCAACACGATTGAGGACCCGAACCTTGAGAACAGTATCACTGACACACGTGGCACAGAGCCCACAGTCTCAGCCATCTACAACCTCTCGGGAATAAGGACAGAAGGCCTCAGCAAGGGCGTGAACATCCTGCGCATGAGTGACGGAACCACACGGAAAGTGTATGTGAAATAAGAGTTGATTGTTTTTCGGGGTAGAGGGTCTGATAGCCTTATTGGGGCTTTCAGACCCTCGCCTATTTTCATTCTGATGACAACATATCCCCCAAAGGCAACAAGTAGCATCCATTCTTTCTGTAATTCAGAATAAAATGCTATCTTTGCCATCAGAAACTAAACAAAAAGGATATATGAAACGGATATACACCTTATTCGTGTCTGTGATGACCATAACCATGGCTTTAGCTGGCCCGATTGACCTCAACCGCGCACAGCGGATCGCACAAGACTTCATCAGTAAAGACCGCGCCGCAAATGTGGATGTGTCGTTTGTGGTACAGGATATGGAAGTGAACGGCCTACACGGCGCCACGTCACGTTATCCCTCCTACTACGCTTTCAATTCCGCTGACGGCGAGGGCTTCGTGCTTGTCTCGGGCGACGATGCCTTTCCTCTGGTCCTGGGCTATTCCAATACAGGCAGTTTCCAGTATGGCGAAGACATGCCCTTGGCATTGCGCCGTATGCTCAGCTCGTTCGACGACTATGTTGAGGATGTGCGCCTTGGATTGGTAGAAGCGCCCGATGTGGAGGAGATGATGAGCCAAGTCACTTTCAGAGAGGTGCCCGAGATGATCAATTCCAAATGGGCACAATACGCTCCATACAACGACCTGATTCCAAAGGAGATAAAGAAGAATGGACAGACGGCATCCTGCCCTGTGGGCTGTGTGGCCACCGCTATGGCCCAGATCATGCGCTACTACAGATACCCTGAACACCCCGTCTTCACCGGAAGCAAGGCCTGGGATGTGAAAGGTAACAAGGATGCGGGATCGTTCAGCTTCAAGGACATCACCTTCGATTACGCCAATATGCCCTCCAAAGCCACCATTACCAGTCCTTCAGCCCAGAAGAAGGCCGTGGCATTGATCTGTGCCGCCGCTTCTGCCGCGGTGGATATGCAACTTTCAAGTGATGGCAGCGGTGCTTTCGACAGCGACGCCATGGTGGCCTACTACAACATTTTCGGTTACAGCAAGGCCAGTCTTGATGTGGTCTATCGTGAATGTTATGCCACTCAGGAGGAATGGAACCAACTGATTTATGACGAGATAATGGCAGGCCGCCCAGTACAGATGGGTGCTGTGAGCGACCGTGAGGGGTCGGGCGATGGAGCAGGACATTCCTTCATTCTCGACGGCATCGATGCCAATGGCTATGTCCATGTGAATTGGGGATGGGCTGGCACATGCGATGCATTCTATGCCATACCCTACTTGAACCCCAAGAGCACTTCCTTCAGCTATTCTTTCTCTCAGGATCAGTGCGCCATTACCGGCATCCAACTGCCCGAATCCGATAATGAGGTGCTGAGACAGACCTCCGTCTATTGCTATCAGCCCCTTGGGGTATTTATGCGCAACACCATGCGAAACGCTGAGTTCATGATTTACCTGGGCGAGTTCTATAATTACTATAACATTCCGCGTACATATTCCATCGGCATAGGACTGTTCGACCAGGATGGTAAATTCCTCGAGAACGTCTGCTCCGAGGATATCGAGGACATGACTGTGGATCTCGATCCCTACTACGGCGTGATTGATACTGTCGGCATTGAATACGGTGGTCAGACGTGCCAGATACCACGCAGTTATCCCGATGGCAACTACACCCTCCGATTGATTACCCTTGAGAATGGTTACACCGAATGGATGGAACCAGATGTGGTGGGGGGACAGGCCTTGAACCAGATACCCATAGTGCTTACCAGCACCCAGATACGCTTCAATGCGAGTTCGACTGACATCCGCAGAATAACGGATGACAAATCATTACAAGAGGCAAAGCAAATGGAGTTCTACAGTGTGGACGGAAGGAGAATCAGCAAACCACGAGCAGGACAAATCTATCTGGAGAAGAGCAAGGACAACCAAGGCCGGACCATTGTGTCGAAGAGGATTGGAAAAGAGAGATGAAATTTTTTGAAAAAATTCGCCGAATAATTTGCAAAAATCATTAAAAAACAATATATTTGCATTTATTCCGAAAATATCAAAAGGTTGAAGAGGTGATGAAAGAAACAGGTAAGAACAAAGATGAAGGGAAGAGGAAAAAATACAACCTCACCCAGAACGTGGAGAAAGAAGCACCCTACAGGCAGATGATCAATCCGGCGATAGTGGATGCTTTATATGAACGAATCCTGTCTATCTTAATTGTTGGTAAGAAGTACAAGGATCCTAATTATTCAGCCAAGCAACTGGCGATAGACTTAGAGACCAATACCCGTTACTTATCGGCTGTAGTGAATCTCCGGTTTGGATGCAACTATTCGAGTCTGGTCAACCAGTATCGGATTCGCGACGCACGCTATCTGTTGTCCGACAGACGGACTGATGTCCGCAAATCAATGGACGAAATCAGCCGGGAGATAGGTTTCTCCAACCGCCAGTCATTTTATGCGGCTTTCTACAAATATGTGGGTGTCACTCCTCGTGAATACCGTCTGGCGCATAATCAGAGTTATGCCGTCATCGTGTCGGAGCGCGAGAAAAAACGAGCGAAAAAGAAAGAATAACCAGAGTGCCCCTATCATCCGGAGCAACCGGGACAGACCGGAATATCCGAATCAACCAAGACTATAGTATGAGAATTAATCTTAGGAAAATGATTGTGTCATCCCTTATTGCTGCTGCCCCTCTTGGAGCAGCAGCACAAGTGAATGAGGAATTCGCGTATAACGACGAACGGTTCGCTGACCTTCAGATGCTTCGCTACAAGGTAGAAGGATTCGAGTCCCTCACCCTTCAGCAGAAGAAGTACATTTACTACCTCACTGAGGCTTCGCTGCAAGGACGAGACATCCTCTACGACCAGAACGGCAAATACAACCTGCGTATCCGCAAGACCCTGGAGAGCATCTACACCGACTACAAAGGCAACCGACAGAGCGACGACTTCAAGGCCCTGACGGTCTATCTCAAACGGGTGTGGTTCTCCAACGGCATCCATCATCACTATGGCTGCGAGAAGTTCGTACCAGGCTTCTCCGAGCAATTCTTCCGCCAGGCAGTGATGAGCCTCCCCGCCTCCAAGTTGCCAGTGGCCGAGGGCCAGAGCCCGAAGGAATTGTGCGATGTGCTGTGCCCGGTGATTTTCGACCCACAAGTGATGCCCAAGCGTGTGAACCAAGCCGACGGCGTGGATTTGCTGCTGACCTCGGCAGAGAACTACTACAGCGGCGTCAGTCAGGCTGAGGCTGAGGAGTTCTACAACGACCAACGCGACCCTGACGACCCCCATCCTGTGATGACAGGCATGAACAGCCGGTTGGTGAAAGGCAGCGACGGCCAGCTGCACGAGCTTCGGTGGACAGCCAATGGCCTTTACGGACAGGCTATCGCACGCATCATCTACTGGCTGCAGAAAGCACGTCCTTACGCAGAGAACGAGAAACAGCAGAAAGTGATAGACAAACTCATCGAGTTCTATCAGACAGGCGACCTGCAGACGTTCGACGAGTACACCATCCTATGGGTGGGCGATGTGGATTCACGCGTGGACTTTGTCAACGGCTTCACCGAAAGCTACGGCGATCCTCTGGGACTGAAGGCCAGCTGGGAGTCCATCGTCAATTTCAAGGACCTGGAAGCCACCAAGCGTACCGAAACCCTGAGCCGTAACGCACAATGGTTTGAGGACAACTCCCCGTGCGACCCCCGTTTCAAGAAAGAGGAGGTGAAAGGCATCACAGCCAAGGTCATTACCGCAGCTATCCTTGCCGGTGACCTCTATCCTTCCACTGCCATAGGCATCAACCTACCCAACTCCGACTGGGTGAGGAAAGAACACGGTTCCAAGTCGGTGACCATCGGCAACCTCACCGACGCCTACAACAAAGCTGCACGCGGCAACGGCTTCACCCAAGAGTTTGCCTACGGCGAAGAGGAAATAGCCATGATGGACAAGTTCGGCGACTTGACCGACGACCTGCACACCGACCTGCACGAGTGCCTGGGACATGGTTCTGGAAAACTGCTGCCAGGCGTGAGCACCGACACCTTGAAGGCTTACGGTTCCACCATTGAGGAGGCTCGTGCCGACATCTTCGGACTTTACTATATCGCTGACGACAAACTGGTGGAGCTGGGCCTGGTACCCGATAAGGATGCCTACAAAGCACAGTACTACAGTTATATGATGAATGGTCTGATGACACAACTGGTGCGCATCAACCTGGGTAATGAAATCGAAGAGGCCCACATGCGCAACCGGGCAGTCATCGCCCGCTGGGCTTACGAACACGGCCGGAAAGACAACGTCGTGGAGATGGTGAAACGCGATGGAAAGACCTACGTGAAGATCAACGACTACCCACGTCTGAGAACCCTCTTCGGCGAACTGCTCGCAGAGTTGCAACGCATCAAGAGCACAGGCGACTTCGAGGCCGCCCGCTCGCTGGTGGAGACCTATGGTGTAAAGATCGATCCGGAGCTGCACAAGGAAGTGCTTGACCGTTACGCACGCCTCAACCTTGCGCCTTACAAGGGATTTATCAATCCTGTGTATCACGTGGAGAAAGACGCCAATGGTGAGATCACCGATGTCAAGCTGGACTACACCGAGGCCTACGACCACCAGATGCTGCGCTACAGCAATGACTACGCCACTCTACCTTACGTGAACGAATAATCCATCACCCATAGAACACTCTTTTCCCGAAACAAGCCCATGACCGAGCGGACCAAAGAGAAAATCCGACTGCTGAAACAGGAGTTCCGCGCCAACATGAATGGCATGGCCTCCGCTTCCATGCGCGATGCCGGGATCGCCTACCGGGTGAACTTCGGCATTGAACTGCCACGCTTGAAAACCATCGCTAAGGAGTTTGAGCCCGACCACGAACTGGCACAAGAACTATGGAAAGAGGACGTGAGGGAATCGAAGATTGTCGCCACACTGCTGCAACCCGTCGAAACGTTCTATCCCGAGATTGCCGATATCTGGGCAGAGAGCATCAACACGGCGGAGATGGCCGGGATGGCGAGCGTGAACCTTTTCCAACATCTCCCATACGCCTTGGAGAAAGCCTTCCAATGGATGGCCTCCGACCAGTTGTACGTCCAGGTCTGCGGCTACCACACCATCATCCACCTGATGCGCCGTGGCGACCTGTCCGACAGGCTTGCAGAGGAACTGGTGGACCATGCCCTCTGCACCATGAGCTGGCCTTCCAACCCCTTCCTGCTCCGCGACATCGCATGGAAAGCCCTGCGCCAATTCGCAGGGCTGTCCGAGTCGAGAGCTCGTGAAGTCGTGATTGCCATGCAAGACGCTGGATTTGACAGGACAGCCGAATTGCGCCCCTATCTGGAGTATCTTGAAGGCGAGGAATAAAAAACACGTCCAATAGTTTGTTCTATCGTGACAAAATTGGTAAATTTGTAAGTCAGAAACAATATGGCACCATTGAAGGACACCGAAGAGACCTTGGTGAGAGAGGAAGCGCACAGATTGTTGACTGAGTACATGTTGGAACACCACCAGCGCAAAACTCCCGAACGCTATGCCATTCTCGATGCGGTTTACTCTTTCGATGGACTGTTCGATGTCGATCAACTCTTCCAGAGACTGGAAGACCGCTTCCGAGTGAGCCGCGCCTCCATCTACACCACGCTCGACCTCTTGGCGCAGATTGGCCTGGTGGTTCGAAACCAAATGCCATCGAAGGTGTACTACGAGCGAAACATCCCAGGCCAGGTGCACTTCTACAAAGCCTGCACGGAATGTGGAAAACTGGAACGGTTCACGAACGACAGCTTGGGGCGGCTCATCAAGGAGATGCCCGTCAAGCGTTTCCACCCGTCCATGTACTCACTGACGATATCCGGACTTTGCAGCAAATGCCTGACCAATATCAACCGCCGGAAAAAAAGGCTCGACAAGAAGAAAAAAGCCAAGCCCAAGGCCGTCACTGATAAAGGGACTGCCGCCAAGGAAAAAGGCAAAGGCACTCCGAAAGAGAAAAAGAAAACAAACTAAACATAACACAACACTCAAATAGTTAATATGGAAAAAATTGATGTACTTCTGGGTCTGCAATGGGGCGACGAGGGCAAAGGCAAAGTGGTCGATGTGCTCACCCCAAAGTATGATGTGGTTGCACGTTTTCAAGGGGGTCCCAACGCTGGTCACACCCTTGAGTTCGAAGGAGAGAAATACGTCCTGCGGTCCATTCCCTCAGGAATCTTCCAAGGCGACAAAATCAATATCATAGGCAATGGCGTGGTGCTCGCACCCGACCTCTTCATGGAAGAGGCTCAATCCTTGGAGAAGTCAGGACATGAACTCAAGTCGCGCCTGCACATCTCCAAGAAGGCGCACCTCATCATGCCAACCCATCGTATCCTCGACCAGGCTTACGAGGCTCAGAAAGGCAAGAACAAGGTGGGCACCACCGGCAAGGGCATTGGTCCGACCTACACCGACAAGGTGAGTCGAAACGGTCTGCGCGTGGGCGACATCCTGGAAGATTTCGAGACGAAGTACGCTGCCCACAAGGCACGTCACGAGCAGATGCTCCGCGCCTTGGACTTCACCGACTACGATATCTCCGAAGTGGAGAAGAAATGGTTCGAGGGCATCGAGTATCTCCGACAGTTCCCCTTGGTTGACAGCGAGCACGAGATCAACGCGTTGCTGAAAGCCGACAAGAGCATCCTCTGCGAGGGCGCACAAGGCACCATGCTCGACATCGATTTCGGTTCCTATCCTTTCGTGACTTCCTCCAACACCATCTGCGCCGGTGCTTGCACAGGCCTTGGTGTCGGCCCCAACAAGATCGGCGAAGTCTATGGCATCATCAAGGCTTACTGCACCCGTGTGGGCGCAGGTCCGTTCCCCACTGAACTGTTCGATGAGACAGGTGCCAAGATCCGCGCCATCGGTCATGAGTACGGCGCTGTCACCGGTCGCGAGCGCCGCTGTGGATGGATTGACTTGGTGGCACTGAAATACGCCATCATCATCAACGGTGTGACCAAACTCATCATGATGAAGAGCGACGTGCTCGACGGGTTCCCCACAGTGAAGGCTTGCGTGGCATACAAACTCAAGAACGGCGAGGTCATCGACTACTTCCCCTACGACATCAGCAAGGATATAGAGCCTGTCTATAAGGAGTTGCCAGGATGGAACCTCAACCTCTCAGAGGTGAAAAGCGAGGAGGAGTTTCCACAGACCTTCAAGGACTACATCGCCTTCCTGGAGCAGGAACTGGAGACCCCTATCGCGATCGTCTCTGTAGGCCCAGACAGGGAACAGACCATCGTGCGTGAGTAGTCGCGTGATAGGTTTTGGTGGACGAAACAGTCTATCATAATGAAAGAATGTCCTTGTCGGACATATCATGATTCAGTAATTAAACTATACGATTATGGGAATTTTTGGAGGCACAATCATCTATTGGGTACTGTTCATCGGTATCGCGCTGGCAAGTTGGCTGGTTCAGGCCAATCTTCAGCGCAAGTTCAAGAAATACTCTCAAATGCGTTCCTTCAGCGGCCTCACTGGCCGTGAGGTGGCACTGAAGATGCTCTATGAGAACGGCATCACTGATGTGCAGGTGACCAGCACTTCGGGGACACTGACCGACCACTACAATCCTGCCACCAAAACTGTGAACCTGAGCGAGGGCGTCTATTCAAGCAACAGTGTGATGGCAGCAGCGGTGGCTGCGCATGAGTGTGGACACGCCGTACAGCACGCACGCGCCTACGCTCCGGTGATTTTGCGCTCGAAGTTGGTGCCAGTCGTTTCGTTCGCCTCCAACTTCATGACATGGGTGCTGCTCGGCGGCTTGTTGCTGCTGAGCTGGACGGGCAATTCCACCGTTCTGCTCATCGGTATCGTGCTGTTCGCCTTGACCACAATCTTCGCTTTCGTCACCTTGCCTGTGGAGATCGATGCCAGTCGCCGCGCACTGAAATGGTTGGAACAGAGTGGCATGACCAGTGGCTCGACACATGCTGCCGCCACCGACGCGCTCAAGGCTGCCGCCTACACCTACGTTGTGGCCGCACTCAGTTCGCTCGCAACCCTCATCTACTATATCATGGTGTATCTCGGCGGCAGGAAATGACCAGAAACGGCTTGTAAATCATAACCCTTCATGCCAAACAAACAGGAACAGTCGCAGCATCTGGGTCAGGAGATGGTCCAGAGGCAGAAACTCACACAGCAACAATTGCTGGTGGTGCGGCTCACCGAACTCCCCCTGACCAGCCTGGAGGAGAAAGTGAAGAATGAGGTCATCGACAACATCGCCCTTGAGGAAGGACGCAGGGAAGACAACGATGAGTATGCTGACAATGAAGAAACTGGTGGCAACGAGGACGAATACGATGTGAACACCGACGACTCGGCTGAGGAATACTCGCGCGAGGAGATGCTGGAGGAGCTTGGCATGAACGACAACAAAAGCGACTACTCCGTCGATGACGTACCGCCCTATGTCGCCAACAGAAGCAACGAGATGAACGTGGAAGTGCCGATAGGCGACACGGGATCCTTCATCGAGGACTTGATGGCCCAGATCGGTGAGTACGATGTGGATGAGAAAACACGCTACCTGGTAGAGTACCTCATCGGTTCGCTCAACAGCAACGGTTTTATAGAGAAACCGCTCAGGGACATCGTTGACGACATCGAAATCCACCACAATGTGGACGTGGAAGAGAAGGAACTGGAGCATGCCTTGAATATCCTACAGCAGTTCGACCCCCCAGGCATCGGTGCCCGCGACCTCAGGGAAAGCCTCCTCCTTCAGATAGACAGAAAACTATCTCAACGGCCAAACCAGGATGACACCTCTGAGTCAGAGAGAGAACGACGCAACCTACTTCTGCTTGAGCGCAAGGTCTTGACCGACTACTATCAGGCTTTCGTCAACAGGAACTACGACAAGATCATAGACGGGCTTGGCATCAGTGTGTCGGAGTTGCGTGCCGTACAGGAAGGTGTGGCTCACCTCAACCCCCATCCGGGAATAGCGCTGAATGAGTCGTCGGCCGACAAGGTGATGACCGTGATTCCCGATTTCATCATCGAGACTGAGGAGAACGAGATACAGATGTGGCTCAACGAAGGCAATATACCTCCATTGCACATCAGCCGCAACTATATCGACGAACTCAAGAAATACGAGAAACGCGGCAAGAAACTCAGCACCGAGGAGAAAGAGGCCTACGCCTTCACCAAGAAGAATGTTGATGCCGCCAAAATGTTCATCGACGCCATCAACCAACGGAGACACACACTCTATGTCACGATGAAGGCCATCATCGAGCTGCAGCGAGAGTTCTTCTTCACCCAAGACGACGACCAACTCCGTCCAATGATCCTGCAGGATGTGGCCCACAGAGCTAAACTCGACATCTCGACCGTGTCGCGCGTGTGCAACAGCAAGTACTGCATTATCGACGGCAACGTCTATTCGCTCAAACACTTCTTCGAGCGCTCGAGATCGAATGCAGAAGGAGAGGATATCAACATCAGGGAGGTGAAACGCGAGATCCAGCGTCTGGTGGATGCAGAGGACAAGAGCAAACCACTCTCGGACGAGGCGATTACCCAGATGCTCAACGCGAAGGGCTTCAATGTAAAGCGCCGCACGGTAGCGAAATACCGCGACCAGATGAACTTACCCATAGCTAAATTAAGAAAGGAGATCACAAAGTGACCGACAAGCAGCAGATACAGATGGCAAAGGTGCTCTCGATGGTGTTCTCACCGTTCTATGTGCCTGTGTGGTCGCTGATAGGGCTTTTTCTATTCAGTCATCTCAAGCTCTTTCCGCTCTACTACAAACTGTATGTGCTCTTTGTGGTCTTCTGCTTTACCGTGCTCATCCCCTGGCTCAGCATATTCGTATTCCAACGTACCAACCGATTGTCGCGCTGGCAGATGAGCCACCGAAGGAACCTTCATGTGTCGTACGTGCTGACACTCATCTCCTACGCCACCTGTCTGCTGCTCATGTACAAGACCCACGTGCCACTGCTCATCCGCAACATCGTGGTAGCGGCTCTGGTGGCGCAAGTCATCTGCACACTCGTCAACCTCAAATGGAAAATCAGCATCCACATGGTGGGCATGGGAGGTCTGACGGGCGTCGATTTCGCTTTGAGCAACCTTTTCTTCTTCAATCCACTGCTGCCTGGATGCATCCTGATCATGCTTTCCGGCTTGGTGGGCACGAGCCGTATCATCCTACGTCAGCACACACTGCTGCAAGTGGTGGCCGGCTTCGCCGTGGGTTTTGCCTGCGCCATGCTATTCACCCTCTCCACCTGGATGGTGTAACCTGACCAAACATTAACAACCTAAATAAAAGAAAGAATATGAAAAACCTTATTACGCTATTAACTTTGGCCATGTTTTTTATTCCCAACATGGCATTGGCTGAGGACTACAACGACGAGATCATCGAGGAGGCCAAGTCCGACTATGAACGAACCAACCTTGTCTATTCCATAACTGAGGTAGCGGAGAAACTCGGTGTCTCTGCCGCTGAACTGGGGAATGAACTCGAGGCCTGGAAACCTGTGGAGGAGTATTCTGCCCCTCGCACCGACTTGTTCTGTCTGGTCCAGAGCGACGGAACGGACAACACCACACCTTCCGCCTCATGGGGAGGATACTATTTGAACAAGAACGGCGACCTCGATAACTGGGGATCGAACGGATACTGGTTCGTTCATCCAGATTGGGACCTTGCCGCCGATGAGTTATATCTTTGTGTGGGACAGAACCCCACCAAACCCCTTCTTCCTGGCGAGACGGTGAGATGCACTATCGCCATGACCCTTTATGGCACAAGGGTGACTTTTGGTATTTCACTGACCATCAAACAAGCAGAAGGCATCGACAAGACACCTACCACAACCCTCTCCGATCTTGAGATAGTGGGACGCACAACCTACGCCATCACACAGGTTCCCAACACCGATTGGTACAACGAGCCCAACCAAGTGGCTGTGCCAGGCATGGCAGAGGCCCTGGGCATCGACCCTGATTATTTCGCCAACAAGATGAGGTACATCATCTATGCCAAGAAGTTCGATGATGAAACCGAAAACTGGAGCAACCAACTCGTCAATGACCTTACAGCCACTCCTACACCAGGATTCTGGTTCGGCACAGGCGTTCAGTTTGAAGGCGATGAACAAGAAAGCGACGAACTGCAACATGCCAACTATGGCAGCACGGACAAATTCTGGGTGGCCTCGTTGACCTATTTGCCTGGCGACACCATCTATTGCACCATCGGACAGTATGCCTACCAGCCATGGCGTCTGGGTGAGACCCACAATGCAGAGATCTATTTCATTTACGGCAATAAGGCATGGGTCATCAACTTTGTGGTGACAGTGGATGTCAACACAGATGACGTCATTGAGAACTATACCTCTGTCGGCTCCAAGGCCTTTGAGTTCAACCGTAACCCACGCGACGGGTGGGACACGATCGAACCATTGGAAATCAACACAGAAGAGATCTATCAGTTGCTTGGCGCAGAGAGCATCTTCGACATCCGTGTGGCCGCCACTGACGAATACGGAGGACTGACTTCGGCTTACACCGCCGACACCACCGGATTCTGGTTCCTGCCCGATGGCAAAGTGACCAGCTACGACTACGGCACAACCAGTTTCTTCATCAACTACGTGGCCGACAGCCTACGTTTCGAACTCGGCAACATGCCCGACGCTTTCAACGGCGGTGAAGAGTGCAATGCGACCATCTATTTCATCAAAGACGATAAGTATTATGAGTTCACATTCAAGGTGACGATGGACAAGCCGCAGTTCACCATTGAGACCTGCGAGGTGGAAGAGGTGGATCTTGTGGTAAGGTTTGTTCCCACTGTCAGTGGAGGTCCATGGGAAGTAGGCCAGACCGACATGTCGGAATACGAAGAGATACTCGGTTCCTCAAAGGGTATTCTCTATGGCCTGGACTCCAACGGTGATTTGACCAACGCATATTCTGTCAGCGAAGCCGATGGCGGCAGGCTTGGTGGCGGTTTCTGGATGTCGCCTGAAGACGAGAACCATTATGCCTACGCCGCTGGCTATAGCGGAGAAGGCGCGTTCGCAATGTGGTACTACAACAGCCTGATCCACTGGTATATGATCCCAGGATTCCGACAGCCTGGTGAGTACTCTACAGCCACATTCTATGTGTTCAACCTCTGGGACGGAAAAGCGCTCAAACTGAACACTACCATCAAGTTCATCAGCCAGGATGCTGAAATCAAGACCATTGGTGAGGAGGATATCGTGCTGAAGGGTCGAGACCCAGAGACCGATGATTTCTACGAGACCGACATCGACTTGACTGCATGCTGCGCAAAATTCAGATGTGAGGAAGAAGACTTGATTGTTAATGGAATATGGATGGTTCGTGATGCTGAGGGTTATCCTACTTCCTCCAACTACGACAACATGTATGGCTTCTGCTTCGACGCGGACGGCGCTGCAGTGGAGAGCATGGACGAAGCCGCATTCACAGTTGGCTATTCCGATGAAGGCACATTGCGTGCATACATCATTGATGACGCTAACTTGGACAAAGTTTATCACACGGTTCTCTATGTCTTCTACAACGACAAATACTATGCTTTCAACATCACCGTAGGCAGCGAAGAATTGACTGCTATCAAGTCTCTTGATGCTGACTCCGTGAAGGCAGGACGTATCTATGACCTCTCTGGCCGAGAAGTTACATCCCCGTCCAAGGGCCTCTATATCAAGGAAGGTAAGAAATTCTTATTAAAGTAGTCTGACTTGTCCATTACATCCATTCCACAGTTTACACAAAACCAAAATAGACAATCTAAAAATGAATCCGTTAGTATCACTGATTATGGGCAGCACCTCCGACCTGGAGATTATGGAGAAGGCTGCCAAACTGCTTGACGAACTCCAGGTTCCATTTGAAATCAACGCACTGTCCGCACACCGCACACCCGATGCTGTGGAGCGTTTCGCACACGACGCACAGACACGCGGCATCAAGGTCATCATCGCCGGAGCAGGAATGGCCGCCGCTCTGCCGGGCGTAATCGCCGCCAACACCACACTGCCGGTCATCGGAGTGCCAATCAAAGGCTCCTGCCTTGACGGCATGGATGCATTGTTCTCTATCGTCCAGATGCCTCCTGGCATCCCTGTTGCCACAGTGGGCGTGAATGCCTCCCAGAACGCAGCCATTCTCGCCGTGGAGATTCTCGCCTTAAGCGATCCATTGGTGGCTGAGCGTCTCGGCGATTTCAAGAGCAGTCTGCGCAAGAAGGTGGAGAAAGCCAATACCGAACTGTCGGAACTGAAGTTTCAATACAAGACCAACTAATCAATCCTGAGGATGGACCATTCCAAATATTCACGCAGGAAGTCGTCGGAGGTGAGGATCGGTGGCACTCCGCTTGGTGGCGACAACCCTATCCGACTGCAGTCGATGACCAACACCTCCACGCTCGACACCCAAGCTTGCATTGACCAGACCAAGCGCATCGTGGATGCCGGCGGAGTGTATGTCCGACTCACCACCCAGGGCATACGCGAGGCCGAGAACCTCAAGTTCATCAAAGAGGGACTGAGGAAGGATGGCTATGATGTCCCTTTGGTGGCCGATGTGCATTTCAATGCCGCTGTAGCTGATGTGGCTGCGCTCTACGCCGACAAAGTGAGGATCAATCCCGGTAATTATGTGGATCCGGGCCGCACGTTCGTTCACCTTGAGTACACCGACGAGGAGTATGCCGACGAACTGAAGAAGATAGAAGAACGTTTTATACCCTTCCTCAATATATGCAAGGAGCATCACCGCGCCATCCGCATAGGCGTGAACCATGGCTCGCTCTCCGACCGCATCATGTCGCGCTATGGTGACACACCCGAGGGAATGGTCGAATCGTGCATGGAGTTCCTCCGCATCTGTGTGAAGGAGCATTTCACAGATGTGGTCATCTCCATCAAGGCAAGCAACACGGTGGTGATGGTCCGCACGGTGCGTCTGCTGGTGGCACAGATGGATAAGGAAGGCATGTCGTTCCCCCTGCATCTTGGGGTGACTGAAGCGGGCGAGGGCGAGGACGGCCGTATCAAAAGTGCTGTTGGAATAGGCGCCTTGCTCTGCGAAGGAATTGGCGACACCATCCGCGTTTCGCTTAGTGAAGCTCCCGAGCGCGAAATCCCCGTGGCAAGGAAACTGGTCGATTCCATCGAGGAATGTGCCCTTCTGCGCGAGGAGGCCAAGGCATCGATTGAAAACGATACGGTAACGATCGAATGGCACGAAACGGATTGGGAGACCCTTCAACTGAAGTCCGCTATGGCATTGGGTGCCCTTTTCATCGATGGATTGGCACATCAACTCGTCATCAAAAATGACGGTTTCACCGAGGAAAAACTGACGGAACTGTCGGATGCCATCTTGCAGGCGGCAAGGGTGAAGTTCACCAAAACAGAATACATCTCCTGCCCCGGTTGCGGACGTACACTCTACGACCTGGAATCAACGATAGCCCGCATCAAGGCTGCCACAGCCCATCTGAGCAACCTGAAAATTGCCATCATGGGCTGCATCGTGAACGGTCCGGGCGAGATGGCCGACGCCGACTACGGGTATGTGGGCGCAGGTGTGGGCAAGGTCAGCCTCTACCGCAAGAAAGAGTGTGTGGAGAAGAACATCAAGGCCGAGGATGCGGTGGAACATCTGCTAAAATTGATTGAAGACGATAAAAAATCTCAAGAGAGTTAGATTTTTTAAGTAAAACTCAGTATCTTTGCAAACAGTAGGAATGCGATATGTCGCCTCCTCATCAAATCACACAGAAATTGAGACATCAATAACAAACTAAAAACAATACGCTATGAAGAAGATTTTATCCATTACATTGTTTGCCGTGGCTATGGTAATAGCCATGCCAGCCAACGCACAGCTGAAGTTCGGTCTCAAGGGAGGTCTGAACATCAACAAAGTGAGTTTCTCACAGTCTGACCTCAAGTCAGACAACCAGACTGGTTTCTTTGTAGGCCCGACAGTGCAATTTACTACTCCACTCGGTATTGCTGTTGACGGCTCTGTGTTATATGACCAGAGGAACGTGAAGATGGAATTAGGCGGTGCAGAAGAGACCAAGCACCTGAACTACATCGATATCCCCATCAACGTCCGTTACAACATCGGTCTGGGGTCACTCGCTGGTATCTATATCGCTACAGGTCCACAGTTCTCGTTCAACCTCGACGGCAAAAAGTATTCGCTCTCTGACTTGGGTGAAACAAGCCGTCAATACGAAATGAAGAAGTCGGAACTCGGATGGAACATTGGTGCAGGTGTTCGTCTCGCCGGACATCTTGAAGTTGGCTACAACTACTGCTTCCCCCTGGGCAACTCCTCTGAATTCAGAGATGATAGCACTGTAGGACAGGCTAAGAAGGTATTCAAGTCGTTCAAGAACCAGACACATCAGGTATCTCTTGCTTATATCTTCTAATTTATCTGAGATTATCGTGAATTGGGTAGGAGCATGGGGATTAGTTCCCCATGCGTCCTCCCACACCACCGTACAAGCGGTTCCGCATACGGCGGTTCCGTGCTTTGACACCTCCGAGGGCGTGCGTCTTGTTGTCTTCGGCTATCAACTGCCAAACAT